>PLRS01000055.1 GCA_003164035.1 Bryobacterales bacterium | reverse complement strand
CAACGCTACGCACGTCCTCATCGACGCCAACGGGTATTTCCAATAAGGGGGTGGGGGGGCATCCGCGCGCCAACGCCCGACAATCCCACCGGTCTTTGCCGCGTCTTCGGCCCGCACCGGAGGGGATCGTGCCGGTCTTCCCAGAGAAGGCCAGCAGCTTCCAATTTTGCGTTGGCCCGTGCATCGCCGCGACTGTCCTCCAGCCCCATTGCGCGGCGCGGTCGACAAAGTCGCGACTCACGGGATCTGCCATGACATCCTCATTTGCAAAGAAAATCGTGGCGCCATTTCGGTCCAGCACTACATTCCACGGGGTTCCGGCCAAAACCTGGTTGCGGAGCGCGATGAAGGACAGCACGCCGCAGGAGGCGGACTTTCCCAGGTAGTTGCAAAGGTCGTCGGGGGCGATCACGGACACGAAACGCGTATGCGGTCTTTCAAACAGCTTCTGATAGGGCTGCAGACGCCGATAGGCTTCGAGCACCGGCCGGCCATTGGAGACGCGAACGTAGTACATCGGCGCCAGCAAAATGGCCAAGGCGACGCCGGCCGGAAAGACAAAACCGAATCGAGCGGCGGTGTCGACTGGCGGAGGCGCCTCGGCACGGCTTGCCAACGGTCTACGCCGCTTGGAGGCGGCTGCCAGGCGGCGCGCGTGAGCAAGCGCTTTGGCGCGCCGCGCGGCGGCAGCCTTCCGCAATGCGGCGCGAGCCTGGAGCCGGCCCGCGATCGCGACCAAACACACCCCGACTGCGGCTCGGACTAAAATGCCCAAGCTATACATGTACTCGGGCCATGGCCGTTCGACCACCGCCACCACGAGTGCCATGAGCGCCAGCAGCAGCATCCCGATCCACACCCAGTTTTGTCCCGTCGGAAGACGCCAATCTCGCTCGCGATAGAGAACCATCCCGCCGGCTATCAGAATCGCACCCACCAATGCGCTTAGGACAACAACCAGTACGCGAGCGGCATAAAACGCCATTATGGCCGGAGTGGCGTAGAACAACAGAACCTGGAGGCAGTTGGGGATCGACCTTGCGTTCCAGGAGAAATGCTCCAGCATCGCCCATCGGTTCGCCTTCATCGCCTCGCCAAATGTCGGCCCCGGCTTTCCGAAAGTGCTCGTCATTAGCTGTCCGCAGTCGGTCCACGGCGAACCCGCCCATTCGGGATCCCGCTGCTGGTAACTGACCGCGTAAGCCTGGCACATATTCAGCCGATCCTTGCCGTCCAAAGTCTGCCGGATATCGTGCAGACTGCCGGAGCGCGTGAACGCCAGCAGAATCGCGAGCGACGACAACAGCAGAGGCGCCGCGTATGCTTTGAATACACCAATGCCACCACGCTCCCCTCTGCGCCGCCGCATCCACTCCCAACCAAGCGATAGGGCGGCCAACCCCCCGGCGGCGAACAGTTGTTCATTCCGGACCAGAACCGTTGACGCAAGCAGAATCGCGATTCCCCATCCTCTTCCCCACGAACCCGGTTTGACTGCGATGACCAACAGCGCGGCAAGCATGGGGAGGATCGCGAAAATGTGGACTTCGTAGAGAGCATTGAAATCGACCGGCAATACGACCCACCAGGCCGCCATGAGCCAGGCCACTGGCGCTGGCAGCAACTGGCGCATCAGGGCAAGCACGAGTACCGCCAAAACGAGAACGATGGCCAAGCGATGAGCGACCGTCACCACATAGGCATCCGCCGAAAAGTTGAAAAACAATCCGTAGAAGGCCGTGTACATTGGCGACCAAACCATGTTGAGGTTCAGATTCTTGTGCCACTCGTACGCGCCGACGAAGTAGGAGCTGGTATCCCCCGCCGTGAGGTCGCGAAGATGCCACAAGCCCCACGCGAGTTTTAGCTGCAGCAGGAAAATGGTCAGGTACGAAAAAAACGGCCTCTCACCCAACCGTTCCCAGAACCCGCGCCCGAACGCCATCCTGGGCATTATAGCGGGACGCGGCCTGCTCGACTTTTTCCTTGCGGGCTTCCCGGCCGATGCGCCATATTAAAAATAGCGTCACCTGTAGAGCCGTGTAGAGCGCATTGGCAGTATCGACATGGAGCGTTCGAATGCGCGCGCGGGTTTTCTCCAGACGCGCCGGGGACGTTCAATGGCGGATAACTTCCTATTCTTCACGGAGTTGATGGGAATGCCGGTGCTGGATCTCAAAGCCCGGCGCATCGGCCGCGTCAAAGATGCCGCCCTGGTACCGCACGAAAACGCCTCCCGCATCGCCCGTTTTCTGGTTGGCGGCGGGGATACCTGGCTCAGCGTTCGTTACGATCAGGTCCGCGCGATTTCGCTCGATCGCGGCATCGCCCTGGCCGACGAGCAGCTCACCCCCTATCACGAGGACGAATTCCTGCTGCGCATCGGCCGCGACCTCCTCGACCAGCAGATTATCGACGTCACCGGGCGAAAGGTGGTGCGGGTCAACGATCTCACCATGGAAATCCGCTCCGAGGAAGGCCGCGACGTGCTCGTGGCGATGGATGTCGACATCGGCATCCGCGCCATCCTCCGCCGCCTGCTGCAGGGTGCCGTACCGCCGCGCTGGATTCGCCGCCTGCAGCGGAGCCTGCCGCCCAATTCGATCCGTTGGGAATTCTGCAACGTGGTAGAGCCGGACCCGCTGCGCCGGCTGCGCCTCAATATCTCCTATGCGCGCCTGGAAAACCTGCACCCCGCCGACCTTGCCGATATCGTCGAGGAGCTAAGCCCCGCCGAGCGCGAAGCCATTTTCGAGACCCTCGACAGCGAAGTGGCCGCCGACGCCCTGTCCGAAGTGGATCCGAAGATGCAAGTCAGCATCCTGGAATCGCTCGAGCCTGAGAAGGCCGCCGATATCGTCGAAGAAATGGCGCCCGACCTGGCTGCCGATGTGCTCTCCGAACTCGAAGCGGAAACCAGCGAGGAAATCCTGGATGAAATGGATACCGAGCCGAAGACCGAGGTTCGGGAGTTGCTGGAGTTCGAAGAGGACACCGCGGGCGGGATGATGAATACCGAATTCATAGCCCTGCCGGAGACAGCCTCGGTGGCCGACGCGGTCGCCTGCCTGCGAACCTGGGAAGATGCGCTGGAATCGCTCCATACCTTGTTCCTGGTGGACCCCGAAGAGCGTCTCACCGCTACCGTGCCGCTGGCGCGCCTGTTTGTGGCCGAAAGCGCTGCACGCCTGAAGGATCTGGCCAGCGAGAACCTCATCCAGGCGCACGTGGACGAGAGGCAGGAGCGCGTGACGGAACTCTTCGACAAGTACAACCTGCTGGCCCTGCCCGTGGTGGATAACGACGGCAAGCTTTCCGGCGTCATCACCGCCGACGACATCATCTCCGTTCTAAGGCAGAAGTGACGGATGCCGAACCTCCTGGGAAAGTTCCGCTACCAGATCGTGCTGTTCTTCGCCGTGATCGGCCCTGGCTTCATTACGGCCATGGTCGACAACGATTCCGGCGGTATTTATACCTACTCCGCGGCCGGCGCCAAGTATGGCTACCTTCCCCTATGGACGCTGGCGCCCATCACCGTGCTGCTCATCATCGCCCAGGAGATGTGCTCGCGCATGGGCGCGGTCACGGGCAAAGGGCTGTCGGACCTGATTCGCGAGGAATTCGGCCTGCGCATCACGTTTCTGACCATGGCGCTGCTGGTTTTGGTGAACATGACCAACGTGATGAGCGAGTTCGCCGGCGTGGCCAGTTCGCTCGAACTATTCCACGTCAGCCGGTACATCTCCGTGCCGCTGGCGGCGGTGGGCGTATGGCTGCTGGTGGTGCAGGGGACGTATAAGAGCGTCGAGAAGATTTTCCTGTTTGCCTCCGTCCTCTACGTCACCTACATCATTTCCGGATTTCTGGTGAAGCCGGATTGGAAAGAAGCCGCCATCTACAGCGTGAAGCCGGTGATGATGCTCGATTCCGGCTACATCTACATGCTGATCGGCATGGTGGGCACCACCATTGCACCCTGGATGCAATTCTACCTGCAGTCGGCGGTGGTGGAAAAAGGCGTCTCGGCCAGGGAATACGCCGCCTCGCGGGTGGAGGTGGTGGTGGGCTGCATCATGACCAACGTGATCGCGTTCTTCATCATCGTGGCCTGCGCCGGCGCCATCTACCGCGTGGCCCCCAGGGATATTCAGGACGCCAAGGAGGCCGCGCTGGGCCTGAAGCCGTTTGGGCAGTACGCCTTCCTGCTTTTCAGCGCCGGCCTGTTCAATGCGTCGATTTTCGCCGCCAGCATCCTGCCGCTCTCCACCGCCTATTCGGTCTGCGAAGGCCTGGGTTTCGAGGCCGGGGTGAACTTCCGGCTGCGGGAAGCGCCGATTTTCTACTCCCTCTACACGGCGCTGATCGTGGTGGGCGCCGGCGTGGTGCTGATCCCGAATTTCCCCCTGGTGCGCATGATCCTGCTTTCCCAGGTGCTGAACGGCGCGCTGCTGCCGGTGGTGCTGATCTTCATGGTATTGCTCATCAACCGCAAGGACCTGATGGGCGAATGGGTCAATCCGCCGTGGTACAACTTCGTATCGTGGATCAGCGTGGCCATCGTGGTGGGACTAACCCTGGCGCTAACCGTCATCAGCCTGAGGGGCATGTAGTCCTTCTTCGTGGAGCGGACTCTTGAGTCTGCCGCGACGATTGACCTTATCGCCGCACGGCTGCAAGAGGCGCGAGTATGGGCTGGAGCGGAATGAAGACAAGACACGGCTGATCCGATTCGGGCGGTTTGCGGCGTTCAGCCGGGCCAAGCGTGGCGAGGGAAAACCGGAAGCGTTCCCCTTCCTGGGACTCCAGCATCTCTGCGGGAAGAACAGGCTGGGCAGGTTCGAAGTCCGGCGCATTACGGACGGCAAACGAAGGCGGAAGAAATCTGTCGATCCTGTCCCGCTTTCGGCACCAGGCGGTGCGCCTCTGGTACAGAACCCTGTGCCATCGCAGTCAACGACGACCTACCTGGAAGAAGCTGGGTCCGATCTTCGACCACTGGCTGCCCATTCCTCATGTAGTGCATGCCTATCCGGACGCTCGCTTCGACGCCAGACGCCATATGGGGTCACATCCAAGGTAAGAACCGTATGCAGTAGTTCCTGCAAGTACGGGTCCGTGCGGGGGGTGGCTGGTAACGGCCATCCCTACCGCGACGGTTGCCCGGGGCCCGGACTGCAAACTCCCCAGATCGACTAGGCACCAGATCCGCCCCACTGGACAAACGCTTTACAATTGATAAGATCCATGGCTCGTGAATTGTTGATCCAAACGCCCGATGGGCAGACGAAGACGTTTGAGCTGGAACACGCGCCGGTTACGGTCGGGCGGTCCAGCAACGTCGAATTGTCCTTCATCGACGACGCCGGGTTGTCACGGCAACATTTTATGTTCGAGCCGGAGGGCGCGGATTGGACGGTGCGCGACCTGGGCAGCAAGAACGGCACCTACGTCAACAACATTCCGCTGAAAGCGCGGCTGGTGCTGCAGCCGGGCGACCGGATCACGGCGGGGCACCTGACCATCCTCTACGACGTGGGCGTCCGCCGCCCCGATATGGGGGTGGTGGTGTTCGAAGGCGGGGAGCAGGATTCGGACACCACTTCGACGGTATTGACTACTCTGGAAGGGGCGATTTCCAATTCCACCAAGCTGGCGGAAAAAGGAGGGCGGGGAGCTCTTTCGCCGGTGCAGGCGCTGCTTCGCGCCGGGCAGGAATTGTCGCAGAACCGTCCGCTGGCGGAATTATTCCCGGTAATTCTGGACCTGGCCATTCAGGCGGTGAACGCGCAACGCGGGGTGCTGATGCTGCTCGATGGCGAGCGGCTGGTGGCCAAGGCGCACAAGGGCGAGGGCTTCCGTATTTCGACGGCGGTGCGCGACCGGGTGCTGAACCAAAAGGCCTCCGTACTGGTCCGCGACGCGCAGCTCGACGAAGCGTTCAAGGCCCGCCTCAGCATCGTGGAGCAGCGGGTACACACCATGATGGCGGTGCCGCTCGAAACCAAGGACCGCATCATCGGGCTGATCTACGTGGATTCGCCGTTCGTGCTGCGCGAATTCACCAAGGACGATTTGAGCCTGCTGGCGGTGATGGCGAACGTGGCCGCCATCCGCATCGAGAACGCTCGCCTGGCGGAAATCGAAGAAGCCGACCGCATCTTCCAGCGCGATCTTTCGCAGGCGGCCGAGATTCAAAAGTCCATGCTGCCGGCCGGAGCGCCCGCGGTGGCCGGGTTCGACCTGGCCGGCTACAATGCCGCCTGCCGCACGGTGGGCGGCGACTACTACGATTTTTTCCCCTACGGCGACGGGCGGGTGGGGCTGGCGCTGGGCGACGTTTCGGGCAAGGGCATGCCGGCGTCGCTGCTCATGATGGCGCTGCACGCGCGGGTGGAAGTGCTGGCGGCCGAACCGGGCAACCTGGGCGGGTTCATGGCGCGGCTCAACAAGGCCACCTGCGCCAATTGCCCGTCGAACCGTTTCATCACTTTCTTCTTCAGCGTGCTCGACCCTTCGGGAACCCTGCTGCACGCCAACGCGGGGCACAATCCGCCGGTGCTGATGCGGGCCGCGGGAGACTGGCAGATGCTCGAAGGCGGCGGCCCTCCGCTCGGAATTGTGAAGATCGCGCCCTACGGCGAACAGCGCGGCGCGCTCGGGCCGGGCGACATGCTGGTGATTTATAGCGACGGCGTTACCGAGGCCAACAACGGCAACCTGGACGAATTCGGCGAGGAGCGCCTGATTGCGGTGCTGCGCCAGAATCGCCACCGGCCGGCCGGCGAAATCGTGCAGGCGGTGACCGAAGCGGTAGCCGAGTTTGCGGCCGGCGCGCCACCGGCGGACGACCTCACGCTGCTGGTGGCGAAGAGAATATGAAGCCCGCGCAGCCGACCGTCACCGACCTGGTGCAGATCCGTCAACTCGGGGAGAAGAAGACGGACGAGAATTTCCGCTTCCGCAGTTTCATGAAATCGCGCGATCACTCCGACCGCATTCTGCGGCGCATCGCCGAGCGAATTCAGGACGAGATCGACTGCACCCAGTGCGCCAACTGCTGCAAGACTTCCACCACCGAAATCAGCGAGCGCGATATCGATCGGCTGTCGCGGCACTTGCGCATCAGCCGGGAAGACTTCCTGCGCGACTACACCATGCCGGACGACGAAGGCGCGCTTTCGTTGAAGTTCGACGAAGCCGCGGGCGGCTGCGTGTTCCTGGAGGGCAAGCTATGCACCGTCTACGAAGCCCGGCCGGACAATTGCCAGCGCTATCCGCACATGGTGCGCGGCAGCGGGTCGATTGCGAGCCGCATGTGGTCGTTGGTGGACCGGGCTTCGGTGTGCCCGATCGTTTATAACTCGCTAGAGGCGTTCAAGGAACATATGCGGTTCCGGCGGTAAGCCGACCCATTATTGTTGCGAGGCAGACTTCCCGTCCCCAATCCGGTTCAGCATATCGCGAACACGGGCTTGGAGCAGTTTCCGAGTGGGCGACAAGACAAAGACGCGACTTCAAGTGCGCCGGAATCGAAGTCCCATCGTTATCGCCGCTTCCTGTAAAGGAGAGCAAAAAGGAACGCTTGTGCGATGTCCTCATTCCGCACGGCCTTCCAGGCTTTGAAGGCGGCGGCAACGCCCTCGACTTCGGGTAGAACGTCAGTGCGGGTCCAGTTGCCTGAGTAATCGTAATCGGCAAGCTCGCGCTGCTCATGCATCTGCACGAAGGTGCTAACTACACGATGGAGATTCCGCTTGACCGCTTCTTCTTGATTGGGCCTTCCCGCCTTCTTTTTCGTCTTGAATCCCTTATTCAATTCGTCGCGCTGGCTCGCGCAGGTCGATCGCATGTGCGCATGCTCGAACATTCGGGCAAGCTCGACGCGGTCTTCGGCCCGTCTCCAATTGAGAACCGCCTCGGAAATCAGCAAATGAAACAGTGCATAATAAGCGGTAGATATTGCGCGGCGCAGGCTGGCCTGCTTCGGGCGCTTGGGCTCGCGCTTGGCGAGGTGCCACGCCTGCTCGAGCAAGCCCGCAGGCAATCGCACGTGTTATCCCCAGTAGGCATCATGCATCTTGGCCTGTTCAGATTCGCTGCGGAAATTGAAGTACGCTTCCATGCCGAACCTATCCTGCGGCTGGACGATTTCCAGGATTTTCGCGGTTATGCGCTCTGTCGTTTCGTAAAGGCGGTCTGGTCTGCTAGCGCGGTCGGACAGCAGGACGCGAAAGAAAACTGCCGCGGAACCACTGGAATCCATCGTCAGCGTGTACCGGATCCTCACGACGTCCGGAGCTAGCGCGGCTTCAGCCCTGTCGATTGCTGTTTTGATCTGGCGCTGGTTTACAATTCCGCGGCACTACAGGCACTGCGCGGCTCTCTTCCATCCAAGGATAGCGCGCCAAGCCGAATCGAAACAACCTTATGATAGTCATTCCTGCCGGAGCGCCGTCAGCGGATCCACCTTGGTAGCGCGGCGCGCGGGGACGTAGGTAGCTGCCAGTGCTACGGCGGCCAGCAACGCCGCAACTCCGGCGTAGGTCGCCGGGTCGGCCGGTTTCACTTCGAACAGGAAGCTGGCGAGCAGGCGGGTGGCGGCGAAAGCGCCGGCCAAACCGAGCGCCAGTCCCAGCGCCACGTAGACCAAGCCCTGGCGCAGCACCAGCCCCAGCACATCGCCGCGGCTCGCGCCTAGCGCCATGCGCAGGCCGATTTCGTTGTTCCGCTGCCCCACCGCGTAGGCCATCACGCCGTAGACGCCGGCCATCGCCAGGCACACCGCCAGGCCGGCGAAGATGCCCAGCAGCAAGGTGCGGAAACGCGGCGCGGCGACGTTGTCGGCCAGGTTCTGTTCGAGCGTCGAGAACTTCACCGGTACGTTCGGATCGCGGTCGCGCACCATGCGGCGCAGAGTTTGGGAGAGCGCCAGCGGATTCACCGCCGTTCGCGCCACCAGTTGGAAATCTCCCCGCGGGTGCTGCTCGTAAGGCATGTAGATCTCCGGCCAGGGCGGAGTCGCCGGGCCGAGCTGGCGTATGTCGCCCACCACCCCCACAATCCGCATGGGCTTGGGAGAATCGGAATCGAAGCCGCAGTAGATGGAGTGGCCGATGGGGTCCTGCCCGGGAAACGATTGGCGTGCCAGGCTCTGGTTGACGATGGCAGTGAGCGGAGCGTCGAATCCATCCCCGCCGTTGAAGTCGCGCCCGCTCTTCAGCGGGATCTTCAAAGCGCCGAAAACGCCCGGCGAGACCACCGAGAAGATCGCCTGCGGCGCCGATACGGTCAAGTGCTCGGCCAACCGATCGACCCAGTAGCTTCCCTCGGAAATCGTCTGACCCGGCGGCGCCGCCGTTCCACCGGCAGCCGCCACTCCGGGCAACGCAGCCACATCGGCGATGAGAGCTTTGTAAAACCGGCTGGCGCGGCGCGCTCCCGCAACATTCAACGCCGGCACGTCTGCCTGCATCACCAGAACGTGATCGGAACGGAAGCCCAGCGCCACGCCCTGGAGCGTCAAAAAGCTCTTCATCAACAACCCGGCGCCGGCCAGCAAGACCACCGAAAGAGCGATCTCCGCCACAACCAAGCCGCCGCGAATGCGATGCGCGCCGCCAACGGCCCTGGCCCCGCCTTGTTTCAGTGCGGCGTTCAGGTCCACGCGCGAAGCCTCGATCGCCGGAGCCAGCCCGAACAGGAGGCTGGCCAACACGGAGATTCCCAAGGTGAATGCCAGCACGCCCCCATCGATGCCGGTTTCCGCCAGGCGCGGCACGTCGCCTGGCGCCAGCGCCACCAGTGCGCTCGACCCCCACTCTGCCAGCAGCACGCCCGCCGCGCCGGCCACGGCCGCCAGCAGCAGGCTCTCCACGATCAGTTGCCGCACGATGCGCCCGCGGCTGGCCCCCACGGCGGCGCGAATGGCGATCTCCCGCCTGCGCGCCGTGGCCTTGGCCAACAGCAGGTTGGCGACGTTGGCGCAGGCGATCAGCAGCACCAGCCCCACCGCTCCCAGCAGTACGTAGAGCATGGTCTTCACGTTACTCACCATGGAATCACGCATGCGCAACACAGCCACGTTCTTGTCGCGATTGCTGTCCGGATACGCGTGTTCCAGCCGCGACCCGATGCCGGCCATCTCTGCCTGGGCCTGCTCCAGCGCCGCTCCCGGTTTGAGCCGTCCCACCACCCGGTAGTTATGCGCGGAGCGCGAAGGCGTCTCGGGGAAAAAGGAATTGACCGTCACCCAGATGTCCGTCTTGTCGGGAAAACTGAATCCCGCCGGCATCACCCCGACGATCGTCAGGTTCATCTCGGCCATGCGGACCGTCTGCCCCAGCACTTCCGGCCGGCCACCGAAATGGCTCTGCCAATACGCATAGCCGATCAGCACGGCCGACGCGGTTTTGCGCTCCTCGGCGGAGAATTCGCGGCCGATCGCGGGCCGCACCGCGAAGACGTCGAAGAACTCCGGCCCCACCGCGGCGAACGACGTGTACTCGGCCACGGACCCGACCGTCGCGGCGGCGGTGTCGTCGTAGTAGTAAGCCATGGCGGAGAACGAGCGGCTCTGGTCGTGCCAATCGTGGAAATCGGGAGCGGAAACCTGGCCACGGTGGCCGCTCTTTTTCCAAAGCGACGAGAGGGTGACGATGCGGTCGGGATCGCGATAAGCCAGCGGCTTGAGCAACACCGCGTCCACCACACTGAAAACCGCCGTGTTGGCCCCAATCCCGAGGGCTATCACCACTATCGCCAGGATGGCAAAACCAGGGTCCTTGCGAAGAGAGCGAAGCGCGAATCGCAGATCCATGATCGGGCTAGCAGGCAGCCGTGTTGCCAATCGCTAAGTGACGGTAAGGCAAGGGTCGAGGATGTGGAGACGCGTTCGAAAGCGGACAGGGCGTCCTGAAAGCGGACACCCGATTCGTCTGCCAGGTCGGCTCAGTCCGCTTCGTCGCCGGCGGCTGGGGGGGCTCCTCGGCCGGCTCGCTTGAGGTGCCGCTTCGCCAGTCACGGCGAAAGCGCTCGTGCATTGTTCGCGTAGCCGAAAGTCATCTTGGCGACATCGCCGCGTTGTCCGCGCTCACGGAAATAGTCCTCGGTGCGCAGGGCCGATAACTTCTCGGCGACGGCAACATTGATGAACTGGTTGAGGGCCACCCCTTCCGTTTCAGACACGCCGCAGTTAGAGCCTCCAGCAGAAATGATATCAGATGCGATAGTACATACTGGTCTATGCGGGCGGTTAACCGATCTGGGGATTTCGCAGTTTAGGCGCGGCAACCGCTCCCTCGCGGTCGCGGCTCGGTTACGGGCGCCGCGTGTTTTCAGCCACCTACCGAGCCGCAACCGTCAGGGAGCGGTTGCCGGGAACGGATTTCCCCAAGTCGGTTAAGCCCCCGGTCATACGCGATCGAAGGCTGCTACCCCAGGGCGGCTTTCACCCTGGCCGGGGTCATCGGCATCTGTAAGACGCGGGCACCGGTGGCATCGAAGATGGCGTTGGCCAGGGCCGCGCCCATGGCGATGATGGGCGGTTCGCCGCCGCCGAGGGCGGGCGATCCCGGATTCTCCACCAGCACAATTTCGATCTTGGGCAGCCAGGAGAAGCGGGCGATCGGGTAACTGTCGAAGCCGCGGGTGAGCACGTCGCCGTCGCGGAACGCCACCTCTTCGGATAGCGCAGAGCTCATCCCCATCATGACGGCGCCCTCGGCCTGTTGGCGCATTCCGTCGGGGTTGACCACCTGGCCGACGTCGAGCGCCATCACCACGCGCTTCACCTCGACGGCGCCGGTGCCGCGGTTGACCGCGACTTCCACCATGGTGGCATTGCACACGTTAGAGTACATGCCGCAACCCATGCCGGCGCCGCGTTTGGTGGGCGCCCGGCCGGCCTTCCAGCCAAACTCGCGGGCGGCGGATTCGAGCACGCGGCGCATCCTCGGGTGGGTCAGGTTCTTAAGGCGAAATTCGAGCGGATCCATGGCGGCGGCCGCCGCCAACAGGTCGATGTGCGATTCCCGAGCGAACGTGTTGCTGTTCACCGAGGGCGCACGCCACGCGCCGACGGCGAATGGATTCATGCCGGGAGGGTTGCCGCCCATCCATCCACCCGCCGAGGTCACACGCACGTTCGGGATGTCGTAGAAGGGATTGCCTTCGCGATCTCCCGCGCCGAAGATCTGGCCGTCCCACAGTACGATCTTGGCGCCGTCCACTCCAGCTCGGATTTTCATCGTCGCGGCCGGGCGGAAGCGGTCGTAGAAGAACTCTTCACGGCGGCTGTAAACCACCTGGACGGGCTTGCCCGCGGCTTTTGAGAGGCGGGCTGCTTCCACCGCCTGGTCGGCTTCGGTCTTGCCACCGAACCCGCCGCCGATGTAGCGGGAGACGATCCGCACATTGGCTGGGGGCAGCCCCAGCGCCGACGCTACCGCGTTCTTGACCTGGAAGGGAGCCTGCGAACTGGCCCATACGGTGGCCTTGTCGCCCTCGACGTGGGCCGTGGCCGAGTGGGTCTCGATAGGAGCGTGGGCTACGTAACTATTGAGATATGTTTTTTCGACGATGGCGGCGCGCCGTTCGCCCTCGGCCAGATCGCCGCTTTGTTTCACCACGGTCGGAGGTGGCGCGGTCTTCTGAATGTGTTCGAAAATGGTCCGATCGTCGGGACCGGCGGGCGGGTTCTCGAAATCGGCCTTGACGCGGCCGAGTGCGTCGCAGGCGACATCGGGCCGCTCATGCAGGACGGCGACCATGCCGGCGTCTTTCACGACTTGCACGCCGGCGACCTTTTCGGCCGCGGAAGTATCCACCGATTTCAGCCTGGCGCCGTGCGCGGGCGGGCGCAGGATGGAAGCGTGGAGCAAACCCGGCAGGACGATGTCGCCGGCATATTTGGCCTGGCCGGTGACTTTGTCGGGACCATCCTTGCGGGGCTGCGAAATACCAATCAGGTGGAATCCGGCGGCTTTCACCGGCACGTTTTCGATGTGCCGCTCGATGCGTTTTCCTTCGAGCAATTGGCCATAAGCGACGGCGTGGGACGGCGCACCCGATTCGCTGACGACGCCGGCCTGCACGCGCAGCCGATCGACTGGCACCTTCAGGCGTTCCGACGCCATCTCGAGCAATACGGCTTTGGCCTCCGCCCCGGCCCTGCGAACGGCAGGCCAGAGCAGGGGCGTGGACATGGACCCGAACGTTCCCATGTCGTATGGGCAGAGGCCGGTATCGCCCAGCACCACGTCTACCGCGTCGAAAGCGACATCCAGCTCCTCGGCGAGCGCCTGGGCCATCTCGGTCATCACACCCTGGCCCAGTTCCACCTTGCCTACCAGGCACGTCACCCGACCGTCGGGCGCGATCTTCAGAAAGGCGTTGAGATCCACGGGAGCGGCCTGGCGCACCGGCAGCCGCGCCGGCTCCTGGGCCTCCGCGTGAAAGAAAACGAACAGGCCCGCTCCGGCGGCTCCGAGCAGGCCGCGGCGCGTCATGCCGCTGGTTGCGATTTCAGCTTGTGCCATTACGAACCTGCCTTGGCCGCCGCGGCGGCTTGCTGAACGGCGTCCAGAATCCGCATGTGCGCGCCGCAACGGCAGAGATTGTCCTCCATATGGTCGGCAATCTGCTGGCGCGTAGGATGCGGCGTTTTGAGCAGCAAGGCGTACGCGTTCAGGATCATTCCCGGCGTGCAGTATCCGCACTGGAAAGCGTGGTGATCGAGAAAAGCCCGCTGCACGGCGTGGAGCCCTTTCTGGCCGACGCCTTCAATGGTCAAGACGCGTTTGCCGGCGACGGCGCTAAGAGGAGTGACGCAGCTCCGCACGGCCTCGTTTTCCACGATCACCGTACAGGCCCCACAGACCCCTTCGCCGCAGCCGAACTTAGTGCCGGTGAGGGCCAGATCGCTGCGCAGGACCCAGAGCAACATGCGCTCCTCGTCGGCCTTGACGGCCACCGGCCGGCCATTCAGCGTGAATGATACGGTCCGTTCCATAAATGCTTCTCCACGCCGACTATAACAGATAACAAACCCCGTTAGTCTTTCGGCAGTTTCGCAGGTACTATGCCCGTGTTCGACTCCTCGCCCGTCGATGCCTCTGTCTACGCTTCACCCGGCACCTCGCGCCACCCGGCGCAAGACTTGAGGTCAAGATGGTTCGCTACTCCTTTCTCGTGGGGCTCTTTCATCCCCGACTGCACGCCGGTTTATCCCGACGCTTGCGCCCCCTCACGGTCGCGGCTCGGTTACGGGCGCCTCGTGTTTGCGGTCTACGGCAACGGGCCTCCGGTATCGCTTTACTGTTTGCTGTAAAGTAAAGGTGTGGCGCAGGCAACTCTATCGTCGGGCCGGGCTCACGATGGGAGACGGAGTCCTTCCTCCGCCGCGCCGAGGCTTTCCATGATTACACCATGGACGACCTGGAGCGGGACATCGCGGCCATTCGTGACGCCTCCCGGTAATGCTCGCCATCGCCGACACTTCGCCGATCTGCTACCTCATTATGATCGGTGAGATCGAGTTCCTGCCGAAAGTCTTCAGTCAAGTACTGGCCCCCCGGGCCGTAATCGCCGAACTGCTTCATGGAGACGCTCCGGCCTCGGTTCGAGCCTGGGCGTCCAGCCCGCCATACTGGATCGCCACGAGAGAAACGCCGCTTCTGGCAACCTCGGGCCTGGAGAAACTTCAGGCGGGCGAACGAGCGGCCATCCTGTTAGCGGAGTTCATGAAGGCCGACATCGTCCTGCTCGACGAGAAAGCGGCGCGACGCGTCTCAGAGTCACTGGCGTCCTGGGTGTCCTTGGAGAGGCTGCCTCTCGGGGTCTGGTCGATCTAGCTCCCGCCATCGACCGCCTCCGAATGACCAACTTTCGGTTCTGGTCCCATCACGAAGTTCAATTCGCCGCCGGCCACGATCTCCGCGTGCGAGATCCACGTACGCGAGATCGGCTTCCCGTTCAGGGTGGCGGATTGAATGTAAGGGCGCTGGGCGGAAACGCCGCGCGCGCGAATCGTAAACGGCCTGCCGCCGGGTGCGTGGATCGCCGCCTCATCGAACAGCGGCGTCCCGATCTGGTAAACGGGCGTGCCGGGGGCCACCGAATAGAACCCTAGCGCGCTCATCACGTACCAGGCGGACATCTGGCCGCAGTCGTCGTTTCCGGCTATCCCGGCCGGCTGGTCCAGATACTGCTCGTCCATGATTTGGCGAACCCGTTGCTCGGTCTTCCAGGGTGCGCCGGCGTAATCGTATAAGTAGGCGATATGGTGGCTGGGCTCGTTTCCGTGATCGTAGAGCTTCTCGTTGAACAGCCGGTCGAGTTTGTCGATGAATCCAGCGCGGCCACCGGTCAGTGCTTATGAGTCCCTCGATATCCTGGGGCACAAAGAAGGTGTACTGGAACGGCAGGCCCTCGGTGATATAAGGGTACTTTCCCGCCGGATCGAAAGGAGAGTCCCACGTGCCATCGGCGTGGCGCCCCCTGGCGAAGCCCGTGGCGGGGTCGATCACATTGCGGTAGTTGCGCGCGCGCGCCAGGAACAGTTGCTCATCGTCGGTCTTACCCAGAGCTCCCGCCATGCGGGACAGCGCCCAATCGTCGTAGGCATACTCCAGCGTGCGCGAAACCTGTTCGCCCTTGTGAAACGCCTCGCGGACGGGATCTTCCAGCGGAATGTAGCCGTACTTCAAGTAACTGGCGAGCGCGCGCCGTCCGCGGCCGTCCGCGTACGCTTCCGGAGAAGCCGGCGTCTCCATGGCATTCCGCCGCATGAGCCGATACGCTTCCTCGGCGTCGAATCCGCGAATCCCCTTTAGATAGGCATCCACGATCACGGCAATGGCATGGTCGCCAATCATCTCCTGCGTGTAACTGTTCCATGCGGGAAAGATTGGCAGCCATCCGCCTTGCCGGCCTTTCGCCACGAGCGACTCCACCATGTCGCCCGCGCGTTTAGGATCGATGATGGTGAGCAACGGGTGCTCGGACCGGAAGGTGTCCCAGAGGGAGAAATCGCAGTAGTAGGTGAACCCGCGCGCCGTTTCGGTGTGTCCCGAGCCGGCGAACGCCGGGTAGGTTCCGCTGGCGTCGCTGAAGGTGCGGGGCAGCAGAAGCGCGTGATAGAGCGCGGTATAAAAGACGCGGCGGCGGCTGTCCGACGCGCCGCGCACCTCGATCCTGGCGAGCGCGCCGTCCCAACTGGTCCGCGACCGTTCCGCGACCTCGTCCAGGCTCCAAGCCGGGATCTCCGCGTCGAGATTGCGCCGGGCCTCCTCGATGCCGGTGAACGAAGTTCCCACCTTCACCCGCAACACTTCGCCGTCCTTGGTGGCAAAGCCGATATAGGCGCCGGGCGCGCCTTCCACGCCGTCCTGCGAGACCGCGCCGTCCTCGCGGTGCGAACCGCTCCAGACCCCCATTTTGCCGAACGGACGATCGAACCGCGCCACGAAGCAGCCGCTGAAGCCGGCCGGCTTCCCACTGCCGGCATAAAGACGATGCACGGGATTACAACCGGTGATCTCCCGCCGCTCCACATCGATCCGGATCTGCCCCTCGCCGCGGCGGGAGTTCGCCTGCACCAGGATCCAAGCCTCGGCCGCCGCGGGATATCGAAACTCCAGAATCGCGGCTCGTGAAGTGGCGGCCAGCGAGGCCCGGATGCCGAAATCGTCCAGGGTCACGTCGTACCGATACGGCCTGGCGCGTTCCCCGGAGCGCTCGAAGACCGACGCCCGCTCGGCGGCCGATAGTTTCAGCGGGCCGGTGGCGGGCATGATGGTCACGCTGCCGCAGTCCTGGGTGCACGAGCCGCTGGGAAAATGGCTGCCGCGGAATCCCTGGATGCGGGTGTCCTTCTGGTAGTACGGCGCCACGCATTTCGCCTCGCCGTCGCGCGTCTGCGGGGTCCATTGGGTCATGCCGAAGGGCACGCCGGTGGCGGGGAATGTCTGACCGTCTCCGGCCGTGCCGATGAGCGGATTCACGAAATCGGCCAGGCTCGCCGCGCGGGAAGCCGGCACCGCGGACGCGGCCACGATGATGCTGCAGATAGTGGCGAGTCTCAGACCGAGCAAGCGATTTTCCATCTGGCGACCTCGTGAGATCCGGCTTGCCATGCTCATGCGGATTCCACCTGGCAGAGTAGCACGCTGTCCGCATCGATCCTTCCTCATTTGGCGGTTCGCCGGTTTTCCAAAACGTTCCAAACGGCCTTCGCCAACTGCTCGCGGCTGAACGGCTTAGGCAGGAACGCGGCGCTCGGATCGGCGATTCCGAGATGGGTCGCGACGTTCCCGGTGTATCCCGAAACAAAAAGGACTTTCATCTCCGGCCGCGAACGAGCCAACTCGTCCGCCAACCGGCGGCCATTCATGTTGGGCATAACCAGGTCCGTGAGCAAAAGGTGGATGGTGCCGCTATGCGCCTTGCCGATCGCCAGGGCCTCGGCGCCGGTGGCGGCGGACAGCGTCTCGTATCCGAGTTGGTTCAGCATCCGTACCGTAATGTCTCGAACCTGAGGGTCATCCTCCACAACCAGAACGGTTTCGTCACCGCGCGGCTCCGGCTCGACGGCGGCAGCGGTCGAGGAGGCGACCGGAGTATCCACTCTGGGGAAATAGAGTTTGAAGGTGGTACCTTTGCCCGGCTCGCTTTGCAACCAGATATCGCCGCCGGCCTGCTGCATCGTGCCATAGACGGTGGCGAGGCCTAAGCCCGTTCCTTTGCCGCGTTCCTTGGTGGTGAAGAACGGCTCGAAGATTCGTTGCTGGACAACGGCGTCCATGCCATCGCCCGTGTCGCTGATGGCAACCATGACAAACTCGCCGGGCTCGAGGCCCGCGCGCGTTTTGGCGTAGTTCGCGTCGAGAGAGACATTCGCCGTTTCCATAAGGATGCGGCCTCCCGCCGGCATGGCGTCGCGCGAGTTAACGACCAGGTTCACGATCGCCTGCTCGACGTGGCCCGGATCCGCCTCGACGTTGCCCAGTCCCGCTTCGAGGATCAGTTCCAGCACAATGTCCTCGCCGATAAGCCGGCGGAGCATTTTCTCGGTATTGGCGATCAGCGCATTGAGGCCGATCACCTTGGGCCGCGTGACCTGGCGCCGGCCAAATGCCAGCAATTGCGCGGTTAACCCCGCCGCCCGATTCGACGCTCTCAGGATCTCCTCGACGTGGCTCCGCAGCGGGTCCCCGGCCGACAATTCGTCCAAAACCATGCCTCCATAACCGGAGATGGTTGTCAGCATGTTGTTGAAGTCGTGAGCGATGCCGCCCGCCAGGCGCCCGATGGCTTCCATCTTCTGGGCGTGCAGCAACTGTTGCTCGAGTTGCTTCCGCTGGCTGATGTCGCTGATAAACGCGATAGCGAACACGCCCGCGGCGGTTTCCATGTGGCTGAGCCCCACGTCCACCGGAAACTCGCCGCCGTCTTTGCGGCGCGCAAAAAAATCCATTCCGCGCCCCATCGGGCGGACGCTGGGCCGCTTCAGATACTCGCCGCGCATCCGCGCGTGAGCGCCACGCTTCGGATCCGGGACAAGCATTTCAATCGAGGAGCCAAGCAATTCGTCGCGGGTATAACCGAACATTTCCTCCGCCTGGCGATTGGCGAGCACGATTCCGCCGGCTCGATCCGTGCAGACGATGGCTTGGACCGCGGACTCCAAAAGAGCGCCGGCCATTTGTTCGGAAGGATGTAACTCGGCAACCGTGGGTTTCCCGGCGGCGGAGGCGGAGCTATCAGGCGGAGTAGGAACTTTGAGTTCCGACGGCTTGCGCGGGTTCATTAATAGCGATTCTCTCCCTAGCCCTGTTTCTGGGCGGTGACAAAACAAACCTACCCGCGGCGTTCCCGGCGCCGCGGACGCTCCAAGGGGTCACCGGTCCTGGCGCCTTAGCGCCCGATTTCGGAATTACGGCCACATGTTAAGCAACCGCTCCCACGGTCGCGGCTTCGGTTTAGCGCGTTTCCGAGCAGCGACCGTTAGGGAGCGGTTGCCCGGAAATACGCTAGCGAACTTATGAAGAGTTGTGAACTTAGCTAAAGCAAGCCAACGGGATCCGCCTTTTTCTTTTCTGAACTAATTGAATGCGCTTCTCTGAATGTAACTAAGAATTACCTCTAAACGGACAAATTGTCAAGTTACATTCCTCAATCCGCATTACGGTGGGCTGGCCAATTTGGGCCTCTGCGCCGGCAGATCTCAAGGAATCAATGAGTCGCGCGGGATGGCATTAAGAATTAGATTCACCGAACCCGAACTCCGATTTTCTAATTAAACTAAACCTATGCCCCGCGGCGTTTGGGTGGGTTTACTAAGAATTCTATATCAAACGGCGCCGCAACCGGGGGGATGCTCCGCGCCGAGCCGCCTAACCCGGCACCACGCCATCTTTGAGGATTCCCAAGGCGAGGACAGTGGGTGCTTCCTCTTCTTCGAAGAACAGGATGGATTCCTCCGCCTTTGCCAGCCAAATGGCGCGCCATCGGGCGGCCGCGGCGGCAATCGCCAGCGCCGCCAGCATCACGGCGTACATGCCAGGGTCGGACTGGGAGCGCAGTTCGTACTCCACGCCGAGCAAGACGGCCCACAGCCCGCCGACCGCTGCCAGGATTACCAGGTGAATCTTCGACTTACCCGGCAGATAGGAACAGGTGAAAGGAATCTTATGAAAGCCTTGCAGGCCAAGCTCGGCCAGGAACACGCCCCAGAGCCCGAGCAGCAGCAAGTGTTCGATCGCCTCGCGTCGCGGCAGCACATAGAGACACACCGCCGCCGACGCCAGCCAGACCGGAGCTACGGCCAGCACCAGCAGCGAGCGGCGGGTGGCTGCCAGGCAATCCGCCGGGCCGCGAATCGCCGTAACGCGGAAAATCCAATTGGAGCGAAGCGCCAGCGGCATGGCGAATACTATCCGCACTCCCAGCAGACAGAAAACCATCATCATGACGCTGGCAATCAACAGCAGCGGAGTAACCAGGTTGGGCGGCATGGCCGCCAGGTGCGGGTCCTCCAGCATTCCTTTTAAGGGGCCGACGATCAGGGTCAAGCCGAGGCCCAGGTAGAAAGCCAGAATCATGCGGTGCTGGCGGCTGCGGAATAAGGAGCGGATGCTGAACAGGACCACGGCGGTGTGGAGCAGATTGCCAAAGCGCGGCGTCCAATGGAAACCGTGCGCGCCAGGCACGATATCCGGTTCTTCCACGATCATGCGCAGGGTGCGGCGGTACGACAACCAAAATGCCGTGCCGGTTCCGGCCATGGCGATGGCAAGGCCACCCAGCGCCCGCCACGCCAGAGCGGCGACCACAGCCTGAGTGGCTGCCGGTGCGGACCCGTTCCATGCCTGGAACAGCGCCAGGAACCAGTAGGTCGGCAGGCAGGCGAGCGCATGCTGGTTGCCCGGCGCGGCAAAAGCGGCCGGGCTCGAAAGGGCGGGCTGAAACAGGAATACGCTCAGGAACAGGCAGAACGCGGCCATCTGCAGCAGCGCCGAAAGGCGCAGAAACCACCGGCGCGGCAATTGCGCCGCCAGCCCTTGCAGCGTCAAGACGGAGCAGAGCACGAATGCGCCCGCCGCGAACATGATGACCCAGTAGGCCGCCAGCGCCCGAATCAGGCCCAGGAAACCGGAATCCGGCGCGGTGAAATAAAACGGCCAGACAAAGCCGCTCAATGCGTTCAGCGACGCCACGGTGAGGCCCAGCGACGCCGCCAGCGCGGCTATTTTGGCCAGGAAAATCGTGCTCGCGCGAAGCGGCAGCGGGGCCAGCACGAGCACGTCGCGCCGATCCGGAAAAGTGGAATCCCAGCTCAGCACGACGAAGATCCCCACCGTCAGCATGGTGAGGGCGATGAGCATGTGTTCCGCCTTCCAGATAGCCGGCGGTCCGGGTATTGTGCCGAACATCAAACCGCCAAACGCAAGATTGAGGCTGATAAAAAGCAGCAGCCCGGCGAATTGTCCCAGCAGCTTCGAAACGTCGCCATGGGCCGACAGCAGTTCCAGATCCACCATGCGGAAGAGGAACTCGCGATAGAGAACGCGGAAGGGAAGGTCTGGCTTCTTCATGTGCGCACCTCAGGCCCGGATCAGGTCCGCAATCTCACGGGTGATGGCCGCGGTATCCTGCTCCACGGCAAGCTGTGAGAAGATGCCTTCGAGAGTGGGCACCGCCATCAGGTTGCGCAGGTTCTCGATGGAATCGTCAGCGACCACTTTGCCGCGATGCAGGATCACCACGCGCGACGAAACCCGCTCCACGGTTTCAAGCTCATGCGAGCTGAACAGCACCACTTTGCCGCGCGAGGCCAACTCCTGAATCAGGCTGCGCAAGACCAGGCCGGTGCCGACGTCGAGCCCGGAAAAAGGCTCGTCCAGCAGGATCAGGTCGGGATTGTGCAGCAGCGCGGCCGAAAGCAGAATCTTCTGCCGCATGCCTTTGGAATAGGACGATATAGGCACGTGCCGGTCGCTGTGGAGCGAAAACAGGCGGAGCATGCCGTCGATGCATTCGGCAGCCGGTTTGGTCGAGAGGCCGCGCAGTTGGCCCACCATGACGAGGTATTCGAGGCCGGTGAGGTGCGGATACAGGTGCGGCTCTTCGGGTACGTAGCCCATGCGCCGCTTGAAGCCCAGCAGGTCGCGCCCGATGGGCTGGCCGTCGAACAGGATCTTGCCCGAAGAGGGCTCCATCAGCCCGGTGATCATCTTCATGGTGGTGGACTTGCCCGAGCCGTTCGGCCCGAGATAGCCGGTGATTTCACCGGCGCGCGCCGTGAAGCTGACGTTATCCACGGCCGCGACGCCGGGGAAGTGTTTGGACACGTTGCGAAGTTCCAGCATGGGACCTCCTCTTGCGACAATCGTTTTCTCGTGGCAACCGCTCCCTCACGGTCGCGGCTCGGAAACGTGTGTAACCGAGCCGCGACC
The DNA here is from genome assembly GCA_003164035.1 of Bryobacterales bacterium. Taxonomy (GTDB): domain Bacteria; phylum Acidobacteriota; class Terriglobia; order Bryobacterales; family Bryobacteraceae; genus JBEKYD01. The sequence continues at coordinate 75,408 of PLRS01000055.1, read as the reverse complement.
GTAAGGAAGCGGTTGCCGGCGCCATCCAGATCTACTCCTCTCGTAATGCCAGCAGCGGGTCGATGCTGCTGGTGCGGCGCGCGGGCAGATAGCAAGCGATGGCGGCGACGGTTACCAGCACGGCCGGAACGCCAAGGCTAAGGGCCGGGCTGGCCGTACCCCAGCGAATCAGATCGGCTATCTGCCCATTGATTGCGGCCAGAGCGCGGGCGAGCCCGTACGCCGCCGCCCAGCCAAGCAGACCGCCAATCGACACCATCACCACCCCTTCCCGCAGGATGAGGCGCAGCAATTGTTCCCGCCGCGCGCCCAGGGCCATGCGGATGCCGATTTCCTTACGCCGCCGCTCCACCCCCTGCGCCGTTACGCCGGCCAAGCCAAGGCACGCCAGAATCAATCCGAACACGCCTATAACCAAATACACAGCCGCGGCAAAGTGGGCGCCGGTGTCCGACTCGGCCAGGTATTGGCGCATGGTCTTGAAATCGAACAGGGTGAGACGAGGGTCGATGGCCGCGAACGCCTGCCGCAACCGGGCCGCGTCCAGCTTGCGCGCCCGCACGATCACCATTGTGCCTCGCGCCGGCCCATGGCGGAGGTCCTTCATCGTCATGGGCTGAAATACGGTAGCCACCGCTTGGCCCCTGAAGTAGGCCGGCATGTCGTAGCGCACCACGCCGGCGACCTGAAAGAGGTTCGAGCCCTGGCGAATCCGCCGGCCCAGTGGGTTGCCGGTGCCGAACAGTTCCCGTGCCGCGGTCCGATTGAGGATGGCGGGCAGGAGAGCGCCGGGAGCCGGATCGAGTCGCAAGTCGCGATCGCTGAATTCCGAGCCGGCGAGGACCGGCGCGCCCAAGGTGGCGAAAAACCCCGGACCTACGCTCTCCAGCACCACCGGGTGAACAGCCTCTGGCGATGCCGCTCCGGCGGACGGCACGGCGATGGAGGTTCCAGGGACGAATTCGGTGAACAGGGGCTGAACGCTCAAGGCAACGCGGTCCGCGCCGAGCCGTTCGGGGAGGCTGGCGAACATGGCCGCCGATTGTTCGGGCGTCAAACCGTCGCGCGCCGGATCGATCGAGAACACATCGAGCGGCGCCAGATCGATTTCCGGATTGCGGGCCATGCCCAACCGCATCCCCACCAGGACGAACACCATGATCAGAACCAGCGCGGTTGCCGCCGCCACCTGGTAAACCACGAACAGGTTGCGCAGGCCAAAGAGCCGGTGGCGGCCGAGGGCGATGGCGGTACTGGTTTTCAACGCGGCGGTGAGATCGGGGCGAGTGACGGCGAGAGCGGGCATGAGTCCGAAACCGCTGCCGGCCAGGCTGGAACGGAAACAATCAGCGTGGCCAGGAACCCATCGAAGATCACGATCAGGGCGAGCGCCTCGGGGGGAATGGGAAACAAGCCGCCGGCATTGATGAGGCGCACCAGCCGGGTCTTCTTGTCACGTTCGGAGGGGCTGCGCCATTGCCGGGTTTGGGCGTCGAGTTGGGCTTCGGCGCGGGCCACACTTACCCCGGGCGCGAGGCGCAGCAGAATCATCACGGCGGGGTTGGCGGTGCGATGGAGGAGGTCGTCGCCCAGTTCCGGCGCAACCGCGGAGTCGGCAGTGACCGGCACGAAAATGTCGGACGCATTGGGCGAAGGGAAGAGGCCGAAGAAATGCTCGGGACCGACGCCCACGATGGTGGCGCGGCGCCCGTGCACCCGCAGCGTTTTGCCGGCCACATGCGGGTCCGCTCCGAGATGAGTGCGCCAGAAACGTTCGCTCACCACCGCCGACGGTGCGGCGCCGGGCGGATCGAGGGAAGAGTCGAAGAACCGGCCCACCAGCGGTTTCACGCCGAGAGTGGCGAAATACTCGGACGAGACGAGCTGGCCGTAAACCCGTTCCCCGTTGGCGCGGTCAGCCTGTTCCATCGCAATCCCAAACGGCACCGGCCCGATGTAAGCGGCGGCAGCGAACGCGCCGGAGTTACGATCCCGGTACTTTTCGAATTCCGGATAGGTGACCGGCGCCTGGAGGCTAGCCAGCCGTGCGGGTTCGGGCACGCCGGGCACCGGGCGCAGGAAAAAATAGCCGAGGGCATTGAACACCGCGCTGCACAGGCCGATGCCCATGGCGACGGTGAGCACGCTCACCAGGGTGAAGCCGGGGCTCTTGCGCATACCGCGCGCGGCGTAGCGGAGGTCGGACACGAACGAGCTGACGGCCGGCAATCCGCGCTGGTCCCAGACGCCTTCCTTAGCCGAAGTGATGCTGCCGAAGCGGACAGCGGCGAGCCGGCGGGCCTCTTCCGGGGTGACGCCGGCGCGGAGGTTGTCCGCCTGGGCCAATTCCAGGTGGCTGGCGATTTCCTCTTCCATCTCGCGGTCCAGGTCGCGGTTGCGGCGCAGGCCGGTGAGCCGTTCCCACAGCTCGCGAGGGGTCATTTCTTGCCTCCTTCCTCCGGCGCCAGCACCCGGCCGATCATGGCCGAAAGGCGCTGCCAGTAGGAAGTCTCCTCCACCAGCCGCTTGCGGCCGGAGCGGGTAATCGAGTAGTACTTGGCCTTGCGGTTATTGTCGGATGCGCCCCATTCGGCCGCGATCCAGCCGCGCTGCTGCAACCGCACCAGCGCGGCGTAGATGGTGCCCTGGTTGAGCAGCACCTCGTCGCCGGAAAGCTGCTCGATGCGCCGCGCGATGCCGTAGCCGTGCAGCGAGCCCATGGAATCGAGGGTGCGAAGTACTAGCAGGTCGAGCGTGCCCTGCAGCAGGTCGAGCTTCGAGCTCATGCGGACCCTCCTGTGGTCGTACCACATGACTATATCATGAGTTGTGTGGCGTGTCCACAGGAAGGGTGGGACACGCTTAGTCGGTCATTTCAGAAATACGCTAACGTATTTCCAAAAGCACCGCTCCCTCGGAATCCGTGAAAAAAACTCGCCGGAGGGCACTGGGCAGGCGGAACCGCCTGCCCCACCATTGAAAACGATGCACTTGTTTTGGTGGCGCAGGCGGTTCCGCCTGCGATTTCTGTTTTTTTCACAGCTTCTCGCGGTCGCGGCTCGGAATGAGGCTCCATACCGAGCCGCAACCATCTCGGCCTAAATCCCACCAACCGAGGTCTCAACGCCGCTGCGGCCAAATACGCCAACCAGTAATTTACGGGCAAGATCCTCCGAGCCGCCACGTGCGAACGCGTTTCCAGCTCGGCCGCACTCATTTTCGGCCCTCTCGCAATCGGTCTACCATTTCCCGTAGCTGCGGATCGGGCCTGATTCGCAGCGCCGCTTCATACTGAGCGATCGCGTCCGGCAGCCGGCCGGGCATTTGCGACAGGGCGTTTCCCAGGTTGTAGTGCGCCTCGGCAAGGCCGGGATCGATCCGCAGCGCCGCTTCATACTCGGCAATCGCCTCCGGCAAAGGCCCGCCGGAATTCGCCAGCGCGAGTCCCAGGTTGGCGTGCGCCTGGGCGTAATCGGGATAGATGCGCAATGCCGCTTCATACTGGGCAATGGCATCCGGCAGCCGGCCGGGCATCTGCGACAAGACGGTGCCCAGGTTGTAGTGCGCCTGGGCGTGATCGGGATAGGCGCGCAATGCCGCTTCATACTGGGCAGCGGCGTCCGGCAGCCGGCCGGGCATCTGCGACAAGGCGGTTCCCAGGTTGTTGTGCGCCTCGGCAAAATCGGGATTGATCCGCAGCGCTCGTTCGAACTCGGCAACCGCCTCCGGCAAAGGCCCGCCGGAATTCACCATCGCCAGTCCCAGGTTGTTGTGCGCCTCGGCGTAATCGGGATCGATCCGCAACGCCGCTTGATACTCGACCATGGCTTCCGGCAGCCGGCCGGGCACTTGCTCCAAGGCGTTTCCCAGGTTATTGTGCGCCTTAGCGTTTTCCGGACAAACGTCCACGGCGCTGGTCCAGAGACTGCGCTCCTCGAGCCAGTCGAAGTTCCGGGCGTAGGTCCGCGCGGCACCGGCGGCGCACAGTAGCCCGGGCGCAATCCACGCCGCTCGCACGGCGAATTGCCGCCCGCGCGAGATTGGCCGGCCAAGCGCGCGGATGGCCGCAACCACGCACCCGGCCAAGCCGATCGAAGGTAGATAGACGAACCGCTCGGCCATGATGCTCCCGATGAGAATCGCCAGATTGGAAGTGGGGGCGAGAGCCACGAAGAAGAAACCCAGAAAGAAGAACAGCGGCTTCCGGGTGCGGTACCAGCGGACAGCCAGCAAGGCGGCTCCCAGGCAAAGTGCCAGCGCGAGCAGCGCCTTTGCGTCCTCCCACTGTGCCGGATGCCAGCCAAACAGAGGCACGGCATTATAGGAATAATCCGCCGACAGGCGAGCCGGCCAGACAAACAGCCACAGATACTTGCCGATCACTTTGAAAGCCGTGAGCCGCGCCGTCCAGAAATCGGCGCTCCAAAGGGGATTTTCGAGAAAGCGAACCGCAATATGCGTCTGCAACGTACCGCGCAAATAGAGGAACGCGGCCAATGGTGGCACCAGCGCCGAGTAAGCCGCCGCGCGCCCCCGCCACGCCGTGCGCCCGCGCCACGTCAGGTCGTATAGGAGCATGATACCGGGCAGGACGGCGGCACTCTCCTTGGAAAAGATCCCGACCGCCTGGGCCACCAGCATGGCCGCCACCCAGAACAATTTGCGCCGCCCGGCGGCATAGGCGCTCATCACGTAACAGTGCAAGCCTGCCAGCACAGCGAAGGCTGCCAGCAGGTCGGCGCGGCCCACAATGTTGGTGACCGATTCGGTGAGCAGCGGATGCACTCCCCAAAGCGCCGCCACCGCAAAAGCCGGGCCCGGCGCCCCCAACACCAGGATGCCCAGCAGGTACACAAGCGATACATTCATCCCGTGCAGGGCAATATTCACCCAATGATAGCCAACCGAATCCGTTCCATTGCCGAACACGGCGTAATTCAGCAGGTAGGAGAAGGTGGTGAGCGGCCGGTACAGGCCCGAGGCGGTGCTGTTGTGCCAATAGTCTTCGGTCAGAATGAGCCGGAGGTTTTGCGGCGTGACCGCCTTAATACGAGCATCCTGCAAAATCAATGGGGAATTGTCGAAAACCAGGCCGGCCTGGAAGGAATTGGAATATGCCGCCAGGACCAAGGCCCAGAGTGCCAGCATGCGCCACCCGTGCCGGCGCCAGGCGGGATGCGCCGCCTGGACGGAAGGGTCCTCCCGCGCGACCGGCTGCGAGGACCGGCGCAATCGCCGCGGCTTGCGAGTTTCCCTCACCTTCTCCCGCTCGGAAGCTCGAATGGGAGAGAGTCTGAACCGTTATCGGTCATACCGGTTCGCCGTTCCGCGCAGCCAGATTGCAGTGTCTTAGCCTGATTTTCCTTCTTCATTCATCGCCTCGCCCGTCCGGCACGCCCCAGCGTGTCTTGGCGCGCTCTAAAAACGAAGGCTGGCTGGCCCGGCCGCGGCCCGCGGCCAGTGCCTCAAACGCGGACATGAAGCCGGCTTTACGGCGGTGGCCGACGCGAATCCGGCAAACGGTATCGGCCCATTCGGTTGCCAGGCCCGCACGCCCGTAGCAGCGCCGGGCGCGTTCGAGATTAGAGAGCGCCGCATTGTAATATTTGCTTTTCGCCGCGCTCAGTATGCGCATTGCCTGGGCGCGCCAGAGGCGGGCAGCGAGGTCAGGGTGGGCCTTCTCCAACTTCTTCGCGGCCGGCTCGGTGGCGGTGTGGCTCAAATGCTCGATGGCTTGGTCCGTGGCGCCACGCACCAATTCCGCCAGACGTTTCATCTCCTTGGTTTCGATGAACAAATCCATGAGAGAGCTGAGATCGCCGCCATTGGCTGCGTCCATGGCCTTCTGGTGCCAGGCGGCGCGCCCTGTTCTGGGCACGAACTTCATGAGTTCGTCGTAGCTGTACTTGCCCGGCTCTTTCCGAAAGTCCGCCCAGGCGGCCTCGATTGCCTCGTCGCCACGGCCAAGCATGGTCAACAACTCGCGATGAAGTCTGGTGAGCTCGTAGCCGCCACGTACCCACCCATGTGGGTTCTCCGGGTCGAGTGCGATTCCACGCTCGGCCCACGCCAGCGCCTCCTCCGGCTTGCGGCGTGCGGCCAACAATGTAGCAAGCGCATGGCAGTCCTGCGCCGTGAGCCCGGTCTGAGTGGTGAGGTCGACGTAGGCCGCGACGTTCTTCCTGGCGAGGTAAAGCGTGCGCAGAATCTCGCTGCTGCGCCGCCGAAGATACTCCATCTCCCGGCCTGGCGGCCTGCCCGGCGTCGGCGCAGCCGTGGACGCAGCCTCGAACCGTGCTCGAATCCGCCTCTCAAATGCGGCCATCCCAGCCTTGTTGAATGCCTTGGCTGCGTCCTTTTCCACTTCGTAACAAAGTGCGCAGGGGTCATTGTCCATCCGCGCAAGCAGCCGCACGGCCGTCTCGTCCGGGTCTGCGCCCGATGCCTGCCTGGCTTTGATCCATCCGCGGATAAGGCCGGCTACGAACTGACCCAAGTATCCGCCCGAATCGTGGAACTCTTCGGCCTTTTCGTAGCAGCCGGCGAGGAAAGTTTCGTAGAGTGCGGCGGCGCGCGCCGGGTCGGTTCCGATGAGCTTCGCGGTTTCATCGGCCACCTCTTCCAGCCCGCCCACAAACGAGAAGCACGCCCGATCGGGAATGAACTCCCCTGGGTTGAGCGCCAATTCCATCCGGCCCTCGATCGGATCCGCGTGGCGGAGCGTTTTTCGCTTCATCCACCGCTCCCGTATTCCGCTCTCTGCGAGCTCGGAACCGCTTTCTTGTCAGCCATCTTTCAGCCAGTTTAACCTGTTCCGTGGCAATTGCAGTCCCAGCGTCGGCGGGTTCGGCTACAATCGTCCAGGTGAGGCCAAGGTAAGAACAATGGCCGCGATCTTTCTTTTCCGAGGAAGCGTGGCGGAAGCGTATATCTCCCGCATCGACCGGCCTTCTCACCAGGTGTAGTGAGCCGTGTAAGTCAGGGTTCTTTCCTCATCCGGTTGCAGGGCAACTTCGTATTCGACAGTTCGGCTATCCACCTGGCGATGGGTGGCGGATTCCTGCGTGATCACCCAGTTCGTCCAGCGGTAAAGGTGCTCCACCACGCGTACGGTGGCGGCCTCTTTCTTGTGGTTCCGCAGCTTGATTTCGAACGACTCGTCGGCCCAGCCGCCCGGCTGCACCTGCGATTGAAACTTCGTCTGCCGGCGCTCGCCGGTAATATCGAAGGCATTGCCGGTGTAGACGCGGACGATTTCATCCTTGGGTGTGTGATCGATTTCGTTTTCGCCGGTGAATTCCACCTGGCCGTCCTGGTCGCGGCGATAGAATCGCACCCGGCCTTTGGGCAGAGGCACGCCCAGATGGTTGGCGTCGCTATTGGCGAACTCGCGCATCACCCAGACGTGGGGATTGGATTGCGTCCCATACTGTTGCATCTGGCGGATGTCCTGATAGGCGTTATAGTTCCCGCCGGGCCGCATGCCGTCGTAGACATACAGGCGCTTGGACTGGATGCCGGAGGCGCGCAGAAACTCCACCTGCTTGGTCTCGCGATCGTGAAGCGTGGTCGGTTGCGGCAGCGTGTAGAGGTGGTAATCTTCGAAAGTCTTCTCGGTGACCTGGGGTTCCATGTAGCCACCCGCCGCGCCAGCGCTGACCATCATCCTCGTGGGCTGATTTTGCGGCTGCACCTTGTTGACGTCGCCGGCCATCAGCTTGATGTGGGCGCGATCGAACTGCTTGCCGCTCTGGTTGTCGAGCGTCACCCAGCCGACCAGGTCCAGGGTATCGCCCGTTTCCGGCGCGACGATATTGTAATCGCTGCTCCAGGTCATGCCGCCGGAAACATAGCTCAGCTCGGCATCGAACCGGGCCGGTTGAGCGGAATAGAGGATCCAATCGAGCACCGGCTTGAGAATGGTGTCGTCGCCCAAAGCGGGGAAGATCGGTTCTCCCGGCAGGCGGAACTGCAGCTTCCCGTCCATCTCGATAAGGGGCTGTGCCGGGCCGCCCGGTGCCATCCCCGCCTGGCGGGCTTGATAGTCCCCGTTGTATGGGGTCATTGCCTGGTAGCGCGATACGTAGCCGCTGCGCACGATCTTGCCGCTGACGGTTCGATAGGTGCCGTCCGGATTTCGCACGGAGAACTCGATCGTCTTGCCTTCGTACAGGTTGAGCAGCCGCTCTCGCGACACCGGATCGTTGCGGTAGTTCTGTTCTATCACCTGCACCGTCCGCTGCCCCGTGGGGTCGCGCAGAATTACGGAATCCGGCTCCACTTGCGCGGTGGCGCCGGAGAAACGCACGGTGTTGTTGCCCGCCTTCAAGTCCAGCGGAAAAATCTCGCGAACCACGGCGAAGTTCTGGTTGTAAATGGTTAACGCGGGGTCGGCTCCAAATGCCAGGGCCGTGAAGTAGGTGCACAGTGCCGCAAGCCGGGCACACGTGCCGGTGCCGCAGTAAGTCTGCATGCTTCAGTGACGCCGCGGAGGGTATGAATGTTGCCCGGGATCGGCTTTAGTTTTCACTGGAGATGCCGCCGCCGGAGCGGTGTAGGGGTTCTCGACATGGGCTCCTTATCTGACAGTTAGCTGTGCTGTAGGAAATCGGCACCCAATCGAACCTGTACGTGACCGTCGGAAATTAATTAACCCTCCAGGTGGGGCGCGCTGGCGGTTCGAGCGCGCCCCACCGCGCGCGGCGAGGGCCGAGTCTCTGGAATATTGCGCCAATCGAGCCGCACCGAGGCAGCGAACCTCCAGCCGGCCACCCTCCCTCATCGAGGCCGGCGGCGGATTGCCTGGACCCGAACTGGATTGTCCGGGCGATGGTCTCACAGCTTCTCGGCGTAGACGCACCGCTCGATTCCAAATACCGGGAGGTGCCGCCCCGCCGGTTCGACGTATCTTGAGGCGAACTCGCTCCGGCCAGCCTGCCCGCGCTCGGTCCAGCCGTACTCGCTCAGAAATGCTCTCACTTTCTCGGGTGCAAGTCCGAAGTGCCACACCCGCCCCGCGACAAACCGCTTGTAGATTTGCTGCGCGCCGTAAAAGTCGGCGCCATCGAGAAAGTCCTTGCGGACATAGGTGAAAACCATGCGGCTGCCGGCGCCCGCCTTCGAGAGAAACGCGAGAGTCTTGCGGACGCCTTCCTCCGTCAGATATTGCGTGACGGCTTCCCACACGAACATGGTTGCTTTTTCGATCCGCAGGCCGTTCTTTACGAGAGCGTTCCCCAGGTCATCGGTCTCAAAATCGACCGGGACCAACGCCACGCCCCTGGGCACACGGCCGTACGTCGCTCGCATCCCTGCTTGCTTGTACTCGATGTTCGACGGCAGATCGACCTCGTACGCGTGGACATCGGCCCGCGCGACCAGGCGGCATGCCAGGGTGTCCAGGCCGGCGCCAAGGACCACGACCGAGTCGATCCCCGCCGCTACCGCCTCGGACACCTTATCGTCGATATACCGTTTGCGGCAAGCTATTCCGGCCCACCCCCCGGGTGCGCTTTTCTCCGCTTTATTCATCAACGCCTGCCGCACAAAGCCCCACTTGCATGCGCCCGTGAGGAGCCGCACGGCGGGTGGCAGAAAGCGCAACGCCAGGTTGTCCCGGATCAAGCGTTGCGGCTCCGGAAGGTACTGTTCGCAGGCGACGATCACCATCGGACCGAACGCGGTCCTCGCGGCGGTGGCGCGCTTCCCCATAGTGACCTCCTGCGGCTCCCGGCTGATCGGCGCGCCGGCCGCTTCCAAAGCGCCCGGAGTGATCCCACGGAATGAGCACATGGACGCCTGGTGCCTTCGCGCGAGCATGCCTGGCGCATTGTCCCCGGCCAGGTGCCGGGGCGCCTCCAGCTATTACTGAAGCCGCCAGTATCACAAGAGGCTATTGCCTTGTCAATGCCATCGCTCGCGCGGCACCCACGGCGCGCGCATCGCCGCGCGAAGACTGTGTGAGAATTGCGAGCAGGCATGAAGTTGCTCCGCACCCTGATCCTTCGCCCACTCCTGCGCGATCCGCTGCGTACCGTATTGACGATTCTGGCGGTGGCGCTGGGAGTCGCTGTGGTGATCGCCATCGAACTGGCCGGCGACGCCGCCACCGGATCGTTTCAATCGTCGCTCGAAACCCTGGCCGGCAAGACCGACCTCGAAATCTACGCCAATGGCGGCGTGGACGAAGGCTGGATCGGCCGGCTCAGCGGGCTGCCTTTCGACGCCCGCTTTTCGCCCCTCATGGAGGCGCGGGCGCTGGTTAATGGCGCGGGCGCTTTCCCGCTTTACGGCGTGGATGCGATCGGCGGCGGGAGACCCGGCGCGGCTTTCGAGCGCAAGCCCCAGGCGGATGGCGTGGTGGTGTCGCGTGCCATGGCGGAGCGGACGAACCTGGCCGCCGGCGGCGTGCTCGAAGCCGCCGTCCAGGGCCGCCTGCACCGTTTCCCGGTGGCGGCGGTGGTGGATGCGGGCGCCGCCGAGTTTGCCGCCCTGGACATCGCCGATTTTGAGCGCCTGACCGGGCGTTACGGCAAGCTCGACCGGATCGAGGTCACCGTGGCCCCCGCGGAGAATCCGGACGCGGTGGAGAAGGCCGTGCGCCGCCAGTTGCCAACCGGATATTTCGTCGCGAGGCCGGGCGCGCGCGCCGGCGAGAACCAGCGCATGTTGAGCGCCTTTCGGCTGAATTTGCGCGTGCTGAGCTACGTCTCGCTGGTGGTGGGAGCGTTCCTGATCTACAACACCATCGCGGTGAGCGTGGTGCGGCGGCGCGCCGAGATCGGAATTCTGCGCGCCATCGGCGCGGGCCGTGCCACGGTGGTGGGCATGTTCCTGGCGGAGGCGGCACTACTGGGGCTGGCGGGAGCGGCGCTGGGGATCGCGTTCGGCCACGGTCTGGCAAAACTGGTCTTGGGCATGATTGCGCAGACGGTGAACGCGCTCTACACCACCAGTCGCCCGGCGCCCATCGCGCTCGCCTGGGGGGAAATCCGGCTGGGACTCGCCACCGGATTCGCGGTCGCGATCGCTTCGGCGCTGGCGCCCGCGCTGGAAACGTTAAACGTGACTCCCACCGAGGCCATGAGCCGCGGCGCCCACGAGCACCGCGCCCGCCTGCGTTGGCGCCGCTGGCTGGCCGCGGCGGGCGTCATGGCTGCGGTGTCTTTCGCGCTGGCGCGCCTGGGGCCCTGGCATGGGCTTCCGGCGGCCGGTTATACGGCGGCCTTTACTTCCATCGCCGCCGCCGCGCTGGCCGCGCCGGCGCTCGTCCTGGGGGTGGAACGGGCCATCCGCCGGCTGCTCGCCGCGCGCATGGAAACGCTGCTGGCCGGGCGCGGCCTGACCGCCTCGCTGGCGCGAACTTCGGTGATCGTGGCGGCCCTCGCCACGGCCATCGCCATGATGGTGAGCGTCGGCATCATGGTGGGCAGTTTTCGCGAAACCGTGGTGGCTTGGCTCGACCTCCGGCTGCGCGCCGACTTGTTCGTTTCGCCCGCCGGCCGCGGCGGCGCCGACGATTACACCCCGCTCGCCGCTGCCGTTGGGGACCTCCTGCGCAATACCCCGGGCGTCGCCGCGGTCGATCTGTTCCACGGTCTGGCGATTCACTATCGCGGCGAGCGGGCCTTGCTGGGCGGCAACGACGCCGGCGTGTCGCGGCGCTACGGACGTCTGCGCTTCCTGGGTGGCCAGGATCGGGATGCCGTCCTGGCCAGCCTGCCCGGCCGCGACGCCGCCATCGTCAGTGAGCCGTTCGCCAACAAGCACGGTATCGGCGCCGGCGGGCGATTCACGTTGGCGCTGGGCGGCCAGGACGTTGTGTTCCGGGTGGCCGGAGTCTTCTACGACTACGGTAGCAGCCAGGGTCTGATTCTCATCGATCGCACCACCTTGCTCCATTACCTCCCCGGCCAGCCCGCCACCAGCGCCTCCGTCTATCTGGCGCCCGCCGCCAACCGGGAAGCCGTTCGGCGGGAGATGGAGCGCCGCCTCGCCGCCTTGGATGTCACCGTCGTGCCCACCGAGCAGTTGCGCGACCGCTCGGTAGAGGTCTTCGACCGTACCTTTGCCATCACCTGGGCGCTCGAAGCCGTGGCCATCGTAGTGGCCATGCTGGGAGCGGCCAACTCATTGCTGGCACTGGTGTTGGACCGGCGGCGCGAGTTCGGCCTGTTGCGCTACCTGGGTGCTTCGACGGGCCAGATTCGCGGCATGATCCTGGCCGAGGCCGCGCTCATCGGCATGTTTGCTTCCCTGCTCGGCATGGCGCTGGGATTGGCTCTCTCGCTGCTGCTGATCTTCGTTGTCAACCGGCAAAGTTTCGGCTGGACCATTCAGTTTCACCCGCCCGGCGCACCGCTGGCGGGAGCCCTGGCCGTCGTCTGGCTGGTCACTACGCTGGCCGCCTTGTATCCGGCCCGGGTGGCTTCCGGACTGCGCCCGGCCGATGCGATCCACGAGGAGTAGAAGCGGCCAGGCCCGGCAAAATCTTGCCGCCGTGCCAGCTATTTGTCGCCAATTCTCCCAAAAGCCATTGATTTCAAGCGTCTTCCCGCTTGGCCCCCCGCTTGCCCAAGGTAACGGAGATGCTCAACCCCGTGGCCGCGCAATTGGAGCGATACATGGACCTGCTCAGCGCGCGGCAAAGCCTGGTAACGTCCAATATCGCCAATGTCGATACCCCAGGCTACCAGACCAAGGACATCGATTTTGCGGACGAACTGCGCCGCGCTTCCGGATCGCCCGAAATTCTGCAAGCTGGGGGATTGATCACCAAGAACGACGGCAATAACGTGAGCCTGGACCGTGAGTCGCGCCTGTTGGCGGAGAACTCGTTGCGCTTTCAGGCGGCTGAGAGTCTGCTGCGCGCGCAGATCCAGCAGGTGCGTTCCGCCATCAAAGAGGGTCAAGGCTCATGAGTCTGTTTTCCGCCTTGTCGGTTAGCGCATCCGGCATGTCCGCGCAGCGGACGCGGGCCGAACTGCTGGTGGAAAACCTGGCTAATGCGGAGACCACGCGAACGCCCGAAGGCGGTCCGTATCGCCGCAAGGACGCCGTGTTCGAAAGCAGTGGGGTTGCCTCGCCCTTCGCCTCGGTCCTGTTCCAACAGTCTGAAGGCTCCCTGGACGAGGCATCCGCCAACGGCGTCACGGTTGCCCAGATCGTCACCGATACGCGGGATCCCGAACGCCGGTATCTGCCCGGACATCCCGATGCCGACGCGGAGGGCTATGTCGCGTTTCCCCGCATGAACCCAGCCGAGGATATGGTGGACCTGATGAGTGCGTCCCGGGGTTACGAGGCGAATGTGGCTGCCATCGGCGCGGTGAAGGATATGATCCAGCGCTCGATCGACCTGTTGCGTTGAAGGAGGAGACTGTGCGGGAAGAACTTCGATGATTGCCCCAATTCCTCCCATCACTCCGCCCGTGCCGGTGGAATTGCCGGCGGTTGCCGCCTCCGCCACATCCGGTGGCGCGTTTGCCGGCGTATTTGCCCAGGCGGTAAACAGCGTGGAAGCTCTCAACCAGAACGCTTCGGCGTCGGTGGCGAGCTATCTGAACGGCGACGGCGAGGAATTGCACAACGCCGTGATGGCCACCAACCAGGCGGAATTGGCCTTCGACCTGTTCTTGCAAGTTCGAAACAAGGTAATCAGTGCGTACCAGGAAGTCATGAAAATGCAGATTTAAGGTCTTGCCGGCTGGCAAGTGAGGCGGTCGGCCCCTCACGTTTTCCCCGCCCTATGCCGATGGTTACTTTGTCGCAGGGCGCGGCGCGAGAAATCCGACTTCGATGAAAAAGTTACTGGCCAACCTTTCCCTTCGGCAGCGTCTGACCATTGCCACGGTGGCTGCGCTGGCGGCAATCGGCTTGTGGGCTCTGGTGCACCGCCAGCACGAGTCCGATTTCAAGCCGCTGTATACGTCGCTGCCGCCGGAGGACGCCGCCGCCATTGTGCAGAAATTGCGCGAGGGCGGTGTGGACTATCGTTTGCCGGAGCCCGGCGGCAGCGTGCTGGTGCCCTCCGCCAAACTGGCCGAGTTGCGTCTCACCATGGCGGCCGAGGGGTTGCCGAAAACCGGCAGGATCGGCTTCGAGCTCTTCGACAAAGCCAACCTGGGAGCCACCGAATTCGCCGAACACGTCAATTACCGAAGGGCCGTGGAAGGGGAACTGGAACGGTCCGTCATGTCCCTGGCGGAGGTCGAGCAGGCCCGCGTACACATCACCTTTCCCAAGGACTCCGTGTTTGTCGAGGAGCAACAGCCGGCCAAAGCGAGCGTGCTTGTGAAGTTGCGCCCCGGCATGCACCTGAATCCGCGCAATGTGCTGGCCATCGACCATCTGATTGCCAGCGCGGTGGAAGGATTGACTCCGGACCAGGTTTCGGTAGTGGATATGAATGGCAACCTCCTGGGCCGTCCCCGCAAGCCGGAGGACCCGGATGGGGTGCAGGGAAACGAGGAGGCGCTGGAGTATCGCCACAAAGCCGAGACGGAACTGCTCTCCAAAGTCAATGCCACGCTGGAGCCGCTGCTGGGAGCGGACCGCTTTCGCGCCGGAGTTTCCCTGGAGTTCGATCTATCGGCTGCCGAGCAGAGCGAGGAGTTGTTCGACCCGGCGCGCTCGGTGATGCTCAGTTCCCAACGCAGCGAGGACGTTTCCGGCGCGCCTACGGTAAGCGGAGTTCCGGGGACGGCCTCCAATCTTCCGCGGCCCCCGGCGCGTTCCGCGAACGGCAGCTCGCGGGTTTCGCGCGTCACCGAAAACATCACCTATCAATCCAGCCGCACCGTCAAGAAGACCCGCCAGCCGTCGGGTTCCGTTCGCCGCCTTTCGGTGGCGGTGCTGGTGGATCAGAACATTTCCTGGGTGCGGGGAAAGAACGGTTACCAGCGGGTACTGGTGCCGCCCTCCGCCGACGAACTGAAGGTGATTCACGATGTGGTGGCCGGCGTCGCCGGCTTCAGCCAGGAACGCGGCGACCAGATCGTCGTCGACACTCTGCCTTTTGAATCCACCCTCCAGCGCGAGCCTCCGCCTGACCTGGTGGAGCGGCCGTCAAAGGCCCCGCAGAAAGTTCCCTACGGGATCCCGTGGCCGCAGGACCGCAAGGTTCTGTGGATCGCGGTGGGTGTGGCTTTGGCCGTGATCCTGGCTTTGGCGATCGGGTTGGTGCGGTTGCTCGGCCGCCACCGGCGGCCAGGCAAGACAACCGCTAGCTCGCCGGGGGCCATCGAGGGGGGCGCTGCGTCCGCCCTGGAGGCGGGCGGCCCCGATCCCAATAACCAGCTCGAGGCCAAACTGGCCGAACGCGACGCCCTGCAGAAAAAGATGGACGCGAAGGTAATGGAATCGCTCAAATTGACGCCGGTCATCACCAAGAAAGCCGAGATCCTTGCCAAACACCTCCGCGAAAAGATCGAAATGCAGCCCGAGATCAGCGTACAAATTTTGAGGAGTTGGATCCGCGAGGAGGAGAGGTAAACCCTTTCTGCGAGACTTGCCATGATCTTGAACGCCTCCGCAACCAAAGCCGAGAACGAAAAAACAAGCAGCCTGCACAAGGCGGCGATGCTCATGATCGTCCTGGGCGAGCAGGCCAGCGCCGCTCTGCTGCCGCAGCTTTCCGACGACGACGTACAGAAGCTGACCAAGGAAATCGCCAAAGTGACGGCCATTTCCGCCGAGCAGGCCGAGTCGGTCCTCAACGAGTTCCATCACCTTTCCACGGCGGGCGATTACGTGGCGCGCGGCGGCCTGGAGGTGGCGCGAAAGCTCCTGCTCAACGCCTTCACACCGGATGTGGCCAAGCGCATGATGGAGCGTCTGACCAAAGCGCTGGGCGCCGAAGCCGTGTCGTTCGACGCCATCCAGAAAACCGACCCGCAGCAACTCGCCAAGTTCATTCATAACGAACATCCCCAGACCATTGCCCTGGTGCTTTGCCACCTCAATGTGCCGCAGGCCGCCGCCCTGCTTATGTCTCTGCCGGCGGGCATGCGGGCCGACGTGGCCCAGCGCATGGCCAGTCTGGATCAGATCTCGCCGGACATCATCACCAAGATCGCGGGTGTCATCGGACAGAAGCTCCAGGCTCTGGGAGAAGTCAGCCGCGAATCCTACGGCGGCGTGCGCGCCGTTGCCGAAATTCTCAATCGTATCGATTCCATTACCAGCCGCGGCATTATCGAGAGCATCGAGCAGCAGGATACCAACGTCGCGCAAACCATCCGGCACCTGATGTTCGTCTTCGAAGATCTGCTGCTGATCGACCAGTTGGGCCTCAAGGAGGTGCTGGCCAAGGTGGACCGCAAGCTATTGACGGTGGCTCTGAAGGGCACCAGCGAGCAACTGCGGAACCACATGTTGGGTTGCATGTCGCAGCGCGGCGCGGACATGCTGCGCGAGGATATGGACGCGCTCGGTCCCATCAAGATCAAGGAAGTCGAAGCTTCGCAACAGCAGATCATCGCCGTCGTGCGGCAACTCGAATCGGATGGCGTATTGAGTCTCAAGGGCGCGGTGGGAGAGCAATATGTGGTCTAGCCTCCCGTCACGGCTGGATTTCGATGGCACGTCACAGGGCCCGGACGGGCTGGATGCCCTCGGTCCCCGCGTGAGACGCATCGCCGATGCGCCCTGCCGCGGAAAGCGATGCATCCATGCGTGCTAAGGTGCTGGCTACCGGCCGCGGCGACGTCGCGCCGGTGGCCTGGCGAGACATGGCCGCGGTGGAGGAGGCGCCCGCCGCGGCAGCACCCCCCGAAGCAGCACCCGCCGCAGCGCCCCCCAGCGAACCGGATCCGGAACTCGCCAGGCAAACGGAGGAACGGGTGCGCTTGGCGCACGATGCCGGCTTGCGCGAAGGCCGGGAGCAGGGTCGCAACCAGGCCGCGCAACAAGTCCAACCGGTGATGGAACGGCTCACGCGCAGCATCGAGGATCTGGCCGGCTTGCGCAGCCGCTTGCGGCACGACGCCGAAGCCGACCTGGTAACGCTGGCGCTGGCCGTGGCGCGGCGGGTGTTGCGGCGAGAGCTGTCGGTGGATGCGGAAGCCATTCGCGGGGTGGCGATGGCCGCCCTGGAAAAGCTGGACGGGCAGGAGATCAGCCGGGTCCGCGTGCATCCGGCTCACGCCGCCGAGGTGAGCGCCTGCCTGCGGCGTACCAGCTCCGGCGGATCGGTCGAGGTGGTTCCGGACGCGGCGCGGGAGCTCGGCTCGGTGGTATTCGAAACCGAACGCGGGAGCCTGGACGCGTCCGTCGATACGCAACTCGAAGAGATCGAGCGGGGTCTGACCGACCGCCTCCGGAGGCAGGGCTGATGGAGCGGATTTCGCTCGCCGGGTATGGCCAGGATCTCGACCGTCTGGACCCGATGCGTTGGACCGGCACGGTGACCGAAGTCGTCGGCATGCTGATCGAGTCGCGCGGTCCGCGGGCGGGTATCGGCGACTTCTGCGAGATCGAGATCGGCGCCGGCCGGCGGCTGCGTACGCAGGTGATCGGCTTTCGGGACGGACGGGTTCTGTCCATGCCGCTGGAGGAAACCGACGGTCTCCAGTTGGGCTGCGCGGTGGTGGCGCGCGCCGAACAGGCCCGCGTTTCCGTCGGCCCCGCCCTGCTTGGGCGGGTCATCGACGGTTTCGGCAAGCCCATCGATGGCGGGCCGCCGGTTGCCGCGGCGGATACCTACAGCTTGTATGGCACCCCCGGCAATCCGCTGGACCGCGAGCACATTTCCCAGCCGCTGGTCACCGGTATCCGAGCCATCGATAGCCTTCTTCCTTGCGGCAAAGGGCAGCGCATCGGAATTTTCGGCGGCAGCGGGGTGGGCAAGAGCACGCTGCTGGGCGCCATGTCGCGCCAGAACTCGGCGGACGTCACGGTCATCGGGATGATCGGCGAGCGCAACCGCGAAGTGCGCGGCTTTCTCGAGAACGAACTCGGGCCGGAAGGCCGCAAACGCTCGGTGGTGGTGTGCGCCACCAGCGAGCGTCCCGCCCCGCTGCGCGTCCGCGCCTGTTTCGTGGCGTTGGCCGTGGCCGAATATTTCCGAGACCAGGGAGCCAGCGTGCTGCTGGTGATGGATTCGGTGACGCGGCTGGCGATGGCGCAACGCGAGATTGGCCTGGCGGCCGGCGAACCACCCAGCCAGAAGGGATATACGCCTTCGGTTTTTCAACTTCTGCCCAAGGTGCTGGAGCGCGCCGGCAATTTTCGCCGCGGCTCGATTACCGGCTTCTTCACCGTGTTGGTGGAGGGCGACGATTTCAACGAGCCGATCTGCGACGCGGTCCGCGCGATTCTGGACGGCCACATTATTCTGTCGCGCAAGCTGGCGGCGCAGGGCCACTATCCGGCCATCGACGTGCTCGAATCGGTCAGCCGTCTCACCGGCGCGTTGGCCTCGCCGGCGCAGAAGCAGGCCGCGGGCAAGGTGCGCGCGGCGCTGGCGGCCTATCGCGACGCCGAGGACCTGATCCAGCTCGGCGCCTATGCGGCCGGCTCGAACCCGGTCCTCGATGCCAGTGTCCAACAGCGTCCCGCCTTGCTCGATTTCCTGCGGCAGGAGCACACCACCCACGCCGCGCTTCCGGAAACGCTGCATGGCCTGGAAGAGCTGGCGAACCGTCTGGATGGCGCCGCGAAAGTGCCCGCCGGAGCGCGAAAATCGTGAAATCCTTCGAGTTCAGGCTGGCCCGCGTGCTGGAATGGCGGCAAACCGAGTTGGAACTGGCCGACGGCCGCTTCCGCCGCCAACTGGCGGCATTGGCGGAACTCGATCGCGAGCGCGCGCTGCTGGCCGAACAGCGGTCCGCCGCCGAGACCGAGGTTCGCGCCGATCCCAATTTGAACGGTAGCGATCTGGCTGCGCTGGGGGCCTTCCGGGAGTACGTGGACGCACGCCGCCAACAACTCGCCAAGCGGCGCGCCGAAGAAGGGCGAAAGCTGGCCGAGATCGAAGCCGTATTACTCGAAGCGCGGCGGCGGTGCCGCCTGCTGGAGCGGTTGAAGCAGCATCGCCGGGTTGAATGGGTCCATGCCGGCAACGCGGAGATCGAACAAACCGCCGCGGAGAATTATCTGGCCCAGTGGACCGAACGCCGGCGGGCGGAAAGCCGGAGCCGGTAGAGCGCTGTCCGCCTTTGGTTGTGGCGGGGTCACCGTGGGCAGACCTGGGCAGACCGGGCAGACCATCGTTTCTTGTGGCCCTGCAACCGGCACTCTTTCCCGCTCGCGCCGGAAGGCTTCCCATGCAGCCGGTGCCGACCCGATCCGTTCACCCCCCGTAGGGCATCGGGGGGACTTTCCCCAGCAGGCGCGAGTAGACGGTCAAAGCGCCGCGATGATGCGCGGTGTGCTCCACCATGGCCCATACGATTTCGCTGGTCGGTTGGCCGCCCATGACCGGGCCGGGCGGCAGCGGCCCGGCCAAATCTTCCGCGCTGTGTGAGCGGAGAAAGCCGATGGCGTTCGCGTAGGCCGTTTCGAGCGACTGCCGCGCGGCGGCGAGCGAGGTCGCGCTCTCCAGGGCGGCAGCTTGTTTGGCAAAATCGAGGTCGAAACCTTCGGGCCGGGATGCGCCCTCGATAAACCAGGCGAGCGTCTGCGCCGCGTGCGCGACCTGTTGCGCGACCGTCATCATTCCTTTTTTCGGACGGAACCCGGAGTCGGCCTCATCGAGGACCCGGGTGGAGCGCTCGAAGAATTCCTTGCTGGCAAGCAATTGATCGGCGAATGTGTTTTGTTCGGGTTGTGGGCTCATGGGCCACACTATATCACAAGGCGAATAAAAAGAGAAGATCGAACGGTCTCAATCTTCGCGTTTCGCCCGGTCTTTCAGCCGCCGGCCGAGTTCCTCCAGGTTTGGCACGAACCAGATGTGGCCGCCTCGGTTCGACTCGTACACAAAGTCCCGCAAGGAGGCGCTCGCGGCTACGTAGCCGGAGATATCGCCGACGATGGCTACGCGTACGCCGTAGGTGGCGAATTTCTGGAGGATCTCGCCGGCAATGCCGCTGCTAAGACGGAAAAAGTCGCCGCCGAGCTGCTCGACGGGAATGACAATAAGGCCCGCGCCATGCTCCCATGCCGCGCTCATCAGCTCGACCGCATCGCGATCGTTGCGCGGCCGCGGCCCTTCCGGCGCGCACTCGAATACACGAACGCCGTGAATCTCGTATGCTCTGGCGGGCATCCATTAGTCCTCCACAGCCGCGCGAATCAGATTGAACATGAAGGCGTTGGCCTCCATGTCACCCACCAGGATGAGTTTCATGCGCGCACGCCGTTCGTCGTAGATCGTTTCGACACGCAACGAGCCGGCGCCTGCCGGCTATTGGCCGCGCCGGTGAGTAGCGTCGTCAGACGGGTCGCCAAATCGGGACCGATTGCGTCGATTTCCACAATGCTTGAGAACAGCTCTCGCGGCATGCTAGGAGTCAACCCGTTCCGGTTCCCACTCATCCACATCGCCGCGGTCGGTCCGGTCCTCGCGATTCTCTCGCTTTTCCTGCTCGCGGCGCTTCTCAGTTTCCTCGCGTTCCTCGCGACCGTCGCTCATGAGTCCTCCTCTTCTCAGTGTAAAACCGGCCGAACCTCGTTAGCAGCTCAGTAATTGCATTGCCCCTCACCGACTCCCCCGGGATCCGGCTGTAGGCTGGATGGGTCGCCGGTGGCCAGTGGTCCGCTGACATATGGCCGCATCGCGCCCGTTCCTGACGGCCTGGGCGCCTTTGGCCCGGTGCTAGAATTACGTATCCCATGTCGCGACGTCCCTCTCGCCGTGCGGCCGTGCCAGCGCCTCAACGTCCGGCCCCAGCTCCGGCTTCCGCGGTTGCGCCCCATTGGCTGCACCCGCTGGTATTGATCCTCGCCGGCTTCACGCTGCTTTGCTGCTTCTCGGAGCCGTTCCATTCCAACGACGGCTGGTGGCATCTCGAAATGGGCAAATACGTTCTGGAGCACCACCGCCTGCCGGTGCCCGATCCGTTCGGTTTCGCCACCTATCTGCGCGGGCCGGCGTATCCCGGCGAAGATATTGTCCGCCACTTCAACCTCACCCAGGAGTGGCTGACCGAAGTCGTCTTCTACCCTATTTTCCGGCTCGGCGGCTACGGCGCGCTGGTGCTGCTCCGCGCCCTGCTGCTGATGGCCGCGTGCGCCGCCGTCGGCCTCCTCGCCTGGCGCCGCACCGCGCGGTTTTACCTTTCCATTGCGGCCTCGCTGGCTCCGGTCGCCGTGCTCTACTTGTCCGCTACCGACCGGCCACACCTGTTCACCATCTTCTTTACAGCGGTGTTCCTGCTCGTCCTGGACGCGCGGCGTCCGCTTTGGCTGCTGCCGCCGCTGGCGCTCTTATGGGCGAATTTCCATGGCGGTTTCATCATGAGCTGGATTCTGGTGGGCGCCTTTTGCGCCGAAGCGCTCTACCAGCGCCTGCGCGGCCAGCCTCGCGCCGGCGAATTCCGTTTGTGGCTCGCCTCCGTCGCCACCGTTCTCGCCTCCCTGGCCAATCCTAACGGTTGGAACGCCGTAACAACTATCCTCTATTTCCGCCAGAGCAAAATGCTCTCGGTGATTGCCGAATGGCGCCCTGCCGTGCTCTGGCCTCCCGGTGGTTTCGTGCTCCTGCTCGTGGCCGGCGCGGCGGTGCTGCTGTGGGCGCGCCGCAAAGCCCGCTTCGTCGACGTGCTCCTGTTCGCTCTGTTCGGCCTGGCCGGCGTCTACGCCATCCGCAACGTCATCTTCATCGGCTTGTTCGCCCCGGTCCTGATCGCCACCTACTTTCCCTGGAAGACGCGCCCGCTGCCGGCCGCCGCCCAGTTCGCCATCGCCGCGGCCATCCTGACCATTGGGGTGGTGCGGATTGCGGAGGGTAAGTCCCTCCGTTTCCATGCCCAGTTGGCCACTCGCCCCGCCGGCGCGGCCGATTTCCTGCTCGCGCACCACATCACCGGACGAATCTACAACCACCTGGAGGATGGCGGTTACCTGATGTGGCGTCTCTGGCCGCTCGACCAGATCTTCGTCGATGGCCGTCTGCTGAATGAGACCGTCTATCGCGATTACCGCCTGCTGACCTATTACATCGACACCGGCAAGCCGCCGCTCCAGATCCTCGACGATTTCGGCATCGAAACCATCGTCGTCAACGGTTTCGAATACACAGCCGGCGAACCGCACATGCTCATGGTGGCGCTGGCGAACCCCGCGCAGACGGTCTGGAAGCTGGTCTATAAGGATACGGTGGCGGCCGTTTTCATGCGCCAACCGCCGCCGGGCGTCGCACCGCTCGCCAATACGGAGATCGTCCCGGCAATGGAGGACGAGTGTACCGAACACATCCGCCTGGTGCCCTCCGAGCCCAACTGCGCTCGCGGCATGGCCAAGCTGTTTCAGCACCTTAACGACAACGCCGATTCCCGCCGCTGGATGGCGTTTTACCTGGAGCGCAAGCTCGAACCCGACCCCGAAGCCGAGCGGCAATATCAAATGATGCTAGCCGGCGGCCGGTGAGCGCGGCCTACCCTCCACCCAGCGGCGCCGCCGTGAGACCACTGTGTGGCAACATCGCCACGAATACGAGCCCAATGAGCAGCCCGGTAATTCGCACCCGAAACGGGTCGAGCCGTTCGTCCCGTTCCGCCGTGAATATCTCACGCGCCGCAAGGCGTTCGGTTTTTGCCTTGACGATCGAGGCGTTACGGCCGGTCGGCTCGGATGCTTCGCTCATTTAGAAGGCCACGGCACCGGATCTATCCGATGTTTTTCCACGCTCCAAACTCGCCATCACCAGCTCTTTATACCGCTGGTTCTGCTCGTCCACGGAGGCGATTTTCCTGCCGGCCTGCCGCTCATGCAGGGCCCACTCGAACAGTGTCAAGGCATCGTTTAGCAAGTCCTTCTTTGTGGCGGTGCCGGTTTGCTCCATGAGCCGTTCCAGTTCGTTAAGCCGCTCTTCCGGCAACTCCAGTTGAATTCTCTTCATCGCTTGTTATTGACCTCTACACTCACTATACACTCGCAATCCGAGTATATCAAGGAGCTTCGACGGTGATATTGCGAGTGCTAGACGGCCATCGCATGGGAACGATTCAAATGCCGTGCCTCTGCCCGATTGAGGGGACTGGGGAGCCTTGCCATCCGCTTTTCCATCGCGATCACTGCGAAACCGGCCAGGGTTCGGAGAGTCGTCTCGGCGTACTAGCCGTACAGCTTGCCGCCGCCAGGATGTTAGCCTGTGAGATATGGCGGGCGACAATCACTTGATGGAACTGGCGCGGGACGTAGTCAGGCGTTGCTTGGATGCGGGCGCTAGCGACGCCGAATGCACCATTTCGGAAGGCGACGAGTTTTCCGCCAATATCCGCATGCGCGAAATCGAAAGCGTGAAGGAAGCCGGCTCACGAGGCATGGGATTGCGGATTTTGCGCGGACGCTATACGGGCTCGTCCTATACGTCGGATTTATCTCCCGAAGGCATTAGGAAGCTGGTGGATTCGGCCATCGAGCTGGCCGCCATCACCACCGCGGATCCGCACGCCGGCCTGCCCGAGCCGGAAGAACTGGGGTCGGTGGCCAGCGATCTGAAGCTATGCTCGCCGGAGGTGGGGGCGCTCGATACCAGCTACAAAATCGATGCCGCCCGGCGTGCCGAGGCCGCCGCTCTCGATGCCGATCCGCGTATCTTCAATTCCGAAGGCGCCGGCTTTGAAACCTATCTGGGCCGCCACGTCTTCACCAACTCCCGCGGTTTCGCCGGCGAATACGCTACCAGCTACTGTTCCATCTCCGCCGTTCCGGTGGCGCGCGACGGCGATTCCATGGAGCGCGACTACTGGTCCAGCGCGGCGCGATCCCTCGACCGGTTGGAATCGCCCGAGCAGGTCGGCAAGACCGCCGCGGCGCGCGCGCTGCGCCGCCTGAAACCGGTGAAGGTCCCGACCCAAAAGGTGCCGGTAGTATTCGAGCCGCGGGTAGCCGCGTCGCTTGTCGGAAACCTGTTCGAGGCCGTTCACGGCATGCTGATCTACCGGCACGAGTCGTTTCTGGCGGGCAAGCTCGGCCAAAAGGTGGCCAGCGAAAACCTGACCCTCGTCGACGATGCCACCATGCCGGGTCTATTCGGGTCCTCACCCTTCGACGACGAGGGCGTGCCATCGCGGCGGACCGTGGTCATCGAGCGCGGCGTGCTAAAGAGCTATCTGCTGAACACCTATGCGGCGCGCAAGCTGGGCATGAAGACCACCGGCAACGCGAGCCGCGGGCTCACAGGCAACGCCGGAATCGGCCACGGGAACTTTTACGTGGAAAACGGTGTCCAATCGCCGGAGCGGATCGTGGCGGAGATTGCCGACGGCTTTTTCGTAACCGAGCTGATCGGCCAGGGCGTCAATGTCACCACCGGCGATTACTCCCGCGGCGCGGCCGGCCTTTGGATCCGTAACGGCGAGCTGGCGTTTGCGGTGTCGGAAGTGACTATCGCCGGTAACCTGGCGGAGATGTTGATGGGCTTGGAGGCGATCGGGTCGGACCTGGAATTCCGCGGCTCCATGGCCGCTCCCACGCTCAAGATCGGAGAAATGACCGTTGGTGGAAAATAAATCCCAAACCAAGGAAAGGCAAAAGCTCTCCATCCCGCCGGCCGCCATCGTCATCGTGCTCGCACTGGCGGTGGGGCTGGGCTGTTTCTACTACCTGAATCGTGCCGCCAGCCAGCCTCCCGCTCCGCCTCCGCCGCTTACCGGAGACGCCCGCACGTACGTGAGAAACGGATTTCTGCCTATTTCGCACGTGGAGATGCAAGCTCATGAGAGCTACCTGAAGCAGTCCATCGTGGAGATCACCGGCAACGTGGGCAACACCGGCAATCGGGTGATCGCCTCTGCCGTCATCTATTGTGTTTTCTACGACCCGAACCAGCAGGTGGTGCTGCGCGAGCGGGTGGCCATCGTAAAAGGCCGCCTGGCGCCCGGCGAAACCAAACCCTTCCGCCTGGCTTTCGACAGTGTGCCGGAAAGTTGGAACCAGGTCCTGCCGCAGATCGTCATCGCGGCCATCGATTTTTCGTAGCGGAACAATTATGCCTAAAGGTGTTGCGAAGTGGTGGCGGCGGCGTGGCCGCGTCGAGCGCACCTTTCTGGTTTTGCTGACGCTTTTCCTGGCGCTCTATCTGACCGGTTTGCGGGCCCTCGCCTGGCCGGCCGGAATCGTGACGTTCCTGGTGGGCGTTGCCGCTGCGTTCCAACTGGCCCGCCGCCTCATGCGCCGGGCGATCTGGCGGCTGCGCAACCGGCTGATCGCCGCCTACCTGTTCATCGCCGTCGTGCCCATCGTGCTTTTGGCGTCGCTGGCGGGCATCGCCGGCTGGATGGTCATCGGCCAGATGGCGGCCTACCTGGTCAATACCGAGCTGCGCCACCGGGAGATGAGTCTGCTGCGGCCGGCCGAAGCGCTGCTCCGCGTGCCCATTCAGGACACGGGCAACGCCCTGATGCGCTTCGGCATGATGAGCCACGAAGCGTTTCCGGGCGCCGAGTTGCTGATTACCGGCGAACGTGAGATTCGCTATCCTGCCCACTCCACTGTCGCTCACCCTCCTTCGGGATGGGGTCGCGCTTCCGGCCTCGTGGTGAGACGCGAAGGCGGCCAGGACCGCCTCTATACCTGGGCGCACCTGGTAGAGGGCAAATCGGAGATCACCGTCCTGGCGCCGGTCACGCACGAGGTTCTTTCCCAACTGGTGCCCGGTCTCGGCGACGTGGCCTTGCTGCCGCTCATCCACCACAGCACCCGCGTGCCGGAACCCCGCAGCCTGTTCGATTTCTCTCTGACCGGCTTCTTTCAGCCGGAGGTGCTCCGCTGGGAGGCGCCTCATAAGCGGGCCGAATTCCCCCTCATCCTGGCCGTGGCCACGCGTGCGTCGGCGGTTCTGGCCACGGTCTTTCAACAGCCCGATTGGGCCGAAGGCTGGCTGGTGGCGTTCGCGGCGATCACGGTGCTGTACCTGCTGGTGGAAATGGCGTCGCTCGTGGCCGGCGTGCAGCTCAGCCGCAGCATTACCGGCGCGGTCCATGAGCTGTACCTGGGCACCGAACACATCAAGCAGGGCGATTTCTCCTACCGCATTCGGGTGAAGGGCCGGGACCAGCTTGCCGAGCTGGCGTCGTCGTTCAACACCATGACCGCCAACCTGGGCCGGCTCATTCTGGTGGCCAAGGAGAAGGAACGCCTGGAATCGGAGCTGGCCATCGCGCGCGAGGTGCAGGACCAGCTTTTCCCCAAAGACGTTCCCGCCAGCCGCACCCTGGAGCTGAAGGGGCTGTGCAACCCGGCGCGCATGGTCTCCGGCGATTACTACGATTTCATGCCGCTGTCGGAAAACGCCCTGGCCTTCGCCATCGGCGACGTCGCCGGTAAGGGCATTTCCGCCGCGCTGCTGATGGCGGCGATTCAATCCATCATGCGCACCCAGTTGAGCACCAGCTTCGGCGGCCCGTTTTCCGCCGCGTCGTTGGTCAGCCGCCTCAACCGCCAGCTCTATGCCAATACCGCGCCGGAGAAATACGCCACTTTCTTTTTCACCCTCTATGACGAGACTTCGCACGCGCTGACCTATACCAACGCCGGCCACCTCTCCCCGCTGCTGCTGCACGGCGGCGAGTTCTCCTCCCTCGAGCCCACCGGAACCGTGGTGGGCGCTTTCCCCGCCGCCCGCTATCAGGAGCGCAGCGTGAATCTGGAGCCTGGCGACTTGCTGGTGGCCTACACCGACGGCATCGTGGAGCCGGAAAACGCTTACGGCGAGATGTTCGGCGACGATCGCCTGAAGGAGCTGATGGTGCGGTATTCGGCCGCGGATTCCTCCGAATTGATCGCGCGCACCATGGAGGCCGTCAACCAGTGGACAGGCTCCTCCGAGTTGCAGGACGATATGACCATGGTGGTGGCCAGGCGGCTATGAAGGTTCTCACGGCGTCCGAAATGCGCGAGGTGGATCGCCGCACCGGCGAGCGCGGAATTCCCGGCCTGGTGCTGATGGAGAACGCCGCCCACCGGGTGGTGGAGTTTCTGGGGGAGCGTTACGCCCCGCTCGCCGCCCAGCGCATCTTGGTCATTTGCGGCAAGGGAAATAACGGCGGCGACGGTTTGGCCATCGCGCGCCAGTTGCACGTCCGCTTTCAGCCGGCGGATCTATGGGTGGTGCTGTTGGCCGATCCCTCGGAACTGGCTGGTGACGCGGCCGCCAACTATCGCATGCTGCTAGCCGCTGGTGGCGCGGTTCAGCGCGCCATCCCGCCCGCGGCGCGCTTCGCCACGCTCATTGTCGACGCGATTCTGGGCACCGGAACGAACGGGCCGGCTCGCGGCGCCGCGCTCGGTGCCATCCGCGAGATCGATTCCGGATTCCCGCTCGCCAAAGTCGTGGCCGTGGATATTCCCTCCGGAATGCCCAGCGATTCCGGCGAACCGGCGGGCGAGTGCGCGCGCGCCGATGCCACCGTCACCTTTACCGCGCCCAAAGTGGCGCACGCGCTGGCACCCAATTGCGACCGCGTGGGAGAGCTGGTCGTCGCGCCCATCGGCAGCGCTCCCGATCTGCTCGAAGATTTCAAGCTGGAGCTGGTGACGCCGGCGACGTTCCCGAAGGTGCTGGAGCCGCGGCCGCGCTCGGGACACAAAGGCACTTTCGGCCACGCGCTGATGGCTGCCGGCAGTCCGGGCAAAAGCGGCGCCGCGGTGCTGTGCGGGCTGGCCGCGTTGCGGGTGGGCGCCGGCCTGGTCACGGTGGCGTCTCACGCCGCGCCGGGTTTTGCCGCCGAAGTGCCGGAGCTGATGACGGAGCCGCTGGCGAACGAGAGCTTCCCGGCGTTGGCTCGCGGCAAGACCGTGATTGCGATGGGCCCCGGCTTGGGCCAATCGGAGGAAACCAAAGCTTTGGTCGCAGCCGTTCTGGCCGATTGCGAGCAGCCGGTGGTGCTCGATGCCGACGCCCTGACGCCAGGGATTCGCGGCGATTCGGCGCGCGTGCGCGTGCTCACGCCGCACCCTGGGGAAATGGCGCGCCTGACGGGCAAATCGACGGCCGAGATTCAATCCAGCCGCGTCGATTCCGCCCGGTCGTTCGCTTGCGCTAACCAGGTCACGTTGGTGCTGAAGGGCCAGCGAACCCTGATCGCCTTCTCGGATGGCCGCGTCTGGATCAATCCCACCGGCACGCCGGCCATGGGCAAAGGCGGCTCGGGCGACGTTCTCACCGGCCTCATCGCCGGCCTCGTGGCGCAGTTTCCCGACGATCCCGATCAGGCCGTGGCCGCCGCCGTGTACCTTCACGGATTGGCCGGCGAGTTGGCCGCCGGCGCGCTCGGCGAAAAGGGCCTGATCGCGCGCGATCTGGTGGGTTATCTGCCCGCCGCATGGGAGAAGTGTGCCGGTCTACCGCACCGCGTCTGACGCCGAAACCATCGCCCTAGGCGCGCGCCTGGCGCCCGATCTGCCGCGCGGCGTGGTGCTGCTCATCGGCAACCTGGGCGCCGGCAAGACCACCCTCGCCAAAGGTATCGCCAGCGGTTTGGGCGCGGCCGCTCCGGACGAAGTCTCGAGCCCCACTTTCACCCTGATTCACGAATACGGCGGCGGCCTGGTTTACCACATCGACCTGTACCGCCTGGAGGAAGAGCGCGAGCTGGCCACGCTAGGACTGGAAGAAATATTGGACCGCGACGCCGTAGTCCTGATCGAATGGGGCGAGCGATTCCCCCGCCTGCTGCCGGCCCGCCGTACCGAAATCCACCTGCGCACCGTGGCCGAAGACGAGCGCGAAATCGAAGTCCGCTTCGTGACTCCGGACGGGGGGATACGCTGACACCAAGGCACCGCCGGGCTCTCGTTGAGCCGTTGAGCTGGGCGCGTTCATCGACGCTCAGGCGGTTCAAATGGTATTGGTGACCGCCCGCGCATAAACGAACCGAAACCAATGTGGGCGCACTAATTCAAATTGCCGCTTTCCTGCAAATCTCGCAATCGCAGTGCGTCACATCGCCCCACTTGCAATCGAGCTGGACGTACACTGGACGGAACCAGAATGCGCGCCTTGGCTACCGGACTGGCACTTGGGGCACTCCGGAAAGAAGTCTCGTGCCGGGGCTTCCGGAAGTGAAGTCATGTATTCAGCCTCGATCACGCGCTGGCTTTCGAGATCGTCCAATTGAGAAAACGACTTGCCCGTACTTTTGAGAGCCTTCTTGACAATCTTGATGTCTGGCGCAAGGGGCAGGGTTTCGGGAGCCACTCCAGTCTCTTGGATTACCATCCGGCGGACTCCCGCGCCCACATCGCGGGCTACATAATCCAACTCGGCCTGACCATATACGCCACCCCGGTTGATTCTGCCTTCGGTGAGGCTCAACCGAAACAGGTTGGCGGCCAATTCATCGCGACCCATGAAGTCGAAAAGCGGACGATTCAAATCGGGAGATCCCTTTAGTTTTTTCAGGTCGGCCAGACTCATGTTATACATGCCCCGATACCCGGCATTCTGAAATCGCGGATGAGATTCAACACCCGCCTCGCTCGCTGCCTTGCTGAGTGTCACTTCCCTTGCGGAGATCTCACCACGGATGATAAGGCGATCCATGTTGGCCGGATCGATCACCACAAGTTCTTGCAGTACCTGATCGAGGGCCGCGAAATAGAGTTGCGCCCTCGCAATCGCCGAGTTCTTGGCGTCCCCGTTCATGGCCACCAGGCAGCACGCGAGACGGGTCATTTGGAAATCGTCCACTTCGCGCGATCCGATTTTCCGCCTGACCTGGATGAAATGCTCGATGACAGGAATGCCACCCGTTGTGCAAACACCGATGGCCTTATTAATTACATTCTTGAACGCCGACCAGGAATCGTACCCCAGCACGGCCATGACGTCGCGGGCAAACCAGTAGCGTGTGCCGTTCTCCAAGGACAAGCTCTCGAAGTACTCGCCAGTTTCGTCGAAGAGCTGAAGCGATCCCTGTGGATTCGAACCCTCACTGTTGCTCATTGTTTTCCAGCCTTTTCCCGAACATAGTAGTCAGACTGTTGGGCCTTGGCAAGCGGGTCTTTTCCGCGTGCGTTTGGGCATGAACCCAGTATCGCAGGTAAAGGGAGCCGGGGAGCCGGGGACGGGGAGCCGGGGGGAGCCGGGGACGGGGAGCCGGGGACAGACGGAACGTTCACCGCGACCCGAAACACCCCGAAAACGTCCCATCTGTCCCCGAGTTCCCCACGCGGCCGTTTCAAATAAGCTCCAGCCGAAGTTGGCGGCCGATTGCCGCCGCAGCGCGTTGAAGAGTGTGCAAGGTAACACCAGTGTTGGTGGGGTCGAGCAAGCGGTCGAGCGCTCTGCGGCTGGTTTGCATGCGGATGGCCATCGCCGCCTTGGTAAGGCGATCCTTTCCCATGGCGGCTTTGATCTGATCGGCGAGGATCTGCTTGACGGCCCGTTCCTGGCATTCCTCCAGAATGCCTTGTTCGGCCAGAAAGCTATCAAAACAGGAGCCAACCTTGCCTTTCTTACGCGTCATCAGAGCAACTCCTTCATACGCTTGACCGCCGGCCTTAAATCCAATCCGCGGGACCCGCCTAGCGGCCAATACGAGCGGGTTCCGCGGCGGCAGGCGCGCCGCGGAGTAAGCCTTCCGTGCTCAGGTCTTCATCAAGGTCCGGCCAGTGAATCCCATAGCCTGCTCCGCTTACTTTCCAGCGGGATCGCTGTTCCATGGTAGCGTTCAAAAGCCGCGGATACCACGTCAAGGGCACGATGATTGTGCGCCCGTCTGCGAGGTCCACCGCCAGTGTGTCTTCAGTGACGTGTACGTCGCGTACCCGTTCGCCGGAATTAAGATGGGAAGCGTTCATTCCATTTCTCCAACAAGAAAGTGCGATTCTCCGCCACTAGCCGGTGGACTCGCCGAAGCTCCGAACTCCTGATCTCGCCCCGGCATTTCGCCCCGCGAAGGAAAGTAAGGTGACCCATTTTTTGTGGGGCAGGTTGTCTAACCTGCGGACCGATTGTCAATCGGTCCAGCCGGGCGCCAGCCCGGCCCTGTGCCGACGAGTTCGAAACCTGGCTCAACCCAAATTCCACGACCTCAGGAGCGGAAGCTCCACCGGACCGAAGCCAAGATTTCTGGCCAGCGCAACCGGGTCCAGCCAGAACTTCGCCGACTGATCGTCGCGATCCACGTGCACATGGGGAGGCTTGTTTGGCTCATGGCTGTAAGAATAGATCCGGTATGGCCCCACCATCAGTATGGTCGGCACGCCTCCCAGTATCCCACCGTAGTGCGGTGGGAAACCTGGGGGAAACCTGGGGACAGCCCGCGTGTTTCCTCGCCCGAGAGTGCAAGCCGCTGGAGAAGGAGCCGCGTTGCCTATCTCTCAGTCGCCACGCGACGCTTCCGAGCTCACCGCAAGCCCTTGCGTCTCTTAAGCTTGCAGAGAGTTCCCTGAAAACCACCCCTCGGCCAAAAGCCAATCACAGATTTCCAAAACATTCCCTTCCCCTTCATTCCAGGCCACTTCCGCCAAATCCGCCCCGTCGGACACCCGCTTGTCCCGCGCTCGCAAGCTATCGTAGTGGCCGAAAGGTAGCTCCAATGCCCGATTCCGCCCTCTCCGCTCCTCAGCTCAAGGTTGTCGACGCCCTGTTGAACGGCGCCAACCTCAGTGCCGCCGCCGACCAGGCCGGCGTTCACCGCAACACCATCGCCTATTGGCGCCACACCTCGCCGGCCTTTGAGACCGCCCTCCGCGATGCCAAAAACGACCGCGCCGACATCCTCCACGAAGAGGCCGTCGCCCGCGCTCCGCTGGCCTTCCAAGCCCTCGAACAGATCCTCCAAGACCCGAAATCCTCCACCTCCGCCCGTCTCCGCGCCGCCATCTTCATCCTCAGCCACGCCTTACCTTCTCCCGCGAAGGAGCGTCGCACCACTCCCACACTCCCAAAACCCGCTCAGGAACCCGTCGCCCAGGAACCCGCCACCCAAAACCCCGATTTCGTGCACAAAAATGCACAAATTCCCCAACAGCCCTATCGCCGCCCCGACCCCAAAACCGGCCGCAACGACCGCTGCCCCTGCGGTAGCGGCAAGAAATTCAAACAATGTTGCCTCAACAAACCCCAAACCGCCGCCGCCTGATTTTTCCCACGTTTCCACGTTTCCGTCCCCACGCTTCCCACGTTTCCCGGCGCAATCCGACGCCGGTCCTGTTGGGAGTGGGGTTAGCCGACTACCCGCCAGAAGTGCCGGGTCAGTACGATGGGCCCTTCACCGTTCAATCGCCGGGCGGTTCGGTTTACGTGCCCGTGACGCTTCTGGTCGCGCCGGGACCCGCGGTGCCAGTCACGTTGAGCGTCGGACAGAACGCGTCGCAGCCGGGCGTGACGATCGCGGTGAAGTAGGCGGAGCGGCCTTTACGCTCGCAGCTTCGGCAGAAACGGGGTGAGATATCGCTTCGCGTTTACGACCAATTACACTATTGGGATGTCTTCCTTATCGGCGCCACCGGCGTTGCGCGTGCGCAATCTTCGCAAGGCGTTTCAGGACGTCGTCGCCGTGGACGGTCTGGATCTGGAAGTGCGGGCGGGCGAATGCTTCGGCCTGCTGGGTCCCAACGGCGCCGGGAAGACCACTACCATCGAAATCTGCGAAGGGCTGACCGACCGCGATTCGGGCGAGGTGGAAGTGCTCGGGCTGAGCTGGGAAAAAGACGCCCGGCGGCTGCGGGAGCGGCTCGGCATTCAGCTTCAGGAGACGCAGCTTTCCGAAAAGCTCACGGTTCACGAAACGCTTTCGTTGTTTCGCAGCTTCTTTCCGCGGGGGCCGTCGCCGGACGAGACCATCGCCCGCGTCCAACTGGAGGAAAAGCGGAATTCCCGGGTGGGCAGCCTTTCGGGCGGCCAGAAGCAGCGGCTGGCGCTGGCCTGCGCGCTGGTGGGCGAGCCGGACCTGCTGTTTCTGGATGAGCCGACCACCGGCCTCGATCCCCAGGCGCGCCGCCAGCTTTGGGAGGTGATTGCGGAATTGCAGCGCGCCGGCCGCACCATTTTGCTCACCACGCACTACATGGAGGAGGCCGAACGCCTGTGCGACCGCGTCGCCATCATGGACCACGGCAAGGTGATCGCGCTCGGCACGCCGCGGGAGCTGATCGCCTCCATCGGCGCCGGGCACGTGGTGCGGTTATCGTCGAGCGGCAGCCCCCTCGATGCCGCCGCTTTCGGAGCGCTGGCCTGCGTGGCCGCCGCGCGCACCGACGACGGCGCGGTGGAAGCCCAGGTGGAGCAACTCCACGACGCCCTTCCCGCCCTGCTCGACGAATTGGAGCGGCAGGGGCGGCCGCTTACCGAGCTGAGGGTGCATTCGGCCACCCTGGAGGACGTCTTCATGGCATTCACGGGACGGCGGCTGCGCGATGAATAGCCGCCATCCGCTGCTGGAATTGACGCTGGTGCGCTTCCGCGAGTTCGTGCGCGAGCCGGAAGCCATCTTTTGGGTCTTCGTGTTCCCCATTCTGCTGGCCGCCGGCCTGGGCCTGGCTTTCCGCAACCGGCCGGCGGAGGTGCTGAAAGTCGCCGCCACCGGCCCCGCCCTGGTGCGCGCCCTGCGCCTGGAAAAGCGGCTCGACGTTCGCCCGCTCAATCCAAGCCTCGCGGTCGAAGCGCTGCGGCAAGGCAAGGTGGCGCTGGTGGTGGAGACCGCGCCCAGCGGCGTGACGTACCGTTTCGACGACACCAACCCCGACGGCCGCGCGGCCCGCCAATTGGCCAACGACGCCATCGAGAGCGCCGCCGGCCGCTCCAATCCGGTCCCGGCCGTTGACCGGCTCATGCGCGAGCCCGGCTCCCGCTACATCGATTTCCTGATCCCCGGTCTGCTCGGCATGAATATGATGGGCAGCGCCATCTGGGGCATGGGCTTCGCCGTGGTGGACGCACGCCGGAAAAAACTGCTCAAGCGGCTGGTGGCCACGCCCATGCCGCGCTATTACTATCTGCTTTCGTTCATCCTTTCGCGCCTGTTCATGCTGGTGGTGGAAGTGGGCGTGGTGGCCGGCTTCGGCATGCTGGTGTTCGGCGTACCGATGCGCGGCTCGCTGGCCGGTTTCGGGGCGGTGTGCCTCGCGGGCTCGCTGGCATTCTGTTCGCTGGGCATGCTGATCGCTTCCCGCGCCCGCACCATCGAAGCCGCCAGCGGTCTCATGAATGTGGTCATGATGCCCATGTGGATTCTCTCCGGCGTGTTCTTCTCCGCCGAGCGCTTTCCCGACGCGCTCCAGCCCGCCATCCGCGCCCTGCCGCTCACCGCGCTGATCGACGCGCTGCGTGCCAGCATGCTGCAGGGCGCCGCGCTGGCCCACGTCGCGCCGCAACTGGGCATCCTGGTTGGCTGGATGGTGCTTTGCTTCGGGCTGGCGCTGAAACTGTTCAGGTGGAAGTAGGGGGGCGCGACAAAGGCTGGAGACTCCGTCAGGGGCGCAAGAGAATAGCCCAACGCGAAAGCGCTGGGACCCTCTTAACCGATCCGGAGATCTGACAGTTTAGGCGCGGCAACCGCTCCCTTACGGTCGCGGCTCGGTTACGGGTGCCGCGTATTCGCAGTCACTTACCGAGCCGCGACCGCGAGGGAGCGGTTAAAGTCCTAGCAGCCCTTGG
Source organism: Bryobacterales bacterium (assembly GCA_003164035.1). GTDB lineage: Bacteria > Acidobacteriota > Terriglobia > Bryobacterales > Bryobacteraceae > JBEKYD01. The sequence continues at coordinate 40,697 of PLRS01000055.1, read as the reverse complement.
CAGACGTCGTGCCGACGGCGTCTTTGGCCTCCGCCGGCCTTCCTGTGATACGCTTAGCCCGATCGAGCACATGACCGTCACCCTGCCTTCGCCTCCCAATCTCGGCGCGCGCACGCGCAGCCATGTCACCCGCCGGCTCATGCCGTATCTGTTTCTCCTCTATGTAATCGCCTATATCGATCGCATCAATATCGGCTTCGCGGGCCTCGAAATGACCCACGAACTGCACTTCTCCGACAAGGTCTTCGGCCTCGGCTCCGGCATCTTCTTCATCGGCTACACGCTCCTCGGCATCCCGGGCGCCCTGCTGGTCCACCGGTGGAGCGCCCGCCGCGCCATCTCCGCAACTCTCCTCACCTGGGGATTGGTCGCTTCCGGGACCGGTCTGATTCACGCCGAGTCCCAGTTCTACATCATGCGCTTCACGCTGGGCATCGCCGAAGCCGCCTTCTTTCCCGGCATGATCACGTACCTGAACATCTGGTACGTCGCCCGGGACCGCGCCAAAGCCGTCGCCATGTTCATGGCCGCGATCCCGGTCTCCCAGGTCCTGGTGGCGCCCCTCTCCGCGGTGCTCATGAAAGCCCACTGGCATGGGCTCTCCGGCTGGCGCTGGCTCTTCATCCTGGAGGGTCTGCCCGCCCTCGTCTGCGGCTTCATCAGTTGGTATTACCTCACCGACCGCCCCCGCGACGCCCACTGGCTGGCCGACGACGAACGCGCGTGGCTGGTCAATGAGCTCGCGAACGAGCAAACCAGGAAGGCCGGCGTGGAGAAGATGTCCTTTATGAAAGCGATCCGCCAGAAGGACGTGCTGCTGCTCTGCCTCACTTACTTCGGCGGCACCACCGGCAACTACGGCCTCAGCCTCTGGCTACCCAAGATCATCCAGAAGGTGGGTAATTTCAACGCCGTAACCACCTCGTGGATCTGCGCCATCCCCGCCATCGCCGCCATCCCCATCATGATCGCCAACGGATGGCATTCGGACCGAACAGGCGAGCGCGTCTGGCACACCGCCATCCCGCGTTTCATCGGCGGCATCGCGCTCGCCATTTTGGCATTCACAATCGCCTACATCGACGTGCCCCTGGCGGTCGCCGCATTCTCCGTGGCGCTGGCCGGAGTCGTGGCCGCTTATCCGCCGCTCTGGGCCATTCCGGGCAATGTGCTGAGTATCTCGGCCGCCGCCGCGGGCATCGGACTCATCAGCTCGCTCGGCAACCTGGGCGGCTTCGCCGGTCCCTACATCATCGGCTATCTCAGCAACCGAACCGGCACTTATGCCGGAGGCCTCTGGGCCGTCGCCGCCGCGCTCTTTCTATCCGGCGTCGTCGCCCTGATGGTCAGCCGCAAACGCCCCGATTAGGCTGCGGGGCCCGAGCGCCGGGCCGGGCCAGGAGTTAGAGTGATCTCCATGTCGAACTCCAGCAGAAGAGATTTCCTGGTGAACTCGGTGGTTGGCGGCGCGGCCGCCGTGTGGGCACTGGAAGGCCAAAGCAGCCGCAAGATCCTGATTCAGGCCCCCGCGGGCGCGAGTTTTGGACGCCGGCTCGCCAGCCGGGAACTGCTGCGCGGGTTGGCGCGGCTCGGTATTGGGAACGAGATCCGCCTGGCCGATTCTGTCGAGAGCCATTCGCCGGCTGGCGATCTGACGATCGCCATGCGGATCGACCCGAACCAGTTCCACCATACCGAGGCGTACTCCATCGCGGCGGCGGCATCGAACCAACTGGTATTGACCGGAGCGGGAGAAACCGCGCTGCAGTATGCCGTATTCGAGTTCCTGGAGCGGCAGGGAGCTTACTTTGGCATCGACGGGGACAACTATCCGATCGACGCCCCTCGGGACCTGGTGGTTCCCGCCGTGGGCCAACCCTGGATTTCGTCTCCGCGTTTCGCGGTGCGCGGCCTGCTGCCCTGGCCGGATTTTTTGAACTGCATCAGCGTGTACAACGAAGAAGACTTTCGCGCCTACTTCGAATCCATGCTACGGATGCGATTCAACACCTTCGGGATGCACGTGTACACGGGACCGGAGCAGTGGGCGGAGTCGTATCTCTCGTTCGAGTTCGCGGGCGTTGGCCATCTGGCGTTTCTCGATAACTCCGCCAGCCATCGCTGGGGCTATCTGCCGGAGCGCACCTCGCGATTCGCGATGGGCGCTTCGCAGTTCTACGACAGCGAGGTCTTCGGCTCCGATGCGACACGGCTGGCGAAAGACCCGTGGGAAACGGCGGAACGGACTCAATCCCTGTTGCGCAACGCGCTTCAATATGCGAAGCGCCTGGGGATGCGCACCGGCGTAGGGTTTGAGCCCTACCAGATTCCGGATGAGATCTGGCGCGCGCTTCCCCCCGAGGTGAAGCCGAAGGAAATGCCCAAGCGGAACGATGCCGCGCCGCGTTTCGACGTCGAATCCGTAACAGCGAAGAAGCTGCTGGAGGCGCGCCTGGGACAACTGCTCGAAGCCTATCCGGAAGTGGACCACGTGTGGCTATGGCAGGACGAGCAGATGAACTGGGAAGGCCGGAAGACCGGTATTCCGTTCTCGGTAACGCCTTTCCTCCAGGCCCACGACTTTCTGAAACGCAACGCACCCTCGAAGCGCATGGTGCTGGGCGGCTGGGGCGGGGTGGTGCGCGACTTTCCGCAATTTCACCAAAAACTTCCGCTCGACGTGGTGTTCTCGTGCCTGAGCGACACGCTGGGCTGGGATCCCGTCGACGAGATTTTCGGAAAGCTGGAAGGCCGCGAGCGCTGGCCGATCCCGTGGCTCGAAGACGATCCGTCGATGTGGCTGCCGCAATTCCACGTCCATCGCTTCGAGCGCGACCTGAACCTGGCGGAGCAGTACGGTTGCCAGGGCATGATCGGAATTCATTGGCGCCACCGGATGGTGGATCCGACGGCCGGTTATCAGGCTCGTTTCAGTTGGGACAAGCGCCTGTCGCCGGCGGAGCATTTCAAAGCGTACGCGCGCACGCAGGCCTCGGGTGCGCGCGCCGCGCGATTGGCGGACGTGCTCACGGACATGGATAAGGACCAGAAGCTGCTTTGCACCGGAACCAGGGAAATCAAGGACGGCCATGTGGTGCAGCACGAGTTCTCGGGCGATTACAACGAAGGCTTCACTTTCTGGAACGAGTACGAGCCGGATCCGGCCGTCGTGGAGTCGCAGAAGCAGGTGGCAGCGGCGCTGCGGAGCCTGGCGGACGCGGCGCGAAGTCCGGTGGAGAAGGAGCGGCTGGAGTATCTGGCCCGGCACATCGAGTTTCTGGTGCCTTACACGGATGCCTGGATCGGGGCGCACCGCTTGCAGGAGGTTCTGAACAAAGCCGCGGAGCTGAAGAAGGCGGGCAGCGGGGAAGACGCGCGGAAGCTGATCGCGGCCGAAGCCGTCCCGATGTGGGTACGGCTGGCGCCGCGGGTGCGCGAGGCCATGCTGGACGTTCAAAGCGTCGTCGCCACGCGCAACGACCTCGGCACCCTGTCCTCCATGCAGAACAAGTTCGTCCGCCTGGCGCTGGTCCGGCTGCGCCTGTCGCTTCAGGAATACTTGGGGGAGTTGCCGCCGGAAACCGAGACTCTGTTCGCCGAACTCATCAAGCCGGACGCGAACGCACCCGTACGGCTGTTCCTGCCAACCCGGCCGAGCATGTTCGGCAAGGGCGAGAAGGCGCGGATCATGATCGTGGCCACGGGCCAGGCCCTGGTACACTCGGTGCAACTCCACATCCGTGCCATGGGCGCATCCGAGTGGACCGTCACGCCGGCGAAGCCGATGGGGCGGCGGACCTATCAGGCGACGCTAGGTCCGTTCGATACCTCCGCGCCGCTGATGCAATATTTCGTCTCCGCCTCGGTGGGCGCGGCGGCGCTGGTCTCTCCGCCGGAAGGCGAGCGAAAGCCGCACACCGTCACGCTGGTCTGATACGGGCCGCCGGAATCGATCACTATAGGTATAATACCGAGACCGCCGGTTATCGCCGTGCGGACCTTGGGCAACATTTGGCCATGCCGATCACCCTGGATAACTTGAGACGGTTCGCCGTCGCCCGTAGCCTCTTCACTCCAACCACGCTGAAACGAGCCCTCCACCGGCTGGGGTTTGTGCAGGCCGACCCCATCCGCGCTCCGGCGCGCGCCCAGGACCTGACGCTGCGCCATAGAGTCAAAGGCTATCGTGCCGGCGACCTCGAACGTCTGTACGCAAAGCTTGGCGTCGAGGAGGACTTCTTCCTCGTCTACGGTTTCGTGACCAGGCCCATACAGGCGCTCATGCATCCGCGCTCGAATACAGACGTACCCGCCGAAGGGCGCCGGCCATGGCCGGCCGCGCGCAGGAAGCAGGCGCAACTCCTGCTGGAGTTTGTGAGGGAACGCGGCTGGGCGCACCCGCGCGAAGTGGATAACCATTTCTCGCACGGCACGGTGAGGAACTACTGGGGCGGCTGGTCGAACGCCACTACCCATCTGTTGTCGGCCATGCATTACCGCGGCATGCTGCGCGTGGTGCGCCGCGAGAACGGCATCCGCATCTACACCGCTCACCAGCACGGGATCGAGCCGGCCGATACGGCCGAGCGCCGCGCGCGCATCGACGCGCTCGTGGACGCGGCCATCCGCATCTACGCGCCGCTGCCCGGAGCGTGCCTGTCGGACCTGGTGCGCCGTCTGCGGTATGCGGTGCCGCAGTGGCACGGCGAATTGAAGAGTGCCCTCGCGCGAGCTAGACAGCGGCTCTCGCATGCGCGCGTCGACGGCGTGGACTGGTATTGGCCGGCCGAAGAGGATGCGGCGGGCGCTACGCCGCCGGACACGGTGCGCTTGCTGACCCCCTTCGACCCGGTGGTGTGGGATCGCGACCGCTTCGAGCTGTTGTGGGGCTGGGTGTACCGTTTTGAAGCCTATACGCCGGCTCCTAAACGAAAGCTCGGCTATTACGCTTTGCCGCTGCTATGGCGCGACCGTGTGATTGGCTGGGGCAACCTCTCGGTGCGGAACGGTGAGCTTACGTCCGAGTTCGGTTATGTCGAGTCGCGGCCACCGCGCGAAGGAGCTTTCAGGAGGGAACTCGAGGCGGAACTGGATCGCGTGCGAACTTTTCTGGCTCTTGAATCCTGAGATTCCGTTCGATAATCGATAGGAGATGCCCTCACGAACCTCGCAGGAACAGTTCGATCGTCAGGCTCCCCAGTACAACGCGGAGTGGAATGAGTGGAACCGCGAATCGCTGGCGTGGCTCATGGAACACGCGCACTGCCAGCCTTCGCACAGGTTGCTGGACGTCGCCACGGGCGCCGGTTTCACGGCCGTGGCCTTCGCGCCCCTGGTTGCGGAGGTGACCGGCGTGGACGTCTCCGCGGCTATGCTGGAGAAGGCCCGGGAACGAGCACGGGCGGCCGGGCTTGCCAACCTGGTGTTTGAGAGCGGGGCGGCCGAATCTCTTCCCTTCGCGGCAGACGCCTTCGACGGTGTGCTTTGCCGCCTGGCGGCACACCATTTTGTTTCCCCGGCCAAGTTCGTGGCGGAAGCGTACCGGGTGCTGCGGCCGGGTGGGCGGCTATTAGTGGCCGATTCCGCCGAACCGGACGACGCGCCGGAAGTGGATGCCTGGCACAACCACGTCGAGGTTCTGCGGGACGGCTCGCACGTTCGCAACTACACGGCTTCCCAATGGCGCGGTTTCGTTACTGACGCCGGGTTCGCGCTGGAGGCGCTGGATGAGGTTCCCGAATCCGTGCCGATCACCCTGCGGGCGTGGCTCGAAAAGGGCGGTTGTAGCGGGGAAGCGGCCGCCGAGGTGCGCCGCCTGTTCCTCGAAGCGCCGGCGGAAGCGGTGCGAACGTTCGCCATCACCCCAATGCCGGACGGCGACATCCGCTTCCAGTGGGTCCGGATCGCACTCGCGGCGCGCAAGCCGGGCTAACGGCGGGTCAGCTCTTGAGCCAGCGGTCGAACCAGGCGAAGGCTTCCTTTTGCATCTCGGGATCGAACTTGTGGGGGCCGTCGAAAAAAATGCTGCGATAGCGGCCGGGCGCGCCGGCCTTACGGTACACCTCGGTCAGAATGCCGCTGGCTCTTTCCATTTCGGGCATGCTGAAAAGCTGGTCCTGCCGGTTGTTCAATACCAGCACCGGATTGGGCGCGGCGAGCCCGAGGATTTCCGGGTAGTCGAGATCGAGCGGCAGCCCGGGGACGTAGCACATCCAGGTGTGGGTGTAGGACTTGTTCAGGAGATAGTCGCGCCAGGTGGTCATCATGCCGGCGCAGCAGGCGCAGCGGATTCGGTCGTCGGCGCCGGCGAGCATGACGGTGCGCAGGCCGCCGCCGGAAAGGCCGGCGCAGCCGATTCGGGTGGCGTCCACTTCGGGCCGGGAAGCGAGGTAATCAAGGGCGCGGCGGTCGTCGAAGACAAACACGCCCGGCCAGGTCATGCCGGCGCAGAAAAGGCTCTTGGCGATGATGTGCTCATGGTTGGCGGCGACGTGGTTGTAGCGCTCGATCTCTTCTTCGGCCTCGGGATTCGATTCCACCATGTTGTCGCGGATACTGGCGGGCAGATCGGCGAGTCGCATGCGGCGGCTGCCGAAGGTGAATGCGTCATGCACCAGCACCACGTAGCCGCGGCGGCTCAGCTCGTTGGCCCATGCCAGGCCGCCGTAGTAAAGCGCCTGATGCCGCACCATGGCGGGATGCGGATCGTTCGAGGTGCGGGTGATTTTTCGCAGGCCGAAGTACTTGTTGCCGCCATGGTCGTGCAGACCGACGATACCGGGCAGCTTGCCGCGGGCGCCGGCCGGCTTGAGAAGGAGCGCTTCGGTGGGAGGGCCAAAGGGCAACTGCCACTCGAGGCGCTCGATGGACAGGCCGTCAAACTCCAACTGCTGCCGCACCGTGGCGACGGGAGTAGCGGCACCGCCGGGTGAATGCAGCGCCTCGAGGAAGCGCGCCCGCGCCACGGCGCGCCACGCGTCCAGGTCGCGGAACATGGGTTGCCGGAAGGAGAGGCGCGGGGGATCGGGCACCGACTGCGCGGCCCATTCGCCGTACGCGCCGAGCATGTTGGGCGTCATAGATGACATCTTATTCTCAATCGCCGCAGCCGGCTTGGAAGACTGCGGCGGCGGAGCGGAGTTCGCGGCCGCTTGCAGGGCGGTCTGGGTGTGCGGCTGGGAAGCTTCCGCCAGCGAGGCGCCGACCAGCCCCGCCGTTCCCGCCGTGAGGATGCTCTTAGCGGCGGTCCGGCGCGAAATTGTTCGATTGGGCGGTTCCATACCCAGATTCAGCCAGTTTACTCGATCGTAGGGTGGGGCGGCGAATAACGAGTGCGCGGAAAGGGTTCGCGGCTTTACGACCGGCTCCGGGATTTGTGATAGTCGTGCCGCCGGACCGCGCCGATGCCCACCAGCGCCAGGCCGATGCCCGCCAGCATGCCGCTCGAAGGCTCAGGCGTCGTGACCAGGGGCGCTAAAGCTACTGTTTTCGGACCTGTCACGATCAGCACCGGGGAGATGGCGAAAAAGAAACCCTCATCCGACGCCAGAGCCGGACCGCCCGCGACCCAGTTGTAGTCGGTATCGTAGGTGTCACCGGCCTGCACATTTGTGTCCCCCAACGCATATCCCACATCGATCGAGCCATTGGAGTTGGTGCCGGTGTATGTCCAGGCTTGGGTCAAATAGCCGTCTTCGGAATACTGAATGGCGTTCACCAGGCTGCCGCTCCATAGTCCCGCGGTGCCGTTGGCGACCACCTGCCCGTACAGGTTGTAAATGGGCACCGTCGATGTACCGATGTTGGTAGCCGCGCTCTCCGCCCCGGTCGAAACGATCGCTTTCCACTGAATGCCAAGGGCAACCGTCATGGATTTGACCATCGATCCCGACGATTCGGCATCGTCGGTCACATCGGTGTTATAGGTGGCGATGTTCGAACTGGTGACGCTGTAGTAGTCGTTGTCGGCCAGGAACACCAGTTGGAATTCCTCGCCGGTCGTCAATCCGTTAGGGATGTAATATGTGGTGGCGGCCCTGGACAACATCGGTCCGGCAGCGAGCAGGAGCGCCGGAGCGAATAACTGCTTCATACGGTAACGCATCGATTTGATCTCCTGGTTGTGAAGGCGGGAAATCCCGGCGGGGGCGATCACGATTAGAGCGAGAATCTCATCGTCGCCAACCGGAACTAGAATAGAGTTTCCGATGAGCATCCATCTTTCTTCCTATGGCCGGGCGTCGGCCCAGCCGTCTCCAGTCAGCCGTATGATGGAGGACTTTGCCAAGGATTTCCGCGACGGCGTGGACATTAATCTGGGCGTCGGGTATGTGAATGAGAAGACCATCCCGGTTGCCGCGCTGGTGGAGGCCATCGAAGCCGTCGCGGCCGACGCGGTGACATACAGACAGGCATTCAATTATGGCGGCCCGGCCGGCTCGGCGAACCTGGTGCAATCGCTGCGCCGCTTCCTGACTGGAATGGGAAGCGGCCGGCTGGACGAGGCGACGGTGGCGCGCGAACGGCTGATTGTCGGCCCATGCGGCGCGACCAGCATCCTGGACGGGTTGGCGGAGGTGATAGCTCCCGGAATCGTGGTCACCTCCGATCCGATGTATTACATCTATTGCGACGCGCTGGAACGTAGAGGTTTCGAGGTGCTGGCCGTTCCCGAAGATGAAGAGGGAATCGGGGTGGCGGCGCTGGAGCGTAAGCTCGAAGCGCTCAACGGCGGCATCGGCCGGATCGCCTTCTTTTACGTGGTTACGGTCAATAACCCATCCTGCACCATCCTGTCGAACCGGCGCCGCCGGGCGCTGCTGGAGGTCGCGGCGCGGCTGTCGCGCCAGCAGGGACGGCGGGTACCGGTTTTCTACGACCTGGCCTATGAGCTGCTTTTGCACGATCCGCGGGCGGACCCTTTCGCTTCGGTCCTGCCCGAGGACGATTTGGGGATCGCCTATGAGATCGGGACCCTTTCCAAGGTGATAGCGCCCGGGCTGCGGATTGGATATCTGCTGGGTCCCGATGGGCCACTGATGAATGCCATGGTGCAGAAGACCAGCGACACTGGATTCAGCGCTCCCCTATTCGTTCAGGAAATGGCCAGCTATCTGCTGGATCGGCACGTTGGCGAGCAACTGCGTATCGTGAATGCGGGCTACCGAAAGAAAGCGGTGGCCGTGCGGGAGGGAATTGAGCGAAGCCTGGGAGGGGTCTTGGAGGAGTGCCGCGGCGGCAGCGCCGGCTTCTATTATTACCTCACGTTCCGGGATGTGGAAACCCACCCGTCCTCGCCGTTCTTCCGGTTTCTGACGCGCACAACCGGCGAGCCGGCGGTGGACGGCCCGGACGGTAAGCGGTTGCCGCGCGTGATCTACATTCCTGGAGAATACTGCGTACACCCGCAAGGCGATCTGGCCGCCCAGGGCAAGCGACAACTTCGTCTGTCGTACGGCTTCGAGGATGTGCCGCGGATTCTGAACGCGCTTGAATGGATCGAACAGGCGGTGAAATTCGCTCGCGAGACGCCAGTCCTGGCGGAACGGAGTTTGCGCAGCGTGCCGTAACCGGCGGACTCCGACCTCCCGATCTCGCCCCGGCATTTCGCCACGCGATGGCCGTCGGCAAGTCACTGTGGGGCAGACCATCGTTTTTTGTGGTCTGCCCTATGAGTTCGGAGACTCGCACACTGGATTGGACCGTCCCGAGAGACGATTCATGCCTGCCCTGACGCGACTGCACGGCTGCCGTGTCGCCGCCGCCCCATTCAGCCGTGGGCCGCGTTTCTCAAGAATGTCCCGCGGTCCAGTTCCCGGAACGCTTCGCGAAGCTGTTCCTGGGTATTCATGACGATGGGGCCGTACCAGGCCACCGGTTCTTCCAGCGGCTGCCCGGAAACCAGCAGGAAGCGGATGCCGTTTTCGTCGGCCTGCACCGTCACCTCGTCTCCCCTGTCGAACAGCACCAGGGAGCGGTTCTCGGCTTCGGCGGGAGGCTCGGTGTCCGCCCAGCCCACTCCCTCGGTCGGCACCGATAGCGGCCCGGATGCGTTGCAGAATTTGCCGGCTCCGGCGAACACATAGGCGAAGGCATGGCGGGTGGTCTCCACCGGCAGCGTCTTGCGCTTGCCAGGCGGGACGGATACGTCGAGATACATGGGTTCGGCCGCCACTCCATCCACCGGACCCTTGACGCCCCGGAAATTGCCGCACACGATTCGTACCGAGGTACCGTCGTCATCGGTCGCCACCGGAATATCCGGAGCCTTCACTTCCTGATATCGCGGCGCGGTCATCTTCAGCGAGGAAGGCAGATTGGCCCACAATTGAAAACCGTGCATCCGGCCGGTGCGGTCGCCTTTGGGCATTTCCTGGTGAATGATGCCGCTGCCCGCCGTCATCCATTGCACGTCTCCGGCCGCGATGGCGCCATGGTTGCCCAGGCTGTCGCCGTGCTCCACGGTTCCCGCCAGGACATAAGTGATAGTTTCGATCCCCCGGTGCGGATGCCACGGGAAGCCGGCCAGGTAATCTTCCGGATTCTCGTTGCGAAAGTCGTCCAGCAGCAGGAACGGATCGAAATCGGACGTGTTGCCGAAGCCGAAAGCCCGGCGTAAATGAACTCCGGCGCCTTCGAGCGTGGGTTTGGCTTTGATCAGGCGCTTGACCGGTCGGATAGACATTCAAAGTCCCCTCTGGTTTCAGTCTACCGGAACTGTCAATAGGCTAAGAGCCCGTGGTGAAAGTCGGGGACTGTCCCAAGCCGCGATAACATATCTTGTCCATCCAACAGCGGCGGCGGACTGTCCCCACTTTTGCCACGGGCTGCTAAAGCGCCCCGGCGGAATTGATGCCGCGGGATTGCAGCGCCACTGCCATCTTTTTCAGCGCCATTTTGTGGATCTGCGAAATCCGGCTTTCGTTGACTCCCAGCACTTCGCCGATTTCGCGCATCGTCATGTCGTTGGTGTAATACAGGAAAACCACTTTCTGATAACGCTCCGGAAGGCTGCCGATGGCATCGGCGATCGTCGTTCGTAACTGCCGCTGCTCGCACATCCGGTCCGGCTGCCAGTCGGTCCTGGCGGGGAACTCCTGCGGCCGGTCGTGTTCGTGATCCGGAGTAGAGGAGATCGAAACCAGGCCCAGGCTGAGCAGTTCGGTCTGAATGTGCCGCAAACGGTCGGTGCTGACGCCCATGCCCTGTGCCAGTTCGTTTTCGTTCGGATTTCGGCCCAGTTTGCCGGCCAGTTCGTGGCTGACCGCGTCGATTCGTTTCTGCCGCTTGCGCATGTCCCGCGAAGCCCAGTCCACCTGGCGCAGGCTGTCGAGGATAGCGCCCTTGATGCGATGCTTGGCGTAGCTTTGGAACTCCACGTTCTTGGTACGGTCGTACTTGGTCACGGCGTCGAATAGTCCCAGCACGCCGGCGTGGATCAGGTCGTCTAAATCGACGTGAACGGGCAGATTCTCGTGTACCCGGATGGCAATCGCCTTCACCAGGGGAAGGTGGTCCAGGACAATCTGGTCACGCACCTGCCGGGGAATTCTTTTCTCCTTGCGTAAGGACACACCGCTACCCTGCATGTTCATCGGCCTCTTTCCTGTTTTTCTTTAGGACCGGCCCGAACTGGCCGTCGCGAACTCAGAGTGCAGCCTTAGGACCAAATGCGACATAGGTGTAGTTGCAGTAATTTAAGAGTTTTTTGCCTTAATAAACCGTTTCATGCGCCGAACGTGTTCCGGGTTGGAACGGGGAAGACGTTCCGCAACGGAACAGCCGCCCTCGGCGAGCGCTTTACCAGCCGGCTTTCTGGGCGATCCAGGTCTTCAGTGCCAGGCCCGCCAGCAGAATCCAGACGGCATTGCGCATCAATCCACCGTCCAGGGTGAGGGCGGCCAAAACGGCCAAAATGGCGTAGGCGGTCATGGCGGCGCCGAAACGTTGCGGTCTGGACATTGTCAGCGGTGGGGAGCGTTGTAGACGAAGTTGAGCTGGATGTCGATGTGGTCGCCTTTGAATTCGCCCGGCAGGGGCGGGAGCGGATTGGAGGCTCCCACTCCTGCCACGGCGGCCTCGTTGAGAGCGTGCGAGCCCGACTGCTGCGCATATACCAGCTTGGCTATGATGCCGTTGCGGACGATCCGAATCTGCAGAGCCACGCGTCCCCGCAGGCCGAGGCGCGCGCTTTCCGGGTACACCGACATCCAGTTGCGCCTCACGGTGGCCAGAATCTGGGTCAGGTAGGGCCGGAAGTCGACTCCCATGGGGTCGCTTTTCAACTCGAAACCGGCCAGCGGGGTGCCCGGGGAAGGGGGCTGATTGATGCCGCCGAAAATATTGGGGTCGGCCGCGCCCGGGTCGCCGCCCATCGCGGCGCCGCCAGAACCGGTGCCGCGTTGGCTGTGGACGGCCTCGGCAATCGAGGTATTGGGAATCGGTACCTGGCTTTGGCCCGGCGGAGGCGGACCCTTCGGCCCGCCCAGGTTTTCCATCACCATCTTGGGCTTCTCCACTGTAGGCGCCGGAGGGGGCGGCGCTTGGGCGATCTGGGGCACCTCGATTTTGGGTTCCTTAACGCCGGTATCCACCTTAGGCGGTTCCGGCAGGGAGATCTGCGCCTCGGGCTTGGGCGCGGGGGACTGCGGGATGACCGCCGGCCGCGGCTTTTCATGGGGCGCCGGCTCCGGGCCCGGCGGCGGGTTCAACCTGGGCCGCGGGGCGGAAGGTTGCAGCTCGAATTCGGCCGAAATCTTCGAGCGGTTGGGGGCCTTTTGGGTAAGCTCGGTGGGAGGCTCAATCAGCGGCGTAATAACATGTACCGGTTCGGGACCCTCATTCGGTGCCGTGATCGAGGGAAGCGCCGCCAGGGTCAAAATCAGCCCCACGTGAACGGCCAGAGTGGCCACCAGGGCCTTGCGGCGGCGCGCGGGTCCATCGGCATCTCCCCACTCGGTCAGGAGGTGCAAATCGGGTTCGACCGGGTGTTGAACTACGGTTTCCATCCAGCGGCTAAAGTTTGCGAGACAAGGCGCGTATGCCGATCGATTTTATCAAGAATCGCCAGCGCTACCTCTAGTGTGTGACGCGCCGCGGCGCCGGAACATTTCGGCGAATTTCGCGTCCGCACCGATTCCAGGAAGGCATCGAGCTGCAATTGCAGGGGCTCCGCCTTGGCCACGGGGGCCTGTTCAAAGCCGATCTGACGGTTCGGGCCCACCGAAAAAACGGCCAGGTCCTGCCGCGTGTAATCGAGGGACAGGTACTGTTGGGGTTGGAACAGGCGAAGCTTCCGGACCCGTTCGGTGGAAACGCGGCTGGCGGTGAGATTGGCCACACACCCATTGGGAAACTGCAGGCGAACATTGGCAATGTCCACCTTTTGGGAGAGAATCGTGATGCCGGCCGCGCGGATTTCCACAGGCGAGGCGCCGGCCAGGGCCAGGACCACGTCCACATCGTGGATCATGAGATCCAGCACCACGTCCACATCCAGGCTGCGCGGGCTGAACAGGTTCATCCGGTGCACCTCGAAAAAGAGGGGCAGCCGGGCGCGGCGTTCCAGTTCCAGCACGGCCGGGTTGAAGCGTTCCAAATGCCCGACCTGGAGAATCCGGCCGTGCCTCGCGGCGGCGGCGATCAGCCGGTCTGCCGAAGCCAGGTCGCAAGCGATGGGCTTTTCCACCAGGCAATCGATGCCGGCTTCGAGCAGCCCGCAAGCCACCTCCTCGTGAGCCGTGGTGGGGACGGCCACGATAGCGGCGTCCACCTTGCCCGCCAGGTCGCGCGCGTCGGTGAGGGCCAGGGCCGTGCCGGCAGCGCCCTCGGCCGCGCGCGCGGCATCCCGGTCCACCACTGCCACGAGTTCCGCCCGAGCCGATTCCCGCGCCACGCGACAGTGGTTGCGCCCGAACTGGCCGGCGCCAACTACGGCCAAGCGAATTTTGGGGATATCTGGTGCCATGAGTTTCTCTGTGTTCCCGAAGCTTTCGGCCTTCAACCGCGCACTCAGTACTCGCTTTCGTAATTACAGTGGCGCATCCGGCAACCGCTCCCTCACGGTCGCGGCTCGCGCATTTCCGAGCCGCGACCGTGAGGGAGCGGTTGCCGGATGCGCCAACGAACTTCCGAAGCCATGCACTAAGCTTCGACCTCCAATCCTACGATGGCGATTCCGGCCTGGTTGGCTGCCGCCAGCATTTCCTCGCGGTCGAGCATTAGCGTACGCCCGGCTTCGATGGCGGCCACGGTTGTGCCGGTTTCGCGCATCACCGGGATGGTCGCGGCGCCCACCACGGGCACGTCGAAGAGCAGGTGTTCGCGGCGGCGCGCCATTTTGACCAGCGTCAGGGGCCGGCCGTTGACCAGGCCGGCGGCGCGGCGCAACATGGCGTCGGTGCCTTCCATCGCTTCCAGGGCCACGCAGGAGCGCTCGCAGACGGCCACGGATTGGCCCACGTCCACGCCCGCCAGGGCGTTAGCCACGCGCCGGCCGTAATCGATATCGGCCTGCTCCTGCCGGTTCGGCTTGCGCGCGGTCATCGCTCCGGGCAAGGCCAGCAGGGGCTTCAACAAGGTGGTGGAATCGCGCAGGTGGATCCCTTCGTCTTCGAGAACGCGAATCACGCCCCCAATCAAGCCGTCGGTATTCTTGGAGGGCAGCGAGGCCAGCAGTTTTACCAGCCGCCAGTCGGGACGAATCGACGAGAAGATGCTGGCGTGCTTGATCTGGCCGCACATCACCACGTCGGCGATGCCTTCGCTCTTGAGGATGTCGATGAGCTTCGTTAGCGCGCCGAGCGAGATCCAATGACAGCGCGCCGCCAACTTCTCCACTTCCGGCGGAGCCTCTTCCTCGATGGCGATGACGGTGACGTCGTGCCCCAGCCGCCGCGCGCTTTCGAGCGCCAGCAGCGGGAATCGGCCGTTACCGGCGATGAGACCGTAGCGCATAAACGGCGGTCACAGAAATCCACAGGGGCAGACCACATAAAACGATGGTCTGCCCCACAGTTTCCGGCTGGAAGACGGGCGTCGAGATGAGTCTCGACGCGGCACGCACGAGTGCGCGCGCCACGAAAACAGTCATTTGACCACCCCTCTCTCCGATGCCTGGATGAAGGCGAGCAACTCGTCGACGGGTTGGCAGGGGGAAACTTCGGCGCGAATGCGCTGGATGGCCTGGGCGGTATTCAAGTGCGCGCGGGTGAGCAGGCGAAAAGCGGTCTGAAGGGCTTCGATCGTCTCTTTGTCGAAACCGCGCCGCTCCAGTCCGATGCTGTTGGCGCCGAACACCGAGATTTCCGGCTTGCAACTACTGAGCGAATACGGCATGACGTCCTGCTTGACGACGCTGTAGGGGCCGACGAAGGCGTGCCGGCCGATCCGGCAGAACTGGTGCACGCCGCAGAAGGGAGCGACATCGGCCCAGTCTTCGACGATCACGTGTCCGGCCAGGCCTACGCTATTGCCCAGGATCACGTGGTCGCCGATGCGTACATCGTGGGCCACGTGGGCGTAGGTCATGAGCAGGTTATCGCTGCCGACGGAAGTGACCAGGCCGCCGCCCTGGGTGCCGCGGTGAATGCTGACGAACTCGCGGATGCGGTTACGGTCGCCGATGCGGGTTTCGGCGCGCTCGCCTTTGTATTTCAAATCCTGGGAGGCGACGCCGATGGTGCTATAGGGAAACAGAACGTTGTCGGCGCCGATCCAGGTGGGGCCTTCCAGGTAATTGTGGGCCATCAGGCGGGTGCGGGGGCCGATCTCCACCTCGGCGCCGATCACCGCATAGGGTCCGATTTCGGCGCTGCCCGAAATGCGCGCCCGCGCGTCCACAATGGCGGTCGGATGAATGGGCATCGCGCCGGCTCAGGGCTGGGACGCGCCGCCGGGCGCGCCAGCCGGGCTGTCCTCCTTGTCGGCCAGCTTGCACATGACTTCGGCTTCGGCCACCACGACGCCATCCACCGTCGCCACCCCCGCCATCTTGGCCACGCTGGCCTTGCGCTTCAGCACCTTCATCTCCATACGAAGCGTGTCGCCCGGAATCACCGGTTTGCGGAAGCGCGCACTCTCGATCGCCACCAGCAGCACCACCTTGCGGTGCCGATCGGGAATGCTCTTCAGCACCAGAACGCCGGCGGCCTGGGCCATGGCTTCCACGATCAGAACGCCCGGCATGACGGGAAAGTCGGGAAAATGCCCCTGAAAAAACGGCTCGTTCAGAGTTACGTTCTTGATGCCCACAACGCGGTCCGCTTCCAGTTCGACGATCCGGTCGACCAGCAGGAATGGGTAGCGATGAGGCAGAATGGCGCTAATGTCGTTGATGTCCAGGATGGGCATGGAAGTGGCTATTGTAGCGCGAGTGACGGACTGCAGTTCAGAGTTCTCAGTTCAGAGTTCCGTTGCCGAGTGGGACAGGCCTCCTGGCCTGTCGGCGGCTGGAAGAGCCGCTTCGCGGCTACGACAGGCCGGGAGGCCTGTCCCACCAAATGAACGCGAGCACTTGGCCTACGCCTCCTCGGCCACCGAGAAGCGGGCGCGGATATCGGGGCCGACGCTGGCCGGCTTTCCGGTAGCGGCGTCGATGGGGCACCACAGGGTGCGAGCTTTCGCCAGCAGGCAGCGATCGCTCTCGCGCAGCAATTCGGTATGCCGCTCGAAGCGGATCCGGCTGGCGGTCCCGACCCAGGTCTTGGCGACGATCCGGTCGCCCAGATAGGCGGGATGTTTGTAATCGATCTCGTGGCGCACGACGATCCACCAGAGGCGGGCTTGTTCCGCGGCGGACGCGACGGTCCTCCAGTGGGCGACGGCGACGTCCTGCACCCAGCGCAGGTAGGCGACGTTGTTGACGTGGCCAAGCTCGTCGATATCGGCGGGTTCCACCGGCAGGGTGAGTTCGAACGGCGATGTTTCCGTGTTCATCCTTTTCAGTATGGGGGTTTGGCGAACCCTCGTGGCCCGTGAGCCGATTTTGTCACCTTCTGGCGGGGATTGAATCCTTACAGGCAGGACGAAAAACGGATGGAAGTATCGGCAAGATATCTGCGGGACTCGAAGTTCGAAGTCGCCGCCCGGGGCCATCGGGCGATTTGCGACCAGCCGGTCGAGAACGGCGGCTCGGATGCCGGCATGACGCCGCCGGAGTTTCTTTTGGCGTCGCTGGCGACTTGCGCGGCCTACTACGCGGCTCAGTATTTGAAGACCCGGCAATTGGCCGCCCAGGATTTGAACGTGCGGGTTGTGGCGGAGAAAGCCGCGCAGCCGGCCCGCCTGGGCTCGTTCCAGATCGAGGTGACGGTTCCCGGCCTGGACGATCGTCACCGGGCCGGCATTCTGCGCGCGGTGAAGGCCTGTTTGATTCACAACACGCTGGTGGGAGGGCCGAGTATCGAAATCGCGATCCTCACACCGGCGGCAGCCGAGGTCTAGCCGAACGGTATCGTTACAATGAAAAGCGGTACCGGGCCTTGGAACGTGAAACCGAAGCCGAACTCGCGCGTCAATTGATGGCTGGAGCGCCGGAGGCGTTCGATCGCTTTGTGGAACACTTCCGGGAGAAGATTTTCCACTATAGCTGGCTGATGTGCGGACAGCGCGAGGACGCCGAGGAGGTGGCGCAGGAGACCTTGCTGCGGGTGTTCGAGAGTTTCGACCGGCTGCGCGAACCGGAGAGGGTGCGCTCCTGGGTATTTCGGATCGCCAGGAACGCCTGCCTGATGAAGCGGAGAAAGAGCGCCTTCGCTCCCTCCCGGGAACTTTCGCTCGACGAGTTTTTGCCGGCCAGCAACGATGGCGGCGGCCATGCGAAGATGGAGATCGCCGATTGGTCGCGGCTGCCGGATCGCCAGGCGCTCGACGCGGAAATGAAAGAAGCGCTGGCGCGAGCGATCGGCGGGCTGCCGGACAACTACCGCGCGGTCATCCTGCTGCGCGATGTGGAGGAGTTGTCCACGCTCGAAACCGCCCAGATCCTGGAGTTGACCGAGGACGTCGTCAAGACGCGCTTGCACCGGGCGCGTCTGGCGGTCCGCCAGGAATTGGACGAATACCTGCGGAGCGGTGGCGGGAGACTGCCCGGCCGCACCTGAGGAAAATGAGATGGAGTCCGACGATCGCACCGAAAAATGCAAGGAAGTCTTTTCCCTGCTGTCCGAATACCTGAACCTGGAACTTCCACCCGAGGCGTGCCAGGAAATCGAGACTCATCTGGCCGGATGCCCGCCGTGCATCGAGTTCGCCGAGAGTCTGCGCAAGACGGTGGATTTGTGTCATCGTTACCGGCCGAGCGAAATGCCCGAACCGATCGGCAACGAAGCCCGGGAGCGGCTGCTGGAAGCTTACCGGAAAATGCTGGAGGCGAGAAAGAGCGCACAGCCTTCAGCGATCAGCTATCCGGTGTAGCTGAAAGCTGACCGCTGAAAGCTGACCGCTATCGTGACGCGTAGCTGCTGAGCACCTTCATGTAGTTGGCGCGTTCGAAGGCGCGCGGCTGGGGGACCGAGTTGCGGCTCATGCTGCCTTGCATCTGCTTGATGGAATCGTATTCGTGTTCGCCCAACCAGACGAGCAGCTCGGTCGAGAGGGTATCGAGGTAGCTGATACCGCGCTTTAGCAGGGCGGAAGTCATCATGACCACTTTGGCGCCGGCCATGATCGCTTTGACGATGTCGGTGGCCGAGTGGGCTCCGCCGGTCAGCGCCAAGTCGGGTTTGACGTTGCCGTAGAGCATCCCGATCCAGTGCAGGCGGAGCAGCAACTCGTAGGGGGTGCTGAGCATCAGGTTGGGCACCACCTCCAGGGATTCAAGGTCGAAATCGGGCTGGTAGAAGCGGTTGAACAGAACCAGGCCGTCGGCGCCGGCGGCTTCCAGTTTCTTGGCCATGTTGGCCATGTTGCTGAAATACGGTCCCAGCTTCACCGCCACGGGAATCCGCACCTCCGCCTTCACCGCGCGAACCAGGTCGACATAGGTGCGCTCGACACTGTCCGCGGAAAGATCGGGATCGGTGGGGATGTAATAGACGTTCAGCTCGATGGCATCGGCGCCCGCCTGTTGCATCTGCTTGGCGTAGCCGACCCAGCCGCCCTTGGTGGTACCGTTCAGGCTGGCGATGACGGGAATCTTGACGGCCTGTTTGCAGCGCGCAATGTGGGCCAGGTAGACTTCCGGCCCCATGACGCGGTGGGTGAGCTCGGGGAAGTGGGTGATCGACTCGGGAGAAAGCTCCGAGCCTTCGGTCAGGAAGCGGTCGAGCTCGTCGCTTTCGAGCTCGATCTGCTCTTCGAACATGGAGGCCAGCACGACGGCCGCGGCGCCGGAATCCTCGATCCGGCGCACATTGGCTACTTCCTGGCACAGCGGCGAAGACGACGCCACCAGCGGATTCTTGAGCTTCAACCCGAGATAGGTTGTGGAAAGGTCGATGGTCTTGCTGAGGTCGATCATTTCTTCACCTCCTGCGGCGCGGCGAAACTCTCGTGCGCCAGATAGTCGTACAGCTTCCAGTGGGAAGCGACATCCTCTTTGGCTTCCTCCAGCAGCACGCGGGCGTGGTCCGGATTGCTCTTGACCAGCATGGTGTAGCGGGTTTCGTTGTAGATGTAATCCTTGAGCGGGATCGAGGGCGGACGCGAATCGAGCTGGAAGGGGTTCTTGCCCTGCGCCACCAGGTCGGGATTGTAGCGGAACAGCGGCCAGTAGCCGGAGTTGACGGCGGCTTTTTGCTGCTCCAGGCCGTAAGCCATGTCATAGCCGTGGGCGATGCAATGGCTGTAGGCGATGATGAGGGACGGGCCGTTGAAGGCCTCGGCTTCGAGAAAGGCCTTGAGGGTGTGCATGTCGCCGGCGCCCATGGCCACGCGCGCCACGTAGACGCTGCCGTAGCTCACGGCCATCATGGCAAGATCCTTCTTGCCGACCGGTTTGCCGGCGGCGGCGAACTTGGCGACGGCGCCGCGCGGAGTGGACTTGGAGGCCTGGCCGCCGGTATTGGAATAGACTTCGGTATCGAGCACCAGGACGTTGACGTTGCGGCCGGAAGCGAGCACGTGATCGAGACCGCCGTAGCCGATGTCGTAGGCCCAGCCGTCGCCGCCCAGAATCCAGACGCTTTTCTTGACCAGCGAATCGGCCATGGCCGCCAGGTTGCGGGCTTCCAGGGTGACGGCGCCGACGAGCTTTTCCTTGAGCAGCCGGACGCGTTCGCGCTGGGCGAAAATGCCGGGCTCGGTGGATTGATCGGCCTTTAGAATCGCTTCCGCCAGTTCCTCGCCGATCGTCATTCCCATGCGCGCCACCAACTCGCGCGCGTATTCGTTCTGCTTGTCGACCGCCAGGCGCATTCCCAGGCCGAATTCGGCGTTATCTTCGAACAGCGAGTTCGACCAGGTGGGGCCGTGGCCTTCGGCATTGGTGCAGTAAGGCGTGCTGGGCAGGTTGCCGCCATAAATCGACGAGCAGCCGGTAGCGTTGCCGATATAGGTGCGGTCGCCGAAAAGCTGGGTCAGCAGCTTGATGTACGGGGTTTCGCCGCAGCCCGAACAGGCGCCCGAGAATTCGAACAGGGGCCGGAGCAACTGCACGTCCTTGACCTGGTTCATGGAGAGCGTGTCTCGGCCGGTTTCGGGAAGCTTCAGGAAGAAATCCCAGTTGGCGGCTTCCGAATCGCGCAGCGGCGCTTGCGCCACCATATTAATGGCGCGATGCTTGACTTCCGTCTTGCTTTTCACCGGGCAGACCTGCACGCACAAGGTGCAGCCGGTGCAATCTTCCGGCGCCACCTGGAGGGTATACTTGCGCTCCTTGAAATCCTTCCAGCGGGCAGCCACGGCTTTGAAGGTACTGGGCGCGCCTTCGAGATACGCCGTGTCGTACACCTTGGCGCGGATGGTGGCGTGCGGGCAGACCAGCACGCACTTGCCGCACTGAATGCAGATCTCCTCGTCCCAGACGGGGATTTCGAGGGCGATATTGCGCTTCTCCCACTGGGTGGTGGCGCTGGGGAAAGTACCGTCCACGGGGATCAGGCTCACCGGCAGCTCGTCGCCTTCGCCGGCCAGCATGCGCGCCGTAACCTTCTGCACGAATTCGGGGGCGTTGGCTGGCACCGCCGGGCGGATGTCGAACTGCGCGGTGACTTTGTCGGGAACCTTCACGCGATGCAGATGACCGACGGCCTCGTCCACCGCCGCGTAATTCTTTTGAACCACGGTATCGCCGCGCTTGCCGTAGGTTTTCTTGATGGCGTGCTTGATGGCGTCGATAGCTTCTTCGGAGGGCAGCACGCCGCTGATGGCGAAGAAACAAGTCTGCATGATGGTGTTGATGCGCCCGCCCATGCCGGTCTGCTTGGCCACTTCATAGCCGTCGATCACGTAGAACTTGAGTTGCTTGTCGATAATCTGGCGCTGCACCGTGAGTGGCAGGTGGTCCCAGATTTCCTCCGGCCCGAACGAGCTGTTGAGCAGGAAGGTGGCGCCCTTTTCGGCGTACTTCAACACGTCCACGCGCTCCAGGAAGGAAAACTGATGGCAGGCCACGAAACTGGCCCTGGTGATGAGGTAGCTGGAATGGAGCGGCTTGGGGCCGAAGCGCAGGTGCGAGATGGTGATGGCGCCGGATTTCTTGGAATCGTAGACGAAATAGCCCTGGGCGAAGTTGTCGGTTTCCTCGCCGATGATCTTGATGGAATTCTTGTTGGCGCCCACGGTGCCATCGGCGCCCAGGCCGTAGAACAGGGCGCGCACCGTGCCGGGCACTTCGGTGGAGTAAGCCGGGTCGTAATTGAGGCTGGTGTGGGTAACGTCGTCGTTGATGCCGACGGTGAAATGGTTCTTGGGCGACGGCTTGTGCAGTTCGTCGAATACGGCCTTGACCATGGCGGGCGTGAATTCCTTGGAGGAAAGCCCGTAACGGCCGCCGATGACCCGTTTGGAAACGCCGGCTTGCGCCAGTCCGGTCAGCACTTCCACGTAGAGCGGCTCGCCCAGGGCGCCGGGTTCCTTGGTGCGGTCGAGCACGGCCAGGGATTTCACCGTAGCGGGCAGCGCGGCGATAAACTTTTCGGTGTCGAAGGGCAGGAACAGCCGGACTTTGAGCACGCCCACCTTTTCGCCGGCCGCGTTCATGGCCTCCACGGCTTCGTGCGCCACTTCCGCGCCCGAGCCCATGATGACGATCACGCGCTCGGCGTCCGGCGCACCCTCATAATCGAACAGGTGATAGTGGCGTCCCACCACGCGGGCGAACTTGTCCATCACGCTCTGCACGATGGCGGGGGTGGCGAGGTAGAACGAATTGCAGGCTTCGCGCGCCTGGAAGTAGAAATCCGGATTCTGGGCGGTGCCGCGAATCACGGGATGCTCCGGCGACAGGGCCCGCGCGCGGTGCGCCATCACCAGGTCTTCGTCGATCATGGCGCGGATGTCTTCGCGCGAAAGCTGCTCCACTTTGGCTACTTCGTGGGAGGTGCGGAAACCGTCGAAGAAATGCAGGAAGGGGACGCGCGCTTCTAGCGTGGCGGCATGGGCGATCAGCGCCAGGTCCATCACTTCCTGTACCGAGCAGGAGGACAGTTGGGCGAAACCGGTGGAGCGGGCGCTCATCACGTCGGAATGGTCGCCGAAGATCGAGAGGGCGTGGGCCGCCACCGTCCGCGCCGCGATGTGGAACACGGTGGGAGTGAGCTCGCCCGCGATCTTATACATATTGGGGATCATGAGCAGCAGACCCTGGGCGGCGGTGAAGGTGGTGCAGAGCGAGCCGGCCTGCAGGGCGCCGTGCAGGGCGCCGGCCGCGCCGCCCTCGCTTTGCATTTCGATTACCGTAGGCACGGTATCCCAAATGTTGGTCTTGCCTTCAGCCGACCACTGGTCGGCCCATTCGCCCATATTGGACGATGGCGTAATGGGATAAATCGCGATGACTTCACTGGCCTGGTGAGCGATATA
The DNA here is from genome assembly GCA_003164035.1 of Bryobacterales bacterium. Taxonomy (GTDB): domain Bacteria; phylum Acidobacteriota; class Terriglobia; order Bryobacterales; family Bryobacteraceae; genus JBEKYD01. The sequence goes on along the minus strand of PLRS01000055.1, from coordinate 17,735 downwards.
AGCGGCGGCCTCGTTGCCATCGATGGTCACTTTAGGCCGGGTTACGGCAGATGGGCTGGACATTTTCCCCTTCCTCTTTCGAGCGGATGAGCTTCTAAATAACGATTATAAGACCTGCTTGTCGTAAAAATCCACAATTTTTTAGAACCGATCGCGGGAGATCTCCTAAGTCGCTCAGATGCTAGTGGATGGGAGGCACGCGCCAAATGGGACTAAAACGGTATCGAACTGAGCCGATCAACCGGCGGCTAGGTTCGTTCGGGGTCGAGGCCACTCCGGACCCACCGAATAAGCCGGTATTTTTCTTAATGTTGCAGCCAATAATGGGTTCGTTCGGTATTTCTTGCCCCCGACGTTCCGACCCTCCTGGCGGGCTCGACGAAGCTACCCTCCACCTCGGAATGTAGCATGCGGCACGGGTGAATTCACCCGGCTTGGCGGGCGCCAATACACGTATATAAGGAGTTGTTTTCCCCGGAATTCTGTGAATGGGGCGGAAGGCGGGCGAGGCGGTGGTTCGCTGCCCGCTTTGCTAACCTCAAGCTATGCAGGTCACCGTCGATATCCCCGACCGGTTTCTCCAGCACCTCGTGCCAGAAGGCCGCGATGCGTCCCGGTCCCTACTGGAAGAGTCGGTGGCCGGAGCGTACCGTGACGGCCGGCTGACAATGGAACAGGTGCGCCAGATTCTCGGCTTCGGAACGCGCATGCAGGTGGATGCCTTCCTCCAGCAGCATGAAATCTACGACTACACCGTCGAGGATCTCAATAAGGACATGGCCACGCTGGACCGGCTGGTGGAAGCCGGGCGATCGCCGGCATGATCGTCGTTGCAGACACCAGCCCGCTCAACTACTTCATCCGTCTCGGCCACGCCGATGTTCTTCGGGAAATCTATGGCCGCGTTCTGGTTCCTCATTCCGTTCTAATCGAGATGCGGCACCCCGAAGCTCCTCTCGCGGTGAGTGCGTGGGCATCCGCACCTCCCGGATGGCTTGAGGAGATGCAGGTGCGGCAACTAGACGCGAGCCTAGTGGCGGAGTTGGGCGACGGAGAACGCGAGGCAATCAGCCTTGCTCTTGAAGTCCGGGCGGACGTGCTTCTAATCGACGAACGAGCCGGCCGACGGGAGGCCGAGGCGCGGCACCTGAAGGTGGCGGGCACGCTGGCCGTCCTCTTGCAAGCGTCCCTGCGCGGGTACGTCGACTTTCCAGAGGCCATCAAACGCCTGCGCCAATTCGGGTTCCGCGCTTCCCGGCCCGTCGAGGCATTGATGCTGGCCCGATATGAACTGGCGAAAAAAGTGAAGCGATGAGCGGCGAGCTGGTCGTGACGCCGTCTGCTCGACTGAAGTCACCTTTGCCGGGAGCGGCGCTTCACATCCCGTGTCCGCCGCCGACATAAATCCTTTGTCCCGTTACCCAGCGGACCTGCCCGGATGCCAGTGCCTTTCAGCCGGTCCGTCCACAACTCCACCAGCTTGTTGTCCAATTCCGCGCCGGAAGGTATAAATGTATCCGCCTCCCAGGCCGCCGCGTTGTTCACGACGATCTCAACCGGCCCCAGCAGGTGCTCTGCCCGATCGTACAGCAGAGGGATGGAGCTGACGTCCGCCAGATCGGCCTCCCAGGCGTGGGCTTCCACACCCATGGCGCCTATCATCGCGCAGACCGGGCCGAAACCGCTGTCCCGACCGCGACCGGCACAAAAAACTCCTCGCGGCTCGCAAAGGAAACGAGGGGTTATAGGATTGTGGCAGGCCATCCATAAAAATTTCGAATCTGGCGCATAGAAAGTCCTGAAACGCAGATCCCGGTGCGTTTTGCTACTTTATGGAGGTGAGTGGCCAGCGCGCGGGGACCAGGCATCCCGGCCTGAGCATGCACTCCGAAGTCTGGATCTTCGAATCGCGGGGGGCTGGGCAATGAAGAAAATCGAGGCAATCATTCAGCCGTTCAAGCTCGATGAAGTTAAGGAGGCGCTCAAGAGCATTGGCATCGACGGAATGACCATCAGCGAAGTTCGCGGGCACGGGCGCCAAAAGGGCCACAAAGAGGTTTACCGCGGCCAGGAGTACAACGTCGACCTGCTGCCCAAGGTGAAGGTCGAGCTTGTCGTCTCCAATTCCCGCTACGAGGAAGTAATCAAAACCGTTACCCAAGCGGCCCGCAGCGGCAAGATTGGCGATGGCAAGATCTTCGTCTACGATGTCGCCGAGGCCATTCGAATTCGAAACGATGACCGAGGCGATACTGCCCTCTAACAGCCCATCCGACCCGGCGCGGACGTTTTTCGAGACCGGCGACGCCCTCACGGCGCTGGCCGAGCGTACCGCCGCGGTCGACCGCCTGGTGGAGGGTACGGCGCGCGAACTGTTGCTGTCGGCCGTTCCCGCCGGCTTTTCCGTGCTGGCCGTCGGGGGCTACGGGCGGCGCCATCTCTTCCCCTATTCCGACGTCGATCTGCTGCTGCTGGTGGAAGCCGAAGCCCTGGCGCAGGAACATAAACCGGAAATCGCGGCGTTTCTCCAGCGCCTCTGGGATGCCGGCCTGCGTGTCAGCCATTCCGTGCGGACGGTGGAGGAATGCACATCCGTCCACGACCGCAACACCGAGCTCAACATCAGCCTGATCGATCAGCGCTACCTGGCCGGAGACCGCGCGCTCTATGCCTCGATGGCCGCCCGGCTGCCGCGTTTCATTCAGGCCAACCGCGAAGCGCTGATCCGCAATCTGGCGCGGCTGACCCACGAGCGGCATGCCAAGTACGGCAACACTTTCTACCATCTGGAACCGAACATCAAGGACACTCCCGGGGGATTGCGCGATTTCCAGTTGCTTTGCTGGCTCAACCAATTGCACGACACCGACGCCACGCGCGTGACCGCTCCCGAGCTTTCCTCCGCTCTGCGTCACACCTTTGTGCACCTGGCGCGCTTGCGCTGCTTTCTGCACTTTCAGGCGGGACGCGACAGCAATTCCTTGTCGTTCGAGGCCCAGGACGCCATCGCCGAACAGTGGGAGCACGGCGAAGTGGCCGCCTGGATGCGCGAGTATTACCGCCATGCCCGGGCCGTCTACCATGCCGCCATGCGCCAGTTGGACGCCAGCGAAGCGTCCCTCAGCTCGCTGCTGGCCCAGTTCCGCAATTGGCGTTCCCGTCTTTCCAACTCCGATTTCAGCGTGCATCGCGAGCGCGCCCATATCCGCGAGCCGCAACAGCTCGATACGCACCCGGAGCTGGTGCTGCGGCTTTTCGAATTCGTGGGCCGCCACGGCTTTGCCCTATCCTTCGAAGCCGAAGAACGCATCGCCGGCCGGCTCGATCGCCTGAAGTGGCATTTCACCGGCGACCAGCCGCTCTGGCGTCCCCTGGAAGACATTCTCAGCTTGCCGTATGCCTCGCTAGCCATGCGCGGCATGCACGAGACCGGCTTGCTCACCGTCCTGTTCCCCGAGCTGAAGGCCATCGAATGCCAGGTAATTCGCGACTTCTACCATCGCTACACGGTGGACGAACATACCCTGGTGGCCATGCACAATCTGCGCGCGGTGGAAGGGCCGTACCGCGAAATCCTGGCTGAAGTGACCCGGCCGGGCATATTGATGTTCGCCCTCCTGTTTCACGACTCGGGGAAAGGCACGCCCGAAGCCGGGCACGTCGCCGGCTCCGTCGGGCTGGCCGAACAGGCCGCTTTGCGCATCGGCATGCCGGCTGCCGACCGCGACCTGGTGCGGTTCCTCATCGCCAGCCACCTGGGGCTGTCCGAGGTGATGCAGTCCCGCGACACCTCGGATCCGCAGGCCATCGCCGAAATCGCCCGGCGCATGGGAACGGTCGAGCGCTTGAAGGCGCTGACCCTGCTCACCTACGCCGACATTAGCGCCGTCAACCCCTCCGCCATGACGCCGTGGCGCTCCCAGCAGCTCTGGCAGGTCTACTTGCGCGTGTATCGCGAGCTGACGCGGGAGCTCGAAACCGATCGCATCGAGGCGGCGCCGGCCATTCCGCCGGAACGGGTCGCTTTCCTCGAAGGTTTTCCCACTCGCTATCTGCGCACCCACGGCGACGCCGAAATCGACGAGCACATGGCGCTGGAACTCCGCGCCCGTCCCACCGGCTTCGCCGTCGAAATTCGCCGCCGCGAATCGGTCTGGCAGTTGACCCTGGTCGCGCGCGACCGCCCCGGCCTGTTCGCCTCCGTGGCCGGGACGCTTTCGAGTTTCGGCATGAATATCGTGCAGGCCGAAGCTTTTTCCAACCGGCGCGGCCTGATCCTGGACACCTTCAACTTCGAGGACCCCATGCGGACCCTCGAGCTAAACCCGACCGAGGTCGACCGCCTGCGTTCCTCGGTGGAAAAAGTGATTTCCGGCCGGATGGACGTCAAGGTTCTGCTCCGCAATCGTCCCAAGCCCAAGCTGCCCAGCCGCAAAGCCGGCGTAGCCAGCCGGGTCGCCTTTAATGCCGAAGCCAGCGCCACCGCGACTTTGGTGGAAATCGTGGCTCAGGACCGGCCCGGCCTGCTCTACGACCTGGCCTCCACCTTTTCCCGTTTTGGCGCCAATATCGAAGTCGTGCTCATCGACACCCAGGCCCACAAAGCCATCGATGTGTTCTATATCACCGCCGAAGGAAAAAAGCTGACCGCGGAGAAGCAGAAGGCGCTTGAAACCGCCCTGCGGACTGCCATCCAACAGTGAGGTCAGACCCTGCGGACAGTGGGACAGACCATCGCTTTTCGTGGTCTGTCAGACCGACCAGGCCGTAAGAGCCTGACAGACGACAAAAAAACGATCGTCTGTCCCACGCGCCTAATACGCCAGCGTACCTGTTCGCGGCGTCTCTTCCGGGTTGGGAAGGTAGAGCGTCTTGCAATGTTCGCAGCGGTAAATTTCGGCATCGGCGCCGAACTTCCGCTTCACTTCATCGCCGAAGAAGAACCAGCGTTTCAGGTGCCCCGCGCACAGCTTGCCCTTTTCGTCTTTCTCGTTGCAGGCCCGCATGCGCGGAATGCGCCGCTTCACTTTGGTGCCGTCGCTCAGCGTGTCGACCAGCTCGGCCACCGGTATCGGCTTGTCGGAAACCGCGTACTTCGGATTCGCCATGTGGAAACCACGAGTATATCAGCCGGCACAGGGCTTCGATTTGCTATCCTGTGCCCAAGGGTGCGTCTTCGATCGGCACTGGCGTTACTTCTTGCCGGCTTCGGCGCGTGGAGTGTGTTGCGCGCCCAGAAGCCGTTTCGCGAATACGAAGCGTTCGAGTACGAGAACTTTCCGCTGCCGTCCGATTATCTGGAAAAGCACGAGTGGACGCGGGCGCGGCTGAAGTGCCCCGGCGTCAACCGCGGTTACCGGTCCAATCTGAACTGGACGATGGATTATCCTCGCTCGGACCGGCATCTGCTGCAAGGCGTGCGCCGGTTGACGCGGATCGACACGCGGTCGGTGGAGCAGGTGGTGGAGCTCGACGACACCGGCGACGTCTACAACTGGCCGATGATGTATGCGGTCGAGGTCGGCCATTGGTACCTGCCGGACGATCAGGTGGCGCGATTGCGGGAGTTTCTTCTGCGCGGCGGTTTCCTGATGGTCGACGATTTCCACGGCTCGGAACAGTATCGGGGCATGAACGAGTGGCAGGTTTTTACCGCCAGCATGAGCAAGGTTTTCCCCGACCGGCCCATCGTGGACATCGACGACAGCGACCCCATCTTCCATACCATCTACGATCTGGACGAGCGGTTCCAGGTACCCGGGTGGCAATGGACTTATACCGGGCTGACTTATGAAAAGGGCCCGACCGGCAGGCCGCCGCACTGGCGCGCGATCTACGACGACAAAGGCCGGATCATGGTGGCAATCTGTCACAATATGGACCTGGGCGATGCCTGGGAGTGGTCCGACGACGCCCGTTATCCCGAGAAATGGGCGACGCTGGCCTACAAGGTCGCCATGAACTATTTCACTTACGATTTGACGCATTAGGGCCGCGAGCGCGGGTGTGCGCGGGGCAATGCTTGAAATGTGCGCCGACGAGGAAACTCATCCAGAACGGAAGCGCAATACGGACCGAGGGTAATTTTGGCCGATGACTCAACCGCGAAAGAGCGTTTCCATCTGGAGGAACCCCCCGCCGGCGCCTCAGCGTCGATCAACGCCCAGGCAGGCGGAATGCGCCGACGCTCAGCGGAGACCGATATAATCCCAGTATGCAGGGCAAAGCAACAGTCATCGGGCTGACGGGTCCTTTCGGGTCTGGATGCACAGAAACGGCCAAGATCCTGAAGGAACGCCGCGGATATACGGCGGTGCGCCTCTCCGACGTTCTGCGGGCCGAGTGGGATACCCGGAATCCCGGAGTTCCCTCGAAGCGATCCGATTTGCAAACGCTGGGGGACCAGATGCGCGGCGAGACTTCCAATCCAGGAATACTCGCGGAGCGGGCTGTCGATAAGCTCTGGCAACTAAACAAAGGCACATGTGTGGTTGTTGATGGCATCCGGAATACGGGGGAGACAGATTACCTTCGTGAGCGGTTCGGATCCGACTTCTTTCTATTCGCTCTTGAATGCCCCACCTCCGAAAGATGGCTTCGATTAAAGCATCTGTACGAGGGCGATGGTGGGGGAGTCGAAGCGTTTCGGCAGGATGACGACCGCGACCGCGATGAAGATTACAAATACGGGCAGCAAGTACAGATTTGTGTGGATCAGGCAGACGTACTGATCAACAATACCGATCACGCGGGCATAGCGGGACTGCGAGAGAAGGTGCCTCAATATGTGGATCTGGTCACTGGCCTAACCCCACGGTACGCGAACCCATCCGAGATATTCATGAATCTGGCGTATTCGGCTGCACACGGATCGAAGTGCCTAAAGCGACAGGTCGGGGCAGTGATCGTTACAGCGCCCCCGGGCGAAATGGGGGATATCGTTGGCCAAGGATTCAACGAGAATCCGAGCCCGACAAGGCCTTGCGTCGAGGAGGTGACCTATTTCCGGAACCGGAAGAGAGGAGAATGCTACCGCGACATCGTTAGGGACGAAGCGCACGCGTCTTTCGTTGCGCTCGGAATCCGATGCCCAATGTGTGGGGCGCAACTCGCGAATGGCGATAGCGACCAACCGCGCTGGAAATGTGGCGCGTGCAAGAAAGATATGGAGAACTACTTCTGGTCGGAGCGGGCCATGACCCTCTGCACGGCGATTCACGCCGAGGTCGCGGCGCTATTCGCTGCGGGACGGAGAAGCCGGGGCGCAACACTATATACAACCACCTTCCCGTGCTTCCAGTGCACTGAAAAGGTCGTATTGGCTGGAATCCGGTGTATTGTGTTCAATGAGCCGTACCCAGATGTGCGGGCCGGCAGCCGGCTGGAATTGGCAAAAGTCGAAATAGAGCGCTTTGAAGGGGTCCGATCACGCCGTTTTGACGAGATCTTTGCCCGAGCACGGCGCGGGTGAAGAGGCGCTGACCCTGGTTTGGTCGGCGTTACAGCCGTCCATCCGCGTCCGCTGGACTGGCGCCACTGATCGATGCTCCGGCGGAGCGGAAGATGTGACCACTGTGTAGTTCGCTGATGTGGTCAGCCAGCCCAAAACGTACGAGGGACTTCGATCTTTGCTCATTGCCATTATCCTCTGCCTAGAATCCTAACTTTATACGTATCGACCAAAACCGTCAATAACGCACATTTGTGGCCAAATCTGTCTTAGACAAAGACGAGCCAAAGCCGGGTCGCACCCAATATACCCCGGTGCATCGGTTTCTAGGGAGACGGGCCTCTGGGCTTAACTCTCCCATGTGGAAACAGGGGATGTCGGCTCGGCTGTGGCATCGGGTGCAAGCGTTTGCTGATTTTCGATGAACGCGGATTGAGGCACTACCGCTGCGCGGACCACGCCACGCGGCGCCTGTGTCATTTGTGCCATGGCGCCTGTGTCATTTGTGCCATATTGTTATATATGTGGATGCGTACGGTCGGCTTTGCGGCCGTAATGGGATGGACAGCTCTGTTGGGCGCTGGCGTACCGCAACCGGTGGACTGGGTTCCGGCGCGGTGGCAGTGGAGCGACCCGAAGTCGCTCGATCTGTTAAACGGCAGTCCCGTCAACTGCCTGCTTCTCAAAACCTATTCGGCCGATCTGGAGGCAGCCGCGGCCGAACGGGGCCTGGTAACTCTGGCCGTCGTGACGCCGGACGGCGATGCGGTGGCGGAGGTTCGTAAGGCGCTGGCCGCGAAGCTCACCGGCATCGTGCTGGAGGGCGATTTTCCCGCGGCCGTGGCGGCGAGCGTACGCGCCGCGGCCGGCGCGGCGCCGGTGATCGAGATCACCTCGCGCAGCCGCATGAAGCTGGGGGCCGGCGTTCCCATACTAGGCACCTATCAGGGCGTCTGGCCGGGCATTGCATCGCTCGATAGCGGTCACGCCAAATCGGGACCGACGGGTTCCACCTGGATCGACACCAACACCGGCTTTATTCATGCGGTTCGCGCCTGGGGGGATGCACAACTCTGGATCGCCAACCAGCCGCCGGAGCATTCCGTTGTCACCAGCCAGCGCTATCTTCAGGTGATTGCCGACGCGGCCGCTTCCGGTGGTCGCTGGGTGGTGAGCCTGGACGGCGATCTGGCCGCGCGCCTCGCCAAGCGTGACGCTGGCGCGTTGCGCGACTGGCAGCGGATGGGCGCCATGCTCGCCTATTTCGAGCGCCATCCCGAATGGCGGAGCATGCGCGAGCTGGGCAAACTGGCGGTGGTGCAGGACCCGGCCAAAGGCGGGCTGCTCAGCGGCGGCATCCTCGATATGCTGGCAGTAAAGCACACACCGGTACGGCCCATTCCGCGCGAGAATCTGACCCCGGAGGCGCTCCAGGGCGCCACCATGGCGGTAAACGTGGACGCCGACGCTCTCACGCCGGAACAGAAGAACGTGCTGCGCGGCTTCACCCGCGGCGGCGGCATGCTGCTGACCGCGCCGCCCGGATGGAAGGACGAAACCCCCAAGGCGGACAGGATCACACTGGACCAGGCCGAAACGGAGCACCTCAACGACGTTTTTCGCGACGTGAATTCGATGGTGGGCAGCCGCAACCTGGGGGTGCGGTTGTTCAACGTTTCGTCGGTGCTTTCGAACGTCCTGGTTTCCGCCGACGGCAAAACCGAAGTGGTTCACCTGGTCAATTACTCGGACTACCCGGTGGAAAACGTTACCCTGCACTACCTGGGAGAATTCAAGCGCGCGGCTCTGACAACACCGGAGGGCACCGAAAAGCCGCTGGAGATTTACCGGACAGAGGAAGGTTCGGGCGTAGACATCGACAATGTAAATGTCTGCGCCACCATCAGACTGGAGCAGTAGCATGACTCGACGAGAATGGCTGGCAATCGTGAGTGCGGCCAGTGCGGCGCCGTTGGCGCGCGCGGCGGGCAATTCCGACGCTCCCGCGGCGCCGGCGGCACCGGTTTCCATCGCCAAATGCGCCTCCTACGATGAGGACATCGCGGCGAAACTGGGCGCGATGTTCGACCAGTTGGGCGGGCTGGAAAAGCTGGTGCGCAACAAAACCGTGGCCATCAAGCTGAATATGACCGGCTCACCGAGCCTGCGGGTGCGGGGCCTGGCACCGGCCCGGACGCACTACGTCCATCCCAAACTGGTGGGTGCGGCGGCGTATCACCTGGGGCGCGCCGGCGCCAAACGCATCCGCTTCGTGGAGAGCCCGTGGGCTACGGCCGGTCCATTGGAAGAGGTCATGCTGGATTCGGGCTGGAATCCGCGGGCGCTCCTGGCGGCGGCTAGCGGCGTGGAGTTCGAGAATACCAACGCCCTGGGCAAGGGCAAGAGCTACGCGCGATTCCGGGTGCCGGGCAGCGCCTATATGTATCCGGCGTACGACCTGAACCGCGCATACGATGAAACCGACGTGTTCGTGAGCATGGCCAAGCTCAAGAATCACGAGACGTGCGGCGTGACGCTCTCGCTGAAAAACTGTTTCGGCAATTTGCCGGCGTCGATATACGGCGACGATTCGGGCGTGGATGAGCCCAACGAGAGTCCCAGGAGCGGGCGGGAAGCGGTGGGCCACCGGGGGCGCCGGCAGCCTTCGAAATCGGCGCCACAGGAGCTGCATTTCGGCGCCAATCACGACCCCGGCTACCGGGTGCCGCACATAGTAGCGGACCTGGTGGCGGCGCGGCCGATCCACCTGGCGATCATCGACGGAGTGGAATCCATCGCCGGCGGCGAGGGGCCCTGGATCGGCGGCGTGCGCCTGGTGAAACCCGGCGTGCTTCTGGCCGGCCTGAACCCGGTATCGACCGATGCGGTGACCATGGCGGTGATGGGCTACAACCCTCGCGCGATGCGCGGCACCGCGCCGTTCAAGACCTGCGACAACACGCTGGCGCTGGCCGAAGGCCACGGCATCGGAACCACGGACCTGAAGCGCATTGAAGTGCGCGGCACACCCATCGAGCAGGCGTTATACCGCTTCGATGGTTAGCAGTTCGCCTACTGGGTCTTCTTGGCAACGAACGGCTGCGGCTGATCGTCGCCACCGGCTCGCTGCACTTTGAAATCGATCTTGTCCGCCGACACCTTGCCGGTGTACTTCAAATCGATACCGTCGCCGAACTCCAGGTGAACCATAAATGAAATGTCGTCGCCGTGGATTTCACCATTCTGGATGGGCTGCTCGAACTGGTCGCCGCCCATCGTGCCAGTGAGTTTCCCGCCGTCGGCTTTCAATTTGAAAGTGATGTTGTAGGTATTGCCGTCGCGGCCCGGCTGGTCGCCGGTCCAGGTGCCGGTGGGGTCGGCCGCCAGCAAAAGAGCGGCGCCCGCCAGCGCCATAACGAGAATGCGTCGGATCATGCCCGCCATTATATGGCGAATTGCCGGAGCGCGCCTCGGCAGCGGTGCCATGAACAGGGCGCCGATTATTTCAGAGGAAGCACCCTGGCGCGCGGCTCGTCCGACCAGTCAACGGTTACGATGGCGCCCCGAGTGAGGTCGGCCTCGCAGTCGACCAGGGCTTGGGACAACTGCGGTGCCATGGGTTTCCGGAATCAACGGCTCCCCGCGGAGAAGAACAACGCTCGGCTTGGCGTCCTTTGTGTGCGCGAGGATGCGCGGAAAATCGAGATCGTTGGTCAGGAGAACGTATCCATTCACGCGGGCGTAGTCGCAGATTTCCTGATCCGGGGAAATCCTTCCGATGGAGGCCCCATGCACCACTTGATGACCCGCGCTACGCAAATGCGGGACCCAGCGGGGCGTCAGGTTCATATCGATCAGGACGTTCATCAACTGGCGAGGCGAATCTCGTGCCCCTGCGCCAAACGGGCGGCGAAGGCGAGCGCCTCGCGGATATCCTCTTCTTCCAGGTACGGAAGATCGGCGACGGTACGCCCGGCGGCAAGCGCCTCCACAATCATTCCGACCGTTACCCGCATCCCGCGAATACAGGGCTTGCCGCCCATGACCTCCGGATTCATCGTGACGCGGTGAAATCCCAGCACGTTGCCATCATACCTTCAAAAGCGCCTTCGAATTGAAAGAGCTATGTGCCAGCGCTTCCGAGAGCACGCACAAACCTACCTCTCCGATGTTGAGCGCACGTACCTGACAACCCGCTGGATGCAACTTGTCGTAATGCAACACTACGGGGCGCCGACCGGATTACTCGATTGGACGAAGTCACCGTGGGTTGCAGCATTCTTCGCAGTGGCGGACGGGTGGAGAGATGACGATGACGATGACGGGTATGTTTACGTCTTCCGTCACGGTCGTTTTGGAGACCTGCTCAGATCGCGGGTTGGTCCTGAGGTGGACAGGTTTGTGTGGGGCCCGCATCCCACTGACCTTGACTACTCGGATCCGAAGTGGGATGAGGCACAACCCAACGACGAGCTCTTCAAAGACAGCGTCGTCTCCGAACTCAAGGAGTGGGCTGCCGTGTTTCATTGTCGAGGGGCTCACTTCCCCCGCCTTGTGGCTCAGCAGGGTCTATTCACATTCGCGAGCAGGCCACAGACGGACCACTGGAGAGCTATTTGGCCCCTGCTGGGGGAGAAATCGCGCTGGGTTTTCCGGATCGCCCACGAGGCGAAACCGGAAATCCTGCGCAATTTGAATTCGGTTGGATTGAACGCAGCGACATTATTCCCCGGTGCAGACGGAGTCGGCAAGAGCTTGGATGGATATGCACGAGCCTGGCATTTAGGCCCGCCGCCCTCTCACTTGTAGCCCTGATCGCAAGGCGAGCGAGGATCGCCGTTCTCCCTAAGTCCCCATCCGGGAGATGACGGCCACCCCAGCTTAAGCGCATAAGCGCAAGAAAAGACGCCCTTCCTGTCCGAGCGCGATCATCGGGAAAGCCCTCGCCCTTCGCCAACCGCGGGGAGCAGCAGGCTCTCACGCTGTGCCCGAAAAACTTCGGCGACGTCCCGCACAAATCGTGGGGCAGCCAATTCTGGCTGCAGCCGGCTTTTTAGCCGGCTCTCGCCGGGATGGAAGACTCGCCTCACCTCGAAAGAGCCGCCTAAAAAGGCGGCTGCGGGCAAAATTGCCCGCCCCACTTGTGCAGGTTCGTGCCGACGGGGAAAACCATGTGGCATTGGGCAAAATTGCCTACCCCACAACTTGTGGCGGCGTTAGGACTGCAAGCCCTCCACACATCGGACCAGTCAATTCCACCTTTGTGCCGCGCGCCCCTACGTAGCTCTGGGCCCCCGCTACTCGCCCAGGTATTTGGCCACCCAATCGATGTGGCGGTGCATGATGTCCAGCACGAACTTGGGCTCCCGCGGGCCATGCGGCGTGCGCGGGTAGACTACCATTTCGGTTGGCACGCCCAGGCGCTTCAGCGCGTGGTACATCTCGTAGCCCTGTGACGTCGGCACCCGGATATCGGCCTCGCCGTGCAGGATCAGGGTCGGCGTCTTGGCGGCGCCGATGTGCGCCAGCGGCGACATGGCGATGTAGCGCGCGGACTGCTCATACCAGGTGCCCTCGAAGTAATCGTCGAGCGTGCTCGGAATGTCGTTGGTCCCCCACATGGAAATCAGGTCCGAGAGCCCCGCGCCGGTGGCGGCGCATTTGAAGCGATTGGTCTGGGACACCACCCAGTTTGTCATGTAGCCGCCGTAGCTCCAGCCCATCACCGCCAGCCGGTTCGGGTCGGCGACGCCCATCCGGATTACTTCATCCACCCCGCTCATCAGGTCGGCGTAGTCGCCGACGCCCCAATCGTCCACGTTCGCGGACCGGAACGGCACTCCGTAATTGGCGGATCCCCGCGGGTTGGCGCGCAGCACCGCCCATCCGCGCGCGGCGAAGGAGGCGATGGGGTACGGGCCGGAAGCGCCGATGAACGTTTCGGTGAAGGCGCCGGCCGGTCCGCCGTGAATATTGAGGATCAGCGGCACCTTCTTCCCTTGTCGGTAGTTCACCGGCAGCGTGAGCAATCCCTCGATCTCCCTGCCATCTTTCGACGATTTCCAGCGGATCGTTTTGGTTTCGCCGACCGGTTGCTTCGGCAGGTCCACATTGGCGGCGCTCACGCGCACCGGCTGGATTGCGGTCATTTCCGTGACATAAGCTTCCACCGGTTCGCCGCTGGATTGCATCGCCATGCCGGCGTGGGTGCCGGCGCGATTCAGCGCGACCGCCGCGAAGGTGCCGCGCGCCGGCTGGAACAGTGCGGCCGGTTCGCCGTCCACCGGCATGGCGTAGAGCGCGTTGCGCGTGCCGCGCCCCTCGCTGAAGATGATGCGATCCGCCGCCCATCCGGCGAGTGTCGGCGATTCGTCCGGAGAAGCCGGCAGTTCGCGCGTCTTGGTGTCAGCCAGAGTCAGCAATACGATGCGGCTGCTCTCAATGCGCTTCGCCGATGGGTCGCTGCGCACGTACGCCAGGTAGCGCCCGTCCGGCGAATATTTCGGCTCACCCTCGCCGGCCGGGGTCGCGGCCAGCGGACGGACGCTGCCTGTCTCCACCTCCACTTCGTAGATGTCGGACTTGCGGCCGTCGTCGGCGTCTGGCGTGGGCCGGGCTTCGTAGGCGATGCGGCGCGAATCGGGCGACCAGTCGAATGCACCGATGTGATATGTCCCGGCGGCCACTTTCCTCACCGGTCTTTTGCCCTCGACGTTGGGCTCGACCGGTACCATCCAGAGCGACTGGTTGCGCGGATTTTCGTCGAGCACGCGAAAATCCAGCTTCTCCCGTTTGGCACGGTCGTCCCCGGTGTCCGGCTCGCGCGCCGTGAACGCGATCCACTTGCCGTTGGGCGAAACCGCGTACGTCCCCAGCGTTCCGCTCCAGTCGGTGATCCGCTCCGCCTCGCCGCCATCGACGGCGATGCGGTAGAGGTTGCGCTTGCCGGAGCGCTCGGACGCGAAAAAGACCGAAGCCGAATCGGCGGCGAAGGCCGGCGCGTCGGCGGACTTCTCGCCACGGGTGAGTTGCAGGCGGCCGGAGCCGTCGCTATGCGCCAGGAAGACGTGCGTCAGCGGCTCGCTCTTTTCGCCGTCCATTACGGGACCGGTTTCGGTCCACACCGCCAGGCGGCCGTCGGGCGAAGGCACCGGCGCGGTGACCGTCTTCACCTTCATGGAAAGCTCCGGCGTCCACTGCGCGTAGAGAGCCGCCGGAATCAGCAGAAGAACGATTCTACCGGACATATTGATCCACCCAATCCAGATGCCGCTGCATGATGTCGAGAATGAATTTCGGTTCGGTGGGTCCGTGCTGCTGGCGCGGATACACCACCATGCGGGTCGTCACGCCTTCCCGCTTCAAGGCGTGATAAAACTCGTAGCCTTGGGAGGTGGGCACGCGCACATCCGCCTCGCCGTGCAACACCAGGGTGGGCGTGGTCACGTTTTTGACGAAGCTGATGGGCGAATGCTTCTGGAACGTTTCGAACCGCGTCCAGAACTCGCCTCCGAAATAGTCGGGCAGGAAGCCGGGAATGTCGGAGGTGCCGGTAAAGCTCCACAGGTCGGTGACGCCGGCACCCACCACGGCGGCCTTGAAGCGGTGGGTTTGGGTGATGGTCCACGAGGTCATAAAACCGCCGTAGCTCCATCCCATGACGGCGAGGCGGTCGGGATCGGCTACCCCCATGGCGATCGCGTGGTCGACGCCCGCCTGATCGTCCTGGTAATCCTTGCCGCCCCAGTCGTTGTAGTTGGCGAAGCGAAAGGTGCGGCCGTAGCCGCTGGAGCCGCGCGGATTGGGACGCAGCACCGCGTACCCGCGCGCCGCGAACACCGCGATCGGGTACAGCGCGCCGCGCCCGGTGAAGGTCTCGCTGAACACACCCGTGGGACCGCCATGAATGTTGAGGATCAACGGATACTTTTTCCCTTGTTCGTAACCGGCGGGGTAGGTGAGAAGCCCTTCGATATCGAAACCGTCGGGCCCTTTCCAACGGACTACCTCGGTGCGGCCGATTGGCAATTTCGGCAGATCCATATTGGTGCGGCTCACGCGTATGGGTGTGCCGCCCGAGACCTTCATGACGTACGCTTCGACAGGCTCGCTAGCGCTCTCGATAGGCAAACCCAGGTACGTGCCGGCCGGGTTGAGGCGCGCGCCGGCGGTTCCGATCACGCCCTTTTCGGTTTCGAACACGGGCCGCGGCGGGCCGTCCAGCGGCATGGCGTAAATGGCGGTGCGCGTGTGGCGCGCTTCGAGGAACAGCAGGCGCGACGAATCGGCGGTGAAGCCGAGCAATTGCGGCTGCTCGTCGTAGGAAGCCGGAAGCGCTCGCGAGCCGCCGGTCTCCCGCGAGACGAGCATAATCCGGCTTTCCCCGCCCCAATGCGGTGGATCGGACGAGGCGAGGTACGCCAGATATTTGCCGTCGTGCGAATAGACGGGCGCGGTTTCCGCGGCGTTGGTGGCGGCGATGGCGCGGACCTTGCCGGACACTACCTCCACTTCGGCCAGATCGCCGCGGGTCCAGTCGTCGGCGCTCGGCGTAGGTTGGTGGCTGAAGGCAATGGCGCGCGAGTCGGGAGACCAGGCGAAGGCGTCCACGTGCCGGCTGCCATCGGTCAATTTGCGCTGCGCGCGCTTGCCGTCCTCACCGGCCTCCGCCGGAATCAGGTAGAGCGACAGATTGGCCGGGTTCGCATCCACTACCCGCCAGTCGCGCTTTTCCTTCTTGGTCTTTTCCTCATCGGCCGGCGGTTCGTAGCCGGTGAACGCCACCGTTTTGCCGTCGGGCGAAAGCGCGTAGACGGCCAGATTGCCCTTGAAATCGGTAAGCATCTCGGCTTCACCGCCAGTCACGGCAATACGGTAGACGTTCATCTTTCCGGAGCGCGGCGACTCAAAGTAGACGTAGCGGCCGTCGGGCGAAAACGAGGGCGCCGTGCCGCTCTTTTCACCGCGCGTCAATTGAACGCGGTGGGAGCCGTCCGCATTGGCGAGAAAGATCTGGGTGAGGGTCTCGCTCCGCTCCGGTTCCATGATCGACTGCGTCTCGGTCCATGAGACACGGCTCCCATCGGGGGACGGAATGACGGCCCCGACGGTTTTGAACTGCATCGCGAATTCCGGCGTCCATCCGCCCGGCGCCTGTGCGAAGGCGGTCCCCACGAGGGCCGCGAATAACCCTGCTCCACGCATAGGGGGATGATATGTCAGCCGCCATCGAGGGCGCAACTGTGGCGGTCACGGGCGGATCACGATTTCACGCGGGTACGCTCGAGAGTAGAATGAAAATCCTGGTTGAATCTCTGGCGATTTCATGCTGACGGCAGCGGGCCTGGTTGGAGGCGCCGGTTGGGCAATCGAGGGAGGCCATGATGACTGGAGCATGTCGATTCGTTCTCTTGGCTGTTTTGATGTTCGCCGATGTAGCACCCGGACAAACAAGCGCACCCGGTGCTCTCTCCGCACCGGTTCCCGCAAACCGAGCCGCGGTCGCCGCCTTCGATGTGAGGGCAGCCGTTGACGCCTATCTGGCTAAGATGCCGCCAGCACAACGGGCCCGCTCCGATGCCTATTTCGAGGGCGGCTATTGGCTCGAGTTGTGGGATTTCCTGTCGACTGTAATCGTGATGTGGCTGCTGCTGCGGTTCGGTTGGTCGGCGCGGATGCGCAAGCTGGCCGAGAGCCTCACCCGCCTGCGTCCGCTGCAAACGGCGCTCTACTGGATTCAGTTCCTTATCGTCGTGTCTCTGCTCACTTTGCCGCTCATTGTGTACGAGGGCTACTTCCGCGAGCACAAGTATGGCCTTTTGAATCAGAGCTTCGGCCCCTGGATGCGCGAACAGATGGTGTCGCTCGTTGTCAGCGTTGTGCTGGGAGCCAGCCTGATGGTGCCGTTGTTTGGGCTGGTGCGGCGTCTCGGGAAGAGCTGGTGGGTGTGGGGCGCAACTCTGACGACCGTCTTTGCCGCATTCGTGAGCCTGATCGCTCCCGTGTACATAGCTCCACTATTCAACAAGTACACGACGCTGCAAGATCGGCAAATCCGGGACTCGATTCTCAGCATGGCGCGCGCCAACGGAATCCCGGCCACCAACGTCTACGAATTCGATGCGTCGCGGCAGTCGAATCGGGTGAGCGCCAACGTCAGCGGGTTTGCCGGGACGCTACAAGTTTCTTTGGACGACAATCTGCTCAGGCGCTGCACACAGCCTGAAAATGAGACGAACATGGGACATGAGATGGGCCACTACGTGCTCAACCATGCGTACAAAGG
>PLRS01000062.1 GCA_003164035.1 Bryobacterales bacterium | reverse complement strand
CCTTTTCCTTGAGACGGTGCAGCAAATCCTGCGCGCCCTCGACATGGCGGAGGTAGACTACGACGCCGATCCCGAGGGTGCCCAGCGTGACTGCGAACGCCGGGAGCGAAAGCACCGCGATGTAGCACAGACAAAACAGCAGCACCAGCGACTGCTGCGCCGCGTTTACCAGAATAAGTCCGGACTGCGAAATCTGCGCCGTATCCTGGCAGAGGCGGGTGAAGAGCTCACCGTGCCCCAGATTCTCCACCAGTTCCAGCTCCGAGTGGCGAATTTTGTCGGAGACGCGGATCAGCCGGTTCCTGACCGCGCTCTCCACGGTCAAGGAGGCCTGCATGAGTGCGTAGCGCTTCCCCATGAAAAACGCCAGCATGCACAACCCGAAAAGCAGCAGAAGCCGGAAACCGGCTAGGTCGCTATCGGTCAAGGCCAGCGAAGCGCTGCGGTTGATGATTGCCAAAATGGCCGCATTGCCGACACCGGCGATTCCCGCGACAATCAACACCCGTCTCCACACATCCGGAGACTCGCGCAGCAGAAGTTGAACTACCTGCACATGGCATCCTCTGGCGAACGCTGATCCAAACCCAGGTTGAAATCCAAGAGATGTATTATGAATACCACAGAAAATCGCCATCTCACAAACAGTGATTGCCCGATACCTCCCATACAATATACTCGCCGTGCCGGTTCTCCGCCGGCTCGGGGATGGTATTTGAGCCCTCGCAGCCGACTCATTCCCTACCTGCCTCGCAGCTTTAGCTCGCGATGGAGCACAAGCACGAGACTCGCGACAACCACCTCCTGACGGTTCGATCGAGGCAGGCCCGCCGCCCGCTGATAAAACAACCGGCTGGAAAAGTCGTCCCGATACTCCAGCCGGGCGATCATGAACTTCCGAGGATGGTATTCACCCGTCACCGTGAACTCAAACAACCGCTGTGACTGGCCCGTGGTCGCGCCATCAACATCGTTGAGCCAGTCCACGCGCGGGCTGAAGCACCATCGTTCCGTGGGCGAGAATCTCCATGCAGTGGCCCATCCATACCATCGATCGTAGCCCGGGCTAACGCGTTTCTCGACCGCCACAATTGCCTCGGCGTAGCCTGTAACGGCCCGCGAGAAATTGAAGTTCAGGACCGTATCGGACAGATGGCGCCGCCCCCTGCCCTCCAGTTTCTCGTTGCCGTCCATGTAGATCTCCGACCACCCCCAATGCTTCCCGCTCCAACCCGCGGTGAGCGCCTCGGTTTGATGTCCGTGCGAGCCTGTGACGGTGTTGCACCCGCTGAGAAGTTGCGCCCCGGCCGTAAAGCCTCCTCCGATCGGCGTACTCGCGCGCAGTCCAATATGGTAGAGCGGCTCGGCATACCAGAACAGTTGGGAGTTCGTAACGTTGAAATTGTCATAGCTTTGTGGTAACTCAGCGCCCACGCTCGAAAAGAATTTCCCTGCCTCGATACGAATCTGGCCCTTCGGTCTCCAGATGAAGTAGGCCTGGGAGATGTAACTGTTCGGCCCTTTCCAGGCATCCGCCGACATCGCGACCTTGTAGAAATCGCCGGCGCCACCGTCCAGGCGAAAGCCGGTCCGGCCCCAATCGGCGGCTACGCTGAGGGTCGCCTCTGTGAGCCGGAGTTGGTTGGAATAACCGAGGAATCCGAGGCTCTGGGCAGCGCCGTCGGCCGGAGAATTGAAGTTCCCGACGGCATTCGCCTCCAGTGCGCCGTCGAATTGAATATGCGGCATGAATGGCGCCTGCGATTGCTGAGCAACGACGCGGGTTGTTGCCAAGATTAGGCAAACGCAGACGCTCAAGAGCGTTATACCTGCTGACAAGCGTTCAGACCGCCCTGATTTGCACATTCTCCCTCTGATAATACCTATCGGCGGAAGGGGGCGATTTCTGTTCTCAGTAGCGGGCTGCGAAAAGCCGATTCCCGCCAGGTCAAATCGTCCAGCGTCGGAAACCGTAACCGCCAATCAACTCGACCAGTTAGCGGCTCCAATCGCACAAAAGAAGATTGGTGGAGATTAATCACACAAGACTGCTAAAGAAACACAAATATTCTGACGATATATGAACATTGAAATTCTCGTGTGTCTTTCTGCGCGGCGTGTCGGCAGCCGCGCAGAGCGGGTCCGCTGCGAACTCCATATCGGACCACTCATCCATTGCGATCCCACGGGCAGCCTTCTCGCCTTTGATGAAAAGAAAATGAAGGGATACACGGAGAAGGCACTGACGAAAAGAAGAAGCCGATGCTGCATTGCGGCGAACCAGTTCCGGGCGCAACTTCTGCCGACCCGGCCCCGGCAGTCCAAAAGACAGGTGAACCCATGATAAGAACAACGGCCGCGGCGTCGGCGCTTGTAGTGTGTCTGGCGATGTCGCTTCACGCCGTGCAATCCGACAGTCAGAATCCTTCCGACGAGCCCCAGCCCCCCGCTGTCACCCAGCCACCCCCGCAAACGGCAAATACGCAGCAGGCGCCACCAGCGGGGACCCAGCCAGCGCCAGCGGCCGCCGCGCCGGCAGCGGCCAAAAAGCAGGAAATCGGCAAATGGTGGGAAAAGAGTTCCCGGGAGTACAGTCCGCTGCTGCCCCAGTGGCTGTTTCACGCCGAAGGCACGCTGTCGTATATGAACGCGTCGGGAAACGCCAGCGGAAGCACGTTCGACACCACCGACAGGTTAGATGTCCGGAAGGATCGCTGCACCATCCATTCGTTTATCCAGTGGAGTCGGCAGGATATGGTGTACGGATTCGGTCAGGGAGGGGTAGATTATACCCAACGAACGCTGCGCGAGCAGGTGGATTGCGACACCTCGAAGACCTTCATGCTCGTCGGGGGCATCGAAGATTACCAGAACACCTTGTGGTACATGGACAAGCGGCTGAAAGTGTACGTTGGCGAGGCCGCGACCCTGTTCGAGAATGAGAAGCAGCAGCTCACTTTTACGGGCGGTGTCGGACACGTGGACTTCACTTTCGACCGCGCCCGAATCCTGCAACTGCCATTCCCTGTCAACATTGATTACAACCCGAGTTCGGGCGCCGCGCTGGGTATCCAAACCTGGCGCTGGAAGGCCTCCTCCCGCTTCATTTTCAACGAAGTTGCCACTTACATGAAGTATTTCGGCTCCTATCTCGGCGATAACTGGGCGATCAATTTGAGCGGGGAGGTCCCCATCGATAAGCGATTTTCCTTCCAAGTGACGTATCGTATACAGGACCAGGCCAACAGCATAGTTAAGGCCCTGCATGTGTTTGAGCAGGACCGCGCCTTCCTGGTTGGCGTCAAGGCATCGATGTGACACGCGGGGTGACGCGGGCGAGCACGGTGATTCCCGGCGGACGGCGCAAACGGAGGGGATCGCCGCCAATATCGGGTGTTTGCCAATTACTGCAACGACTCGATCACGGTGTTCAACGGAG
Organism: Bryobacterales bacterium; assembly: GCA_003164035.1. GTDB lineage: Bacteria > Acidobacteriota > Terriglobia > Bryobacterales > Bryobacteraceae > JBEKYD01. The sequence goes on along the minus strand of PLRS01000062.1, from coordinate 44,283 downwards.
GTTTCGGTAATGGTTGAAGGGAGTCAAACTGGACCCGCGCCCCGGGGAAGACCAGGCACCGGCGCGGCGCACCAACTAAGCGTCTCGCGCTTGCGCACATAGGAGCACTTCGTGAAGAATAATTCCAGGTTGTCGACCCTCGCTCGCGGCTTGGTCCGCCTCGCCGCTCTGACCCTCTCTGGCGTTGGCTTTCTCGCGGCTCAACCCGCCGACGACACGCAATTGAAGCAGGTCATTATATTCGGCCGTCATAGTATACGGTCAGGCGTTGCGTCCACCGACGCCCTCGACTCGTTCACCGCGCCAGCATATCCGGCGTTCACCGCCGCTTCGGCCCCTCCGTCCATTCCGCTACCCCAGGTAGAATGCAGGTCTCTGCCATCGTGCCAGTCCGCTCCGTCCCTTTTGGATCCATCAAAAGGGCGTCACCAGCGTTCTGAGCAGCGCGCTTAGCCCGTTCCACAGAATCTGAACCCCGATGCACACCAGGATGAACGACGACAGGCGGATGATGACGTTCATGGCCGAATCGCCAAGCGTGCGCCCGATCCGCTCGGCGAACCGGTAACTCAGGTAGATGGATGCCGCAATCAGAACCGAGCCCAGCACCATCCCTCCGATCAAAGGCCAGCGCCACTCCGAGCCTTCGGGCCGATTGGCGCCCACCGTGATCGCCACCGAGATCGTTCCCGGTCCCACCGTCAAGGGAAGGGTCAGTGGATAGAACGCCTGCCGGGAGTAGTCTGCCTCATTGCACTCCGGCCCGGAACCCTTGGCCGCGAAGTCGTCGCCATTCGGTTGCCGCAGCAGCGCCCAGCCGGTTGAGATCACCACCAGCCCGCCCCCGACCTGCACCACCGGTAGCGAGATGCCGAAAAAGGCCAGAATGTGGGTGCCGATGAAGATCGAGGTCAGGATCAGAATCAGGCCGTTCAGGGAGATCATCCTGGCCAGCGCGGTTCTCCCCCGGCCGGACAATCCCCGCGTCAACGACAGGAAGATCGGCGTGTTCCCAATCGGGTTGACGATCGGAAACAGCGCCCCGACTACCAGAAGAGTGTACTTCGCGAGATTGCCCAGCGGGTCCGTCATCATCGCCCACTTTACCTGAGTTGGTCCCGAAATCACCACCGCGAGCCGGAACCTGCTACGCTTGGGTCACCATGTCAGCATTCAATGGAGATAAAGCGCGCTTCCACCGCGAACGAAAAGGCAAGCTTGCCCGCAGAGAGCGCAGCCAGGCGTTGCGGAAGAAATTGATCGCTCCGGCACCGCGGCGTCCCGACGGCCGCGATCTGTAGCGGCCAGCGCAGCACCGGCCAGCTCACAAGCCCATGCGGCCCTTCAGCGCCACGAACCGGGGCTCGGCGCGCAGGCTGGCCAGCAGCGGGTCGACGGCCATGAAGTTCAGGTCCACGATTCGTCGCGCGTAGGCGCGCTCCAGCTCATCGAGAGCCCGCGGCTTGTCGCCCAGGGCGGCATAGACATGGGCCAGTTGCACCGCCACGCCATCGGCCGCCTCGATTTCCTTGACAATATTCCGCGCCTCCACCGTTCTTCCGGCGCGGGCCAGCGCGTAGCCCATCGGACCGAGAATCCACGCGCCGCGATCGAGCGACCGGATGGCCGCTTCGAACTCGGCAATGGCTTGGGCGAAGTCACCTTTCATGGCGAGGCCGATTCCCAGCGGAACACGGGCATACACGAACTTGGGGTCGTTGCGCAGCGTTTGCCGCGCGGAAGCGATCGATTCCTCGTATCGGCCGGCGCATTCCAAGGCCCGCGCGGCACGGATGTGAACGATGGCGGCATCGAACCTGGCGCGTGTAACCAGCCCCGTGGCGTACTGCAGGTGGCCGCGGGCATAGCTGGGGTTGAGCGCCAGGCCGCGCTCGAAATCCCGCTCCGCGCCGGCCCAGTCGTGGTCGAAGGCGTAGCGCAACACGGCCAGCGAAGCCAGGGCCTCACTTGAAGCCGGATCGAGCCGAAGGGCGCGCCCACCCGCGCTCCTGGCCTTGGCCATTAATTCATCGATGTCGCCCTCCTGGTGGAAAGCCAGGGTGGCGTAAGCGGTGGCCAAACCGGCGTAAGCCGGCGCATACTGGGGATCGGCGCGCGCCGCCTGCTCCAGAAACCGGATGCTGTCCGCCCGGGTTTCAATTCCCTTGCTCAATAGGTATCTTCCCCGCCAGTAAGCCTCCTGGGCAGCGGGCAGGGGCGGCCGGACCAGGCTTGCGGAAGCGGTTGGTTCCCCACCGGGCCTTTTTCCCAGCGCCTGGTGCACCGCACGGACAACCCGCTCCTCGAAAAGCGGCGTGTCTCCGGCCGGCCCCTCCCAACTGTCCGACCAAACGTCGAATCCGCTGGTGGTATTGACCAGTTGCGCGGCGATCTTCAGGTGATCCCGATTCCCACGCACGCTTCCCGTCAGCAGGAATCCGGCTCCCAGTTCATGGCCCACCGAACGGGCGCCGATATTCTTGTCGCGAAACTGGAAGGCCGAGGTGCGGGCGACTACGCGAAGGTCCGCCCCGCGGGCCAGGGCCATCATGAGATCCTCCGCAATCCCTTCCGAAAGGTAATCGCTTCCCGGCGCGGCATCGAGGCATGCGAACGGCAGCACGGCGATCGAGGTTGGAGCGTCCCTCGCAATCCGGGAGAAGGTCAAAAGCGCCGCCGCGAGGGCGACCGCGGCCAGCGCCACCGCCGGCAACAGCCACCTCGCCATCGGCCGCCCGCCGACGGCGCGGAGCCGGTAATTGGCGGGCCGGAAAACAGGTACATACGTGCCCGCCGGCAGCTCGATGACCACGCGATCGCGCAGTCCCTCGCCCCGGTAGTATTCCGCCAGCCGCTTGCGGAGATGAGTGGCTTGCACCCGAACTACCGAGTCCGTGTGTGAATCGAAATCGCCTCTGCGCCCGAATACCTGCAGCGCTACCACGCTTTCCTTGACTTCACCCGCCCGCCCTTCCAGGGTCTCTTCCACCACGAAGCGCAGAAACTGCTGCACGCGGGAAGCGCCGGCAAACGAAGAGGAAGCCAGCACTTTTTCGAGGTGCTCACGAACCTCGCGGGAAGCCAGCCCCGAGCCCGCGAGCGGCGCGGCGCCCGGCGCCACGACCTTAAATGGGATGCCGATATCCTAAATGTAAGCCAAGTTTACAGCCGTTGCAAGCGGCTGAAGCGCCTGGGGTTTAGCACGTTAAATACATCTTTTAACGGCCGTCCCGCACCGGGCCGCGGGTAGAGTGGATCGGCGCCATTAGCACCAATACTGAGGAGCGTCAGCCGGCCAAACGCGGGGCCGCTGCCGACCCGCCCAGCAAGGAGAAGAACATGAGCAGGTGGCGAAACGGACTTTTGGTTGGCACAACGAGGTCGAGCATGGGCTGCGCCGTGGATGGGAGCCCAGGCTGGTCCTCAACCTTACATGGTTTGGCGGGTAGCGCGGCGCGGGTGGCCTTTCTGGCCGTCCTGGCGTCCGCGGCCTGTTTGGCTAACAGCATAATCGGTTACGACTATACGTGGACCGGCCCGCCGATCGGCGGAATCTGGCAAGGAGTGAACTGGAATGGCTCGGCGGGAGACACAGGGCCGGTCACCGGCTATGTCTCTTACCCGACCGCCAGCGTGTATATTCCGGGCGGAAACGTCGTAACGGTTGGGAACGGGCCAAACAACACTTGGGCTGGCGCCGGCAGCCTGACCGTCGACTCGGGCTCCCAGGTAGTCGTCCCTCCCGGCTACTCGTTCCAGGTGGCTTCCACCCTGAATAACGCTGGGGACATCCTGGTCGGGGGACCCGGGAACGGCAGCACGGCCGATTTGATAGCCGGCGGCAGCGTAGGCTACGGCTCGTACGTGGGCGCCACATTTAGCGGCGGCGGCACGGTGACTTTGAGCGGGGGTGCGCTTACCCCTGGGAATTACGGCTCCCTGGGCTTGCTGCTGAGCGATCAGACCGTTCAGGGCAGCGGGCTGATCGATATGACCGCCCTCGATATCGAAAGCCCAAGCAAGATCGATGCCAATATCCCCGGCGCCACGTTGTTGATGGACAGCCTGGCCGGCAATAGCGTAGTCACCAACAACGACATCATGCAGGCGAGCAATGGCGGCATCCTGCAGTTGGGCTCCAGCCATTGGAACGGCGGACCGATCACCGTGACGCAGGGCTCCGGCGGCGTGATTCAGGCGCTGGCCGGCTCGACGGTTATGTTGGGTTGGAACACCAGCCCACAACCCAACGATTATGGGTCCAGTTCGTCGATCACCGCGGGCACCCTGGCGGGCGCGGGGAGCATCCAGGCGCGCGACGGGTTCATCCTCAACGGCGTCGCCAATTCCGGAACCATCGATGTGTTGGTGAACAGCAACAACGGGGATGTCAGCGGCCTGGTCCTTGAAGGCTCCATTAATAATACCGGGACCATCCTGCTCGACACCGCCAACCTTGGCCTAGGTGCGAACACAACCCTGACCGGTAGCGGAACGGTTCAGCTCAACGGTATGACGTTCAACGCCAACGGCTATTCGATCTCGAGCGATAACACGTGGCAGGGCACCGGGACTTTGGTATTGCCTCAAAACGGAAACACGGGGAGCATTTCGACATTCACGAATTCCGGCACCATCAATGCCAACGTGAGCGGCGCCACGCTGCTGATCGATGGCGGCAGAGGCTCTCTCGCCAACTCCGGTACGATGGAAGCGACCGGGGGCGCGGTTCTCCAGCTTGGTTCGAGCCACTGGAATAACGGGCCGATCTACATCACCCAAACCGGCGCCGGTTCGATCGTGGCCGGAGTGGGGTCCACGGTAATGCTTGGGTATAACACGAGCGATTACGGCGCGCCCGGGTCGATCACCGGCGGCACGCTGACCGGCCCTGGGCGCATCGAAGCGCGCGACGGGTTCATCCTCGACAGCGTCGCCAACGCCGGCGACCTGCACGCGATAGCGAACACCGCCAACGGCAGCGCTCTGGCGTTGACTCTGCAGAACCTGGCAGGCAATAGCGGCGCCATCACGGTGGAGAACGGCGCCACCATGGCGATCAATGGAACCACCAATCTCACCGGCGGCGGCACGTTGTTCCTCAACGGCGGGAACGTCACGGCCAGCGGGGCAACCATCACCAGCGACAACCTGGTGCACGGCTCCGGAAGCTTCTCGCTGAGCGCCTCGACCTTCGTCAACAACGGGACGATCGCGGCGGGAACCGGCCAGACCCTGGGCATCGGCGGCTCGGATTCCACGGTTACCAATAATGGAACCGTGCAGGTCGCCTCCGGCGGCACGGTCATGCTGGGCAATCTGACCAACTACCAGGCCGCTACGCAAACTCTGAGCGGCGGAACCTACGACGTGGGCGGAACCTTCGTCCTATATACCTATAATGGCACCCCATCGACCATCGTCCACAACGCCGCGACCCTGATTCTGAATGGCCCCGGCGCCTCGGTGCAATGGGGATACCAAACCAGTTGCTGCTCGTCTCTGTTCGGCGATGCGCTGACTGCCTATTTCGCCGACAACCTGGCCAACGGCACGTTCGAGGTGATCAACGGCGCAACTTATGTAGCCGCGGGCAATTTTTCCAACGAGGGCATAATCGACGTGGGAGCGGGTTCCGCATTTGGTGTTGGTGGCACGTTCACCAACACCGGTACGCTAAATGTCGATGGCACGCTGACGGCGGCATTGATGGCCATCGCCGCGGGGCAAAAACGTTCCGGCACCGGGACCGTCGAGAGCGACGTCGCGGTCTACGGCACCGCGCAACCCGGCGACGACCCCGGCATTCTGACCGTTGCCGGCGACTACACCCAGGAACCCGGCAGCACGCTGGATATCGAGTTGGGCGGCACCGCGCTGGGGCAGTACGACCAATTGAATATCGACGGCAACCTCAGCCTGCTGGGCGGAGACCTGGATGTTCTGCTGTGGAACGGTTACGTGCCCACCACTTCGGCGTCGTTCGACATTCTGAATTGGACCGGCAGTTTGAGCGGCCCGGGTTTCGACTCGATCGAGTATCCGGCCCTGCCCGCCGGCTATTATTTCCAGCCCGAGTGGAGCACCAACAGCCTGACGCCCGAAGTGCTCTATAACGGCGGCCCGGCGGCTCCCGATCCCGCTACGTTCTGGCTGGTCGGATGCGGCCTGCTGGCCGGAGGTTATTGGCGCGGGAGACGGCACGGCAAGCGGCAGGGGAAGGAATAGAGGCGACAGATGAAAAGATTTTTATGGCTCCTCATACCGCTGCTGCTCGTCGGCGGCGTGGCTGGATGGACCACCCGGCGCCCGGAGACGGTGGCCTTTCACACTGCTTATCAGGCGGGGCAGCGTGTATTACGGCAAGCTGGAAGGCCTCGGAAGGCCCTTCCCGGTTCTGCGCGACGTTTTCTACGTTCAGGTTGCCACGGACACGAATAGCAAACAGAGCAGCAGCGTGCTGATCCGCCGCGGCAAAGAGTGGCACGGGCCCGATTACATGGTATTGAACCCCGACCACATCTTGCTGGTGGAACCGGTAACACCGGGCTCGCGCGTGGCTGCGCTGATCGCGCAAGCGCACTGAAGCGCCGCCAGGACCGGCCACTTGCTTCGCGGCGCGCCCTCGGACCGCTGTAAAATATCGGCAGCACGGGAAACTTGTGAAACCCTTTCCATCTGTTAAAATCGATTGGACCACGCATATGCCGCTCTGCCGGTACAAAACTCGGACTTTACGAAATCCTCGCTCCCATCGGCGCGGGTGACACTTTGATCGAAATTCCCGGCATCGGGGCGGTGCTTGAGCCGGCACGTGCTGTATTTCAGCGAGAAGACCGGAGGCGGAAGCCTGCAGCAAAATCTCCCGCGGCATCGTCACGAACCGTCTCCGCATCGGCTGTCAGCCTAGCCGTTTCGCCCGAGGAGGAAAATGAAAACTTCTGCGTCGTACATTGCCGTGGCATCTCTGGCCATGACCGCCTATGCCCAGCAGGCTGTCGTTTTTGAGGGTGGGCGTCTAATCGTCGGCGACGGGAGCGCGGCGATTGAGAACGGTGTGTTTGTCGTCCAAAGCGGGCATATCACTGCGCTTGGCCGGGCAATCGACCCGCCTGCGGGCGCAATCCGTGTGAACCTGGCGGGCAAGACCGTCATGCCCGCGCTGATCAACGTACACGTTCACATCGGTTACGAAAAATACACAAGCTGGGGCGCTCAGAACTATACGGCTGAAAATGTGCTCGACCATTTGCAGCGGGAAGCGTTTTACGGCACCGCGGTCACGCAGTCAGTTGGCAGCAGCCCGCTCGAAGCTTCGCTCCAGTTTCAGCGCGACCAGCGGAGCGGTAGGTTTCCACCGGCTTCGCGCTTCCTCTTTACTCCCGGTTACGCCCCGCCCAACGGCGGCCCGGATGAAGTTCTGCGCGAAGCGACCAACGCGCTTCACGCGATCAACCAAGTCTCAACTGCCCAGGAGGCACGCGCATCGATTCGGAAGATGGCCCATGCGGGGATCAAAGCCGTGAAGATCTGGGTGGACGACCGGAACGGCACATATCCGAAGATGACGCCCGAGGTCTACAACGCCATCATCGACGAAGCGCACAAGCACGGAATGATAGTTCACGCCCATGCGACGACGCTGCCGGACCAGAAGGCCGTCGTGCGGGCGGGGGCTGACGTGCTGGTGCACCTGGTACAGAGCGAGAAACTGGACGACGAGTATCTTGCCCTACTGAAAGAAAAGAAGCCGTACTGGGCGACCGTAATCTCTCTTGGGGATCCGACCGCGGTATGCGAATACGATCCATTCTTCGAGCAGGCGATGCCCGCGGCAGTGATCGTAAAGATTCGCGCCACGATCGAGCGCCGTCCGCTAGCGGCAAGCTGCGGTCCTCCGTCTCCCAATGCAGCCGCGCGCGAAGCCATCGTCGCGTACAATTTTCCGAGGATGATCGAGGCGGGAGCGCGCATCGTGCTGGGCACGGATACCGGCATTGAGCCAGGCCATACCTTCGGCTCGGGGGAACATGTCGAATTGGCTCGATGGGTGCAGCTTGGGCTGACGCCGTCGGAGGCAATCACGGCCGCGACCCAACGGCCGGCGGAACTGCTAGGGCTGAGAGACATAGGGACGCTCGAAGTGGGCAAGCGGGCTAACTTCATCGTGCTCGACGCGAACCCCCTGGAGAACATCCGAAATACCCGCAGGATATCGAGTGTTTATCTGGATGGAGCCAAATTCGACCGTGAGGCCCTGCTCGCCCGCTGGAAGACGGCGAGCGCGGCGGAGTAGGCGAGTCGCCGGCCGTGCTGAGATCGGTCGAATCCGCTAGTCCCGCCAGGCATATACTAAGTTAGCGCCTATGAGGCGCATCGCCCGCCTGACCCAACCTATTCCACCCGGTGATTCGTCAACAGCATCTTCCCGCCGCTCTCTTTGACTACAACCAAGCCATCGCGGCCTACCAGCCCTTCCAGTCGCGGCCGAACCGAATCGTCTGCGACGATGTAACAGCGCTCCGGGCGTTGCCACTTCTGGGCCCACTCACTATCGGTCAGGAAAACGTTGGGCGCGCCCGGCGCGTAGGAGCCGTACACCAGGTTATTGAAGCGGCCATTCAGCAGCCAGGCGGTGCGGTTGGTATAGAAGAAGATCGATGAGAAGGTGTAGTAGTGGTGGTCGATCACCAACTCACCGGGCGGAGAGTCGATCAACGCCTGCGCCAGCGGCCGCGACGACAGAAACGGGTCGAAAGTCACCAGGGCCAGGCGCGCGGCATGAAAAAACACCACCATCATGAGTGCGGCCGCCCAGAATGCGCGCGCGCCGCCGCGCAGCGTGCCGATCGCCCCAATCAGAAACGCCGCCGCGGCTACGGCCAAAGGCAAGCGAAGATAGGCGAAGGAAGCGATAGTCAGGTCCTCCATGTGGCCCAAGGAGAGCGTGTACGCCTGCGGGTTGTGCGAAAGGGCTTGCGCGATATCGCCGGGCGCGAGGATGCCGCGCACCATCCAGATCAGCGCCAGGCAGGCGATGGCCGCCGCGGCCGCGATACCTGTGAGCAGGCGCGTGCCGCCGCGAATCCACCCGCCGCCGGCCGCCATCGCCGAACCCAGCAGCAGCGCCAGCGCCGGGTAGCAAGGCATGGAATAGTATTCCTGGGTGGTGGAGAAGGTGAAGAATACCAGGATGAACCCGGTCCAGCAAAGAGCCAGCAGGCGGGCGCGACCGGCACGATCCACCGGCCGGAACGTCAGCTTGAACACTGCCGGAAAATACACGCTCCAGGGGAACAGCCACAGCAGGTGAAACAGCCAGAAATAGAGCCGTGGCACCGTATTGTAATCGCGCGGCGAGCGCAGGTTCAGGAACCGCAGCACCTGCTCGTTCATGAAATAGAACCACAGGAAGCCGTGGTACTGGCCTGGGATGCTCTGCCAGGAGAAGTCGAAATAGGGCGGATTGCGCAGCGCGGCCAGCACGTGCCAAGGAGCGGCAATCGCCAGGATCACGACGATGCCGCTCAGCGGGCGCAGGCGCGTCCACGTTCTGGCTGAGAATAACTGGCTGGTAACCAGAAGATACAATCCGCCGCCGGCTACCGGGAACAGCAAGCCGACCATGCTTTTGAGCAGCAACCCGATTCCCAAGCTGGCCGCCATCACAAACGCCCATAGACCTGGCCGCGGTTCCTGGCCGTCCAGGGCGCGCAGAAACGCCCACATGGCCAGGGTGATGGTGGCCGTCAGCATCACGTCCGGTATCTGGATACGGGTGAACAGAAACAGGCCGATCGAGGTCGCGATGGCGAGGCCCGAGTAGAGCGCGGCGCGGCTTTCCCCGAACGCCCAGCGCGCGAATGCAGCCGTCAGCCACGCCAGGCCCACCGCCGCCAGCGCCACCGGCAGGCGCGCCACCCAGTCGAAAGGTCCCAGCATGCGGAAGAAGATGGCGATCAGCCAGTAGATAAGCGGCGCTTTTTCGAGATACGCCACGCCATCGAGGCGCGCCGTCACCCAATCGCCCGAAGTGAGCATGTTGCGGGCGATCTGGGCCTGCACGGCGTCGACGTCGTCCTGGAGCGAGGGGGGAGAAACGATGCACCCCAGGTAGATCGCCGCGGCCACCAATACCACTGCGAGATAGAGATACGTGCGGCTGCCGGAGCCGGCGGGCGAAGGCGAAAGGGAAGGGGGCAAAACACAACTCTAGCACTTCGAGATACGCCAATTCCTGCGACAATGGGAATTCATGTCTCACCGCTTCCTCCTCGGCCTGGCGCTCGGCATTGCGGCCATTCCGGCGATTTATTACCTGATCGTGCTGTACAGCGCCGTGCGGTACTTTCGCGCGGCGGCACGGCGAATGGCTGCCTTGCCCCTCGATTTCACGCCGCCGGTGAGCAACGTCAAGCCCATTCGCGGCCTCGATCCCGACGCCTACGAGAACTTCGCCAGCCTTTGCCGCCAGGACTACCCCGACTACGAGATTCTGTTCTGCGTGGACGACCGCGAGGACCCGGTGATGCCGGCGATCGAGAAACTGCGGCGCGATTTCCCCGGCCGTGAAATTCGCGTGCTGTTCGGTTCCGGCCGCAACGCGACCAACGACAAAGTGGCTAAACTGGCGCGCCTGGTGAGCGAAGCCCGGCATGAACACGTCGTCATTAGCGATAGCGACGTGCGCATGCGCCCCGATTACCTGCGCCGCGTGGTGGCCCCGCTGGCCGATCCCAAGATCGGCGCGGTGACGTGCTTCTACACATCCATCGAAGAGAATGGATTCGCCGACCGGCTGCAATCGGTGGGCATGCTTTCCGATTTCTACGCCGGCGTGGTGGTGGCCTGGCAACTGGATGGAATCAAGTTCGCGCTGGGCCCGACCATTGCGACCACCCGCAGCCACCTGGCGGGCTTCGGCGGGTATGAAGCCATCGAAAACCGGCCGGCCGACGATCTGCTGGTGGGCCGACTGATCGCCGAACAGGGTTTCGAAGTGGCGCTACTGCCCTACACGATCGATACCGTGGCCGATTACCGCTCCATGCGCGACCTGATGGACAAGCGCCTGCGCTGGATCGTGGTGATGCGCCACATGCGTCCCTGGGGCCATTTCGGCCTGTTGTTCACCCAAGGGCTGCCGTGGGCGCTGATCGCCATTGCCATTCATCCCACCCCGGCCGTCGCCGCAATCTATCTGGGAGCCTACTTCGCTTTCCGCGCCCTGATAACAGTCGCGATCGGCGTCTGGGGATTGAAACAGCGCGGCGTATTCGGAAAGCTGCCGCTCATCCCGCTGTGGGACGCGGCGGCATTCGCTATCTGGGTGACCAGCTTCGCCCGCCGCAGCATTCGCTGGCGCGGCGCCGATTACTATATCCGCAACGGAACGCTGGTGCCGGTCAGCAGCACACAACCCGCCGGCGTGACGGTCCCGGCGCGCTGACTCGTTGCGCTACTGGTTTTCCTCCAGGTGCTTGAGGCGGGCGTCCATGACCTGCTCCACGCGCAGCATTCTCCGTGAACAGGGTTTCCATCTCGCTGAAACGCCGATCCACCGCATCGAAGCGCGCATCCATGTAAGACCCCATGGCGCTAAAGCGCGCGTCCATGTAAGCTCTCAGGTCGTTCAGACGGCTGTTGTTGACCAGGATTCCGATCAACACGGCGAGCGTCGGAATACTGACCGTCAAAAGCGTCTGGGAGCCGGCCATGACTTACATTGTAGCCGTTTCACTCGTGCCTCAGGGCGCGCATGGGGTCGATGGACGCGGCCCGACGCGCGGGCAGGAACGCGGCGGCGAGTCCGGTGAGCGCCAGCGCCACGGCGGTGAAGACAAACGCCGGTGGATCGGATGGCTGGATGCCATATAGGATGGAAGCTACCGCTCGCGCGGCGGCGAACGAGACAACCAGGCCGATGGCCAGGCCCACCGAGACCAGAGCCAGCGAATCGCGCAGGATCATACCGACTACCTGGCCGCGCCGGGCGCCCAGGGCGACGCGGATACCGATTTCGCCGGTGCGTCCGGCAGTCCCGTACGCCACCACCCCGTAGAGCCCCACCGCCGCCAGAACGAGCGCCAGCACCCCGAAGAATCCGCTCAAACCGGCCAGCAGCCGCTGCTCGAAGATGGAATCGTCGATGTGTTGGCGGAGCGTGCCGAAATCGCCAATGGCAATCGACGGTCCCACGCCGTAAATGGGTGCAAGTAGCGCCACTGGCGGCAGTAGCGTGCGCACGAGCATGGTCGGAGGGTACGCCACCTTCTCCTGGTCGATCGGCACGTAAACCGTCGGCTTAGGCGGCTGCTGAATGCTCTTGTCGCGAATATCGCGGACCACGCCAACGATCCAGGTGCGCTCGCCGCCTTCCGGCTTGCTGTCGTCGAAGCTCAGGGAGCGCCGGTCGGGGTGAGCTTCTCCGGGCAGGAACGCACGCACAAAGGCTTCGTTCACCACCGCGACTTTGGGCGATGCGGCAGTATCGTTGCGGTCGAATTCCCGTCCCAACAGCAGCGGCGTTCCGATGGTCTCGAAGTAGCGGGGCGCTACGTACGCGGTCTCCACGTCCACCGCCTCGGTCGCGGTACGCGCCGAACCGGGCACGCGGATGCTGGCGCTCGCGGAACCCATTTGGAAGGGCCCGGGAAGGCCGTACGCGACCGAAAACACGCCAGGCAGGGACTGCAATCGCTCGGCGAGCTGCCGGTACGGTGCGCGAACGTCCCGGCCCCGCCAGGCTCGTGGGAAGTCCAAGGTGAAGGCGACCACGTTCTGGTTGCGAAAGCCCAGGTCGACCGAGCGCAACTCGAACAAGCTGCGGCCGAACAGGCCGGCCATCGCCACCAGCACCACCGAAAAGGCCACTTGCGCGACTACCAGAACACGGCGAAGCATGGGAGCGGCGGCGCTTCCGCCCGTTTCCGAACGCAGCCCGGTTGACGGAGGAACGGCCGTAGCGCGCAAAGCCGGAATCAGGCCAAACAACAGCACCGAGAACACGGAAATGGCGAGCGTGAACCCGAGCACCGCGGGCTCGGGTGTGGTGCTCAACGGGTCGCCGGCCTGCTCCGGCAGAAAGCGCAGGATGACGCGCGTGCCCCAGAAACCCAATCCGATTCCCAGCGCCGCGCCCGCCGCCGCCAGCAGCACGCATTCGGTCAGCGCCTGCCGCATCAAGCGGGCGCGCGTGGCGCCCAGCGAAAAGCGCATGGCGATTTCTCTTCGCCGCGCGGCGCCGCGGGCGAGCAGCAGGTTGGCCACGTTGGTGCACGTCATGAGCAGAACCATGCCCACCGCCGCCATCAGCACCTGGAGCGGCTTTGCGAACTCTTCGCGCAACATGGAGAGACCGATTCCGGCATCGCGCACCTCCAGCCGTTGCCCCATCACACGCTGTCGAAACGCGGCGTTATAACTGGTGGGATAAGCGGCCGCCAGGTGCTGTTGCATGAGGACGTTCACGGCCGCCTGCAGTTGCTTTCGCGGGATCCGGGGCCGCGCGCGCGCCATGATCTGGAGCCACCAGGCGTGGGTACTCTTGAACGGCATCTCCGCCATCATGATCGGTACCCAGACCTCCGTGCGCCGCTCCACTTGTACTCCGTGAAAGCCGGGCGCGGCGACCCCAATGATGGTCAGCGGCTTTTCGTCCACCAGCACGGTGCCGCCCAGCACCGCCGGGTCGGCGCCATAGCGGTTGCGCCAGGAGGCGTAGCTCAGCACCGCCAGGGGATGTCCGCCGGGTACGCGGTCGTCGGCTTGGGTGAACAGCCGGCCCAGCGCGGGTTTGACTCCCAGCACCTCGAAATAATTGCCGGAGACGAACTCACGCAGGGCAAAATTTTCGCGCGCATTCGGCCGCTCGCTGAAGCGGACCCTGGCCGCGTCGGTGCGCGTCACGACGCCCTGGAACAGGTCGGTGCGTTTGGCAACTTCCTGGTAGAGCGGATAAGAGGAGTGGCCGTTAATCCAGCCACCGGTCTGGTACAGGTTCACCAGTTCTTCCGGCCTCGAAACCGGCAGCAGCCGAAGCATCAAGGCGTGGAACAGCGTAAAAATGGCGGTATTGGCGCCGATGCCGAGCGCCAGCGAAAGCACGGCGGCGGCGGTAAAGCCAGGGCTCCGGCGCAGGCCGCGCATCGCGTAGCGCAGGTCGCGGCCGGTGGTTTCGAGCCAGGGCAGGCCGCGGCCGTCGCGATAGCTCTCCTGGACGTGCGCGATGCCGCCAAATTCGCGCCGGGCGGCGGCTTTGGCCTCGGCCTCGCTCATGCCGCGGGCGCGGAACTGCTCTTCGAGCAACTCGAGGTGAAGACCGACCTCGTCGTCCAGTTCGCGGTCCAGCCGGACCCTGCCAACCCATTCGTTGAATCGCCGCCAAATGGCAAACATTTGGTTACTCGGTTGCGGCCAGACTCAGAAAGCGGTTCATAATATTCACGGTGCGCGCCCAATCTTCCGATTCGCGCTCCGTCTGGCGCCGGCCCGCGGTCGTGATTTCGTAGAACTTGGCCTTCCGGTTATGCCCCGAAACGCCCCAGCGGGACTCCACCCAGCCGCGATGCTCCAGCCGCAGCAGGGCAGGGTAGAGCGTCCCCTGATTGAGATCGAGCAGCCCGCCCGAAATCTGCTGGATCCGCTGGGCCAGACCGAACCCGTGCTGCGGCCCCATGGACCCGAGCGTCCGCAACACCATGAGGTCGAGCGTCCCCTGCAGAATGTCGGACTTGGCCTCTCTTGTAGACATCCAAAAGGAGTATGCGACTTTTCCTTTAGAATGTCAACAGGAGAATTTCAGCTTGCCGGCTAGCAGCGCCGGCAGGAATGCGGCGACATGCAGGGCATGATCGAATTCGCCGGTGAGAATCATGTTCGCAAGATCGGGCAGCGGGAACAGGTGGACCTCGATGCCTTCCTCGGGATTGCGTCCCGCGGCGGGCTTCACCTCCGGTGCGAAAAAATTCCAGATGCGGGTTTCCAGGCGGCCGGCGTCGGGAATCATCGTGCCGAGCGGCTCCAGTTCGCCGGCCTCGTACCCGGTCTCCTCCAGCAATTCGCGGCGCATGGCTTGTTCGGGGGTTTCGCCGGGGTCTACCAGGCCGCTGGGCAGCTCGAGCGTATACCGCTCCACGGCGGGACGGTATTGCCGAACCATCACCACCCGCCGGTCCGCGGTGAGCGCGATCGCCGCGGTGTAATCGGGCGGACGAACGGAATAGTAGGGCGGCTCGCCTTCCCGCATGGTTTTGGCCCGCAACTCGAACCAGGGGGTGCGGAAGGCGACTTCGGTCCGCAGCGGTTTCACAGGTTTACCGGGACCGATTCGGTGAACACATGGGGCGGCAACTGAATGCCGCTCAGGCGCAGGCGCTCCATCACTTTGGGCTGCACGCCGGTAGCGTGGAAGCGGCCCTGCACCTTGCCGGCATCGGTCACCCCGGCGCGTTCGAAAGTGAAGATCTCCTGCAGGTCGATGCGGTCGTCGCGCACGCCCAGCACTTCGGCAATGCTCAGAATCTTACGCGTGCCGTCCTGCAGACGCGACACCTGCACCACCAGCTTGATGGCGCTGGCCAATTGCTGCAGGATGACGCGGGTGGGGATTTCCAGGTCCGCCATCATGACCATGGTTTCCAGCCGCGAGAAAGCGTCGCGCGGCGAATTGGCGTGGACCGTGCTCATGGATCCCTCCACGCCGGTATTCATGGCCTGCAACATATCCAGAGCTTCGGCGCCGCGGCACTCGCCCACGATGATGCGGTCCGGCCGCATGCGCAAGGCGGTTCTGAGCAGCATGCGCTGGTTGATGCCGCCCTCTTTATTCAAGTTCGGCGGGCGCGTTTCGAATTTTACTACGTGCCGCTGCTGCAGTTGCAGCTCGGCCGTGTCCTCGATGGTGATGATGCGCTCCTCCTCGGGGATGAAGCGCGACATGGCGTTGAGCATGGTGGTCTTGCCCGAGCCGGTACCGCCGGAAATCAGAATCGTGGTCTTGGCCTGGACGCACGCCGAGAGGAATCGCACCATGGCTGGAGTGAGCGTCTTGTATTGCAGCATCTCCTCCTGGGTGATGACGTGGCGGCCAAAGCGCCGGATGCTCAGGCACGGCCCATCGAGAGCCAGCGGCGGTATGATGGCATTCACGCGCGAGCCGTCGGCCAGCCGCGCGTCCACGATGGGCTGAGCTTCGTCGATCCGCCGGCCCACGTGCGACACGATCTTCTCGATGATGTGCAGCAGGTGGCCGTCGTCCTTGAATCGCACCGCCGATTCGGAGAGCTTGCCGGCCCGCTCGATGAAAACCTTGTTGTAGCGGTTGACCAGGATATCGGAAATGGACGGCTCTTTCAGCAGCGTTTCGAGCGGGCCCAGACCCAGCGTCTCGTCGAGCACCTCTTCCACGATCTTGGTCTGCTCGGCCGTGGTCATGGGCACGCGCTCGTCTTCCAGCAGACGCTCCACCACGCGGCCGATTTCGGCGCGGACGCGATCTTTCGGCAGCGACGAGACGCGCTCGAAATTCAAGACGCCCAGCAGCTTGCGATGAATTTCCGATTTCAGCTCGAAGTAGCGGTCGGCGCCGCGAACGGCCGCCAGCGAGGGTGCGCCGCGCGCCGGCAAGGGACGATTGGTGGAACCCACGATTTCTCCTGAAGTCGCTAATGCGGGTGCATCTCGATTATAGCTTGGGCTAGGCGGCGATTCTCCCCTGGGGCTCGGTTACGTCGACGTATGCGAACAACAAATCCCGAAATTCGGGATTCACAAGATGGTTTGAAACGCTTTGCGCTTCAGGCGCCGGCAGCCCGGCATCTCGATAGGCTTCGAGGTTGCCCCGAATCGCATCACTTGCCGCTTGCTTCGCTGCTTCGATGCTCTCTCCATAGGTGGCGATGGCCAGATCGGGTGCCTGCACCGCAAATCCCAGCTCGGTTTGTTCCAGCATGATCAGAAATCGCATCACTTGAGCTCCAGTATCGCTTGGGCACGAATCGAGCTGAAGCCTTATTATCCCATGCCGCTGGCATTGGCACCGCTCTTGGGATTCGCCGCGTCCGCAACGCGGAACGCGGGAACATCGCCTACTCCGGCGGCAGACTTGTCGAGACAGCAGTGTTTGTATTTCTTGCCGCTGCCACATGGGCAAGGCTGGCTGCGGCCGGTTTTGGGTCCGGGACGGCGATAGGTTTCCGGCGGTTGTGCAGAATTGTGCATGGAGATGGCGGAACTCGGTCCGGCTTCGGCCTGCGGCGGGGATCGATTGGGGCACTTGTGCAGGGTTGTGCATGTAAGACGGAACTCGGTCCGGCTTCGGCCTGCGGCGGGGATCGATTGGCGTCTTGTGCAAAATTGTGCATGTAGAAGACGGGGTTGGGTGCGGCTTCAGCCCGCGGCGCGGGATCGAATGGGGCGTCGTTGTGCACGGTTGTGCATTGTTGTGCGTTGGCGGGCCGCTCCGGAAGGAACCGGGCGCGGTCGAATTCGATCATGGCGGCGGACAGGTCTGCCATGCTGGCGGGCTTTTCCTTCCCGGGTTGGGGCGGGTTAACGATTTTGTCGATGATGAAGGTAGCGGCGCGGTCATAGTGGGCGGGGTCCATTGCCTGGCGGAAATGGTTGGAGTCGCGGCGCCGGTTGGCGACGGTGTTGCGATGGATGCCGGCCTGAGCGGCGGCGGTGGTCAGCGTGGCGCCGCCCGACAGGGCGTCGACGACCTGGAGTTGCTGGGGAGTCAAATTGGGCATAGCGGTCGCCGCAGTTTCACGATAACTGACGAGCGCGAAAAACAGAGTGGAGGAAAGCCGCAGATTGGCGGTAAGGCATTGAGAGGGAATCGCCAAGGAATATTTGCAAAATCTGTGACAGGGGAATCGCAACGGCCGCAAAGGGCGCCAGCCTGCCTTGCGAATGCACGATTTGGCGGCCCTGAGGAGCTGTAAAAAACAAATTCGGGCCGCGGGTGAACGCAGATAAATCCTGCGGCAGCCATGATTGGATTCCTGGGGCGCGGCATGGCTGCAACCAAGAGCGCCGGGAGGAGTCCCGGCGTGGCAGACTGAGAGTCCGCTCCACGATGCTTTGAAAAAACAAATTGCGGGGCGGGGCGCGAAGGGATTGACTGACTCGCGTCTGGGGGACGGGCGCCAATGCGTTATCATACGGTTGCCAGCCAGTTTCTCCCGGTGTTCCGCTTGGACGCGGCGAGAGCGTGCCGTTCGCTTTCGGCGACCATAGGGGCCGGGATCGCGTGCGGCGGATTGGCCTCGCCGTAACCGTGGAAAGACGTCCAGCCAAGGAGGGAACCAGTTTCTTATGTTTCGCATTCTCCGCACCAGAGCCCTGGGACGCAACATCAAGCTCTTCGAGATTGAAGCGCCCCGCATTGCCCACAAGCAGAAGCCGGGGCAATTTGTCATCCTTCGCCTGCACGATCGCGGCGAGCGGATCCCCCTGACGATCGAGGGTTCCGACCCGAAGAAAGGCTCGATCACGCTGGTGGTGCAGTCGATCGGGAAGACCACGTCGCTGATGAATTCGCTGGAAGCGGGCGACGTCGTTCTGGATGTGGTCGGCCCGCTGGGAAAGCCGTCGGAGATCCGCAACTACGGCACGGCTGTGGTGATCGGCGGCAGCGTCGGTACTGCCGTCGCGCTGCCCACGGCGCGCGCTCTGAAAGAGGCCGGCAACCGCGTGATCGGAATCACGGGCTCGCGCAGCAAAGACCTGCTGGTGCTGGAGGACGAGCTTCGCGCCGTGAGCCACGAAACCTTCGTGATGACCGACGACGGCAGCTACGGGGAGCAGGGGCTGGTGACGAAGAAGCTGCAGGAGCTGATTGACAGCGGTTTGAAGATCGACCTGGTGCTCGCGATTGGGCCGGTGCCGATGATGCGGGCGGTATGGAACGTGGCGCGGACGCACGGCATCAAGACGTTGGTAAGCCTGAACTCGATCATGGTGGACGGCACCGGCATGTGCGGGGGGTGCCGCGTGCTGGCCGGCGACAAGAGCAAGTTCGCCTGCGTGGACGGGCCGGAGTTCGATGCGGCGGAGATCAACTTCGACGTGCTGATCCAACGCAACAATATGTACCGCGGGGACGAGAAGCGTTCGCTGGATAAATTCCTGGCCAATCCCGAGGAGGATCTGAAACTGATGCGCGACCTGCGCAGCCGCGCCGATGCCGAGCGCTGTCAGTTGGAGACGCTGGAAGCGGCGGCGAAGCGGGAGGTTTCCGATGCCGTCGCATAACCCACTGGCCAATCGCGACCGGATGAAGATCCAGCGGCAGCACATGCCGGAGCAGGACGCGGTGGAACGAGGCCACAACTTCAAAGAGGTCAACCTGGGCCTTCCCGAGGAGGTGGCGAAGATCGAGGCGCAGCGGTGCCTGGCTTGCGAAAAGACCACCTGCATCACGGCGTGTCCGGTGGGGGTGAAGATCAAGGACTTTGTGGACCTGGTGCTGGCGGGGGATTACATCGGCGCGGCGCGGAAAATTCGCGAGGACAATTCCCTGCCGGCGGTCACGGGACGGGTTTGCCCGCAGGAGGACCAGTGCGAAGGGAAGTGCGTGCTGGCGAAGAAGGGTTCCTCGCTGGCGATCGGGTACCTGGAGCGGTTCGTGGCGGACTATGAGCAATCGACCGGGCAACTCGGCATGCCGGCGATTGCGCCGGCCACGGGAAAGAAAGTCGCCATTGTGGGCAGCGGTCCGGCGGGGTTGAGCTGCGCGGGCGACCTGATCCAGAAGGGGCACAAGGTTCGGGTCTTCGAGGCGCTGCACGAGATCGGGGGCGTGCTGATCTACGGCATCCCGGAGTTTCGTCTGCCCAAGGAAATTGTGCGGCAGGAGGTGGACAATCTCCGCCAGATGGGGGTGGAATTCGAGACCAACGTGGTGGTGGGAAAGACGGTAACCATCGATGAACTGATGCAGGAAGAAGGCTACGACGCGGTCTTTCTGGCGACGGGAGCGGGCCTGCCGCAGTTTCTGGGCATTGCCGGCGAACATTTGAACGGGGTTTACTCGGCCAACGAGTTTCTGACGCGGGTGAACCTGATGCGGGCCTACCAGTTCCCCGAATACGACGAGCCGGTCTACGACTGCCGAGGCAAGGACGTGATCGTGGTGGGCGGCGGCAATACGGCGCTCGACGCGGTTCGGACGGCGCTGCGCCTGGGCGCGCGCTCCGCCTCCATTTTCTATCGCCGCACCGAAGCCGAGATGCCGGCCCGTAAAGAAGAGGTGGCGCACGCCAAGGCGGAGGGAGTGCAGTTCCATTTTCTGGTGAATCCGCTGGCGTTCGAGGGCGACGAAAAGGGATGGCTGAAGAGCGTCACCTGCAGCCGGATGGAACTGGGCGAGATGGACGCATCCGGCCGGCGGCGTCCGGTACCGGTTCAGGGCTCGGAGTTCGAAACGGCGGTTTCGCTGGCGATTATCGCGGTGGGCACGACGGCCAATCCGCTGGTGCAATCGACCACGCCCGATCTGGCGACTAATAAACGAGGTTACATCGTAACCGATGCCGACAGCCAGAAGACCTCGAAGCGCGGAGTATTTGCGGGCGGCGATATTGTCACCGGCGCGGCCACGGTGATTCTGGCGATGGGCGCCGGACGCAACGGGGCGAAGGCGATCCACGACTACCTGACGACGGACGTGTTTTGAGTCGCGGGGCGCCCGACCTAAGAGATCGTCATGAAATAACCGAGCCAAGTCCTGTAGCCCGACGTGGCGCAGGGCGGGGCGGTTTCGTGGCGCAGGCGCTCCGCCTGCAGCGGCGAGATTCGTCTCGGCGCTGCAGCCAAGAGTGGCCGCGCCACGCCAGAAACTTGCCATGGTTATTTCCTGACAGGTCCTAAGGGCCAGTTCGGCGATCACTCCACCAACCGCTCCCTTACGGTCGCGGCTCTGACTCCGGTTACATTATTTGTTGCGCTTTGTGCTGCCGCAGGGCGGACTCGAAGATCTCTTCGATTCGCCGGCTATACTCGGCGGACACGCGCTTTTGTTCCGCGTTGACCCGGCTCTGCTGCTCGTTGACTTTGTGCTGTGCGCCGTTGACTTTGTGCTGCTCTTCGTTGACCTGTGACTGTTGGCGATTGACGGTCTGCTGGTCCGGACCGCTCTTGCTTGCTTGCAATTCGTTTATGGCGGCTTGCAGATTCTTGATCAACGCATCCTTGTCGTCGGTGTTCGCCGACGATTGAATGCGATTGACGAGGTCCTGGCGCCGGTTGACTTCCGCCTGCAGGCCGTTGACTTCGTGCTGCATCTTGTTGACCCGCGATTGCATGGAATTCACGACGTCCTGCTGGGCGTTGACTTCGCTCTGCATGCGGTTGACTTCCCGCTGCGGCTCGCTCGCCCGCTGCAACTCGGCCAGGACGCCGGCACCGGTGATTACATATTCACTGCCGGCCTGGCGGAACCAGGCAAAATTCGGTCCGAACCTGGCGCGGAGGGCTTCCTGGTCCATAGGGTCGTTCGAATCCCAGGACGAACTGGTGGAGTTGCCGGAGACGATGATATAGCGGCGAATGGTTGGCGCGCCAGTGCCGGGCGAAAGCGGAGGCGCTGGAGCGGCCGGCGAAGCGGGCGATGCCGGTGCAAGCGGCGCGGGAGCCGCCGCGGGAGCGGGAGGGGCGGCCTGCGGATGCGCCGCCGCCACAACGAATGCCAGCGGCGAGGCTAGCGCCAGAATCGCCGCCACGCTCCAACGGGTGAGGCCGCGCGACACGGCGGTGCCATCGAGGATGCGATGGATGCGCTCTTCCGGCCGGCCGTAGCGGGCCATGCCGACTCCCTGCCAGGCGGCCAGACCAACCCCGCGTTGAATGAATTCGAGCAGCATTTCGGCGTACGAAGCGCGATCCGGCACGGCGGCGACGGCGGCATCGTCGCTGGCTTCCTCGGCGACCCGCACGATCCGCCGATGGAGGAACCAGCTTAGCGGGCTGTGCCAGAGCAGGGCACGATGGATGGCCGAGAGCAACTGCACGGCCGGGTCGCGGCGGCGGATATGGGAGCGCTCGTGGGCCAGGATGGCGGCGAGCTTGGGGCGCTGCCACTGGCGCCAGCCGACGGGAAGCAGGATGGCGGAGTGCGCGATGCCGAGCACGACCGGCGCGGACAGGGTCCGATTCGCGAATTTGGATTCCGTCGACGACCTGGCCGGTGGCGCGGCTGTTCCGCAGCAAACGGCGGCTCATGGCGAGGCCGATCGACAAGCGCAGCAGAAGCGCCGCGGCGACCAGAAGGTAGACGACAAGGGCGGCGCGAGTGAACCAAGCCGCTGAAGGGCGCCGCCAGGCGAAAACGCCTATTCCACTAAAGCCGTCAATTGGGGGGACCACGAAAAACGATGGTCTGCCCCACGGCAGCGCCGTCGCGGGGCGCGATTTCGTATCATCTATCGGCGCTTGTGGAGCGGCCGTTTTCACTTGCAATGCCGCCTCCGGCACGGCCGGCGATATTTTCGGCAGCGCGGCGGTAAGCTCGGGGACCGCGAGAGAGGCACCGAGCAGGGCGGTCCAGGCTGCCAGGCGGATGGAGGGGTCCTTCAGGCGCAGCGCGCGGAGCAGCAGGGCTCCTGCGAGGATCAATATCGAAGAGCGGAGCGCCCATTCGGCCAGAAACTCGATGGCGATCATACTCTTTTCTCCCTGCGCGAGGCGATCTTGTCGGCCAGGCGCTGCAACTGGTTGGGCTTCAACACCTGGTTATCCACCAGCCCGACCAGCAGTTCCTCCACCGACCCGCCGCAAAACCGGTCGATGAGCTGTTGCGCCGCCTGCACGGCGACGTTGCGCGGGGTATCCGACGCGCGATAAATGAAGGTGCGCCCGTCGACGGTGTGGGTGACGTAACCTTTTTCTTCCAGGTTGCGCAGGATGGTGCGGATGGTGGAGTCCTTGAGCGCGCGTTGGGCGGCTACCCCTTCGCGGCACGCCTCGGCGGTCGACGTGGGGTGCGCCCACAGGTAGTCCATGAGGAGCTGCTCGAGGGGCGTGAGCGGCTTGCGGCGGTTGCGGAGTACGTTAAACATTGTAACGTTATAAAATATAACGCAACGGGACGGGAGTGTCAAGAGGGTCAGGCAAACGTGGCGCGTGCGCCGCGGTCGATGCCGGCGAAAGCGCCTCGACATGAGTGTCGAGGCTGCACGCAGGAGTGCGTGCGCCACGAACAGGCAAGCTAGAGCATGCCCCAGCTTAGTACCTGGTTTCGCAATTACGGTCACACATCATGAAACCGCTCCCTGACGGTCGCGGCTCGGAAAATGCCCCAGCCCGAGCCGCGACCGTCGTCAGGGAGCGGTTTCCCTCGAATGCGAAACGGTGAACTCAGCTTGCCCGCAGGGCTATGGATGGGTCGATGCGGGAAGCCCGGCGGGCGGGGATGTAACCGGCGATGGCGGAGACGGCGGTGAGCACGAAGAGGACTCCGAAAAACGTGAGCGGATCGCGGTTTGTCACCCCGTAGAGCAGGCCGCCCAGGGTACGCGCCAGGGCCGATGAAGCGGCGGCCCCGAGCAGCATGCCGATGGCGGCGAGAGCGACGGTCTGGCCGACGATGCCGGCTTGTAAGTTGACGGCGGAAGCGCCGAGGGCCATGCGAATTCCGATTTCCTGAGTGCGCTGGTTGACCGAATACGAGACCACGCCATAGATGCCGAGCGAGGCCAGAACGAGAGCGAACGAAGCGAAGCCGCCGAGCAGGAGCACGACGACGCGGCGCGGCGATACGGCTCGATCCACCAGTTCCTGCAGGATGCGGAAATCCTTGGCGGGCAGGTTGGGCGCAATGGGCCGGAGGGCGGCGCGAAGGGACGAAGCGATCTCCGCCGGAGGAAGCGTAGTGCGAACCACGAGATCGACCGAAGCGAAATCGTCGCACTGGCGGATGGGCAGGTACATCTCCATGCCGGCGCCCTGTTCCAGGGCCAGGTGGCGGACGTCTCCGACCACGCCCACCACGTGCCGCTCGCCGCATGCGAGGATGGTCTTGCCTAGGGCGCTTTCGCCGGGGAAAAGGGTGCGCGCCATGGTCTCGTTGATCAGGATCACCGGATCGGACTTGAGCCGGTCGCGCGGGTCGAGATCGCGGCCGCTGCGCAGGGGAATACCCATGGCACCGATATAGCCGTCGCTGACTACGCGCACGAACGCATCCGGGAAATGTCCCTTCGCGTAGACCTGGCCCTTGGCGGGCGCACCCCAACTGCGGTTGCGGCCGAGAGGGAGGGCATCGGTCAAACCGGCGGCGGCGACGCCGTGAACCTCGCGGGCGCGGCGCAGTACGTCGTCGAAATAGGCCGCCAGGTCGGCGGCGTTAGTGTAGTTCACGGTGGGATCCACACGGATGGCGGCGGCGCGTTCGGGGCGGAAACCGAGGTTGACGTCGAGGACATGGAGAAAGCTCCGGATCAACAATCCGGCTCCCACCAGGAGCACGCAGGCAAAGGCGATCTCGGAGACGACGAGGCCGTTGCGAACCAGATTCCTTCCATGGCTGGCAGTGGAACCGCGGTTGGTATCCTTCAATGCGTCGTGCAGAGCGCCGGCTCCAACATGGAGCGCGGGGGCGAGACCGAAGAGCACGCCGGTGAGAATCGAGGCCAGCAAAGCGAAAGCCAGCGCGGTGGTATCGGTGCGCACGCTGGCAAGAAGGGGAATCTTCACCGCGTCCAGATGGGATAGAACATGCGTTCCGGCGGTGGCCAGGATCACGCCCAAGGCGGCGCCGCAGCAGGAAAGGGCGATACCTTCGGTAAGCATTTGTTGGATCAGCCTGCGCCGGCCGGCGCCCAAGGCCGTGCGGATGGCGATCTCCTTTTGACGGGCGGCGGTGCGCGCCAATAGCAGGTTCGACAGGTTGGCGCAGACGATGAGCATGACCACGCCGACCGCGCACGCGAGTACGACCAATGCCAGGCGGAGGGAGCCACTGACGTGCTCCGCCAGAGGACCGAGGTGGCCTTCGAAATCGTTGCCCTGTCCCCGGTACTCCGCGGTGAGTTGCGGGGCCAGCACGGTCAGCTCGGCCCGAGCCTGGCCGACGGTGACACCGGGTTTGAGACGGCCAATGATGGCGAGCGTGTTGCCCCATCGGTTGGTTTCCTTGCTGAGGGCGAAGGGAAAATACAGATCGATGTGGCTGCCGGGAGCGAAGACCGACGCGAAATCGAAAGACTCCGGCATGACGCCGACCACCGTGACCGGCTCATTGTTGAGAGTAAGGGTGCGGCCGACAATCGCGGAGTCTGAGCCGAAGCGCCGGGCCCACAGACCGTAGCCCATCAGCACCGCCTTGGGCCCGTGCCATTTGCATTCCTCGGCATTGAACAGGCGGCCGAGCTGGGGCTTGACGCCGAGAACCTGAAAGAAATTCCCGGAAACCGGCACGCCGCTGAGACGCTCCGGTTGGCCATCGCCGCTGAGTAGATTGTCGCCCACCCCGTAGAAGGCGAAGTAAGCCGCCAGGTCGGAATAGGAACGCGTACGGGCGCGCAATTCGAGCAGGAAGTGGACCTGGGTAGTCGCGCCGGAAAGGCCGCCGGTATCGTAATTCCATATCCAGACCAGCTTCTGTGGATCGCGGAACGGCAAAGGCCGAACCAGCACGGCGCTGACCACGCTGAATACGGTGGCGCTGGCGCCGATGCCCAGGCCGACGATCAAAATGGCAAAAGTGGTGAAGCCGGCGTCTTTGCGGAGGGTTCGAAAGGTGTAGCGCAGATCCTGGAGAAGGCTCGAAAAGGCGGACCGGAAGCGGCCGAAGGCAAGGGACGGCGTCATGCAGGGTTATACTGCCGAAAAGTAAAAAGGTTACCGACTCTCCCTGACCCGGCATAGTCGGAACCAAACAGGAGGTTTGGGAGTGGCGGCGGCAACCGCTCCCCTCACGGTCGCGGCTCGGTTAGATGCTATGCTCAATAACAGCATCGGCACTCAGCCGGCGTATCCCAGCATGAAAAAAGTTCTGGCTCTGAATCGCGGCGAAATTGCCATTCGCATTCTGCGTGCCGCCAATGAATTAGGCTTGCGCACGGTGGCGGTTTACTCGGAGGAGGACCGGCTCGCGCTGCACCGTTTCAAAGCCGACGAAGCGTACCCGATCGGCCAGGGCAAAGGTCCGGTGGAGGCTTACCTGGACGTGGACGGCATCGTCGCCCTGGCCCGCGAAAAAGAAGTCGACGCCATCCATCCGGGCTACGGCTTTCTCTCCGAAAATCCCGCCTTACCGCGCGCCTGCGAGCGTGCCGGCATCACCTTCATCGGCCCCTCGGCGGAGCTATTGGAGCTGCTCGGCGACAAGCGCGCCGCCCGCCGCCTGGCCGAACGCGCCGGGATTCCGGTGGTGCCGGGTAGCGAAGATCCCATCCGAAGCGCCCGCCAGGGGGAAAGCGCGGCCGCCAGGATCGGGTTTCCGCTGATCGTCAAAGCGGCTTTCGGCGGCGGTGGCCGCGGCATGCGGGTGGTGGAGCGGGAGGCGGATTTCGCCGCCCGCCTGGAGGAGGCCCGCCGCGAAGCCGCCGCCGCCTTCGGCAACGATGCCGTCTTTGTCGAACGCTACGTGCGCCGCGCCCGGCATATCGAAGTGCAGATTCTGGGCGACCGGGACGGCAACATCCTGCACCTTTATGAGCGCGATTGCTCGGTGCAGCGGCGGCATCAGAAAGTGGTGGAAGTGGCGCCGGCGGTGTCGCTCGACCCGGGCATTCGCGCCGCCCTGGCCGAAGCCGCGGTCGCACTCGCCCGCGCCGCCGGATACGTCAACGCCGGCACGGTCGAGTTTCTGGTGGACGCCGATTCGCTCGACTGGTATTTCATCGAGGTCAACCCGCGCATCCAGGTGGAACATACCGTGACCGAGATGGTGACCGGCATCGACCTGGTGCGCAGCCAGATCCAGGTGGCGCAGGGGCTGACCCTCCATGGGCCGGAAATGAACCTGCCCGCGCAGGCCGGGGTGCCGCTCTACGGCTACGCGCTGCAGTGCCGCATCACCACCGAAGACCCGGCCAACCATTTCACTCCCGACTACGGCAAGCTCTCCACCTACCGGTCGCCCGCCGGATTCGGCATTCGCCTGGACGGCGGTTCGGCCTATGGCGGCGCCGTCATCACCCCCTACTACGATTCGCTGTTGGTGAAAACCACGGCGTGGGGCCGCGACTTCCCGCAGGCCTGCCAGCGCATGGACCGCTGCCTGCGCGAGTTTCGCGTGCGCGGCGTCAAGACCAATATTCCGTTTCTCGAAAACGTGGTCAACCACCCCGATTTTCAGGCCGGCAAAGCCACCACCGGATGGCTGGAAGAGACGCCCGCGCTGTTTCAGTTTCAACCCCGCCGCGACCGCGCCACCCGCCTGCTCACGTATCTGGCCGAGGTGATCGTCAATGGCAATCCCGCGGTGGCCGGCAAGCCGCGTCCGGCCAACCTGGCACCCGCCGCGCCGCCGCCCCACATCGCCGGCGTCCCGCCCGCGGGAACCCGCCAACTGCTGCGCGAACGCGGGCCGGAGGGCCTGGCCGAGTGGGTGCGCTCCCAGAGGAAACTGCTGGTCACCGACACCACCTTCCGCGACGCTCATCAATCGCTTCTGGCGACCCGCGTCCGCACCTACGACATGATGGCCATCGCCAACTTCGTGGCCCACCGCCTGCCCCAGCTTTTCAGCCTGGAGATGTGGGGCGGCGCCACTTTCGACGTGGCCATGCGGTTCCTCCACGAGGACCCGTTCGCCCGCCTGCGCCGGCTGCGCGCCGCCATCCCCAATATCTGTTTCCAGATGCTGCTGCGCGCCTCCAACGCCGTGGGCTACACGGCTTATCCCGATAACGTGGTGGCCGAATTCATTTACGAGGCCGCCGCCCAGGGCATCGACATCTTTCGCATTTTCGATTCCCTGAACTGGCTGCCGAACATGACGGCCTCGATGGAGGCGGTGCGCAAGACGCGCTCGGTGTGCGAGGCCGCCATCTGCTACACCGGCGACATCCTCGACCCCCGCCGCGACAAATATTCGCTGGCTTATTACGTCCGCATGGCCAAGGAACTGGAGCGCATGGGCGCGCACATGCTGGCCATCAAGGACATGGCGGGCCTGTGCCGTCCCTACGCGGCCGAGAAGCTGGTGAAGACGCTCAGGCGGGAAATCGGCATCCCCATCCACTTTCACACCCACGATACCAGCGGCGTCAATGCGGCCTCGGTGTTGAAAGCCTCCGAAGCCGGCGTGGATATCGCCGACGCCGCCATTGCCTCCATGAGCGGGCAGACCAGCCAGCCCAACCTGAATTCGGTGGTGGCCGCGCTCGACCGCACCCGGCGCGATACGGGTCTCGATCTGGACGCGCTGAATGAGTGCTCCGACTATTGGGAAGTGGTGCGCGAGTATTACGCACCCTTCGATACCGGCCCCAAAAGCGGCAGCGCCGAAGTCTACCTGCACGAGATGCCGGGCGGCCAGTACACCAATCTGAAGGAACAGGCCGAATCCATGGGACTGGGCGCGCGCTGGGGCGAAATCGCGCGGGCCTACGCCGCCGTTAACCGGGCCTTCGGCGATATCGTCAAAGTGACTCCGTCCAGCAAAGTCGTCGGCGACATGGCCATCTTCCTGGTGGGCCACGGCATGACCATGGAACAATTCGCACGCCTGGGACCTGACCACACTTTCACCCTGCCCACTTCGGTGATCGAGATGTTCCTGGGCGCGCTGGGCGAGCCGCCCGGCGGTTGGCCCAAGAAACTCCAGACGACTATTTTGCGCGGGGCCAAACCGCGACGCGGCCGGCCCGGCGCGAGTCTCCCGAAAGTCGATTTCAGCGAAACCGCCGCCGCCCTGGAGCGCAACATCGCCCGCCGTCCGGACCACGACGAAGTCCTGAGCTACCTGATGTATCCGGACGTGTTCGTCAAGTTCGCCCGCGATCGCCAGGCGTGGGGCGATGTGGATGTGCTGCCCACCCCGGAATTCTATTTCGGCATGGAGCCCGGCACCGATATCACGGTCGAGCTCGAGCCCGGCAAGTCCCTGGCCGTCAAGTTTCTCACCGTCGGCGAGCCGCACCCCGACGGCACCCGCACGGTCTTCTTCGAGCTCAACGGCCAGCCGCGGGAGGCGGCCGTCCGCGACGCCAGCCTGGAGGTCAAGGAGAAGCCACGCACCCAGGCCGACCCTGCAGTGCCCGGCCAGATCGGCGCGCCCATCCCCGGCGTAGTCTCCACGGTGGCCGTGGAGTTCGGCCAGCGCATCCAAAAAGGCGACCGCCTGCTGGTGATGGAAGCCATGAAGATGCAGAGCACGGTATACTCACCCGTACCTGGCACCGTCAAGCAGCTCCTTGCCCATCCCGGCCAACGCGTAGAAGCCAAAGACCTTCTGCTGGTGCTGGAATAAGTGGACAGGCCTCCCGGCCTGTCATTTTCGTTCGCCCTCAAGAAACCCCGCGCCGGTGCGATAAGCATAGACGAGAGCTTAACTTCTTCGAGGTGAAGTCGGTGCCGGAAAGTAATCATGTCGGGCGGGAAGGCCTGGTTGCGGCCATCGAGCAGGCCGCCGATGGCGTCGTCATCACCGATACCGACGGAAAAATCCTGTACGTCAATCCGGCCTTCACCGTCATGACCGGGTACAGCCTGGAGGAAGCCGTGGGACAGAACCCGCGCATCCTCAAATCGGGACGCGAATCCGCAGCCTTCTACCAGAATCTCTGGAATACCGTCGCGTCCGGCCGAATCTGGTGCGGGGAACTGGTCAACCGGCGCAAGGATGGGACGTTCTATAGCGAGGAGATGCGGATTACTCCGGTGCGGGATTCGAGCGGCGCGATTGTCAGCTTCATCGCCATCAAGCACGACGTGACCGAATCGCGGGCAGCCGAGGAAGCGCGGCGGTTTCTAGCCGCGATTGTGGAAAGCACCGAAGACGCCATCTTCGCTCATAGCCCCGCCGGTACGATCCTCACCTGGAACCGCGGCGCGGAAAGGCTGTTTGGCTACTCCGCCGGCGAGGCGATCGGGAAGCCCGTCACCACGTTGGCGCTGCCGGAACGGCAGCACCTGCTGGCGCGGCTGATTGAGCGGGTATTACAAGGCAATGCCGTCTCGCAATACGAGGGTGAGTGCCTGCGCCGGGACGGAAGGAGTTTCCCCGTGTCGGTCACGGCGTGCCCCATCCGGAACGCCGCCGGCGAGGTGGCCGCGGTCTCCACGATTGTGCGCGACATCTCGAAGCGCCGCGAGGCGGAGCAAGCTCAAGCGTTGTTGGCCTCGATAGTGGAATCCTCCGATGACGCGATTCACTCCGTAAGGCTGGATGGGACCGTCGTCAGTTGGAACCGGGGCGCCGAGAGGCTGTACGGTTACTCCAGCCAGGAAATCATTGGACAGAATATCGCCATCCTCGCTCCGCCCGGCTGCGCGGGCGAAGCGCGCCAGTGCCTCGGGACGATCGGGACGGGGCGCGCCGTCGGCCCCTTCGATACGGTCAACTTAGGGAAGGACGGACGCGCCATCGACGTCTCGCTCTCCATCGCCCCGATCCGGAATTCCGCGGGAGAAGTAGTGGGCTCCGCGGCCATTTCTCGCGACATTGGCGAGCGTTTGCGGACCGAGCGGAAACTTCGGGAGAGCGAGGAGCGATTTCGCGAGGTTTTCGAGGGGGCGCCGATCGGCATGGACGTGATCGCCATGGACGGGCGAATCATGCAGGCGAATGCGGCGTTCTGCCGGATGCTCGGATATCGCCAAACGGAACTGGCCGGCAGAACCTGGATGGAACTGACGCACGCCGACGACGTGGAGGCTTCCCTGCGCGTCGTCGAGCGGTTGTGCCAGAACCCGGAAAAATGCGCGGAAATCGAGAAACGCTACCTCAATCGCGACGGCGCCGTGGTGTGGGCGCGCAGCAAGATCTCGCTGGTGCGGGACACCGGCGGCGGCCCGCTTTATCTTGTGGTCCACGTGGAGGACATTACCGAGCGCAAGCGAGCCGAGGAGGCGCTGCGCGAGAGCGAAGAGCGCTTCCGCATCATGGCGGACAGTTGCCCGATCGGGATCTGGGTGACCGACGCACAGAGTGGGACTCTGTTCATCAACCGGACATATCGGAAATTCTGCGGGATCACCTCCGAAGAGGTGGCGCCAGATTCGTGGCGGTCCATCCTTCACCCTGACGACGCGGAGGAATTTGTCGGGGCACTCCGGCGCGCGCTAAAAGAGCAGGTGCCTTTTAAGGGCGAACAGCGTAGCCGGCGCGCCGATGGCGAGTGGCGATGGGTGGAGTCGTACGCAGTGCCGCGCTTTTCGTCGGGCGGCGAGTTCCTGGGGCTCGTCGGCACCAGCAAGGACATCACCGAGCGCAAACAAGCCGAGCAAGCTTTGCGGACGAGCGAAGAGAAGTTTCGCCAGTTGGCGGAGAGCGTCCGCGAAGTGTTTTGGATGGCGCTTCCGGGAGGCCGCGAGATCCTCTATGCCAGCCCCGCATACGAACAGGTTTGGGGAAGAACCTGCGACAGTCTCTACCGGAACCCGATGTCCTGGGCGGAAGCGATCCATCCCGACGATCGGAATCGGGCGGATGTCATGCTTGACAGGCAAGTACGGGGCGAACCCGCCGAAGCGGAATTCCGCATAAGAACGCCCGAGGGGCGGGAGAAATGGATCCTGGACCGGGCGTTTCCCATTCGCGACCAGGGCGGGCAACTGATTCGGGTGGTCGGAGTCTCGGAGGACATTACCGAGCGGAAACGCTACGAGGCGGAGTTGATTCAAGCCCGCGAGGGGGCGGAGGCCGCCAATCGGGCCAAGAGCTGTTTTCTGGCCAACATGAGCCACGAAATCCGTACCCCCATGAACGGCGTGGTCGGCATGTTGCAACTGCTCGCCCAAACGGAGCTGACGCCGCGCCAACAGCGGTTCGTCACCGTGGCGCAGACGAGCGGTCTGGCTCTACTGACCCTCATCGACAACATTCTGGACCTTTCCAAGATCGAGGCGCGCAAGGTCGTTCTCGAAAAGCTGAGCTTCGACCCGCGCGACACCATCGAGGAGTCCGTCCAACCGATCGAGACCCAGGCGAACGCGAAGGGGCTTTCCATTCGCACCCGCGTGGCGCCCGAGATTCCACCGCTGGTCGACGGCGATCCCCACCGCCTGCGCCAGGTACTGACCAATCTCTGCGCCAACGCCGTCAAGTTCACCGAACGAGGCGGAATCGTGGTGGATGCGTCGCTGGCGAACGGGGCGAACGGCAAGGTTACGGTTCGTTTCACCGTCACCGATACGGGGATCGGGATACGGCCGGACCAGGCCGCCGGGCTCTTCGCGCCTTTCACCCAGGCGGACGCCTCCACCACGCGCCGTTACGGCGGCACCGGATTGGGACTGGCGATTTCCAGGCAACTTGCCGAGATGATGGGAGGAACGATCGGGGTCGATAGCCGGGAGGGCCAAGGTTCGGCCTTCTGGTTCACGGCGGTTTTCGACCTGGCGCCAGCCGCTCCGCCGCAGCCGGCCAACCCTGGGCGGGAGGGGCGCTCCGGGATGGCCCCCACGCGCCGCGCGGCGCGAATCCTGGTGGCCGAGGACAATGCCATCAATCGGGAGGTTGTGCTGGAGCAACTCCAGCAACTGGGATACCTGGCCAGCGCCGTCGCCAATGGCGCCGAAGCGGTAGAAGCGGCCCAGCGCGGCGGCTTCGATCTGGTGCTGATGGACTGCCAGATGCCGGTGATGGACGGCTTCGAAGCGGCCCGCCGTATTCGTGGCTCGGCAAGGGCGGGCGTTCCCGGCATTCCGATCGTCGCCATCACGGCCGGCGCCATGCGGGACGACAGAGACCGGTGCCTGCGCGAAATGAACGACTATATTGCCAAGCCGGTGGAACTGGAGCAATTGGCGGATGCGCTGGCCAGGTGGCTGCCCGCAACCGGCGACGGCGACGGGCCGCCAACGCCTTCGCGGCGCACCGGTGTGCCGGCCACCGTGGAGAGAGCCGGGTGGATGGAAACGGATTGGAAGAGGACAAGCGATGATCAGTCTTGACGACGAGCTGTGTACGGATTACCTGGCCGAGGCTAGAGAGCACCTGGCGACCATGGAGGCGAACCTTCTGGCCATCGAAAAAGGCGGCGCCGAGGTCGACGAGCAACCGGTCAATGGAGCCTTTCGGGCCGTGCATTCGATCAAGGGCGGCGCGGGCTTTTTCGACCTCGAGAAGATTCGCGAACTGGCGCACCAGATCGAAGACGTGCTGGCGCTGGTCCGCTCCGGTAAGATGGTTCCCACGCCGGACCGTGTGCAGGTTCTGCTCGGCGCCACCGACAGGCTGCACCAACTGATCCAGGACCCCGGCGCCAGCAACCAGGCCGACATTGCCGGTATGTTGACGGCTCTAGCCGAACTGCGCACGGATCGCCAGCCGGCCGAGAGCCAGGCGCAACGGCAATTCCCTCCCCTGCGGATACTCCTGGTGGAAGATGACTTCATCTGCCGGCGATTGCTGCAGACTTTCCTTTCCCGCTACGGCGAATGCCATATCGCGGTGAACGGCAAGGAGGCGGTGGAGGCGTTCCGCTCCGCCTTCGAGCAAGGGCAGAAATACGATTTGATCTGCATGGACATCATGATGCCCGAAATGGACGGCCGCGAGGCGGTCCGACAAGTGCGAGCCTTCGAAGAGGCCCACGGCGTTCTCTCGACCTACGGCGCGAAAATCATCATGACGACGGCGCTTGACGATGTCAGGCAAGTGATTCGGAGTTTTCAGGTGCTCTGCGACGCGTACCTGGTCAAGCCCATCGATCTGGCCCAATTGCTCGCCCACATGAAGACCTATCGACTGGTCCCGTAACGCTGGATGAGAGCCGGTCGCCGGCAGCTTTCTACAGCGGCGTGATCGGCCTGGTCTCGGTGCCCACGCGGAAGGTGTGGGTGGGGCTGGCGCTGGCCGGCGCCGTCACCAGGTAGGGCCGCAGCAGCAGAATCACATCGTCGGTGCTCTTGGTTTTGGAATGGGTGCTGGTGAGCGCGCCCAGGAAGGGAATCCGGGACAAACCGGCCACGCCGGCGATGGTGTGGGCGTCGCTGGGGTTCACCAGTCCGCTCACCACCGCCCATTCGCCCAGTTTCAGACTCACCGTCGACTTCAATACGCGACTCGATATCACCGGAAGGCCATCCACCGACTGGCCGGTGATGAGCTGAAACTCCGCGTCCACGTCGAGCGAAATTTCCTCGGTATTATGCACATAGGGCGTGACCTTGAGCAGAAAGCCCAGGTCCTGGTACTGAAACGCCGGAATCGTGGCGAGGGCGTTATAACCGGCGATCGTGCCCGATGTCCCCGTGCTCGCGCTCACCGTCAGCGTGGCCGCGGCGCTCGCAATCGTTCCCACCGCGTTCGAGACCGTCACGGTGTAGAAGTATCCGTTATCAGTCGAAGTCAGCGTAGGGGTGGTGTAAGAATCCGACGTGGCCCCGGCGATGGCGGTTCCGTTTTGATACCACTGGTAAGTGAGCGGCGTGGTTCCGCTGGCGATCACGTTGAAGGTAGCTGTCAGGCCCGCGGCCACGGTCTGGCTCTGCGGCTGGGTCGAGATCGTGGGCGAGCCCGCCGCGGCGGTAACCGTCAACGTCGCCGCGTTGCTGGCGACCATGCCCAGGGCGTTCGAAACCGTCACCAGGAAAACCGCCCCGTTGTCGGTCGCCGCCACCGCCGCCGTGGTGTAGGAACTCGAAGTGGCTCCGGCGATGGCCGTCTGGTTTTCATACCATTGATAAGCCAGCGGCGAGGTCCCCGTGGCCGACACACTGAAGGCGGCCGTCTCTCCCACGCTTACCGTCTGGTTTTGCGGCTGGGTGGTGATGGAGGGCAAGCCGGTGACCGCGCTCACCGTCAGCGTCGCCGCCACGCTGGTCACCGCGCCGATGGTGTTCGACACCGTCACCGAAAACGTCGATCCGTTATCGGTGAGCGCCACCGCACCTGTCGTGTAAGAGCTCGAGTTGGCCCCGGTGATGGTGGTTCCGTTCTCGCTCCACTGGTAGTAAAGCGGGGTGTTGCCGGTGGCCGTCACGCTGAAGGTCGCCGTCAGGCCCACGGTCACGGTCTGGCTCCGCGGCTCGGTGGCGATGGAGGGTGAGCCCGCGAGCGAAGTCACCGTCAGTGTCGCCACCGTGCTGGTCACCGTACTGACCGAGTTGGTCACATCCACCGAGAACGTCGAATCGTTGCTCGAGAGCGTTGTGGCGGGCGTGGTGTAAGTGCTGGAGGTCGCCCCCGCGATGGCGATTCCATCCTCTAGCCACAGGTAAGTCAACGGCGCCGTCCCGGTAGCCACCACGCTGAACGTCGCCGTGTTGCCGATGGTTACCGTCTGGCTCCGCGGTTGGGTGGTGATGGTGGGCGCGCCCGAAGCCGAGGTGCCGGCGGCGCCGCCGCTCGAATAGCTGGAGGTGACCACCGGATACCGGTCGCCCACGTGCAACGAAGCCGCCTGTCCATCCACGCTTCGCACTTCCGCCGCCAGCAGGTCCGCCGTGCTGCCCTTGGTGAGCTGCGCCACCAGCGAGGCGTTCATAATTCCGATTCCCACCAGCGAGGTCCCGCCGCCGAAGCTCAGGAAGCCGGCCACCCCCGACGGCGGCGACAGGTTGGCCAGATTGTTCATCCAGGTGGTCAGCGGCGTGAGCGTGAGCATGTCCGGAAAATCGATGCCGTAGGTGATGGCGTCGTTGCGCGACACTTCCACCAGGCGGGCCTCCACCATCACCTGGGCGTGCGGGTGATTCAATTCCTGGAACAGGGCGCGCGCCGGTAAGATCTTCGAGAGCCGGTCGCGCAGGATCACGGTACGGGTGGTGGAATCGAACGAAACTTTCTCGATCCCCATGGTTTGCTGCACCGCCTGGATCAGGCTGCTGAAATCCTGCGGCGTGCTGGTTTCGGGCAGCGGAATGGCTACCGCCACCGAGGGCTCGTTGGTCTGGCGTTTCTGCGGCGTATCTTTCGAAACCAGGAACAGCTTGGGCGAGAGCGGAACCAGAAACGTCCCGGTGGCCAGTTCCAGCCCGTGCAGCGCATCGCGGTAGGTCGCCTCTCGCAATTCGAAATGAAACGCCGGGCCGGGCACGTAATCGGCGTCGAAAACACAGTCCAAACCGAACGCTTTAGCCACGTCCTGGTAGGTCTTTTTCGCGTCCTCGCGCAGATCGAAGTCCCTGGTGCCGGGGTCGGCCGAAAGCTCGGTGGGCGGCAGTGGCCGGCGCGCATCCGCCAGATCGCGGACCGTCGCCGCGGCGACCGGCGGCGTTTCGTCGCCACCCAGACCGTCGACACCCACTCCCAGCGGCGGCATCAATCTCGATTCCAGGGCGGCGCGCGTCTGCAAGGCCTGCTCGTGCTGCCAATACTTGGGATTATTCGGGTCGAGCGCGGCCGCCCGCGCATAGAGCAGGAACGCCTGCGTGATATGCCCGTCTTTTTCCGCGGCGCGGCCCTCTTCGTACAATTCCCAGGCGGTCGCCTCGCCGGCCGCCGGCGCCAGCCGCGCGGCGGCCAGCCCGACAATCAGCAAGCCCGGAAGGAACACACTTCGCCGCACACTGGAATAGACGGAGAACCGGACGGAAACGTGCAAAGGGAAATGGATGGCGCCTCCAGTCACTCCCGCAAAAACACGAGATCCCGCAAGGCGCGCAGCAAGACCAGCGCTTTTTCGGGTTCGCCGCCCCGTTTCAGGATCAGCCCGGGCAAATGTTCTTCCGCTTCGGCGTATGCGGCCTCCGGAACGAGGAACGACACCTCTTCGCAATATGCTTCGAGCAACTCCCGCACGCGCGTCCCCAAGACCGCCCGAACGAGGATATTGGCGTCGACGACCAGAGCCTTACCCGGCATTCCGCTTCTGGCGGGCAGATTGGCGGATCTCCTTATATTGCTCCATCAACTCGTCTTCGCCGGCGCCCCAGGAAGCGATCATTTGGTCCAGGTCTTTCGCGGCGGCGCGCATCGCCTCGAGCTCGGCCTTCCGGTTTCGCTTTTGCGCGGGGATATAGTAGCCGAGCGTCTTTCCATGCCGCACGATCGTTAGCGGAGTGCCCGATTCCAAATAGCCCGCGAGTTTCTCGCGGAATTCACGGATGCCGACTCTCAGCGTCTCCATATTGTGTACCCATCGTACACATTCTATCACGACGCTCCCACTCACCGCGCCGCGCGCGGACGGTCCGGCGTGTCGATCGATTTCCAGTAATCGGCCGCATCCTCTTCGGTCGGTTTGCCGGCCGCCGCCATGGCGTTGCCGATCCGCTCGACCGCCGCCGCGCCGCCTGGAGCCACCGACAAAAACACGCCCGTGCCCGGCCATGCGATGGTGTTGCGCAGGGTCGCGCCCTTCACCCGGTCCAGCCGCACCACCGCCACGCCGGCTTTCGGGGTCCGCGTCTGAATGCCGTCGAGATCGAGCCCTGCCGCGTCCCGGATCAGAAATGGAATGCCGGTCTCGGCGTCGATGCGCACGTTGTGCAGTTCCAGCCCGACGGTGTTGAACGCCCGCAGTCCTTCTTTCGAACTGGCGATCACGTCGCTCAGCCGCAGCCCTTCGATCGGCATCTCCGGCAGTCCCTCGATGCTTACCGCGGTGCGACAGCGGTTGACGGTCACCCCCTCGATGGCGATATTGCGAAACCGCGGCGTGCGCTCCGAAACAGGCTCGGCCGGCACCCGCGTGTAATAGTTGGTGACTTCGATGGCCGGGTACGGCGTGTCTTCGATCACCCAGTTGGAAAAGCGAATATTCTCGTACGTGCCGCCGCGCCCGCGCCCGCTCTTGATGCGGATGCCGCGGTCGGTGCCCTGCGCCACGATGTTGTCCGCCACCACGTTGCGAATGCTGCCGGAGCCCTCGCTGCCCAGCACCACCGCGCCGTGGCCGCGATGGACGGTGCAGTTGGTAATGGCGACGTCCTCGGTGGAGCGGTTGACACGGCGCCCGTCCGCGTCCTTGCCCGATTTCAAGCAAATGGCGTCGTCGCCGGTATCGAAATAGGAATCGGAAATGCGCACGTGGCGGCAGGAATCGATATCCACTCCATCGGTATTGGCCCCCGGATAGGTTTCGATCACGACGTTGCGGATCGCCACGTTCTCCGAATACAGTATGTGCAGCGTCCACATGGGCGCGCCCACGATGTGGAGCCCCTCGATGAGCACGTTTTTCGATTCCACCGGACGGATGAAATCGGTACGCAGGGCTTTCTCCGCGGTGCGGCGCAGTTCCTCGCCCACCGGCTCATTGTGTTGGATGAGTTCCAGCGCTTGTTCCCACGCGGTGCGCCACGCGGGGTCCTGGCCCACCAGCTTGCGCCAGTCCGGATTGCTGGCCGATAGCGTGCCGCGGCCGGCGATGGTTACGTTTTCCAGATTCTCGCCGCCGATCATGGCGGCTGGCGCCATGGTTTCGACGCCCTCGTAGCGGCTCTTCACCAGCGGGTATGCATCGCGGCCGGCTATGAAGCGGACGATCGCCCCGGCGTCGATTTCGAGCCGCAGGTTGCTGACCAATCGAATCGGTCCCGAAACGTAATTGCCGGCCGGAACCCAAACCGTGCCGCCGCCCGCGGTGGCCGCGGCCTGAATGGCCTGCCGGAACGCCTCGGTGGCGGGCGCCGAGCCGTCGTTTTTCGCCCCGTAATCGAGAACATTGAAGAACGGCCGCTGCGCCCAAGCGGTCGTGGCCAGGCAAGCGCACATGGCTATCCAAGCGGGTTTTTGCATAGCATCCAGTGTAGAGCCAAGCGCGGGAGCCAGCGGCGCTGGCAGCCAATGGAAATCCCCAGGCCGGTTAAGCAGCCGCGGCCGATGGCGAAGCTGTCTCGCGGCACGCGATTTCCGGCCCATCGGGACGCCGGTTCGCGCCAGGCATCGGCGTGCCGGCGCGTCACTCTGGGAAGCCGCGCCACAGTACGAGGACTCGGGCAGCCATAGTAAACTCGAATTGCCGGCGTCGGGCAGTTCGGCCAATCACAGAGCCGGAAGGAACCTCATGACGCTCCTTGCGACCCTCGCCGCGGCGCCGATCTTCCTCTTGGCATGGCATCCGGCGGCCGCGCAGCAAGCTCCAGCGAAACCCGCTGGGAACGCAGGCGCCGGAAGGCCGCAATTCACCGTCCGCTCGGACCTGGTTTTCCTGCCCACGCGGGTGCAGAGCAAAGACGGCAAAACGATCTATGGCCTCAAGCCGGACGATTTCCTGGTGGAAGACAACGATGTCCGGCAACCCGTCGAGGTCGATGCAGGCCCCGATTCGCTGGGTGTGTCCCTGGTGGTCGCGGTCGAATGCAGCCGGTCGGCGCCCGCCGAATTCGACAAGCTGAAAGGCCTCGGTGCCATGATCGAAGCCATCGTCGGCGATGCCCCGCACGAAGTCGCGATTCTGGCGTATGGCGCTGGCCCGCGCGTGCTCGGCGATTTCAGCGGCAATGCCCAAACCGTTCGTCTCGCTCTCGCTCGCCTGAAGCCTTGCGCCGATTACCACGCCGCCACCATCGACGCGGTCGAATTTGCCATCGGCATGCTCAACCGCCATCGAGCCCGTTACCGCCGCGCCATTCTGCTGGTTAGCGAAACCCGCGACCACGGCAGCCGCTCGAAGCTCGAAGACGTCGCCGCCGAACTCGGCGTCACCGACACGGTGATTTATTCGGTTGCCTTTTCCCCCGCCCGCGATGAGTTGCTGCAGGGCTTTCGCAATGATCCGAATCCGCCTCCGGCTGACGCTCCGCCGTGGTGGGCCAAGCCTCCCGCCGAAGATCCGAATTCCTCCCGGCCCGCGGCCGCCGAGCCCACCTACGTGGAGAAGCCCCCGCTCCTCGAGTTGCCCCCGCAACTGATGTTGATCGTCAACGCCCTGAAACGGAACAGCGCTTCGGAAATGGCGTCCCTCTCCGGCGGCGAGTACATCAATTTCACCACCCGGAAAGGCTTCGATGCAGGCTTGCAGCGGATCTCGAACCAGATTCACAATTACTACCTGCTCAGCTTCAAACCGCCCTCGCCGCCGGTCTTCGGCCTGCACTCCCTGCGCGTCCAGGTTGCCGGCCATCCGGACGCGACGATCCAAACGCGTACAAGTTACTGGTCGGGAATCCTGGAATCTTCTGCCGGGGGAGCCCGGCCATAACTCCGGGTCGCGGAACTGCTATCCTCTAACAACAAGGGGACCGCCCACATGAATCGTCGAGATCTGCTCTCCTCCATCGCACTGGCAGCCGTCGCCGCCGAGGCGCAGGACTCCGGCGCGCCTCCGGCCTCCTCGCTCTACGTCCCCAAACCGCAGGCGGTAGAGGACCGCAAACTCCTGCACGACTTCATGGACGAGTTCGCCTTCGCCGATCTCATCACTCCGTCGCCGTCGCTTCGCATCACCCATATTCCCGTTCTGCTCGACCGCGCCGCCGGGCCGTACGGCACCATCCTCGGCCACATCTCGCGCCAGAACGAACAGACCAAGGCGTTCGACGGGCGCGTGGAGGCCGTGATCGTGTTCCGCGGGCCGCACGGCTACATTTCCCCCGCCTGGTACCACAACCGGCAGGCCGTGCCCACCTGGAACTTCGCCGTGGTGCACGCCACCGGCAAGCTCCGGGCCGTGACCGAACCCAAGGCGCTGCACGCGTTCCTCACGCGCCTCGTCGCTAAGTTCGAAAGTTACCAGGGAACCGATTACGATTTCTCCAAGCTGCCGGATAGCTACATCGATGGCATGCTCGGCGGCATTGTCGGATTCGAGATGCCGATCGAGCTGCTCGAAGGCAAATTCAAACTCGGGCAGGATCGCAGCGAAGCCGACCGGCAGGGGATTTTGAGCCATCTCGAAAAAGCCCGCGGCGACCGCTCGCTCTACGAACTGACGGCTAGCTTCTACCAGCGCAAGGCGTGACCCGATGGAAAAACCCCGCGGGGGAACGCCAGCGATCCGGGGCCCCACTCATCGCCCGGTTTCGTTCGCCGGCGCCCGCTCCATAGCCCCACCCATGGGGCGCTAATTCGTCGAGCGCGGGACACTGGTACTGAGCCAATTTCGATCTAAGAAAAAACGGCTCCGGTGGAGGCGATCTTGATATATACTCGTTCCTACCCAAGAGGCCCCGAATAGGAATCCTGGGTAAAGAGCGCAAGTGTCACTTGCGCCATGGGCGCTCCCCGCATGGAGGGAATGAATGTATTCAAGAGTGTGTGCCCCTCGTTTCAGATACTGCCTGACCGCCGCTGTGGCCGTCTCATGGCTGTTTATCGTTGGTTGTGTCGATCTGGACCAGATTACCCAGTTCGCTAAGGCGAGCCAGGACGTGGGGAAGGCGTTTTCCGGCATTGCCGATGAGGCCAAAGCCTCCTGCGGCCGGGCAAACAGTTTCATCAATGCGCAGAATCCTCTCACTCCTCTGCCTTGCGACTTTTACCCCGCGGGTAACCCGCCGGTCGTCAAGATTAATGACGCCTTGTTTAGCTACATTGCCGTCGTGGGGAAGCTGGCGGCGACAGACGTGAGTAAGGAGGGCGGTGGATTTGACAGTATTTCGGCCGACTTGAAGCAGGCCGACCCAAAAATCAGCGCGGCCGACCAGAGCAAGGCCACCGCGGTAGGCGCTCTGGCGAAAGCCATAACCAATCTGTTGACCAACGGCTATCGGCAACATGAACTCTCGAAGATCATTGGAGAGAGTAACGATGCTGTCCGGAAAGTGACGGAGTTCTTGTCCCAATACGCCGCGGATAAGTATCGCCAGAGCATGGCGGATGAGTGGAGATACGAGAATAGCTATTGCACCGGCGTGTTGCCCGCCACGGCGGAGCCGATTGCGAGCGATCTTCTCAAAAGGAAGTGTGAAGCGGATCGATCCCGCATCGATCTCCAATTGAAGGCGATTGACGCCTATAAGGGTGCCCTTGCGACCGTCGCGGCTACGCATCAGAAGCTTTATGACGAACGAGGACACTGGGACGCGAGCCGACTGTTTAAGGACATTGGCCCCGGGACCGCCAGTTTAGGCAGTGCGGCGGCGTCGGTGCGCAAGGCATTTTAGGGTATAAGGGGGATAGAAAATGCAATGGACGGCGCTTGACTTAAAGAATCTGGCAGCGGCGGTCGATGACACGGCGGACGCCGTGATGGATCTTCGGAATCGAAACGCTGCCACGTCGACGCAGGAAGAAAAAGATCGGTTAACCACTCTGTTCGGGCAATTGGTTTCCGCCGGCGAGGAGATCGAGAATAAGGCTCTGCAGGCCGCCGAAGTCGATATCGAGGGGGCGGTCGCCGATTTGCAGAACGGAGTCCATGACGCGAATCACGCTCTGAAAGTGATCGCGAACGTGCAGAAGGGCGTCACCATTGGCGTGGCGGTCTTCGGGCTGGCCTCCTCGATCCTGCATCCGACTCCCGGAGGCATAGCCAGCTCCCTCAACACGTTGGTGGGGGCGATCGCCAGCGCTAGCACCACCGCGGCGACCGGCGGCGGCTCGGGAACATCATAATACCCTAAGTCTCTGGAAGAAGTCCCAGACTAGAGCACGCACTCCGCCGCCCCATTGGACGGGTTGCAGGGGAGCACGCGCGGGTCCACTCCGAAACGGGCTTGATACGCGGTGGCGATTTGCCTGCCGAAGGCCTCGGCCTTTTCCCGAGCCACCATGGTGACGGTGCAGCCGCCGAAACCCCCGCCGGTCATGCGTGCCCCGTAGACTCCGTCGATCGAGAGCGCCGTGTCCACCAGGAAATCCAGCTCTTCGCAGCTCACTTCGTAATCGTGCTGCAAACTGCGGTGGGATTCCACCAGCAGTTTCCCCATCCCGGCCAGGTCGCCGGCGGCGCTGGCGGCAACGAATTGGCCGACGC
This sequence comes from Bryobacterales bacterium, assembly GCA_003164035.1. Classification (GTDB taxonomy): domain Bacteria; phylum Acidobacteriota; class Terriglobia; order Bryobacterales; family Bryobacteraceae; genus JBEKYD01. The sequence goes on along the minus strand of PLRS01000062.1, from coordinate 1,360 downwards.
GGGCGATTTCGCTCACCACGTGGCGCGCGCGCCGGGCAACGGTTTCCGGCAAATCGACCGCAGCCAGGTGCGCCGGCGTGGCGTCGCGCAGGCTGGCCACTTCCGGGAACCGGGCGCGAAGCGCTTCCATGGCGGCGCCGCATTCGCGTACGCGTTCGGCATAAGCGGAGCCGGAAAGCGCGTGCTTCACCATGCTGTTCACGGCCACGAAAGCAATACCGTCGGGAAGAGCGACGTGGCGGCTCTGGAAAGTGCGGCAATCGAGCTCCACAGCGGTGTGCTCGCGGCCGAAGAGGGATACGTACTGATCCATGATGCCGCACGGCATGCCCACGAAATGCGATTCGGCGCGCTGCGCCAGGCGCGCGATCTCGAGCCGGTCGAGCGGCCGACCGCCCAACAGCGCCAGTGCGCTGGATACTTCGAGAGCGGCCGACGAGCTCAGCCCGGAACCCTCCGGCACCGTGCTTCGGATCAGCAGGTTGGCCGGCTCAATGGCGAAGCCGAGGCGGTCCAACTCGCGCGCCACGCCGACGACGTAATCGCTCCAGTCTCCCCTGCGCTCCAGCCCGGATATGGCCGCGGCATCGAATTCCCGCAGTTCGCCGCGATGCTCGGAATACAGCCGCAGCTTGCCATCCCCGGAGGGAGCCGTGGCCACCAGCGTGACCAGATCCAGGGCTACCGGCAGCACCAGGCCCTGATTGTAATCGGTGTGCTCGCCGATCAGGTTNNTCATGATTGTTTGCGGACCCTCCAGAAACCGCCGAAGGCGAACATGATCAAACCGCAACGAAGATCTTCATTGGCTCGAGCGAAAGCGGCGCGGGCACCCGGGGCAAGCGCGCCCCTGCCATTCGCTATAACTCCCATCGGCGCGACATACCATCCCAAAGCCACTCTGAAATCCATCATGTTGGCAAGCCGGTTATCAAGCAAAACAGAGATTCACACCGATCGCTAGGCCCACCGCTCTGGCGGCGGGCGCCGGCTTCCTGTATTAGCTTACGCCTTCCCGCGGGTGGAATTCTCCTAAGGCCCCGGACCGGCCTTTCGATGGCTATTCGAAATTCCCCCGCCGGGAAAACGCCGGACTGCCGGCCATTACCGGTAACGGGCGGGAACTGCCGGACCCGGACTGAACCATCGATTGCGGACGTAGTCACGCCGGTTCTCTCGACTGCATAGGCTTAAGGATCAGGATTTACGAGAATAACACACGGTTACACGCGCACTACCCGGTCCATCTCCAGGAACTCGCGGATCACCGGGTGGTCCGACTTCTCCAGCCCGGCCACCGGACCGAAGAAAATCACCCCGCCTTCGGAGAGGAATACCACCCGGTCGGCCACTTTGTACA
>PLRS01000058.1:22398-66732 GCA_003164035.1 Bryobacterales bacterium | reverse complement strand
TCGCGGGGTTTGGAAGAGGCAGATGACGGTTCGTAGGCCATGGTTTCGAGCTCCTGAGGAATGTATGTCGAGCGAAGTCCGGCAGCGGCGAGGCGCGTGGCGTTCCCGTGGGGCATCACAGCGATGCGGGACGGGCGCCGGGAGGAGTCCCGGCGTGGCAGACTGAGAGTCCGCTCCACGGGAAGTTCCGTGGAGCGAGTCCCCGACTATACTGTACGATGCGGGTGGGGGAGCGGAAAGGGGGCGAGGGGCTGTAAGTGGTTGCAGGGATTGAGTGGAGTTTATTTTCAAGTGCCGTGACTGATAGAGGTTTCGTCAACTGGGGAATCGCAACGGCCGCAAGGGGGCCTATCCTACGGTCTGGCCCACGGAAGAAGCGGTAACGGTCCGGGGTAATCCGTTCCACCCTGCCCGGCGGCGATGAGCGGGACTTGTGATGTAACATATCACTTTCGGAGAAAGAGGTTTGCAATGCTTAGAGTGAACCTTCCCAAGATCTGTATTCTGACCGGATCGGCGGTCGCCGGCTGGGCTCAACTGGCTCCTCCGGCTCGGGAAATCCCGCTTTATCCGGGTGTGGCTCCCGGTTCGGAGAATTGGAACTATCCGGAGAGGGCCGCTGGCACGGCAGAGAGGCCGCAGGCGCAGAATATCGTTCGGCCGGTGCTGCTCTATTACCCGGCGGAGAAGGCTGACGCGGTGGGAACGGCGATGATTGTCGCGCCCGGGGGTGGTTTCCGGACGCTCATGATGTCGTATGAAGGAGTGGACGTCGCCAGGCGGCTAAACCGGATGGGCGTGGACGCGTTTGTTTTGAAGTACCGCACGATCTATGTCGACCCCGATGCGCCGCCTGCCGAGGCGGGGAGGGGGCCAGCCGCCACGGGTCCGCAAGCGGGCCAGAATTTGCGGGAGATGGCGGGCGCGGACGGACAACAAGCGGTGCGGCTGCTGCGGCGGAGGGCCGCCGAATTCAGGTTGCTCCCGAATCGAATCGGCATCATCGGCTACTCGGCCGGAGGCGCGGTGGTTCTCTCGACGGTGTACGGCGCCGCCGATGGAAGACCCGATTTCGCGGTCCCGATTTATGCCGCCGGCGCGAGTTCGAATCCGCCGCCGGAAGGAGCCCCGCCGCTGTTCATCGCGGTGGCGGCGGACGACCAGGCAGTGGGATACCAGGGGTCGATCGACCTGTTCGGCGCCTGGAGAAAAGCGGGGCTGCCTGTTGAGCTGCACGTATTCCAGACCGGCCAGCACGGCTTCGGAAAGAAGGGCGGCGGCGCGGATCATTATCTGGACCGGGTAGAGGAGTGGCTGAGACTGAACGGTTGGCTCACCAAGGCGTCGAACTGAGCGCGGCTCGCGCTTACCGGCCGGCGGGCTTGGGATAGGCGCCGGCCGGCGTGTCCGGGTCCGCTTTACGGGCCTGCTGTTCGGCGTAGGCCTTGCGCACCGGCTCCGGAAAGCCCTCGATCATGGTGGCTATCCGCGACTCGATCCGGGCCACGATGGGCGCATTTTCCGGCGCCACGTCGTAGCTTTCATCCGGATCGCTGGCCAGGTTGTACAGTTCCGGTTTCGGCAACAGGTAGCTGAAACGCCCGCCGGGCGGCGCCGGCGCATAAGCGGCGGTGTTGTGGCGCGCGATGTGCAGTTTCCAGTTCATCCAGCGCGCGCACTGCAGGTCCCAATTGTCGAAGTAGAGCAGGGGCGCCCGCTCGATGGACTGGCGGTCGCCGTGGATCAGCGGCCAGATGTCGATGCCATCGAGCGGCTTGGCCGGCAACCGGGCGCCGCACAGCCGGGCCACCGTGGGGAAGATATCCATCATGGAAGCCAGGCCGTCCGACACGCGCCCGCCCGGAATCCGGCCCTTCCAGCGCGCGATGAACGGCTCGCGGACGCCGCCCTCGTATGTCGTGTTCTTACGCCCGCGAAGCTTGCCCGGGCTCCCCTGGTACCACGGGCCGTTGTCGCTGGAACACATGATCAGCGTGTCCTGTTCCAGGCCGTTGCGCTCCAGCGCCGCCACGACTTCGCCCAGGCTCCAGTCGATTTCTTCCACCACGTCGCCGTAGAGGCCCTCGACCGACTTGCCGCGAAACCGGGCGGAGGCCGCCAGCGGAATGTGCGGAAATGTGTGTGGCATGTAGAGGAAGAAAGGCGAGCCCTTGGCGCGGTCGATGAACTTGCGGGCCTGATCGGTGTAACGCGCGGTGAGGCTGGTGAGATCCGCCGCCGGCTCGATGACGTCGGTATTGTGCATCAGGACCCTGGGCGTCATGTCGTTGCTGTAGGGGATGCCGAAGTACTCGTCGAAGCCGCGGCTGGTGGGCAGATACCGCCGCGGCCGTCCGAGGTGCCATTTCCCGATGCACATGGTGCTGTAACCGCGCGCTTTCAGGATGTCCGCAAGGGTGGTTTCATCCAGGCTGAGGCCATCGGCGTCCTGTGGGAAGAGAACCCTCGGAACGCCCACGCGGGTGGGATAGCGGCCCGTAAGCAGGGCCGCGCGGGAGGGCGAACAGACCGGGTCGGCGGAGCAGAAGTTGGTGAAGCGAACGCCCTCCGATGCCAGCCGATCGAAATTCGGAGTCCGGATCCTGGAGCCATAAACACCGAGATCGCCAAAGCCGAGGTCGTCGCAGAGAATGAAGACGATGTTGGGCGAGCGGGCCGGCGCCGCCAACAACCGCGAGCCGGCGGCCGCAGCCGCGGACGCGAGCAACTTGCGTCGTGTCATTTCAGAACCTCTCCGTTGGGGCAATGGGGAGCAGGCCGCCGCGCGCCCCGCTTTGCCTCCGGACTGTGCCAGTTCCTGGCGGTCTTGTCCCGTAGTGTACATCGATTCGCGCCGGGCCCAGGAATGGAACGGTGGTGGTGATACACTCCGCCTATGCGAGTCGTCCGGTTTACCGCCGCTTGGCCGATCCTTTGCTGCCCGGGCTTGCCGGCGGCCGATGCCGGTGAGGAGAAGGCGATTCTGGCCGCGATTCAAACATTGTTCGACGGCATGGCCACGCATGACGCGGCCCGGATCGAGAGTGTCATGACAGCCAACGCCCGGCTGATTGGCGTGCGCGGCGACCGGCCGGCCGGGAATGTGACACGCGACGAATTCGCGTCGTCGATCGCCGCCAACCGGTCGCGCCTGCTGGAGCTATAGCCAAGGTCGGAGGCGCCGCGGGCCGTCGACTCCACGCCGGCTCCACGAAAGCGGCCAATTGCAGGGCAGACCACAAACAACGATGGTCTGCCCCACGGTGGGGAGGGTTCACCGCGCCGGGTGCTCTCTTAGCAGCTTCAACAGGTCGCCGGTTGTGGCCGTCTCACCCAGGCGGGGAAAGATCTTCACAACGCAGTGACGATGCGCGTCGGCATCCCGGTCCGTCATCGCGTCCACGACAAGGGTCACGTTATAGCCGAGATCGTAGGCGCTGCGCGCCGTCGACTCCACGCCGGCGCTGGTGGCGACGCCCGTCAGCACGACCTGGGTTACACCGCGCCGGTGCAAGATATCGTCCAAAGCCGTGCCGAGGAACGCGCCCCATCGCCGCTTGGTGACGATGTGGTCGTCGGGGTGCCGCTCGAGTTCCGGAACAAGCTCGGTCCAATCGGCCGGAAACGAAAAGTTGCGCGGCCCGGCGTCGGTGCGGCCCGGAGCCGAGCCCGACACGTTGACGAGAACGACCGGCAGCCCTCGCTGGCGGAAAGCGCACGCGAGTTGGGCGGCCCGGCCGACGATCTCACCGGCGGGGTGCACCGCCGGCAATCCGACAATGCCTTTTTGCAGGTCGATCACGACCAGGGCGGGGGTGGTATCGAGTTTCGTGAGAGGCATGGTTTTCCTTTCGGCCGGTCATTTAGTACCGTTGTTCGTAATTACTGCGACGTATCCCTTGCCGAGTGGGACAGGCCTCCTGGCCTGTCGGCGGCTGGAAGAAGCCGCTTCGCGGCTACGACAGGCCGGGAGGCCTGTCCCACCAAAGACGAGGTCACTTGGCTTGTTTCTTGGCGAATCGCACGCTCGACAGAATGCTGATGGCAACGATGCCGGCGAAAAAAACGGCCAGTGCCGGCGCCTCTCCACTCGAAACGTTTCCGGCTCGAAACAGCATGTAACCGGCGGCCAGATTGAATAGTGCCCAGACGACGTTGATCGTCGGCGACGACAGTCCTTTTCCAGGAGGGTGAGCGAATGGCGTGGGGAAGCGGTCGCCGGAAATGCCATGCACGAAATGCGGCACGACATTAGCGAGAAACATTCCGGCGAAGAAACAGGCGATGTAGTTATACCAGTTCACAGTTGGTCCTTTCGGTTGGGGTGCGGGGTTCATAAGAAAGGTCATAGTGCCGGTTCGCGCGCGCCGGTTCCCGGGTCCATGTCCAGGGCCGGCAGCAGCCCCATGTCCCGGTAGATCGGCCGCATGGCATCGTTGACTTTCGGCAGGTCGAGGGTGAACCATAGCGAGCCGGCAACGCAGAACGCGCCGGTCACGATGACGGTGTGGGGCGCTCCTATCCGGTGAGCCAGCGTTCCGGCCAGCAGGCTGCCGAACGGCGCCGCGCCGAAGAAGGCCATGGTGTAATAGCTCATCACGCGGGCGCGCTTGTCTTCCGGTACCAGCGACTGGATGATCGTATTGCTGGCGGCCGCGGCTTGCATCAAGCCGAAGCCGGCGAAGACCATCAGTGCGAGCGACAACCACAACGTGTGCGACAGGCCGAACAGAATCAGGGCGCCTCCGAGCGTGGCGGCCGCGATCTGCACCATGCGTGTCAGCCCGACGACCGACTTGCGGACCGCGAGCGAGAGCGCCGATACCAGCGCGCCGGCGCCCGAAGCTCCCGTAAGCCAGCCGAGGGTATCCGGACCGCCGTGCAGCACGCGGCCGGCGAAAACCGGCAGCAGCACGGCGTAGGGGTAGCCCATCAGGCTGACGAGCGCGATCAGCAGCAGGAGCGTACGGATAGGGCGAAAGGTGCGGACGTAGTCCCAACCCTCGCGCATTTGTTCCAGCATGCCGCTCGCGTGGCGACGGATAGCCAAAGGTTGGATGCGCATCAGCAGCAAGGACGCGATCACGGCAATGAAGCTGACGCCATTAATCAGACAGCACCAGCCTTCGCCGACCGCTCCGATGACCAGGCCGGCGATGGCCGGGCCGATCAGCCGCGCACTGTTGTTCATCGAGGAGTTGATGGCGATGGCGTTACCGAGGTCGTTGCGATCCTCGACCATCTGTACCAGGAAGGACTGGCGCCCGGGCGCGTCGAACGCATTGATCAAGCCCTGCAGAGCGGTGAGTGCGACGATTTCCCAGAGAGTGATGACGTGCGCCAGGATGAGCGCGGCCATGGCGAGCGCCTGCACGGCGGCGGCGGTTTGGGTCCACACCAGCAGTTTGCGCCGGTCGAGACGCTCTACCCAGACGCCCGCAAATGGCCCCAGCGCAAACGAAACAATCTGACCCGCGAAGCTAACCACGCCAAGCAGCAGCGCCGAATGGGTCAGTCGATAGACCAGCCAGGTTGTCGCCAGCCGCATCATCCAGGTGCCGATCACGGAGATGCCCTGACCGACGAAGAAGAGCTTGAAGTTGCGGTGCCGCAGCGCCCGCCAGGCGTGGGACATCGAGTTTGCGGGCCTATTCATAGTTCCACCAGGCGCTTGATGATCTCGCCGGCTTTGAACAGCGTTTCCCGATCCTGTTCGTCGAGTTGGGCGATGGCCTCGGCCAGCCACGTCCGTTTGGCATCTTTGGCGCTCTTGCGCACGGCGGCGCCTTTGGCGGTCAGTTCAATATTGACCTGGCGGCCATCGGTCGGATGCGGCTTACGCTCGACCATGCCCATTTCCTCGAGCGCCGTAATGGTGGCGCCCATCGACTGTGGTTTCACACATTCGGCGCGCGCCAGATCCGCGGTTGTGGCAGGCCCTTCCTTCGCCAGGCGAGCCATGACGGCGGACTCGGTCAAGGAAAGTCCGTGCGATGCGGCCGCCGCGCGAACCCTGCGCGCGAGTAACCCGATGGCTTGGGCAAGGTCGATTACGTCGGTTTCGAGGGTGTTGCGCGGCATGACAATTCCATCGTATCCTAACAACAGGTAACCTTGCAAGTTAAACTTGCAAGTTAGACTGTTTACATCGGGCCGATTCTCTTGTGGGGCGGGATGGCATCCTGCCAGCCGGTTGTTAACCGGCATCCGTTGCTTCGGTAGCGCCGGCGATCTTGGCGGCGGTGCTTTTGGCTGGGAGCGGCTTCGACCGCACGCGCATGGGCGGTTCATCCGTCGTCCCGATTCGAAACCGCCGCGGGCCTGGGAGAATGGGTGTGTGCACAAGAGCGGATTCTCGCGGCGCAGCCTGATGGCGCTTTCAGGCGGCCTCCCGATGGTTGCGGCGGGCCAGACCCGGCGTGCCGATGGATACGCCGATATTTTGCGTCCCCCGGACTTTGCCGCCGTGTTCCTGGAGAACCAGACCCTGGCGCTGGCCCGAACCGGCCGCCGCTGGACGGCCAATGGCATCTCCATTGAAGCCGAGCCAAACGGGTCGGAGTTGCCGATCCGAATCGAGGCCCCGGAAGCCGCGCTGATGCGGGTTCGTCTGCGCTGGAAAGCGAATGTGCCCGAACGGTGGCGAATCCTGAACGACCAATGGGAGCGGAGTTACGGCGACCTGGAGTGGCGCGGTATCCTGGGCGAGCGCATCCTGCCCTGGTATTTTCTCGCGTTCGACGGCCAGGCGACTCACGGTTACGGCGTCGCGACCGGCGCCGCGTCTTTCGCGTTCTGGCAGGTGGATCCGGTGGGCATTTCATTATGGATCGACCTGCGCAATGGCGGAGGAGCCGTTCGCCTGGGGCAGCGCACGCTCGAAGCCGCCCGCGTGCGGATCAGGCGCGGCGGCAAAGACGAGACCGCGTTCGAAGCCGCGCGCCGCTTTTGCCACGTGCTGTGCGCCCAGCCTCGCCTCGCTTCGGCGCCCGTTTATGGCGGCAACAACTGGTATTACGCTTATGGCCGGGACTGCTCGGCCAGCGACATTCAGCGCGACTCCGGCCTGATCGCCGAACTGGCGCCCGCGGGCGGAAACCGGCCCTTCATGGTGATCGACGACGGCTGGTCGGTCACGAACACCGCGGGTCCCTGGGAGCGTGGCAACGACAGGTTCCCCGATATGCCCGGGCTGGCCGCCGCCATGAAACGGCAGGGCGTTCGGCCGGGCATCTGGCTGCGCCCGCTCTTCACCACCGCCGAAGTTCCGGACGGCGCGCGGCTTCGGGGTCGCGACGGCCGGAACAGCATCCTCGATCCCACCATTCCGGACATGTTGGAGACGGTGCGCCGCGACATCCGCCGCATGGCGTCCTGGGGCTTCGAGCTGATCAAGCACGATTACACAAGCTTCGATTTACTGGGCCGCTGGGGCTTCGGTATGGGTGCGGATCTGACCGATCCCGGCTGGCATTTCGCCGACCGAAGCGTGACCACGGCCGAAGCGACGCTAGCCCTGTATCGCGCGATTCGCGAAGCGGCCGGCGGCGCATTGGTCATCGGCTGCAACACCTTCGGCCATCTGGCTGCCGGATTGTTCGAGCTGCAGCGTACCGGGGACGACACCAGCGGACGCGATTTCCACCGTACGCGGCGCATGGGCGTCAATACACTGGCGTTCCGCGGACCTCAGCATCGGGCTTTTTTCGACTTGGATGCCGATTGCGCTGCCATCACGCCACAACTCCCTTGGGATTTGGCGTCCCGATGGCTGGACCTGCTGGCGTGCAGCGGCACCGCCCTGTTCGTCTCCCCGGATCCAAAAGCGCTGAACAGCATATCGAAGCAGGCCATCCAGCGCGCCTTTGCTGCCGCTGCAGCGCCGCATCAAATAGCCGAACCACTCGACTGGATGGAAACTACTACCCCGGGCCGCTGGCGGGTGGAAGGGCGGACGGTGGCGTACGACTGGTACGGACCCGAGGGCGGAACTCCGTTTCCGCGGTAGCCGCCCAGCTCCCGCGCGGGAAGGCTCCCTCCGGCGGGAGGCGAAGCCGCGCTAGTTGCTATACTCTTTGCTTAGCACCGCTTCCTGCACGCCGGGGGATAGCTGCAGGCCGTTCGGAACTGCTCTCGGCTCTCCGGTATCGAACGAGGACCCGGGATAGATGCGATCTCTTTCCACGCTATTGGCGATTTGTGCCTTCACGGTGTGCGGCAATGGAGCCTGGGCACAGTCGGCCACCAGCGGCGGTCTCAGCGGAACCGTAAGAGACGCCCAGGAAGCCCCCGTTGCGGGCGCCGCCGTCACCCTGGCGCACCGTTCCACCAGCCAGTCCTTCAGCGCCACCACCGATGACAATGGCCGATACCAGTTTTCGCTGCTGCCGCCCGGAACCTATGCGGTGAAGTTCTCGCTCGATGGTTTCAAGACCTCCGAGATGGAGTCGGCCACCGTCGATGTGTCCGAAACCCCCACGCTCGATGCCGTCCTGGAACCGGGAGACTCCTCCGAACAGGTGACCTGCAAGTGCCAGTTCGGCGCCGCCACTTCTTCCTCCGGCCAGCTCATGGACGCCAAGACCATTACCTCCGTTCCGCTGACTACCCGCAACTTCACCCACGTGCTCTCCCTGGCATCTGGTTCGGCCGGCGACGTGAACAACGCGGGAAGCCTTGGCAGGGGCACCCAGTCCGTCAACGTCAATGGGAACACCACCTCGGGTGGTTACACGCTGGACGGCGCCAATGCCCCCAGCGCGGTCCCCAATCCCGACACGATTTCAGAGTTGAAGATCCAGACGTCTCAATACGACGCCGGCTACGGCGCACAAGTGCCGACGACCAGCCTCGTCACCAAGACTGGGGAGAACGACTTCCATGGCGACGTCTGGGAGTTCGTCCGCAACGACATTTTCAACGCCAACGCCTTTTTCAACAACACCACCGGACAGCCCAAGCCCACTCTGAGACAGAACCAGTTCGGAGCGACCCTGGGCGGGCCTATCCGCAGGAACCGTCTATTCTTTTTCGCCTCCTATCAGGGCACGCGCCAGGCGAACGGCCTGGATCCCACCTCGATCTCCAACCCCATCCTGCCGCCTCTTACCCAGGATCGCTCCGCGGTGGCCCTGGCCGCCCAGTTCTGCCCCGCCAATCACCCGGACGATCCGCGCTACCTTTCCTTCGCCGGGGGCAAGCAGCTCGACTGCAATAACCAGTCCACCTCCACCACCGCGCCGATCAATCCGGTGGCGCTGAGCCTGCTCCAGACGAAACGCCCCGATGGAACCTATCTCATCCCCGTGCCGCAGACCATGACTGCTTCCGGCTCCAACGCCGGGCTGGGATTTTCCACCTTCAGCCTCCCCTCGACTTATCGCGAGAACCAGTACCTCGCCAACGGCGATTACATGCTCTCGCCGAAGAACACGCTTTCGGGCCGCGGCTACATCGTTCCCTTCGATCAGTACCGAACCTTCGGATCGCCCTCCGGTTATCCCGGCCCCGCCACCCTCCCGGGCGATGGCACCCCCCAGCAACTGGCGGGGTCGGACGACGTGGCGACGGCCAAGCTCACTTCCGTGCTGAGCCAGCGGACGGTAAACGAGGCCCGCATGAGCTACACCCGGAACAGCATGACGGCCTGGAGCGTGGGCATGCCTTCCGCCGCCTCGATCGGGTTGACTCCCGCAAACCCGCTCCTGCCGGAACCGCCCGAGATCGACATTCTGGGGGGCCTGGGCACTTTCCGTCTTTTCGGCAACATCGGAAACGACTTCACTTCGGTGACCGAAACCTACTCCTGGTCGGACAATCTCTCCTGGGTTCGCGGCAATCACACCATTCGCACGGGAACCACGATTCTGACGCAGCAGGCGTCGCGCGAGGATACCGGTTCGGCCCGCGGCAAGATAACCTTTCAGACATTCAGCGACTTTCTGCTGGGCCTCACCGCCGCCGACAACCTCAGTCCGGCCGGCCGTAGCAACGTCCAGTCCATCCAGACCAACCAGGGCGTGGGGCCCAAAGGCGAAGTGCAGTATATCTACCGCGGCTGGTACGGATCCGGATTCGTTCAGGACGATTACAAAGTGCATTCGCGCCTCACCCTCAACCTCGGCCTTCGCTGGGAATACATCGTTCCCGCCGAGGATTCCCGCGGAGCTCTCGGCAACGTGTGGCCCTCGCTGCTGGGCCAGATGCCCATTCCGCCACTATCCGGCACCCTGATCGGCAACACCGTGGCCTCGAACTACGACCCCAACGTGCTGAATCCGTACACCGGGCAGGCGTTCGGCGCGCTGCCCTCGGGGGTCTACGTGCGTCCCGGTGCAGAGGCTTACGACAATGACCCGCCGCTCGATGTCTTCGCCCCGCGCTTCGGCTTCGCCTGGCAGCCGTTCGGCGGGAAAGGACGGCTGGCACTGCGCGGGGGCTATGGGTGGTTCTACCAGGCCGTGTCCATCAGCGGGACCGCCAAGGGAATTCCGTACTCTTCCGCTCCGCCGTTCGCACAGGCCTTCGGCAACACGGATTCGAGCAACGGGTCCTCTTCATTCGCTCAACCCTTCCCGGAAACGACGCTGGGCTGGATCCTGCGCACGCCGACCTCACAGCTCTCCGATAAGGTGCTGGGGCCGGATTTCGCCATCCCCCGGCTGCAGCAATACAATGCCAGCGCGCAACTGCGCCTCACCCGGACGCTCTCGCTCGATCTCGGTTATGTCGGCTCCCAGGGAACCCACCTGCTGGCTTCCCGCGGGCTAAACCAGTCCATCCTGGCCTCTCCGTCGAATCCGGTGAACTGCGGTTACGACGGTGTCCCCTCTGGTTGCATAACCAGCAACACCGCGGCCAATGCGGCGCTGCGCGTTCCCATCATGGGCGAAACCCCCACGGCCCTTTCGACCAGCGAATTCAGCGGCGAATCCTCGTATAACAGCCTGCAGGCTACGCTGCGCCGGCGCGTCTCGGGCGGCCTGATGTTTCAGGCCGCTTACACGCTCTCCCGCGCCGAAAGCGCCACCAGCCTCTATAACGATCAGACCAAGCCATCGTATGACTGGGGACGCAGTTCCTTCGACCGCACGCATCGCTTTATCGCCAACCTCGGTTACACCATACCGGCCCTCGGCGGGATCGGCCCGATCGCCGGATGGCTGTTCCAGGATTGGGCGGCTTCCGGCATCTTCACCGTTCAGACCGGGGTGCCGCTGACGCTCACCGATCCGAACGGCGGCAGCGTCTACGGCAACGCCGGCACTTCGACCGTCACTCTCTGTCCGGGCGCTTCGCCCCGGGATCTCGCAACGTCCGGCAGTACCGAAGCGCGGTTGAACAACTGGATCGACGGCTCCGCCATCTGCGCCGCCCCGGCCATAGGCGCCGATGGCGCGACCGGCTATGGCAATACGGGTATCGGCGTCATGAACGGTCCCGGACAGTTGAATACGGACGTCTCGCTGGCCAAGACGATGGTGGTGGGTGGCCTCCGCGAGAACGCCGTCCTGTTGTTTCGCGTCGAAATGTACAACGCTCTCAACCATCCCCAGTTCGCGGTTCCCGGGACGGCCTTGGGGAACGCCACTTTCGGTGTCATCACGCAGACCTCGGTGGCGCCGCGCATGATCCAGTTCGGGCTGAAGTACCTTTTCTAGCTCGTGCGATCGTACCGGCTTCTGTCTTAGCCGCTTATCGGCGCAAAGCGGCGCCGAACTCCGTGACGCCCTTCGCGCACGGGACTGGAATGTAGGCGGCCAGTGGGTGGTAAACTGAAGGTAGTAGCGGCTTGTCCGCCACATCCAAGCTCCACCCCTGAAATCGTACCCATGAATAATGGCCTTCACCCGATCCGCAATATCGCTATCGTCGCCCACGTAGACCACGGCAAGACCACCCTGGTCGATGCCATGCTCAACCAGAGCGGCATTTTCCGCGCCAACGAAGAGCACGCCGAGCGCGTGATGGATTCCAACGAGCTCGAGCGCGAGCGCGGCATCACCATCCTGGCGAAGATCACCGGCGTGCGTTACCACGGGGTCAAAATCAACATCGTCGATACCCCCGGTCACAGCGACTTTGGCGGCGAAGTGGAGCGGTCGCTCAAGATCGTCGATGGCGTGATGCTGCTGGTCGATGCCAGCGAAGGGCCTCTGCCCCAAACCCGCTACGTGTTGGGGAAAGCGCTCGAATCGCGCCTGCCGCCGATCGTGGTAATCAACAAAATCGACCGGCAGGACGCGCGCTGCCAGGAAGTGCTCAACGAGATTTACGATCTGTTCATCGACCTGGGCGCCGACGAGGACCAGCTCGATTTTCCGGTGTTGTACACCATCGCGAAAACCGGTGTCGCCAAGTTGTCCCTCGACGATCCCTCCGATAATCTGCGGCCCCTTTTCGATGCCATTTTGAAGTACATTCCCGCTCCCACGGGCGACCCCGACGGCGTCTTGCAGATGCTGGTGGCGAACTTGGATTACTCGGACTATCTGGGCCGGCTGGCGATCGGCCGCGTATTCAACGGCACACTCCGCTTCGGCGATGCCGTGGCTATCGCCAAACGCGACGGCACGCTGCAAACAACCAAGATCACCAAGCTCTATTCGTTTGAAGGCCTCAAGAGGGTGGATGAAACTCTGGCCCAACCCGGCGACATCCTCGCCATCGCCGGCGTCGAAGGCATCACCATCGGCGAAACCGTAACCAGCGACGTAACTCCCCTGCCGCTGCCGCATGTTCAGATCGACGAGCCGACCATCGCCATGGCCTTCACCATCAACACTTCGCCTTTTGTCGGGCGGGAAGGCCAGTGGGTCACGTCGCGCAATTTGCGGGAGCGGCTCGACAAGGAACTCCTCACCAACGTCTCCATTCGCGTCGAGGAATTGGGGCATGACACCTTCAAAGTAATGGGGCGCGGGGAACTGCAACTCGCCATCCTGATCGAGATGATGCGCCGGGAAGGTTATGAACTGGCAGTAGGCAAGCCGGAAATCCTCACCCGGACCGTGGAGGGCAAGACTCAGGAGCCGGTGGAACTGCTGGTGGTCGACTGCCCAGAACAGTTTCTCGGCGTCGTGATTGAAAAGCTGGGTTCCCGCAAGGGCAAAATGAGCAAAATGGTCAATCACGGATCGGGCCGCGTGCGCCTGGAATTCGAGGTGCCGTCGCGGGGCCTGATCGGCCTGCGCAGCGAGGTTCTGACCGACACTCGCGGCACGGCCATCATGAACGCGCTCTTTCAGGGATACATCGACTGGCAGGGCGAAATTCCTACCCGTCCCACTGGGTCCCTGGTGGCCGATCGCCCCGGCAAAGCCACCGGTCACGCCATCTTCAACCTTCAGGAGCGGGGCGAGATTTTCGTGACTCCCGGGACTGAAGTCTATGAAGGCATGGTGGTCGGCGAGAATGCTCGGGACCGCGACCTCGACGTCAACATCGTCAAGGAAAAGAAGCTCACCAATATGCGCGCCTCCACCGCCGACGAGGCCATCCGCCTGGTGCCCCCGCGCATCCTCAATCTGGAACAAGCCATCGAGTTTATCCGCGACGATGAATTCGTCGAAGTGACACCGCATTCCATCCGTCTGCGCAAGAAGACATTGAAGGCAAATCAGCGCTAACCACATAGCGCAAACCCACCGAGGCTTCGCACTTTGGCGGAAAGCGTGGTCCGTTTCAGCCCCAGCATTTCCGCGGCCGCTTTCTTGTTGCCGCCGGTCCTGCGAAGAGCCTGCTCCAGGATACTGCGCTCGATCCGGGCCAGCGTTTCCTCATAGTTCAGCCCTTCCTCCGGGAGCCGGGGAAGCCGGCCGGAGACTTCCGGCGAGCGCACGTTCTCCGCCGGTGGGAAATCGATTTCGGTTAATTCCCGCCGCTCGCCGCTCAGAGCGATCGCCATCTCCACGGCGTTTTCCAGTTGACGAACGTTGCCGGGCCAGGATTCGGTTTGAAGCCGGGCCAGCGCCGGCGCGGTCAAACTCTTCACGGGCAACCCCTCGGCGGCGCAGATTCTAGCGGTTAAATACCTGGCCAGCAGGGGGATATCGCCCTTTCGATCACGCAAAGGGGGCATCGGAAGAGGGACCACGTTCAGACGATAATAAAGGTCCTCCCGAAACCTTCCCTCCTCGACTCGGGCCGCCAGATCGCAATTGGTAGCGGCCACCACGCGCACTTCGGCGCGTATGGTATCCGAACTCCCCAGACGTTGAAACTCCCGTTCCTGCAACACGCGGAGCAGTTTGGTTTGTAGTTCGAGGGGTAACTCGCCGATTTCGTCCAGGAACAAGGTCCCCCCATGGGCCTCTTCGAACCGGCCGGCACGGGACTGTAGAGCTCCGGTGAAAGCGCCCCGCACGTAACCGAACAACTCGGCTTCAATCAAGGTTTCCGGCAAGGCGCTGCAGTTCACCGCGACCCAGGAAGCGTAGCGCCGGGGACTGGCCAAGTGCAGAGCGCGGGCCGCAACCTCCTTACCGGTGCCGGACTCTCCCGTGATCAGAACTGTCGCCCGGCGAGCCGCAACCAGGCGGATGATCTCGATTACTTGTTGAATCTGGGGGCTTTCCCCTACCAGGCTCTGCCGCCACCCCTCTCGGTCGAGGGGTTCGCCGCAGAGCTCGGAAGGATCATTAACATGTTGATTATCAACACAATAAGCCTCAGCGCCGGAACTCCGGCGGCTTTCCAAACGATCTGGTCGGGGCGCCATCACAGCTCAGAATCGGCGGGCTACCGGAAAACTTTATACGATTGCCCACAAATCCTTTTACCGATCCGCTAAAGAATTGCGCTGGCGGCGCCGATATGTTGTTTAGCCGGGGAACTGGCCGGCGGCCGGAAAGCGATGCGCAGATGAGAGTATACAATTCCAACGTCAGCGGGGGAACAGCCGCGGGCACGGATAGAACCCAAGAATCCCGCGGAACGGAAGCGGCCTCTGGAAAAACAGGCGTTTCCTCAGGTTCGGCTGGTGACCGGGTCGAACTGTCGCAAGCCCTGGGGAGTCTGGCCAAGGCGATGTCGGCGGACAGCGCGAGCCGGGCCAGCCAGGTCGCCTCACTCGCGGCCCAGTACCAGAGCGGTAACTACCGGCCCGATTCGCAAGCCACCAGTAAGAGCATGGTAAGCGAAGCTCTAGCCGGCGGAGGGTAGGGATAGTGGCGAGCGCCGATCAAGCCGACACTGCTCTTGCCCGGGCGACGCGACAGGTGGAACAAGCGTGTGACTTGCTGGTGGCGGCCACGCCCGAAGCGATGGCGCAAAGCCCGGCGGTCCTGGCGGAGGCCGTATCCGAGCTTCGGGACCTGCGGCAGCGGACCGGACCGTTCCGAGGGCCGGAGGCGCGGAGTTTACGAAATGCGGTTCTGAAAGCGCGCCGGCTGCTCGAGCAGGCCGCACGCTTCCATGCCCGCTGGCAGGCCATACTGGCAGCCATGAGCGTCGGCTACAACGCGCAGGGCAACGCGGCGGAGATACCTTCACGGAAGCGGACTTTCTGGGAAGGATGACATAGCGTGTCGAGTATTCTTTCTACTCTACTGGTATCGGCCGGCGCGTTGGATGCGTACAGCCAGTCTTTGAATGTAATCCAGAACAACGTCTCTAACGCCAGCACGCCGGGCTATGCGGCGCAGACGCAAAGTCTCGTGGCGGAGTCCTTTAGTCCGACTGAAGGCTTGCAAGGCGGGGTGCAGGCCGGCGAGGTGGTCAGCTCGCGTGACGATTACATGGAACAGACGTATCGGCAGCAGAACACCCAACTGGGTACGGCCACGCAAAACGTTTCGAGTTTGACGTCTTTACAGACGGTCTTTTCCATTTCCGGCGATACCGGGATTTCCTACTCGCTCACTAACTTACTCTCCAGCTTCTCGGCATGGGCGGAATCGCCGACCGATACCACCTCGCAGCAGTCGGTGCTGAACAACGCCAGCGATCTGGCATCGTCCTTTCAGCAGGCGGCATCGAGCCTGGACACCATCCGGCAAAACACGGAATCGCAGATCGGCGACACGGTGGACACGATCAACCAACTGGCCGGGCAGCTTGCCAAGTACAACGGCCAGATTATGAATGGCGACACCAGCGACGCGGGTCTGGACGCGCAGATTCATTCGACGCTCGATCAGTTATCCCAATACGTCAACTTCACGGCTGCCAAACAGGCGAACGGCACTTATTCCGTGCTGATTAACGGGCAATCTCCGCTAGTGATGCAGAATCAGGCATTTAATATCAGCGATCAGATGGTCCAACCCACCAATCCGGCGCCGACCAACTCGGGTTCATCCGACCCACCGCCCCTGGCGCAAATCACGGCGTCCGACGGCACCGACATCACCGCTCAAATCACCGGAGGACAACTTGGCTCGTTACTCAACTTTCGGAACGTGGTGTTGCCGTCGTATATCGGCGACGCCTACCAACAGGGCAGCCTCAACACCATGGCGCAACAATTTGCCGATACGGTGAACAACGCCCTGACTTCAGGCGAGGTTTCGAGCGGACCTCCAGCGGTGAACGGCGTTGCGCTGTTCACCTACGACACCACGAACAACACGGACGTAGCGGCGTCGATGGCGGTCAATCCCGACATCACGGCAGGTCAACTGGCCCCTATCTCCACGGCGGGCGGGACCACGACTTCCAACGGCGTGGCACTGTCTCTGGCGCAACTGACCACCCCGCAGTCGGCCGCCGATGAGATCAACGGAGAGAGCTACACCCAATACTACGGCGACATGGCCACCGACGTCGGCAATCAGCTCCAGGCTGCCACCAACGAACAGACGGTGCAGCAATCGGCGGTAGCCCAGGCGCAGAACCTGATCCAACAAACCTCTGGCGTGAGTCTCGATGAGGAAGCCGTAACCCTGGTCCAGTTTCAACGGGCCTATGAAGCTAATTCTCAAATGGTGAACGTGCTGGACACACTAACCGCCGATACCATCAACATGCTCTCTTCGGCGGGCGCGTGAGCGAACCATGTATACGACTCTGAATGCGCAGGCACAACTTTATCTGGCCAACCTGGAACGGACCCAACAAGACTACGACAACGTCAGCTCGCAGTTGTCTTCGGGCTACCAGATGACCGAGGCTTCGGATTCACCCGATCAAGTCGATCAGTTGCTGCAACTTCGTGCCAACCTGGCGCAAAACACCCAGATTCAAAGCAATCTCACGCTGGCCCAGACCGACGCCAGCACGGCCGACACTACCCTCAATGCCGCCGCCAGCCTGATGAATACGGCCCTCCAACTGGCTACCGAGGGCGCAAACGCCACTCAGACCGCGGAAAGCCGCGCATCGATGGCGGTTCAGGCCCAGTCTCTGCTGTCGGAAATGGTTGACTACAGTCAGACCCAGGTATCCGGAAAGTACATTTTCAGCGGCGATGACCCCCAGAGCGCGACTTACCAATTGGATCTGACGGCGGCGACCGGTGTCGACCAACTCTCCAACGCTCCCGCCACGAAACAGATCCAGGATCCGGCGGGCGGGACTTTTTCGGGGTATCTGACGGCGCAGCAGATTTTCGACGACCAAAACGCGGACGGGACCCCAGCCACGGACAACGTCTTCGCGGCGCTTACTAATCTGTACACGGCGCTCACCAATAACGATCAGACCGGCTGTGCCAACGCTGTCACTCAATTGCAGGCGGCCGCCGACCATATTGGCGACATGGACGCCTTCTACGGGAACGTCGAAGACCAAATCACGCAGGCCAACAGTTTTGCCTCGTCCTACGCCACCCAGTTGCAGACGCAGATCGGCAACCTTGAGGATACGAATATTCCACAGGCAGCCACCGAGCTCACCCAAGACCAGGTGCAACTGGAGGCTGCCATGCAGTCGCAGGCGGAACTTCCCACCAAGACCCTGTTCGACTACCTCGGTTGACAGGCGCTTTACTCTACCGATTCGGCAAGTCGTTACAATGAGGCTATGGCGGATACGTTGAAAATCGCGGGACGGGAGTTTGGTTCGCGCCTCATCGTTGGAACGGGGAAATATCGCAGTTTCCAGGAAATGAAGCGTTGTCACGAGGCCAGCGGCGCCGATATGGCGACGGTGGCGGTGCGGCGGGTGAACCTTACGGACCGTTCCAAGGAATCGTTGCTGGATTATATCGACCGGTCGCGGATCTTCATTCTTCCCAACACAGCCGGCTGTTACACCGCCGACGATGCCGTGCGCACGGCTCTGCTGGCGCGCGAGGTCGGGCTTTCCCACTGGATCAAGCTCGAAGTGATCGGGGACGAGAAAACTCTTTTCCCGGACAATGCGGGGCTGCTCGAAGCCACGCGGACGCTGGTGAAGGAAGGCTTTGTCGTACTTCCCTACACCAATGATGACGTTGTGAATGCCCGGCGGTTGATCGAAGCCGGAGCAGCGGCCGTTATGCCTTTGGCCGCACCCATCGGTTCGGGGCTGGGCATCCAGAATTCGACCAACCTGCGCATTTTGCGCGAAATGATCACGGAAGTGCCCGTAATCGTGGATGCCGGAGTGGGAACCGCTTCCGACGCCGCGGTGGCGATGGAACTGGGCGCCGACGGAGTGCTCCTGAACACCGCTATCGCGGCTGCTTCCGAACCGGAAAAAATGGCGCGCGCCATGAACCTGGCGGTACAGGCCGGACGGTTGGCCTTTGAATCGGGCCGCATGCCCAAGAGACTCTACGCTTCGGCCAGCAGCCCAATGGCCGGAGTGATCGGTTCGGCGAGCTAAAGCTAAAGACCACCGGCGCGCGGATCGACGGTTTGGGCTTGCCAACCTGCCGCCCTCCCATTCGCAAGATGGCAGGCGGAGCTTGCGTCTAGCCGTTGCCCCGTTCGCAAGTATTTGAAGACAATAAGCGGAGCCCCTGAAATAGGAAATAACCGAGTGCATTGTTCCTCAGAAGCCTCGCGCCAGGCGAATGGCAAAGAGGCCGGATCGAGGACGAAAATAGGCGAAGCGTGCAGTTCACCGCGCGGGACAGCGGGCACGCGGCTACCAATTTGTGCAAACTTGTGCGGCTTTTTGCGGCTGTTCTGCGGCTTTCTGCATCTTGGACGGATTTCGCTTCGTATGGTTAACTATGGGACCATTCGCCTCCGACATCCGCTACGCTTTTCGCACGCTGCGCGGCAGCCCAGGGTTCACGGCCGTGGCAGTTGCCGCGTTGGCGCTGGGCATCGGCGCCAATACCGCGATTTTCACGGTAGTAAACGGAGTGATGCTCCAGCCACTGCCGTATCCGGAGCCCGACCGGCTGGTGCGGTTGGGCCGGCAATTCCGGAACGGAAACGGATATTCGAATTCCATCCCCAAGTTCATGTTCTGGCGCCGGACCGACGTTTTCAGCGCCATCGCGCTTTACGAACAGTCCGGCCTGGACGTTAGTCTGGGAGCCGGCAGCCGCCCGGAACCGGTCAAAGCGAGCCACGTTTCGAAAGACTATTTCCGGGTATTCGGCGTGGCGCCGGCGCTGGGCCTAGCCTTCAGCCAATCCGAGGACCTTCCCGCGGGACCGGCGGTCGCGGTGCTCAGCAACCGGGTGTGGCGGAACCGGCTGGCCGCCGATCCGGGAATCGTGGGCAAGGCAATCCGGCTGAATCACCGGCCCTACACGGTGGTGGGGGTGATGCCGAAGGGTTTTGAGTCCGATCCGGCGGTGGACGTGTGGCTTCCGCTACAGGCCGATCCGGCCAGCGACAATCAGGGCCATTACCTGGCGGCCGCGGCGCGTCTGAAGCCGGGAATCAGGATTGAACAGGCGCGGGGAGCGATGAAAGTGGTCGGCGAGCGGTTTCGGGCGGCACACCCGAAGTGGATGGATCCGGGCGAGAGCGTGGCGGTGGTCCCCATGAAGGATTCCATGGTGGAAGACGTGCGCACGGCGTTGCTGATCCTGCTGGGCGCGGTGGGGTTCGTGCTGCTGATTGCCTGCGCCAACGTGGCGAACCTGTTGCTGGCACGGGCGGCGGTGCGGCAAACGGAGCTAGCCATCCGGGCGGCGATCGGAGCCAGCCGCTGGCGCATGGTGCGGCAACTGCTTACCGAAAGCCTGCTGCTGGCGGGCATCGGCGGGTTGGCGGGATTTGCGATTGGCGCCTGGGGAG
This sequence comes from Bryobacterales bacterium, assembly GCA_003164035.1. GTDB lineage: Bacteria > Acidobacteriota > Terriglobia > Bryobacterales > Bryobacteraceae > JBEKYD01. Next base: position 46,609 of record PLRS01000058.1, on the reverse strand, counting down.
TGCGGATGCTGCTGATGATGGCTCCGGGCGACATCCCGCGGCTTACCGACGCCGACGGCCTGCATGCGGCTCTTCCTTTGCTCGATTGGAAAGTGGCGGGGTACACGTTGGGGGTGGCGGCGCTGACCAGCGTTCTGTTCGGGCTTTTCCCGGCGCTGGATGTTTCGAGTCCCGATCTGGCTTCGACATTGAAGGAAGCCGGACGCTCGGGCGGGGGCATGCTGCGGAAGCGGGCGCGCTCGTTCCTGGTGATTACGGAGGTGGCGCTGGCGCTGGTTCTGGTGATCGGCTCGGCGCTGCTGATCCGCACTTTTGCGGGATTGCGCTCGGTGAATCCGGGTTTGAACCCGCACAACGTCCTGATATTCGAGACGTCCATGGGCAGCGAGGCTTACGATTCCACGGCCAAAGTCGACAATTTCGTACGCCAGGTAACGCAGCGTATCGAAGCGACTCCCGGCGTCGAAGCCGGCGCTGCCGCGGCGATGTTGCCGATGAGCGGGGAAAATGCGGATCTGCCGTTCAATATCGTCGGCCATCCGCCAGCCAAGGGCGACTACAACGGCGACGAGGAGTGGCGCTCGGTTTCGGCCCACTATTTCCGCGCGCTCGGGATACCGGTGATACGTGGCCGCGTGTTTACCGACGCCGATTTGGGCAATTCGGCCCCGGTGGTGGTGATCAACCAGAGCATGGCCAAGAAATATTGGAAGGACCGGGACCCGGTCGGCCAGGCGATCGTCATCGGGAAGGGGCTCGGGCCTCAGTTCGAAGAGGCGGCGCGCCAGATCGTCGGTGTGGTCGGAGACGTTCACGAAACCGGGCTCGACCAGGCCGACGTGGGAGTGATGTATGTCCCGCAGGGCCAGGTAGCGGAAGGATTGGGCAAGCTGCTCAATGGCATTATCCCGCTAGGTTGGGCGGTTCGCACTGCGGGAGACCCGTTCGCCGTGCGCGCAGCGGTGGAGCGGGAGGTGCGTGGAGTGGACAGCCAGATGGCCACGGCGCACGTGCGGACCATGGACAAACTGGTAGCCGCGTCGCTGGCGCGGCAGAATTTCAACATGCTGCTGCTGACGGTGTTTGGGGCCATCGCGCTGCTGCTGGCGGCGATCGGGATCTACGGGCTGATGTCGTATTCGGTGGAGCAGCGGATGCAGGAAATCGGCATCCGGGTGGCGCTGGGCGCGGCCCGCGGCGATGTGCTTCGGCTGATTGTGAGCCAGGGAATGAAACTGACCGGAATCGGCGTGGTGCTGGGCCTGGGTGCGGCATACGGGGTAACCCGGTTCCTGAAGGCGCTGTTATACGGAGTGAAGGCCGCCGACCCGGCGACCTTCGTCGTAGTGGCGGTGGTGGTGACGGCGGTAGCCGCGGTAGCCTGTTTGGTGCCAGCGCGGCGGGCAGCCGCGGTGGCGCCGGTCAAGGCGATCCGGCATACGTAGGAGCGGGAGTTTCATTGAGGGTTGCCGGGCGCTGGGGGGCATGGGGTCCGAATTGTCAGGCTCGCCTTTTGTGCTCCCGTGAGTCAGATTTTAGCGTCGGTCCTTTAGGAACCGGCTGGCTGACGCGAGAGCGCTACAATGGGCATGCAGAATTCGACAGTATGAGCAAAATCAATTGGTCCCGCTTGCTCCTCTGCGGACTGTTAACTGGGATCGTCTGGATCGTACTCGGCGCTATCGTCACCGCACTGCTCGGCCGGGATTTCGCCGCTCTGCCCAATAACCGTCTTGGTGCGCCCACTCCCGGCTTCGTCCTGTTCAATGTCGTAATCGATCTGCTTGAAGGCATTTCCATTCTGTGGCTTTACGCCGCCATCCGGCCGCTCTACGGCCCCGGCGCGAAGGCCGCAATCGTAGCGGCTTTCGCGTGGTGGTTCATCGTCAGCTTGGGAGACGCCACGTGGTGCTCCTTTGGCCTTTTTTCGCCGGCCACTGTAATTCCGCTGATAATCGGAACCCTGCCCGCCCTCATCCTCGCCACCATCGCCGGGGCCAGGCTTTACGGGGAATAGACGGTCGCACCATCCGCTGTCCCAACCCGTGGGCGGTCTGACTACTTCGCCAGTTTCGGCGTCGGCCGACTGCGGTAGCACGCTGAAAGCAAAGGGTCGGCTGTCTGCCGCACCTTTGAGTCGGCCGATCTCTGGGTGATAATTCAGGAGCTACAAATCGCCAAAGGCTCCCGTCAGTTGTTCCCCTGTTGTTCCCGGCACAATGAGCGGGTGAAGCCGACAGAGAATCTCAAGCCGAGTGCGGAAGGGGCAGTTCCCGCTCCGTTGCGGAAGCCGCGGCGGAAACGTCGCAGGTATAATGGGGGTTGGCCTTGGAGTTCCAGTGGGATCAGCGAAAGGCTGCGGCAAATCTCGCCAAGCACAAAGTATCGTTCGAGGAGGCGGCGACGGTCTTCGGCGATCCATTGGGCCGAATTGTGGCTGATCCGCGTCATTCAGCCGTAGAGGAGCGGTTGGTACTGTTGGGCATTTCTAAAGAGCGGCGTTTGCTGGCAGTGATGTACGTCGAACGCGCCGAGGCTGTTCGCATCATCAGCGCCCGGCGGGCCACGCGCCCTGAGAGAAGAGATTATGAAGAAATCACCCAGTAAAGGCGTGGCCGCCGACCGAGTCGGTGCCGACGAGATTCTTCCGGAGTATGACTTCAAGCGGGGCGCGCCGAACAAGTTCGCATCCCGGTACGCTGCGGGAAGCGCCGTTGTAGTCCTGGAACCCGATGTTGCCGCCGCCTTTCCGAGTTCAGGGGAGGCCAATGAGGCCTTGCGCGCACTGGCGGGAATCATACAGAAACATCGGCACCGCCGGCCAACTTCACGCCGCAGTCTCTAACGCGGGTACGATCCGCCGACCTCCTCTCCGATCGCCGGCAGAGAACTCAGCGGTCGCCCGGACCGTCGAGCACGGCTCGCGGACGAATCCGGAAAGCGGCAGACGCAAACGACTTGTGGGAACCGATTTCCGTGATTGGCGTCACAGGAGTAACGACTGAGAAGCCTGGAAACGCCCCGTCTGTCCCCGTGGAGCCTGTCGCCCTGAAGCAGCGGTTCACATCTCACCATTCGACGAGCTTGAGCCCGGTATCCCGCTCCCTGGGCCGCTGAGAGACCTCCTGTGGTGTTCACAGCTATAGCAGGGAAAGGCCGCTCTGTTACCGGAGCGCAAGTGCGCCAAATGGGGTACATACCAGGGCTCCTCGTCCTCGTACCTCGGACAATTCGGATCTGACCTAAGGGCCCGCGCGATGTTTCTGATGGCCACCATAGTCTCGGGGGTAGAAAATATCCGCTGTTCTCTAAGCCGCCGAGTGGCCATAACTATTCCACGCAATTCCGATAAACAGTTCGGATCTTCAAATCGCGCCGATTTGGCAGCCTCGTACGCGAGATCAAGCATCGGGGAATGGCAACTGTGATAAGCGCGATCAGGAACGCTTGGATGCTCCTGGCAGTCCAAGAACCAATACATTGCATCATACTCTTTGGCCAATTCGCATTCTTCTAGGCAGTAGGCGTGGCTGCTCAGGAGACGGTCACCTGGTTCTGCAGGTTTGAATGAGAACCCAACTTCTCCGCAAAGCGGGCACTGCTCCACCCATTTGCGGGTGAAACGCTCTCGCCGGATACCGCTTCTCCCTCGATCCCCAGCAGAACAGGCCATCCTCAATCGGCTGCTTCGCTGGTACTATGCCGCCGTACGACTCCCCGCCGCCGTGCATGATGGTCTTATGGCTCATCGCTTTCTCCACCCGGCCCGCCGCCTTTCGGCCACGGGCGGCCACGGGGTCTGTCGGTTCTCGCGCATGGAGTTTCTATGCGTGCATGGGGTCTTCGACTCCGCAGGGCACGGCACGCTCGCGCTATCGCGCACCGCTCTATTGCCTTCCGTACTGGCTGACGCCGTCGGCTCCCTGTATTGCCGTTTTCGGAGCTCAATTTCCCAGCCCACATATGCCCCTGTCCAACGCTTCCAGTGCAGCCTCGCGACTGCCCTCGCATGGCTCGGGGTCAGGATGGTTCGCTACTCCTTTCCTGTGTGACTCTTGCATTCCCTACTCCACGCCGGTTTATCCCGACGCTATCCAGCCACGATTGGCTGCCCCACAGCGCAGCTTAGCCGCAACCAAGAGCGCCGGGATGAGTCCCGGCGTGGCAGACCGAGGGTCCGCTCCACGAAAAAGTCGTTGCGGCGGGAGAATGACCGCCTTAGTTAGGCCGCGTGCGCCGTCAACTCGCGGACGACTTCGTAGTTTTCTCCGGAAGGGGCGCCCGGAAGCCAATGGGCCTCAAATTTCCGGCCGTCGCCGCGCTCCATTACATTGAGACCGTCGGCGTCGAGATGGAAGACGGGAACGCCGGACGCAAGGGCCTCGGCGAAGGCTTTGCGGCCCGCGGCGCGCCGTCGAACAACTGCACGTTCAGGCCGAGTCGGTTGGCCTTTACAGGTCCCACAGGCTCATCTGTTGCGGCCCAGACTTGGGCTCTGGGCGTTTGGCGTCGAATACGGTGCGGCCGTTCTGCGCGGGGGAAATTGCGCGCTCGTGCCGCAGGACCGCGTCGAAATCCGCTTCGGGCTCGATCTGACGCTCGACCACCTTCACGAAACGGTCGAGACGGCGGAAGCCTTCGAGCTTGGCGCCGCCGTCCAGTTTGGCCTTATCGAGCGAGCGCCGCAGCAGCGCGATCGATTCGTCGTAGGACTTCAGCGGGACCGGGAACGGATGGCCGTCCTTGCCGCCCAGGGCGAAGGAAAAGCGCGCCGGATCCGAGAAGCGGACCGGCGTCCCGTGGACCACTTCGGCGATGAGCGCCAGCGTCTGGAGCGTGCGCGGGCCGAGGTTCTCAACCAGGAGCAGATCGGCGAAGCTCTTCAGGTCGCGCTCATAAGCGACCGCCAGCACGGCGCCGAGACGCTTCAGATCCACGTCCTCGCGGCGCACGTCATGATGGCGGGGCAGGGTGAGATGGCGGACCTCCCGCAGGGTGACATCGGGATCGGCGTGCGCGATGGCAATCAGCGCGCCCTGGGCGGGCGCGGCATGGGCATCCACCAGGTTCATGATGGTGCCCTGGTGCGCGCCGGCGATGCCGGTGTGGGGATCGGCCACGAAGTCGCGCACATTGGCGGAGTGCCAGTGGTAGCGGCGCGCGAGGCCGGATCGATCATTGAGCCCCTGCTGCACGATGGACCACTCGCCGGTAGCGGCGACGATGAACGAGTGCAGGTAAATCTGAAACCCGTCGGCGATACAGTTGTTGTCGATCTTGGCGGTGAGGCGGCTGGTACGGACCAGCGCGTCGCCATCGAGGCCCTGGCTTTCCGCGATGGCACGCAGTTCAGCAGGCGTATTGCGGGAATGCCGCCCGCGTCCGCCGCAGACGTACAGCCCGAGTTCCGACGCACGCGGATTGAGCCCACGCTTCAGGGCGCCGATCACCGACGTGGTGATGCCGGAGGAGTGCCAGTCCATCCCCATGACCGACCCAAGCGCCTGAAACCAATACGGATCGCTGAGCCGCGAAAGAAACGCCGAATGACCGTAATGGAGGAGAATGCTCTCGACGATCGCCGTCCCAAGCTGGGTCATCCGATCGGCGAGCCAGGCCGGCACACGACCGCCGTGCAAAGGCAGGTCCGCAAATCCGGAGCGCTTCACGGTTCTATTGTCTCCGGTCCGCGATTGGAGCGGGTACATTGGGTTGGCTGACGGCTCAGCGCCGGCTGCCGCGGCCTTCGATCCGTATTTGGTTCGATCTACTGGAACGCTACGTTGTTCCTTAGCTCACCGACGGCGTAATACCCCAGGCCGCTATCGAGCGAGGGGGGCGCGCTGGTGCTGAAATTGACGAACTGGCTGGCGTTGGGCACGGTTACGAACAGCAGGGCCGAGATGGCGTCGCCCGGATTGGGCGACGGCGTCGCCGGCAGGTTGGCCAGGAAGTTGGACGGCACGGTGAAACTCCGCGGGGCGACGTCGGAAAGACACGCAAACGCGCCCGACACGTTCGTAGCCGGATTGCTGGCGTAGCCGACGATGGCCACCGCCTGGGTCGACGGACTGCCCCCGCTCCATTGGATGGTCAGCCCCTTGGTATGATCGATGGCGGTGATCGAATCGTTGGTCCAGGCCGCCCCGGCCGGAATCTGCATGGTGTATTGGAAGGGGCCTACGTCCTTCCCGCCGGCTCCGGAAACCGTATAGGTGCCCGGATCCAGGAAGGGCGTGTTCGGCCCCAGGCCAAGGGCCGTCCATCCACCTCCGGTGCGGAGCACCCCCAAGTACGGGCTCACCTGCGCGCTCGAATCCGAATACGATGCGCCTTCGGTCCCGTTCGGGCCCTGAATGGTGATGGCGGGCCCCGCGTCCAAAGGCGTCGTGCCACTGGCGGAGGATGGCATTTGTCCGCCGAGCAGGCCGTTCAAACTGCCGACATTGTTGTAATAGGTACAGGTGTTCACCGGCGGCAGGGAGGCGAACAGGGAGAACCCGAGATCGCCGACTCCGGCCGACTGGTTGAACGTCGCCATGGCGATATCCACCGTTCCGTTGCCGATTTTCAGCTCGTTGGTGGGATCGGTGTAAGACAAACGCACCAGGCCGATGCTGGCGTTTTTACCGCCGCTGCGCGAGGTGGCGCTGAAAGGACTGGAGTCCGAACAGGGCTGGCGGTTGTTGTTGATGGCCATCGTCACCGTGTTGCTGGCATTGCCGTTCACCAGCACCTGCAAGGGAACGTAGCAGCCCAGGGTCGCGCTAGTGGGAAGCTGGAAGTCGATCTGGTCCACGCCCGCCAGTCCCGGCGCGCGCCCCGCGTAAGCAGGCTGGATCGTCAAGTCGCCCAACAGCACCTGCACCGATACCGGCAGCGAACCCGCCGGCGCCGGCTGCGTATCGGAATCGCCTGCAGGCAGGGGCCCCAATCCCGTGCCCCACAGGATTACGGTATCTCCCGGAGCCGCCGTCAGATTGGTCATGTTGAGCGGCGTCTGGGTGGCCGAGACATAGTTTTGCACGATTCCCGGCCCGCGCCCGCCAGACACCGTGAACGCTCCGAAGTTCGACGGCACCACCTGCACCGCGGCTGGCGCGCTGCTGAGGCCGCCATAGCTCACCGTTACCTGCACCGTACCGGCCGGGGTGTTGGAAGGCATCACCGCGTTGATCTGGTATTGCGCCACGAACACCGGGATGGCATTCACCGAGGTCGAACCCTGCGTAACCTTCACCGTAACGCCGCCCAGGTTCGCGCCCAGCGGATAGCTGGTGGCGCTGAGCCCGGATTGGCCGGCCCCAGCCCATTGCCGAAGATAGAAAAGAACGACCCCTGGGCGATGGAGCCCGCCGGGAGACTGGCGGAGATAAAGCTGGCTGCGTTCACAATTCCGTTCGGGTTCACGATCGGCCCCGGCGCGGTGTTGGCCGCACCGGCCGCCTGGTTCACCGTGTAGGTGAGGGTGGTGGCCGGGTTCTTGCCATTCAACGTCAGCGCCAGGCTGCGCGGGGATGTGGTGTTGTTTGGATCCACCGTGTAGTTCACCACGCCCGGGCCCATGGCGTTCAGCGCCGAAATCACATGAATCCACTGCGAGCCGGGGTCGGTGGGCAGGGTAATCGTCCAGGTGGAGGCGGGCCCGGTGGCGATTACCTGAAAACTCCCACTGGCGCCGGCCGCGGCCAGGGTGGCGCTCGCGGAAGACGCCAGCGCGTAGGTGCAGGGAGCCGCGTTTTGCTGCACGGTGTAGCTATAGTTAGCGATGGTCAGGGTGGTGCTGCGGCTGGAAGACGTGGGATTGGAATCCACGCTGTAGCTCACCGTGCCGCTGGAAGCGGAGCCGCTGGCGGCGGGTACGTGCACCCAGGAGACCGGGGGCGCCGCCACGCTCCAGGCCGGGCAACCGGTTCCCGTCACCGTTACCCCCACGGTTTCCACCCCGCCCACTCCCGAAATCGGGAGGCTGCTGGTGGCGCTTAACGTATAGGTGCAGCTTACGGAGGCATCCTGCGACACCGTCACGGCGACGCCGGCCACGGTAATGGTGGTGTTGCGCGCCGCGCCGGTGTTGGCCGCAATCGAATAGCCCACCGCGCCCGAGCCGCTGCCGGAGACCGGATTCAGCGTGATCCAGCTCACTCCCGAAGGCGCGCTGGCCGTCCAGGCGCACCCGCTGTTAGTCGAAACCAGCAGCGTGTTACTGAGCCCTGCCGCGGTGGCGTGAATGTTCGTGGGGTTCACGTTGTAGGAGCAACCGCTGGCGGCCGCGGCCGCCTGGGAAATGGTGAAGGTGGCGCCCGCGATCGTCAGCGTGCCGCTGCGCGCCGCCGCGGCGGGTATTGGCCCCCGGCGACCCATTTCCACCGCTGACCGGCGGAGGAGAACTGGCATATGCGTTGCTGCCGCTTCCCGACGTGGACAAAGCCATGGGGCTGCTCCCGATGCCCGCCAATTTCAAAATCGATGGCGGCCATATCACGGTGGAAACTCCGACGCCGGAGCTGGGAGGGATCGTCTACGTCCTGGATTTCGACCTGAATACGGTGGAGTACCGCTTCTCGGACAATTTCGCGGCTTTCCACCGGCGCCTGGCCGTGCAGCACCTATTGGATCACGTCCTCACCGCCGAAGAGAGCAGGCCGCTGGGGAAGGTGGTCCGGTTCCCGGCGGCGCCGGACGGGAACAGCCCTGAATTGAAACGCTTTTGGAAGTTCTGAGGAAGTGGATCGCCGAGCCATAGCTGCGGCTTTTCAGGAAACATTCGGGGCGCTCTCCGTCAAACCGGGTCGTTTTCAGCAGCGGTTTCGATTTCCGGCTCGTGCTCGACTGGGAAGTTCACGGAGCTGGCGATGAAGCATTTGGCGTGGGCCAAGGCGTGCAATTCGCGAGCTTTCGAAAGATCGGAGCCGGGCGCGACGGCGACCTCGGGGCGGAGGATGACGCGCTCGAAACGGCCCGACCCATCGGCGTCTTCCCGCAGGAGGCCTTCGGCGCGGTCTACATAGCCGACGACGACAATTCCGGCGTCGGCGCACAAATGGAGGTACCAAAGCTGGTGACAGGCGGAGAGGGACGCAACCAGCAGTTCTTCGGGGTTCCAGCGCGACGGGTCGCCGCGAAATGCCGGATCGGAGGAACCCGGTATGACCGGCTTCAAGGCGCCGGTGGAGATTTCATGCCGGCGCTCATAGCTTCGGTAATCGGACGTGCCGGCGCCAGTGTTGCCGGTCCAGGCGACGGTGACGGCGTAGCGATGAGTCTTGGGCATGGGGTTTACTGCTCGGGGCGTTTTTCGCGCTGGTAGGGGGCCTTCAGATACTGGGAGGCTTCGGCCTGGGCGTTTTGGGTGTTGTCCTTGGTGCGCAGGGCGAGGTTGTACTCGTTGACGGCGCGGTCGCGCTGGCCGGTGATGTCGTAGATCCAGCCGAGATTGATGTGGGCCCACACTTCGGTCCACTTGGGGGTGAGATCGCCGTTGAGGCATTCGCGGAACGAATTGGCGGCCGATTGCAGATTGCTCTGCTTGAAGTAGACCTCGCCGATGCGGTAGCTGGCGAGCGAGCTCGTGCGCTTGGTTTCCAGGGCTTTCGAGTATTCGCGCAGGGCACTGGCGAAGTCGCTCATTTCGGCGTACTGCTCGCCGCGGCGGATGGCCACCTGGACGCGGACGTCCGGGCTATAGCGCAGCACCCGGCCGTCGGGATCGATCTGGATGTTCTTGGGCTTGCCGAAGGTATCGACGGTAAACTCCGAGGAGGTGCCCATGACTTCCACCCGAGTGGATTCGGGGTTCCCTTCGGTGTCGATCTTGAGCTCGACCGGCATGCGGAAGGTATCGAGATCCTGGGAGATCTTGCCCATCACGCGGAAGCCCTTCTGGACGCGGTAAATGGTGTATTCGAGCTTGAACTCGGGCGCGCCGCTCGATTCGACCCACTGAATGAAGAAGTAGCCGATATCCTTGCCGGTGACGGTTTGGATGATTTTCCGCAGGTCTTCGGTGGTCACCGCCTGCCAGGCGCACTGTTTGGCGTATTCCTTGAGCACCTTGAAAAAAGGTTCGTCGCCGAGCACGTAGCGCAGCATATTCATGACGGAGGCGCCCTTGCTGCCGGTGAGTGCCCAGAATTCGGGCGAGTAGTCGTCGAGCCGGGAGGACTGAATGAGGGGCACGTTGTCCACGGTAAGGGCGCCGATCATCTCGCTGTTCAACTGGGTTTCCATGGCGCCGGCGCCGGCGGTGTGCTCGGTCCAGAGCAGCTCGGAATAGGCGGCCATGCCGTTGGTGAGCCAGATGTGGTTGCGGGAAGCGGAAGACACCAGCTCCTCCCACCATTGGCGCGAAACTTCGTTGGCGAGCAGGCGCGAGGCCACCGATTGGGTGATGCCGTGGGGCGCCAGGAACACCATACCCGGCGCGGCGTAGCCGTTGGGCGCGCCGGGTTCGGTTTCGACGATGGTTAGGTTAGCATACGCCGGCAGGCCGAAAGTGCCGGTGAAGTAGCTCATCATCTTGCCGATTTCTTCGCCATAGGCCTGGGACATGGCCTTTTCCGGATCGCGGAAATAGAGGGTGGTGGTGACGCCCTCGCTATCCACCTTGACCGGAGCGTCCTTGACCACGGCGATGCTGCCGGGAAAAGACGGCCGGTCCATCTTGAATTCGAACAGGTTCTTGTCGCCCGAGGCCTGGTGGGAATCGATGCCGCTGCCGAGCACCGAATAACCAGTGGGAACGGTGATGCGCAGGTCGGCGCCGAAGCGGTCGGCAGTATAGCCGCTCACCGGGAACCAGCGCGCGGGGTAGAGCAGGTAAGCGTAATCGGGATGAATGGCGGCGAAGGTGATGCCTTCGACGGGGGACTCTTCCTGGCCGGAGAGCTTGCCATCGTAATAGAAGGTGAGCGAGGAAGGCTGGCCCTTGGGAAGGGGCCGCGGAAAGTTGACTCGGACGGTGAAATCCCCCTGGTTGCGCGAAGTCTGCAGGGGCTTGCCCTGAGCGTCGTCGACGTGGGAGATGTTGAGCGAGTTGTTGAGCTCGAAGGTGAGAAACGTCAGGCCGTCGTCGCTGGGGATGAAGCGCACCGCAGCGCGGGCGCTGAGCGACTGGGTATTGGGAGAGATTTCGGCATCGATGGTATAGTCGTGAACGTCGATGCGGCCACGGCGTTCGGGCTGGGCCGAAAGCGGGAGGGCGAGGGCGAGGAGGGCGAGGGCGGGAGTGAGCACGTGGGACAGACGATCGCCTTTTGTCGTCTGTCGTTGCGCCCTGGCGGACGACCGCTCGACAGACGACAAAAAACGATCGTCTGTCCCACCTGAGCCTGTTCTCCGAGGCGTTCTGCTAAACATGGGCAACTTGTCCTTCCAGAATGTCGTGAATGATGGCGGCGGCGCGGCGCGGCGCGGGCGGTTGGCCGGCTTCGGCGCCCAGCAGGTGGCGGACTTCGGCCAGTCCGGCGCGCATGGCGGCGCGGGCGGCGGGGTCGTACAAGAGGCGAACCGCTTCGCTATAGAGGGAATCGGCGGAAAACTCGCCTTGCATTAGTTCGGGCACCACTTTTCGCCCGGCAATCAGGTTCACCATAGTATAAAAAGGAACCCGCACGAGCAGCTTGCCGGCCAGCCAGCTCGGCGGGGTCACCTTATAAAACGTCACCATGGGCGTACCCAACAGGGCGGCTTCCACGGTTACAGTACCGCTGGCGGCCAGAGCCAGATCGGCGTGGGCCATGGCGTTCCAACTTTCTCCTTCCAACACCTGGACGGGGGCCGCGCCGAGGCGTTCCCGAAAGAACGTCACCCCGGAGGTAACCGACGCCGGAAGAACGGCTTGCACGGCTCGTTCGCGGACCAGACGGGTCACCGCACCCAATAGCGCGGGAAGGTGGCGGGCGGCTTCTCCGCGGCGGCTTCCCGGCAACACTGCTAACAATGGACGGTCGATCGAGAGCGCGTGTTTCCTAAAAAACTCCTCTCGCGACAGGGTGGGCCGCACCAGGCCGGCCAGGGGATGGCCGATGTAAGTGGTAGGAACGCCGGCGCGCTCGAAGAACTCCCGTTCAAAGGGGAAGATACAGAGCAGGCGGCGGAGAGTGCGGCGCATGGAGCGGACGCGGCCCTGGCGCCAGGCCCAGGCTTGCGGCGCTACCAGGTAGACGACGGGGATGCCGGCGGCGTGGAGGCGGCGGGCGGCGCGGAGGTGAAAATCGGGAGAATCGGTGAGGATGGCGAGATCGGGGCGCTCGGCCTCGGCGGCGCGCATAAGCTTGCGGAATTCGCCGTAAATTCGGGGTAAGTGGGCGACCACTTCGAGCAGGCCAACGACGGCCAGGCTGGCGGCATCCACCACGGTTTCGACACCGGCGGCGCGCAAACGCGGTCCGGTACAGCCGAAGAAGCGGGCATCGGGAAACGCGGCGCGGAGTTCGTCCACTACCAGCGCGGCGTATAAATCGCCCGACGCCTCCCCGGCCGATACCAAAACGCGCTTAGGTACCATCCCAACATTAAGTGTAGCGTGGCTAGTTGTTACAATCGGTGGCACCTGGAATGTCCACCGAAGCCGAGCCACCCAAAGTATTGGTAGAAGAATTCGCGCGGCGGGTTCGCGGCGAGCTGGTTCCGCTGGGGAAGCGGTTCTCGTATTTCTCCGCCCTGCCGGTCGCGGAGGAAGATCTGCGCCAGTACCTGAACGATCCGCTGGCCGCCGTGTCCCCGGCGGTGACCGAACTCCTGCCCAACATTAGCATCCTGCTGGCGCCGTTCCTCGAAAAGGGCAACGGAAAGAGCGGCGAATATATCAGCTACGAGCGCCCGGCGGAGGGGCGGCAGCTCTTTTCGGTTCTGCACCAACTGGAAGACATGACGGTGCTGGCTCTCTCGGTGAAGGAAATCGAGGTGGCCGATTACCACTACCACTTCTATGCGGCGCTGGCGGAGTTGACGGCGCGCCACTGGCCGATCGAGGCGCAGGAGCGCTTCTACCGTACCATCCGGGAAGAGCTGAACGCGGAAGTTCACGGCGAGGTGGACGAGAAAAGCTGGCACCTGAAGCAAGCGCTGCTGCGGCGGCAGACCAATATCCGCAAAGAAACCAAACTTTTTCGGGAATACGCGCGGCAAGCCTTCGAAGATACGCTCACGCTGTACCTGCACGGCACCTGCTGCGACATCGACGTCGAAACCGGTCCGCGGCAGATGCCCAGCCGGTATTTGCGGAAACGCCTGGAACTGCTGATTTCGCTTTTTCCGCCGCCGGAAGGGTACGCGGTGCTGCCGGAGCATTTGAAGACGCGGTGAAGAAGTTCTCAGTTAACAGTTCTCAGTTTTCAGCTCCGAACCATTCGGCGGCGGGATTGGAGGCCGGTCGCCAGGCAGCCAAGGCGGGGTGACGATTGCGGGTTAGTAGGTGAGCTCTCAGTTCTCAGTCTTCAGTTCCCAGTTTGGACACGCCGCATGTGGAGACCAATACTGAGAACTGAAAACTGATGACTGTCAACTTCTTACCTCCAGCGCCGGCCCCAGCCGCCGCCCCAGCCAAAACCGATACCTACTGACGGTCCCCAATAGTAGGGGTAATAGGGATAGCCATAATAGGGATAGGCCCCGTAGGGGTTGTAATATCCGGGAGCGTAATAAGAGCCGTAGCCGCTGCCGTAGCCGCCGGGAGCGTAGTAATAGCCCGGACCGGAGCCGGGGCGGCCCGCCATTTGAGCCGGTGGACGCTCGTAATCCTGCGGGCTGGCGAAACGGAAGGCCTGCGGCGCGCGCGCGGTGGAAACCGTTAGGGCGGACGTAAGCTGGAAGGTCAGCGGCATTTCGGGATAAACAATGGTGGGGTGATCGCGGGTGAGCAGCACGCCGACGATGCCGGCGCCCGCGCCCACGCCGGCTCCCATGGCAGCGCCGGTACCGCCCGCGGCTACAGCGCCAACGCCGGCGCCGACGGCCGTGGTTCCGGCAACGGCGCCAGCCTGCATGCCGGCCGGTGTGCGCGGCCCGGTATTGGCGACCAGTTCAGAGGCCACGGGGGTCTGGGTGCCGTCGGCCAGAGTGATGCCGGTTAAAGTCAGTTTAAGGCGCGAGGGATGGCCGCCGTGGGCCTTCTCGGCCTCCACCACGCTGCCGTACACGGTCTGGCCGCGCACCGCTACCACCACGCCGTCGACTACCAGCGGCTGTACCAGCGATGCCGTAAAAGTGTCGCCGGGGTGGTTCTTATCGCTCGAAAGGAATTGATTGATGCGCGCGGCGAGATAGGTTCCGGGCTTGACGGTTAATTCCGGGGGAAGGCCATAAGCCGGACGGCGGGGCGCATAGTTTGCCGGCGGACTCTGCGGCGTGGGCGCCTGGTCCCGCGGCGCTTGGGCCGAGGGCTGTCCATAGGCGTCGGTGCCCGCCACGGGCTGGGTAGGATCGGCTTGCGGCTGCGCCTGTTGAGGATCCTGCTGGGCGGACGCTACCGGCGCATCGCCGGCACGGCGCCAGCCGCCGGAGCTATCCTGGGGGCTCGTCTGCGCCAGCAAAGAACTCGTCATGGCAAAAACGAGCAAGGGAAAAGAGAGTGCGATTGGTTTCATGGTTACTGCCTCACAATCTTCGACGCACACTCCACTTGCATCTGTTTCACCATTTCCGCGCACTTGCTAAACTATTGAAAGATTTAATTTAAGCACGTTGTGAGGGTTGGCCGGAAAGCACCGGCGATGGTGCTTTTCAGCCAATGGCGGGAGCTCGGCCGGCGGGCGGGAAGGTTGATGCGGTACCTCTAGTCCGGCGGCGAGCCAGTTCCCGCCAGCCCCAGGGGTGGTTTGTGCCACAATAGTGGTTCCAACGGACCGAAGGATTGGGACAAACGGCCCGACGTATTTTTTGGGGCTGCGGCTAACTTGCGCGGACTCGGCGAAGGTCGCTACAATCATCGCGTTCGCAAAAATCCCAGGGAGGAATGCATGGCAGCGGTTGAGCAGAAGGTGAAGCAGATTATAGTCGAGCAGCTCGGAGTGGATGAGAGCCAGGTTGACACGAACGCATCGTTTGTGGACGACTTGGGGGCCGACTCCCTCGACATCGTGGAGTTGGTGATGGCCTTTGAAGAGGCTTTCGAGTTGGAAATTCCGGACGAGGACGCCGAGAAGATTGCTACGGTCAAGGACGCCATCGACTATATCGAGGGTAAAACCACGAAAAAGTAGCCTCTGCGTTTCTCACCGGGGAACCCTGATTGGGTTGGCGAACGGCCTTCGGCGCATTGGCCCTCGGTCGCGGATGGGAGAGGCAGCCGAACATAGTTGCGGGAGAAACTCGTTTTGAGGCGAAGAGTGGTAGTGACTGGCGTTGGCTTGGTGACGCCATTGGGTATCGGCACGGAGCCGACATGGGAAGCGATTCGCAACGGAGTTAGCGGGATCGGGCCCATCACGCGGTTCGATGCTTCGGCTTTTTCGTGCCGGATCGCGGGCGAGGTCAAGGGATTCGATCCGGCCAATTACATCGAGAAGAAAGAAATCAAGAAGATGGGGCGGTTTATCCAGTTCGCCATCGCGGCGGCGGAGTTCGCCCTGTCGGGTTCCGGGTTGAAGATCGCGCCGGAGAACGCCGAGCGGGTGGGCGTCTATATCGGCAGCGGCATTGGCGGGTTCGAGGTGATCGAGCGCGAACACCAGATCCTGCTGGAGCACGGACCGCGGCGCATTTCCCCATTTTTCATTCCGGCTACGATCGTGAATCTCGCCAGCGGCTACGTCTCCATCCGGAGCGGGGCCAAGGGTCCCAATTCGGCGACGGCCACGGCGTGCACTACCAGCGCCCACTCGATCGGGGATTCGTTCCGCCTGATTCAATACGGCGAAGCCGATGCCATGATTTGCGGCGGCACCGAGGCCTGTATCACCCCCATGGGAATCGGCGGTTTCGCCGCCATGCGGGCGCTCTCCACTCGCAACGGCGAGCCGGAGCGCGCTTCGCGGCCTTGGGACCGGGATCGCGACGGGTTCGTGGTGGGCGAGGGCGCGGGCATTCTGGTTCTGGAGGAGCTGGAATTCGCCAAAGCGCGCCAGGCGCACATCCTGGCCGAGGTGGTGGGTTACGGAATGAGCGCCGACGCGTTTCACGTCACCGCTCCCTCGCCCGATGGCGACGGCGCGTACCGGGTGATGCGAAATGCCGTCAAGGATGCCGGCATCGAGCCTTCCCAGGTGGATTACATCAACGCGCACGGCACTTCCACCGAGGTGGGCGATCGCGCCGAGACGCAAGCCATCAAGCGGGCCTTTGGGGAGCACGCCTGGAAGGTTGCGGTCAGCTCCACCAAGTCCATGACCGGGCACATGCTGGGCGGCGCCGGCGGTCTCGAAGCCGGCATCACGGTGATGGCGATTCGCGACCAGGTGGCTCCTCCCACCATCAATCAGGAAAACCCGGACCCGGAATGCGATCTGGACTACGTTCCCAATCGGGCCCGGCCCATGCCGATTCAGTACGCGCTGTCGAACAGCTTCGGATTCGGCGGCACCAACGGTTGCCTGATCTTCAAGAAATACCAGCCGTAGCGCATTGTTCCGGAAGTTCGATAACGTATTCTTGTGCAACCGCGACCGCAAGGGGCCGTGAAGAAATCGCAAATCGCAGGCGGAACCGCCTGCGCCACCCAAGCGGGTGTGTCGCTTTCGATGGTGGGGCAGGCGGTTCCGCCTGCCCGGCACGTTACCTAACAAACGAAGAGCTAGCGCCGTTATGAAAATCGTAGTCGCCATCAAACAGGTTGCCGCGCGCGATTCCGAATTGCGGATTGGCGCGTCGGGACGGTGGATCGAAGAAGCCGACCTTAGCTGGGAGATCAATGAGCCGGACGCTTACGCTCTCGAAGCCGGCCTGCAGTGGAAGCAGAAGCAGGGCGGAGAGGTGATCGCGCTGTGCGCCGGCCCCGAACGGGTTGCTTCCGCCATTCAAGAGGCTCTGGCCAAGGGTTGCGATCGTGCCATTCACATCAAAGACGATCTGGCCGCAGCCGACGCGCTGGCGACCGGGCGCCTGCTGGCCGCGGCCCTGGCCGATGAAAGGCCGGACCTGGTACTGACCGGGTTGCAGTCCGACGATCTGGGATTCGGACAGACGGGCGTGATTCTGGCGGAGTTGCTGGGCATGGCGCACGCCACCATCGTGATGGAAGTGGAACCTTCGGCCGGCGGCATTCGCATTAAGCGCGAGCTCGAGGACGGCTGGTTTCAGCACGTGGAAATGCCGCTGCCGGCCGTGCTGACGATTCAATCCGGCATCAGCAAGCTGCGCTACGCCACCCTGATGGGCATCAAGAAAGCCAAGACGAAGCCGGTCCGGCGGATTTCGGCGGCGGAGCTGGGAGTGGCCGTGGGCTCGCCGGGCGTCGTGCTGGAGCGCGTGTATCTGCCGGAGCGCAACCAGCGCACCCAGCTTTTCGACGGACCGCCCAAGGCGGCGGCAGCCCAGTTGGTGGAGAAGCTCAGGTTCGAGGCGAGGGTGATATGAACGCGACTGTCCTGGCGGTAATGGAGCAGCGCGGCGGCGCCTGGAACCCGATGTCGTTCGAAACGCTGGCGGCGGCGCAGCAACTGGCGACGGAGCTCGGCGGCACCGCGACCGCGGTGGTACTGGGACGCGGCATCGAAGCTGTGGCGGCCGAGCTCGCCGGCAGGCAATTGGCCGCCGTGTATGCCATTGAGCACGATCTGCTGGCGAGCTACACACCGGACGGCTACGCGCTGGCGTTGGAGCAGTTGATCGCGCAAGTGAAGCCGCGGGTCGTGCTGTTTCCCCATACCTATCAGGTGCGCGACTTCATGCCGAAGCTGGCCACCCGCCTGGGCAAGGCGGCGGTGAGCGACGCCATCGCCCTGCGCGTTGCCGAAGGCGGCCAACTGGTGGCTGTGCGGCAGCTCTTCCAGGGCAAGGTGAACGCGGACCTGCGCTTCACCGGCGACGGCCCTCACTTTGCGTCGTTGCAGGCGGGAGCATATCGCGCCGAGCGGGTGGCGGAAGGCAGCGCACCAGTAGAGAAGTTTGTTCCGGTGATCGAAGGCCCCCAGGTGCGCACCCGGCCGCTGGAGCTTTTCCGCAGCGGAGAGCGCGTCGTGGACCTGGGCGCGGCCGAGATCATCGTCTCGGTGGGCCGCGGCATCCAGGAAGCCGGCAACATCCCGCTCGTCGAACAACTGGCGGCGGCGCTGGGCGCGGAGCTGGCTGCCTCGCGCCCGATCTGCGACGCCGGCTGGCTGCCCATGGAGCGCCAGGTGGGAAGTTCCGGGCAGACCGTTGCCCCGAAGCTATACCTGGCTGTGGGAATTTCCGGAGCGATCCAGCACCTGGTGGGCATGAAGGGATCGCGCACGGTCGTGGCCATCAACAAAGACCCCAACGCACCCATCTTTGAAGTGGCGGACTACGGAATTGTGGGCGACCTGTTTCAGGTGGTGCCGGAACTAACGGAAGCGATCAAGAAGGCGAAGTAGATTCTAGGCGACCTGTTCGGGCGGGCCTCCAGGCCTGCGGTCGAGGGTCTCGGTTCCGCGCACGTGGGGTCGGCGGACACAAGCCGACTTGTGGTTACCTATCCGAAGCAGATTGGCGAGATTGCAGATTTGACAGCGAATCCGGGCGCTCTGGGCCGATTTCCCGATGGACTGATGGCATCATCGGAGCCCGGCTGATTGCGCGATCAGAAGCAATCCTGCCCCGATGACAACGACCCCGATGGCTCGCGCGACGGTTTTCCCGGCCGGCGCAAGGCGCTCGGCAGTAATTGCCGCCGTTACCAGGGCCATGGCGCGCAGATCCATGACCCCGACGACCAAAAGGATCGCAGTCAAGTTGGCGCAGCTAAGGCCGCAATGCAATCCAAGACGCACGCCCTGCCGCCAGGCTGTACCCGCGTCTGCCGGCAGTGTGGCACCACGCGCCGGCATTTCCCGGCAACAGGCAAGGTGATGTGCCTTCCATGACGTGAGCTGAACTGCGCCGGCGAGGAGGACGACCACAGCGACCGCGACTGGAACAGCACAAGCCACCTCCGAATGTTCCATCCCGGCGGTTGCCAGCGCTACGCCCAGCGGAAAGACGGCCAATCCGAAAAGGGCCCAGACGAAGAAGTAGCCAAGGCCCGCCAGCACAGTGAGAGGTGCGAGACGCGATTCGCCGGTGCAGCGGACTGCCTGGCGGTAGCGACCCAGCATGGGCGCCAGGGACGGCAACATCATGGCTGCCATCATCACGATCCACATCGCGAGGAACCACGCAGCGGCCTCGATCCAGGTTTGTCCGGGCATTCGCCTCCAGGCCATCGACATCGTCCAGCCGCCTGGCATCCGCATTTCTCCCATCTCAGACATGGAGTTGCACCAAAGCACTGTCGCCATTGCGCTGACAGCGAAGAGGAGCCCCGAGATAGCGAGGAAGGCTCGGCGAGACGCGTCCCCTGAATCCGGACAAACGCCACTTGCGCAGGCGAGGCCCCACTCGACGTGATTGTTGAAGGACGTTGCGCTTTTCATGATGCTGTCTCCGTCCGACGTCGCGCTCATTCGCAGGTGCAGCCTTTCGCCTCGGCTTCGCGTCTTCGGGCCGCGGCGGCCTCGGGATCGGTCAGGATATCGAGCCACAGCGGGTCCGGCGAGGTCTCGGCCGCGTAGTTGTCGTGCCAGTTCCACCACTTGTACGGCGGGGTCCGCGGGTAGCCCACCGGTGAATCCTCCCAGGTCTCCTGGCGGCCGAGCGCCGTCATATCGAGATAGCTCCAAGTGGTTCCCATCGCCTCGTCGCCGCGGCTGTTGATGAGGTATGTGCGGAACACCTTGTCGCCGCCGCGGATGAATGCATTGTGGCCGTGCCACTGATCGACGCCGAAATCCACGTCGAAGCTGTCGGTTATGGTGTACCAGGGCATCTTCCAGCTCATCCGCGCTTTGAGGCGCGCGATGTCTGCCTGCGGCGCGCGCGATGCATAGGCGAGAGTGGTGTCGCGGGCGTTCAGATGGGACAAGTGGGCGACCTGATCCGCGCCGAGCGAGCAGCCGCGGCAGGCATGGTCGGGCCAGCCGAACACACCGGGCTCGAAGAAAGCGCGGTAGACGATCAATTGCCGGCGGCCCTCGAACAGATCGAGCAGGCCGACTTTGCCGTTGGGTCCGTCGAACTCGTACGCCTTCTCGACGGCCATCCACGGCATGCGCCGGCGTTCGGCGGCCATAGCATCGCGGGCGTGCATCAGGGCTTTCTCTTTCACGAGCAGATGCTTCCGGGCAGCCTCCCACTCCTGTTGCGACACGATCGGAGGCTTGTCGATCGCGAGCTGCCCTTTGGTTTCGGTTCCGTGCGTTGTCTGTGTCGTCATCGTCTTTTTTCTCCCCTCGTTGAGTTTTGGATTTTGGTCTCGTCTCGCGGTTACGAGTATTGCATGGCGCGCGGTGCTTGTTAGAGCGCCACGCTCTGTGGCACGAAAGCCGCGACCTGCCTTTCCATGGCCTTGGCTACGCCGTTGCGCCAGCCGTCCGCGATGGATTGGGACATGGGATCGGGAAATATCTCCTCTTCGCCTTTCTCCAGGCCGTCGAAGATGGCTGCGGCGGCAAACGCGGTCGAAGCCTTCGGGATATCGAAGCCCCGGTTCATATCGGTATCGACAGGCCCGGTCAGGATGGCGTGGACCGTCACTCCCTGGCCGGCCAGGAGCGCCCTCAGCGATTGCGTCATGCTGAACGCGGCGGCCTTTGAAATGGAATAGCCGGAAACGACCGGCAGGGCCGCGAGCGCCACCGTTGAAACGTTGTTCACGATGGCTCCCTTCGACCGTTTCAACAGCGGCAAGAACGCGCGAGTCACATTGAGCGGCCCGAATAGATTGACCGCCAGATGCTGTTCGATCACCTCAGGCTGGCTTAGATCGTCGTAAATGGCGATGCCGGCGTTGTTGATGAGGACGTCGAGGCTGCCGACCTGGCGGACTGCCTGTTCGATCTGCTCAGGGCTGGTCACGTCGAGCCCCAGCGGCGTTACGCGTTCGTCCGCGATGTCGAGTGCTCCGCGAGTTCCCGCGTAGACTCTCTTCGCTCCGCGGCGAAGCGCTTCAGCGACAAGTGCCCGGCCGATGCCGCGGTTGGCGCCTGTAATTAAGACCGATTTTTGTGCGATATTCATGATGATCTCCTTTTATGGATTTGGGCTTGGCTCTTGCTCGCCCTTTCTTGCATGACCCTTCGTTTCGTTCCCGGTATGACCCGGTGCTTCGTGGCCATGTACAAATACTGATGCAGGTCTCGAACGAAGTGAGAGTGACAAGTGTGGCGGGATTCCGATGGATTCGCTGATCACAGCCGCGGCACAGGCCCTTGCGGCGGGTGACCCTCTCGGCGCATTGAAGCGCGTGGCGCTGCGCGACGATGCGCCCGCACTTGCGCTTCGCGGTATTGCGATGGCACAGCTCGGCGATTTTACGCGGGCAAAGGAGCTCCTGCGAAAAGCGGTGCGCTCCTTCAGCCCAAAAGAATCCGTGGCGCGCGCGAGGTGCGTCGTCGCCGAAGCCGAGATCGCGCTGGCCTCGCGCGACCTGGGCTGGCCCGCAAAGGCGCTGGACGCAGCGCGGGCGACGCTTGAGAAACACGGCGACCGGCTGAACGCCGCGCACGCGCGGTATCTCGAGGTCCGACGTCTTGTGCTGATCGGCCGCCTGAACGAGGCAGAGCGCCTACTCGCCGATTTTGACTCGACGCCCCTGCCGGCCCCACTGAGAACTACCTACGAACTGATGGTTGCCGGAATCGCAATTAGACGCCTGCAAACCAAAGCGGCGCGAGCGGCGCTGGCTCGGGCCGAACGCGCCGCCGGGCAAGCCAATATCCCTGCTTTGACCGCGGAGGTTGAAAGTGCGTCCAATGTCCTGAACACGCCGGCGGCACGCCTGATTGCGCGCGGTGATGAGCGGCCGCTCCTGCTCAAGGAAGTCGAAGTATTGTTCACGTCCAAAGTGCTCGTCGTGGACGCGTGCCGCAATGTCGTGCGGGATCAAGGCGCCGTGATCTCGCTTATAACGCGTCCGGTGTTGTTCGCGCTCGCCCGCGCCCTCGGCGAAGCCTGGCCCGGTGACGTTCCAAGACATCGGCTGCTTGCCCGCGCGTTCGGAGCCAGATTCGTCGATGAATCGCATCGCATGCGGCTGCGCGTCGAAATCGCGCGGCTGCGCAAGGTGCTTCGGCCGCTGGCGGATGTGAATGCGACCGAGCGAGGGTTTGTACTCGTGCCTCGGGACGCCAAAGAAGTGGTCGTGCTGGCACAGCCGGTCGAAGATGGGAATGGGGCCGTGCTCGCATTCCTCGCCGACGGTGAGTCGTGGTCGAGTTCAGCCCTGGCGATTGCCCTTGGCACAAGCCAGCGTTCCGTGCAACGAGCCCTCGATTCACTCGCGGCAACAGGGAAGGCGCAATTCTTCGGACAGGCCCGGGCTCGTCGCTGGGTAACACCACCGGTGCCGGGATTCACGACGACTTTGTTACTCCCCGCTCCGCCATTTATTGATTAAGGTGGATGTATGAAACAGTCAACCGCCGAAATCGTTTGTGAGTATGGCCCCTTTCCCGGGGCCGAGCGCGTGCATGGAGTCACTTTTGATGGCCAAAACGTCTGGTTTGCGTCCGGAGACAAGCTGAACGCCTTCGATCCCGCGAGTGGAAAGGCGGGGCGCTCGATTGACGCCGCCGCACATGCGGGCACCGCCTTCGACGGCGAACACTTCTTCCAAATCGCCGAGGATCGCATCCAGAAGATCGATCCCCGAAACGGCGCGGTGCTGGCTACGATTCCCGCGCCCGGCGGCGGTCGTGACTCCGGGCTGACGTGGGCTGAAGGCAGCCTTTGGGTCGGGCAGTACAGGGATCGGAAGATCCATCAAATCAATCCCGACACCGGGGCCATTCTTCGCACCATCGAGTCCAATCGCTTTGTCACCGGGGTAACCTGGGTCGACGGAGAGCTCTGGCATGCAACCTCTGAAGGGGACGAAAGCGAAGTGCGTCGCGTCGATTCTCGAACGGGAGAGGTTCTTGAGAAGCTTGCAATGCCTCCCGGTGTACTCATCTCCGGGCTCGAGTCGGACGGTAACGATTGTTTTTTCTGCGGAGGACAAAAGAGCGGGAAGGTAAGAGTCGTCCGCCGGCCGAAGCGCGGCTGAGCGACGATCGGCCCTGCGGCGCTGCATGAAACGAGGTGGACGCCCCTACACGTCCAAATTCTTCACGTCGAGCGCGTTATCTTCGATGAACTTGCGCCGGCTTTCCACATCCTCGCCCATAAGCGTGGAGAAGATCTCTTCGCTTAGCACCGCGTCTTCCAGGCGTACTTTTAAGAGGGTGCGCTTTTCGGGATTCATGGTAGTGTCGGCAAGCTGCTCGGCGTTCATTTCGCCCAGGCCCTTGTAGCGCTGCACGGCGGCGCCTTTTTGGCCTTCGGTTTTGACGTAGTCCAACAACTCCCGCCAGGTGCCGCGGGATTCGCGGTGGTCTTCTTTTACTACCACGAACGGCGGGTCGTTGTAGCGGGCGATGGAGCGCGCCAGGGCGCGGTAGCGCCGGTATTCGGGCAGCGCGGCCAGGGTGACGCCGATCGAGCGTTCGGCGTTGGTGGAATCGTGGAACACGACGGCGTTCGAAGAGTGTTCCTCGTCGGTGCGCATTTGCGGCTTATGGCCGAGCTTAACCAGGGCGTCGAACACGGGCTGGAGATTGACTTGTTCCTGGAAGTCGGCCTTGGTGTCCAGGCGAAGAGAGGTGTTGCCCAGCAACTCCACTACGCGGGCGTCGCGCAGCCGGCGTTCGACTTTGGCGAACATTTGCGCATACTCATCCAGGCTCAACAGGAAGCTGCGCAGTTCGGCGCCATCGAGCACAGCTTTCGGGCCATTGCCGTTGGAATGAGTTTCAAGCGACAGGTTCTCGGTGGCGCGGCGGGTCAGCTCGCGGGTGAGCTCCTTTTCGTCGCGGATATACTTTTCGCTTTTGCCCTTTTTGATCAGGAAGAGCGGCGGCTGGGCAATGAAAACCTTCTCACGAAGAATCAGCTCGTGCATGTGGCGGAAGAAGAACGTGAGCAGCAGGGTGCGGATGTGGGAGCCATCCACGTCGGCATCGGTCATGATGATGATGCGGCCATAACGGAGCCGCTTCATGTCGAAGGAGCCTTCCAT
>PLRS01000058.1:0-22332 GCA_003164035.1 Bryobacterales bacterium | reverse complement strand
AGGTCGCGGGCCTTGCGGGCAGCTTCGCGGGCGCGGGAGGCCTCAATCGCCTTGGCGACGATCTTGCGCCCCACGGTGGCGTTCTTGTCGAAGTACTCGCCCAGCTTCTCATTGACGAACTGGGTCATCGGCCCGCTGATGTCGCTGTTGAGTTTGCCTTTGGTCTGTCCTTCGAACTGCGGCTGCGGCACTTTCACGCTCACGACCGCGGTCAAGCCCTCGCGCACGTCGTCTCCGCTGAGGGTTTCTTTTTCCTTGAACAGGCCTTGGCTGGTGGCGAAAGCGTTGATGGTGCGGGTCAGCGCCGAATAGAATCCGCGCAGGTGCGAACCGCCATCGACGGTGTTGATGTTGTTGGCGAAGCTCGAAATGTTCTCGGAATAGGAGTCGTTATACTGCAGCGCGACTTCCATGGTCAGGGTGCCGTTGTTGGGCAGCTCCCTGTCGGCTTCAAAGTAAATCGGTTTCTCGTGCAGCACCTGTTTGCCCTTGTTGAGGTGCTTGATGAACTCGGCGATGCCGCCGGTATAGAGGTATTCGGCGGTCTTAATGGGATCGTCGCGCTCGTCGGTGAGGGTGACTTTGAGGCCCTTGTTCAGGAAGGCGAGCTGGCGAAGGCGGTTGGCGAGGGTATCGTAATTAAAGACCTGTGCTTCCATGATGGTGACGTCGGGTTTGAAGGTGACCCGCGTACCGGTCTTGCGCCCGGCTTTGCCAGCTTTAGCCAAGGGAGCTTTCGGGATGCCGCAGGAATATTCCTGCTGCCAGGTGAACCCGTCACGCCAGATTTCCAGTTCCAGCTTTTCGGAAAGCGCGTTGACGCAGCTTACACCGACGCCGTGCAGCCCGCCGGAGACTTTGTAACTCTTGGAATCGAATTTGCCGCCGGCGTGCAGCATGGTCATGACCACTTGCGCGGCGGAAACACCCTCCTCTTCGTGAAGATCCACCGGAATGCCGCGGCCGTTGTCGATCACGGTGACGGAGTTATCGTCGTGGATGATGACGTTGACTTCGGTAGCGTAGCCGGCCATGGCTTCATCCACCGAGTTGTCGACTACTTCGTAGACCAGGTGATGGAGGCCCATTTCCCCGGTGGAACCGATATACATGGCGGGGCGGAGCCGTACTGCCTCCAAACCTTCCAGAACCTTGATACTACTGGAATCGTATACTTGCTCGGGACTGGCGGGATTTACTTCGTTTGCCATAGGACTCGAATCAGATCCTCATGGGCATAACCACGTAGCGGTATTCGTCCGTCACGGAGTCGCCCGCCGGACGCAACTCGCCGGCGCTTTTTTGATCCTTCAACTGAAACGCGACCCGGTCTTGTGAGATCACCCGCAGGAAATCCAGCAAATACTGGGCGTTAAACCCAATCTCTAGGTCCGGGCCGGTGTACTCGGCGGGTACACTTTCCTCGCTTTCCCCCATTTCCACCGAGGACGAAAAGATGCGCACCTCTCCGCTCACAAATTGCACCCGGATGGCGCGCGAGCGTTCATCGGCGAACTGTGCGACACGCTCGATAGCGGAGCGGATTTCCGCTTTGTCGAGTGTGGCTACATGGGTATGGTCCTTGGGCAGCACACGCTCATAATCGGGAAAGTTGCCAGCCAGCTTGCGTGTGAGCAGCAAACGGTGGCCAACCTGGAAGAACAGGTGATTGTCGTCGCCGGAAAACAGTGCGACTGCTCCCTCGCCGGCATCGTCGGCCAATTTGGTTAGCTCTCCCATGGCTTTCTTGGGTATGAGCGCGCGAAAGGGTTGGTCCACGGTCCCGCTTTCGGCTGGAGGCGCCTGCACATATGCCAGGCGATGGCCGTCGGTGGCTACCATGGTCAAACCTTCCGGGCGCAACAGGAGCAGAGCGCCGCTCAAAGTGAAACGCGATTCTTCCATGGAAATGGCAAACCCGGTGCGCGCAATCATCGACGCCAGCGTCTTCACGGGCACCTGGGCTACCACCGGCGGAGTTGGCGGAAGCTCCGGATAACTTTCACGGGACATACCGGCAATTCTGGTCCGCGAACGGCCGCTGGTAATGCTCGCCCAATGGTTCTCCAGAAACTTCATCTGGATATCGCCCTCCGGCAAGAGGCGAACGTAATCCAGCAGTTTGCGTGCCGGCACGGTGCCAGCCCCTTCTTTTTTGACCCGTGCCGGGCAGGAACAGCGAATCCCCAATTCCAGATCGGTCGCCGTCAGAGTGATCCGGTCGCCGTTAGCTTCCATCAGGACGTTCGACAGGATCGGAATCGTGGTTTTTTTCTCCACCACGCCTTGCGACAGGCTCAGCTCTCGTACCAGCTCCGCCTTGCTGACAGTGAATTCCATAGCGCCTCGGCTCTTACTATTGCTAACTGTACAAGTCCAGAGAAATTAAACCGTATTCATCGGGCCTGTGCAAATTGCTGAAGACACCCTAAATTATACTAAATTCAACCACTTTTGGCTAGTTGAACTTGTGTATTGGGGCGTGCATCGCGGGCCTGTGCCGGTTCAAATCCCTCCTCGGCCGAGGTTCTTCCTCAATTTCCGAAGATGGCTCTTTAACGGCATTGTGCAAAACAACCATAAAGTCATTGTAATGAGTCCATTAAGCTGTGAAGTAACCTGTTCAATTCCGGATCATGATGACGATCCTTATCGATTTTGTTTATGGAATGGATCACAGTGGTGTGATGCTTGCCGCCAAAAGCTCTGCCGATCTCGGGTAGCGAGGCGCTAGTGAGCTCCTTGACCAGGTACATAGCGACCTGGCGGGGATACACCACCTTGCGCATGTTGCTGCGCTCCTTGAGTTGGGTTTGCTTGATCTGGAAGCGTTCCGCTACGGCTTTCTGAATGGCATCGATGGTCACTCTGCGGTCGGGTACGTGGACCATGTGCTTGAGAACCTGCTGCGCCATGGCGACGCTCACCGGCGTCCCGGTGAGCGAGGAATAGGCAATCAGCTTGACCAGCGCACCCTCCAACTCGCGGACGTTCGATTTGGTCTTGGAAGCCATAAAGGAGCGCACGTCGTCGGGCAGTTTGAAACCTTCCGCCTCGGATTTTTTGTCCAAAATGGCCATTTTGGTTTCGAGATCCGGCGGTTGAATATCGGCCAGCAATCCCCATTCGAAGCGAGAGCGTAAACGCTCCAGCAGACCGGGGATCTCTTTAGGAGGCGAGTCGCTGGACAGCACGATCTGTTTCTGGTGCTCGTGCAGTTCATTGAAGGTGTGGAAAAACTCTTCCTGCGTGCGTTCCTTGTTGCCGAGCAATTGGATATCGTCTATCAGCAGCACGTCGACTTCGCGGTAGCGCTTGTGAAATTGCGGCATTCGTTCGTTGCGGATGCAGGCGATCATCTCGTTCATGAAGCGTTCGCTGGAGGTGTAGATGACGCGCATGGAGCCGAACCTCTGCATGAGTTCCCGGCCGATGGCGTGCATCAGGTGAGTCTTCCCCATACCCACGCCGCCGTAAATAAACAGCGGGTTGTAGCTGCGCGACGGATTGGTGGCTACCGAACGGGCGGCTGCGTGAGCGAACTGGTTGCAGGCGCCCACCACGAACGAGTCGAAGGTAAACTTGGGGTTAAGCAGCGAATCGGCGAGTTCCATTTCCCCGGTTTCAAGCGCCGCCATCGCCTGATTCCTGGCGCCACGCACCGGCTCGGGCTCGTATCGAACGTTGCGCACCGGCAGGGCGAGCTGCCGGATCGACTGCTCGACCAGTTTGGAAAACTCGGTTTCAAGCCAGGTGCGAGTCTCAATGTCCGGAACCGATACCACCAGGGTATCCGTGTCCATCCCCAGAAATGCCGTGCCCGTTAGCCAGTTCTGATACGCGTCGGCGCCGATCTTGTTTTGCAGTTCGTGCCGGATTTGATCCCATGGGTTCATTTTTTTACACACGAAGCCGGCACTTTTTCCACAACTTTCTCACAAGATTGCTGGATCGTTATGTGCCGACTGGAAGAACCAGTAGCAAGGTGTCTAAGGGAGTCGCGGACGTGGACATCAGCGGCACTCGCTTGCCGGTCAACCGAAAAGTAGTCTAGCACAGCGGGCGAGCTTCGTCGCAAGTTTATAAATCGTTTTGATTTAGTGAGATATGCGTAACGTTTGACAGCGCTAATGTTTGTAGGTGACAATGGGGATTGCTTTGAAGGGCGGGAGTAACTCAGCTGGTAGAGTGCGACCTTGCCAAGGTCGATGTCGCGGGTTCGAATCCCGTCTCCCGCTCCAATCGTCCCTCCTGGTATCATGATCAAGCGCATCGTAATCTCTTTGGCGGTCGCGGGACTGTCGGTCCTTTTGCCGGCCGCGGCCCAGGATTATCGGGTCGAGCCGATCGCGAGTGCCGCTCCGGATCTGCCGGCTGGTTTTGCGGCGGTAATTTCTCCTCAAGGTTATCGTCTGGCAGGGCCAGGTGGCACATGGTGCGAAGTGTGGTTCCGGCAGTCGATTCCGACGGTGGCCAAGCCGGCTGACGATTCCATCACCTTGCCAATTGCCCAGGGCACACTCGTGGGAGTACTTCGTTTCCCGGGGCAGGGCAGCGATCGCCGCGGACAAACCATCAAAGCGGGGCTCTACACCCTTCGCTATAGCGACTATCCATCGGACGGCGCTCATCAGGGCGTGGCTCCCCAGCGGGATTTTGCCCTGCTGACGCCCATCGCCGCGGACAAGGACGCGGCTGCGTTGCCGGCCTTTGACGAGTTGGTGAGTTGGAGCAGGAAGGCCTCCGGCACGCCCCACCCGGCCGTGCTGTCTTTAGAAGTGCCCGTGGGCGGTACCAACTTTCCAGCGGTCACGAAAGAAGGCGATAATCCGGATTGGGTGCTGAACGTTAAAGTCGGCGACTTGCCGATTGCCATTATCCTGGTGGGGAAGGTCAACGGCTGAGGGCCCCGGGCGCGCCTGGGCTACAATGGGTTGGAGTTTCAATGCCTGAAGACGACAGCTCGAAGCCGGCAACCAAGGGCGATGTGGCCGCGCTGGAAAGAAATTTGAAGGGCGATGTAGCCGCGCTGAAGGGCGACATGGCCGCGCTGGAAAGAAATCTGAAGGGCGACATGGCCGCGCTGGAAAACCGGCTGATTGAGGTCGTACGCGACGTGCAGACAGAGATCCTGCGGGGATTCGAGCGTTACGCTGCCGCCGAACAGATCAAGTTCCGGAAGCTGCAGGCGGACCTTTCCAATGTCGACGCATCCACGGACCGGCGCCTTGAAATCGTCGAGCAGCGCCTGTACGAAATTGAGAAGAAGCTCCTTCTGAGGCCGCCGGACGCGGCTTGAGGCTTTGGCTCGAACCGGAGATCGCTCCTGGCGGACGACAAAGAAAGAGCGTCTATCCCACTGTGGTAACAGGGCGTTCACTCGGGACCTAACCGGCCGCTCCCGATCAGGCTGTAGCCTACGACTACGCTCAGCCCCCCAGCCAACACCAACGTCACCACGAGTCCGGCGTAGAGAACCGGAGCCGGCGCGAGCGCTGTCAGCGAAAGATCCCCGCACTCGCGATGGCGCGGTGCGCATACCACTGCCACACATCGTGAAGGCGCATGGGAGCCGTGCCGGCGCCGGAGTACATCGGAAAAAGTTTGACGGCCCAGGTAGCGGCGAATACCCAGGTCCACAGCGCCACGCTACAAGCGGCCAGCGCCATGCCAAGCCTGTTCCAGCGGGACATGCCCAGGTGCGCCAGAGCCAGAACCGGCGCAAGCAGCGGCTGCGTGTACCAGGGACTGGCGCCTCGGAACCCGCAACTCTGGCAAGCAAAGCTGGAACATAGGCATAAGCGACGGCGACGGCGAACACGGCAATACCGGCGAAAACCGTTCGTTCGCCGGGTCTGATGGCAGCCGGGCGCCCGGCCCACGCCATCATGGCAAGGGCAAGGAGGAGGAGAATCGCGTGGAGCGTGATCCGCGAAAACTGGTGCCGAAATTGTTTCCCAGCCAGAGCGAACCCCTGGCCAGGGAGCCCGCCGCAGCCGGCCAATTCACCCGCGGCGCCGCTGCCAGCGCCTGTTTGATTCCAACTCCCGTGGACGCCTCGTAGGTGCCACTTACGTTTCCGTAGAGAGCTACATTCCGAGCGTACCAGGGGCCGGCGATTGCAAGAACGAACGCCGCCGCGGCGAGTACCGGCTTTGATCCTATGCGCCCGCGCCTTATCATGGCCGCGGCCTCAATCGCCGCCCACAGAGCGAAAGCCAGGAAATAAGCTTTCGTCAGCAGGCCGAGCGCCAGCCAGGCGGCTGCCGCGAGCGCGCGCCGCGGGGCAGGCCTGTTCCGGCAAGCGGCGAGGGAAGCGAAGCACCATGCCGCCAGCGGTACCGCCAACCAGTCATTGGCGACGTGGGCCGTGGTGGCGTAGAACATCTGCGAGCAGAACATCTTGTGCACGCTATCCGGCCAATTTCTCGATGGCTTGCGCGCCGCAAATAGCTTCCACGGCGGCACGGAACTCCTTGTCGGGTTTGACTTTCATGCCGACGTCGAGCAGCACCGAAAAGTCCCGCGGCAGCTCCAAGCGGAAGCGCACCTGGGTGGGGCCGGGTTTGCGCTGGAATAGCTCGTTCAGGGCGGCGGCGCGATCGGCTTTCCCGTTGCCCTGATGCCCGTTCGGTCCCAGCCAGATGCGGATGGCAATGACGGAGGGCACGTCGATGCGCGCGTTATCGAGCGCTACCAGGTCCTGAACGGAGATCTTGGGAGGCGCGTTCTCTTCCGGCAGGACCTGGCCTCGGATCAGTACCGCCTGGTCCTCGGCGACTTCCGCGGCGAGGCGTTCGTAATTGTTGGCGAAGATCATGCCGTCCAGGCTGCCGCCGCGGTCCTCGATGGTCATGGCAACCCAGGGTTTGCCTTCGCGGTTGCGCTTCCGGGCGATGCCGGTCAGTACGCCGCAGAGGACCACGTCGGCGCCTTTGCCGAGCCCTTCCAGAGAGCCGGAGTCGTGCGTGGCCAGCTCGGCGATCTTGTCGGCATAGCGATCGAGAGGATGGCCGGTCACCCAGAAGCCCAGGAGCTCTTTCTCGAAGGCGAGCTTCTCTTTGTCGGTCCAATCCGGAACGGTGGGCAGCGGCGCGGCGCGGATCTCGTCGGGGCCCAGGATTTCGCCGAACAGGCCGACTTGGCCGCTCTCGCGGTCCCGCTGCGCCCTCTGGCCGGACTCCATGGCGGATTCCAGCACCGCGAACTTCTGTGCGCGGGTGCCTTCCAGCGTGTCCATGGCGCCGGCTTTGATGAGGCTTTCGATCATGCGCCGGTTGACCGCGCCCGAATCCACCTTGTCGCAGAATTGATAGAGCGAGCGGAACGACGCCAAATCTCCGCGCGCCTTGCCGATGGCCTCCACCGCCGATTGGCCCACATTTTTGACCGCGCCCAGGCCGAACCGGATGGCGGCGCCGTCCGGGGTGAAATTCCACTCCGACGAATTCACGTCGGGCGGCAGAATGGTGATGCCCATGGCCCGGCATTCGTTGATGTACTTCACGATCTTGGCGGTATTGCCGGTCTCCGAAGTGAGCAGCGCGGCCATGAAGTCCACCGGGTAGTGCGCCTTCAGATAGGCCGTCACGTAGGCCAGGTAGGCGTAAGCGGCCGAATGCGACTTGTTGAAGCCGTAGCCGGCGAACTGTTCCATCAGGTCGAAGATTTTCTCGACCTTCTTCTGTGGGAAGTTGCGTTCCAGCGCGCCCTGGATGAAATGTTCGCGCTGCTTGACCATTTCCTCCAACTTCTTCTTGCCCATGGCGCGGCGCAGCAGGTCGGCCTCGCCCAGCGAATAGCCCGCCAGGCGGTTGGAGATCTGCATCACCTGCTCCTGGTAGACGATGACGCCGTAGGTCTCCTCCAGTAATTCCTTCAGTTCCGGGAGATCGTACTGCACCGCTTTGCGGCCCCATTTGCGCTCGATGAAATCGTCCACCATGCCGCCCTGTATCGGACCGGGACGATACAGAGCGTTGAGCGCGGTCAGGTCCTCCAGCCGGCTGGGCTGATAGCGCAGCAGGATATCTTTCATGCCGGCGGATTCGAACTGGAAGACTCCCGAAGTGAAACCCTTGCAGAAGATTTCGAAGGTCGGCTTGTCGTTGAGGGGCAGGTCCTCGGGAACCAGTTCGACATTATGCCGCTTCTTGATGAGCCGCAGGGCGTCCTGAATTAGGGTGAGCGTGGTCAAGCCCAGGAAGTCCATTTTGAGGAGCTGGAGCTTTTCGAGTCCGCTCATGTCGAACTGGGTCACAATTTCGTCGCGGTTGGTCTTGTACAGCGGGACCAACTCGGTGAGCGGTTGCGGCGAGATGACCACGCCCGCGGCATGCACCGAGCAGTTGCGCGCCAAGCCTTCGAGGCGCAGTGCGACTTTCAGCACGTCGTCGACGCGCGGATCTTTCCTGGTGGCTTCGCCGAAGCCCGGCTCCGCCTTCATGGCGTCTTCGAGCGAGATATTGAGGACGCCAGGAACCAACTTGGTGAGGCGTTCGACTTCGGCGAAGGGCATCTCCAGTACCCGGCCGACGTCTTTGATGGCCGCGCGGGCGCCCAGCGTGTTGAAGGTGATGATCTGGGCGACCTGCTCGCGGCCGTATTTTTCGGTGACGTACTGGATCACCTCGCCGCGGCGGTTCATGCAGAAATCGACGTCAATATCGGGCATGCTGACGCGCTCCGGATTGAGGAAGCGCTCGAAGAGCAGCCCGTACTGGAGCGGGTCGATATCGGTGATCGCCATGGCGTACCCGACCAGGCTGCCAGCCGCCGATCCGCGCCCCGGGCCGACGGGAATATCTTTGGATTTGGCGTAGCGAATGAAGTCCCAGACGATCAGAAAATAGCCGGAGAACTTCATTTTCTGAATCATCCGGATTTCGCGGTCGAGGCGTTCGTTATAGTCCGCCAGGTCGTGCTTCAGGGCGCCTTGCGCGCGCATGGCTTCCAGGCGCGGCCGCCGCTTCTCGAAACCCTGCCGCGCGATGTGCTCGAAGTAGGTGTCGGCCGAGTGAGTTTCCGGAACGTCGAATTTCGGGAAGGATTCCTTCACCTTCTCAATGTTTACGTGGCAGCGCTCGGCGATTTCCCAGGTGCGGTCCAGCGCGTCTTCCAGTTCGCCGAACAGCTCCATCATTTCGGCCCGCGATTTCAGGTAGAAATCCGGCGTGTTCCAGCGCATGCGGTTGGCATCGTTGAAGAACTTGCCGGTCTGGATGCACATCAGGATCTCGTGCGCGCGCGCGTCTTCTCGGCGGAGATAGTGCGAATCGTTGGTGGCGACCAGTTTGATGCCGGTTTCCTGCGACAGGCGGTTCAGCGCCGGAGTGAGGCGCTTGTCCTGGTCCAGGTGGTGGTCCTGCACTTCCAGAAAATAGTTGTTCCTGCCGAAGACGTCGGCATAGGTGTGCGCCAGGCGCCGTGCGTCGTCGTACCGGTCGGCCAAAATGGTCTCCGGAATGTGGCCCTTCAGGCACGCGGAGAGGGCGATCAGCCCCTTGGAGTGCTGCGCCAGCAGGTCCATATCCACGCGCGGCTTGTAATAGAAGCCGTCGAGATACCCGGTGGAGACCAGCTTGATGAGGTTGCGGTAGCCTTCCTGGGTTTCGCACAACAGGACCAGGTGGTTGTAGCCGCCCTCGGAGCGGTCCTTATGGCCTTGCTGGGCAACGTACATCTCGCAGCCGATCACCGGGTGAACGCCGGCATTTTTCGCGGCGTTATAGAACTTCACCGCTCCGAAAAGATTGCCGTGGTCGGTAATGGCGACCGCCGGCATTTTCTGTTCGGAAACGATCTGCATGAGCTGGTCGATGTCGCAAGCGCCATCGAGCAGCGAATAGTCGGTGTGGCAATGGAGATGGACGAAAGCCATGGACGCGTTCACTCTTCCCGGGGGAGGCTGGAGTGGTGGGCACGGGCAGATTCGAACTGCCGACCTGTCGCTTAGGAGGCGGCCGCTCTATCCAACTGAGCTACGTGCCCACGGTAGTTCTATTGTAGCGAAGGCGGGGGATGTGGGGCTGGTAACCTGCGGACCGATTGGCAATCGGTCCAGCGGGCGCTAGCCGGGCTGGGCGCCGCCGAAAATGGGGCGGACGTCTCAATCATCGCAGTTGCGGCGAAGTGTAGTCTGTTCTGGATGATTTGAAAAAACTCCGTGGTCTCTCTGTGCCTGGGGTCGTAGTCGCCTGCGAGGGCGAAGGTCTCGCGCACGCGCAAGTACATGCGTCTCTCGCTGGCGCGGATGTCGCGAATGCGGTCGAGGAGCTCGTCGAAGTAGTCAGGACCCCCCGAGCCTTCGACCGGCGGGTTCTTCAGCCGCTGGTCGTCCATGGTGAATCCCTTCACCAGATACTCGCTCAGGCGTTCCGTCGCCCAGCGGCGGAATTGCGTCCCCCGCGCTGAGCGCACCCGGTAACCCACGGCCAGGATGGCGTCGAGATCGTAGTAGTCGATGTCGCGGGCGACCCCCCGCGGCCCTTCCGGGCGAACTATCCGGAATTTCCGGATAGTTGCTTGCGCGTCGATCTCTCCTTCCATATAGATGTTCTGGAGGTGCTCGTTTATGGTTCGGACGTCCTTCTGGAACAACTCCGCGATGAGCGCTTGGCTCAGCCAAAGAGTTTCGTCCATAAAACGGCACTCGACGCGGGTGCGTCCGTCTTCCGTCTGGTAGAGAAGCATTTCGCCGGTTGGGGATGGGGGTTCGTCGGGCGGGGGCGGAGGGTTCTTTGGCATCAAGATGAGTCTCCAGAATCACGACTGCCGGTTCAAGCCCTTCCTGCCGATATCCTTCCGGTAATGCATGCCGTGGAAGTGGATCCTGCCGGCGGCCGTGTATGCCGCCTGGATCGCGCCTGGGAGCGTCTCGGCGGATGCGGTAACGCCCAACACACGCCCGCCCGACGTTTCGAGACCGTTCGGCCCCATTCGGGTTCCCGCCTGAAAGACCGTTGCTCCGGTGGCTTCGGCTTCCGCGATTCCGGTGATGGTTTTCCCGGTAGCGAAGTCGCCGGGATAGCCGCCGGATGCAAGCACCACGCAAACGCTGGGTCCGGGTCTCCAGTCGATCTTCGCGGAACCGAGTTCGCCGGTCGCCGCTGCCATCAGCACCGGAACCAAGTCGGACGACATGCGGTGCATGAGCGGCTGGGTTTCGGGATCTCCCAGGCGGACATTGAACTCCAGAACCTTAATGCCGTCGGCCGTCAGCATGAGGCCGGCATAGAGGAATCCGGTGAAGCCGGTTCGCTCCACTGTCGGGCGGATGACGCGATCCAGAATCTCGGCTGTCTGCGCCTCCGTCAGGATCGCCAGATCGCAGTAGGCGCCCATGCCGCCGGTGTTCGGCCCCTGGTCGCCGTCGAAGACGGCTTTGTGATCCTGCGTGGGAGCCAGCGGCAGCACGTCCTTGCCGTCCGAAAGGGCAATGAAGCTGACTTCTTCGCCTTCCAGATACTCTTCGATCACCAATCGGCCGCGCAGTGATTGGAGCGCCGTTTCAGCCTCGGCCGCATCGTGAGCGATGATGACGCCTTTTCCCGCCGCCAGGCCGTCGGCTTTGAGCACCACGGGATACCCGAAGCGGGCGAGCGCTCGCCGGGCGTCATGGGCGGAATCGACGGTAACGAATCCGGCCGTCGGGATATTACTTTGCAAAAAGAAGTTCTTTGCAAATACTTTGCTGCCTTCGAGCCGTGCGGCATCGCGCGCCGGGCCGACAATTTTCAGGCCGCGCGTCCGGTAACGGTCCACGACGCCGTCCACCAGAGGCGCTTCCGGTCCTACCACGGTCAGGTCCGGTTTCAGTTCTTCGGCGGCCTGCGGGCTGAGGCACCGGCCGATGGCCGCAATGCCGGGATTGCCGGGTGCGGCAAGAATTTCGACGCCGGGCGATTGGGCGAGTTTCCAGGCGAGAGCGTGCTCACGGCCGCCGCCGCCCAGTATGAGGATGCGCATTCGCTAAAATGATAGCAATGCACGAGAGGTATGACGTGGTCGTGGTTGGCGCCGGCCATGCGGGTTGCGAGGCGGCGCGGGCTTGCGCCCGGATGGGATTGCGCACGGCCATGGTCACGATGAACCTGGACCTGATCGCGCAAATGTCGTGCAACCCCGCCATCGGCGGTATCGCCAAGGGGCACCTGGTGCGAGAGATCGATGCGCTGGGCGGCGTGATGGGGGAAGTGGCGGACGCCGTCGGCATCCAGTTTCGCCTGCTCAATACCAGCCGGGGTCCGGCGGTTTGGTCGCCGCGGGCGCAGATGGATAAACGGCAGTACCGGGTCAAAATGCGCGAAGTCCTGGAGCGCGAGCCCAACTTGCGCATCAAGCAGGCTGAGGTTGGATCGCTGATGGTGGAGGGGGGCGTGGTTCGTGGCGTTGCCTTGCGGGATGGCCGAACGGTCGAGGCTGCCGCCGTGATCATCACCACGGGAACTTTTCTGAACGGGTTGGCCCACGTTGGTGAGAGGAAATACAGTTGCGGCCGGAACGGCGAAGCGCCGTCGCAACTGTTGGGGGACCAGTTGCGCAGCCTGTCTTTGAGCTGGAGGCGCCTGAAGACAGGTACGCCGCCGCGTCTTGATGGCCGCACGATCGACTGGTCGAAATTCGAGCCCCAGCCCGGCGACGCCGAACCAACTCCGTTTTCTTTCCTGACCGGGAAGATCGACCGTCCACAGATCCAGTGCCATATTGGGTACACCACCGGGGAGACGCGGCGGATTCTGCTTGAGGCGATTCCGCGTTCCCCCCTCTATAGCGGGCAGATCGAAGGCATCGGTCCGCGGTATTGCCCATCCATTGAGGATAAGTTCGTCAAGTTCCCGGACAAGGCCCGTCACCAGATTTTTCTAGAACCCGAGGGCCTCGACACGAACGAGGTGTACGTGAACGGGATGTCCACCAGCATGCCGATCGACGTGCAGGCGGCCATGGTGGCTTCCATCCCCGGCTTGGAGCAGGCCGAGATGATCCGGCCGGGGTACGCCATTGAATACGACGCCATCGATGCGCGGGAGTTGGAACATACGCTGGAGGTGAAGGCAATCCGCGGGCTGTACCTGGCTGGCCAGATCAATGGAACGTCGGGTTATGAAGAGGCAGGTTGCCAGGGGTTGATTGCGGGGTTGAACGCCGCGTGCCGGATTGCGGGGAAGGAAGCTGTGGTCGTGGGCCGCAGCGAGGGCTATATCGGGATCCTGATTGACGACTTGATCACGAAGGGCACCGATGAGCCGTATCGCATGTTTACCTCGCGGGCGGAGTACCGCCTGCATCTGCGGATCGACAATGCCGACTTGCGCCTGACGCCGATCGGGCGGCGCGCGGGCTTAGTGACGGATGAACGCTGGGCGGTGTTTGAGCGAAAGAAAGCCCAGATTATGCGGCTAACGGCTGCTTTCGAGGGGCATCGGAACGGGCAGTTGCTCAAGCGGCCTGAGGTTTCGATAGGGACGATGTCCTCCTGGGTGCGCGAGGTGTTGGGCGACGATCCTGTGTGCGGGACAACGGCCACCGTGGAGACGGAGTGTAAGTATGGAGGCTACATTGCCCAGCAGGTGCGGCAAGTGGAGCGTTTGAAGGAGTCCAGTCGGAGGGCGATTCCGGCGGATTTCAGTTTTGGCGGAATTCCCGGTTTGTCCCGTGAGGTGCAGGAGAAACTGGCTCGGGTGCGGCCCTCAACGCTGGGCCAGGCCGCGCGAATACCTGGTGTGACGCCGGCCGCCGTGGCGGTTCTGGACGTCTATCTGAGTTTGAACCGTGTTTGCTGACATCTTGCGGGAGCGGCTTGGCGGCAGGGTGGTTCTCGGCCAGGCGCAAGTCGACCTGCTGGAAATGCATTTCGTGCTCCTGACCCGCTGGAACAAGGTCCTTAACTTGACGGCGATTCGCAGTGAGGAGGAAGCCGTGGAACGGCATTACTGCGAGTCAATCTTTCTGGCGATGCACCTGCCCGCTGGCCCTTTGCGGGTGGCGGATGTAGGTTCGGGTGGAGGGTTTCCCGGGTTCCCGGTGGGTGTAATGCGTCCGGATTGCAGCGTGACGCTGATTGAATCGCACCAACGCAAGAGCGTGTTTTTGAGGGATGTGACGCGCAGACTGGATAATTTCCGAATTCTGGCCGTGCGTGCGGAGGAAGTTCGGGAGGAGTTCGATCACGTAATCTCGCGGGCCGTGAGCTATGGCGATCTCACCGGGAGCCTAAAGAATCTTGGTGTCTCCGCCGATCTCTTGACCGGAGGGGAAGCTCCGCCGGAGGAATTGGGCTTTGTGTGGAAGGAAAGCGTCAGGCTGCCGTGGGGCAAGGAGCGCTTCCTGCGGTTGGGTGAACGCCGGAAATGACCGGCGCCGGCGAGGGCGACTGTTTCACGTGAAACAGCCAGGAACCTGCCCCAGCAATGTTGTTTCACGTGAAACTTCACCCGAAACTTCATACGTGGTAGCATGGCCGCTTGAGCCGCGTAATTGCTATCGCCAATCAAAAAGGTGGAGTGGGTAAAACCACTACCGCGATCAACCTAGGAGCTTCCCTTGCCGCGAACGATCTCCAGGTGCTCTTGATCGACTCCGATCCCCAAGGGAACTCGACCACCGGTCTTGGCTTGCAGAAGTCTCAGGATCAGCCCGGATTGTACGACCTACTGTTGGGCACTGCTAAGCCTGAAGAAGTCATTCGCTCCACCGATCTCGAAGGCCTCTATGTCATTTCCGCCGATAAAAACCTCATTGCCGCCAATCTTGAACTGGTCGGTATTGAAGACCGGGAATTCCAGCTCCGGCATCGCATCGCTGGTCTGCGCGAGCGCTTT
The DNA here is from genome assembly GCA_003164035.1 of Bryobacterales bacterium. Taxonomy (GTDB): domain Bacteria; phylum Acidobacteriota; class Terriglobia; order Bryobacterales; family Bryobacteraceae; genus JBEKYD01. Next base: position 7,510 of record PLRS01000058.1, on the reverse strand, counting down.
GCCTTCGCCCTCATCGATTGTCCCCCGGCACTTGACCTCCTAACGCTAAACGCCCTCATCGCCGCCGATTCCGTCCTTGTCCCCATCCAATGCGAGTTTTTTGCCCTGGAGGGTGTATCGGAACTCATGGATACCATCGATCGCATTCGCGATGCCTTTGACCATCCGCTGGAAATCGAGGGGATTCTCCTCACGATGTACGACGACCGCACCAACCTCACCCGCCAGGTTGCGGCCGACCTCAAGCAATTCTTCGCGGATGAGATATTCGCCACCGTGATCCCTCGCAGCATTCGCCTCGCCGAAGCCCCCAGCTTTGGCAAGCCAATTCTGGGATATGACCCCAGATCCAAAGGCGCTGAAAGCTACATTCAATTAGCGAAAGAAGTCCTGGACCATGAACAAGCCCGAAAATCCGCGCAAGGCGCTCGGTAGGGGCCTGGGTGCGCTCCTGCCCACCCGCCCGCCGGCCCTGCCGCCACCTTCCCCTTCGCCAGTCGAAGAGAACCTGGCCCTGCCGATCAATTCCATTGAGCCAAATCCGCTCCAGCCGCGCCGGATCTTTCAAAGCGAGAAACTCGCCGAGCTGGCCCAGTCCATCCAGGCCAACGGCATCATACAGCCGTTAGTCGTACGGAAGACCGGTGATCGCTACGAGCTCGTCGCGGGAGAGCGCCGTTGGCGGGCAGCCAAAATTGCCGGTTTGGAGACCGTTCCCGTAGTTGTCCGCCCCATCGCCGACGACAGGCTCCTCGAAGTCTCTCTCATCGAGAATATTCAGCGGGAAGACCTCAATCCGATGGAGACCGCCAGCGCTTTCGAGCAGTTGGGCCGCGAATTCAACCTCTCCGCCGAAGATATTGGGCAGCGAACGGGTAAGGACCGCACGACCGTCGTTAATTTCCTGCGCCTATTGAACCTTCCACCGGAAGTCCGCCGGTTGGTGGAGGATCGCCGCCTCTCGGCCGGTCACGCTCGCTGCCTGCTGGCGCTTGCCACGCCCGAGTTGCAGGTCGAAGTCGCGGAGAAAGCGGTCGCCGAGGGCTGGTCCGTCCGCCAAACCGAACGAACCACGCAGCGAATGACGGAAGGCCGCAAGCCGAAGCATCCCGACGAAGCTGCCACCGATCCCAACGTCAAAGCCGCCATCGAGCAACTGGAACGGGCGCTTGGCACCAAGGTTCGCATTATCGAGAAGAACAAGCAAAAAGGGAGGATCGAGATCGACTATTACTCAGCCGAGGATCTGGACCGGATCTACAACTTGATCGCCGGCGAATCCTGACGCCTACTTCAGCATCTCCAGAATGTCGACGAGCTCCTTGCGGATCTCAGGCAACGGATCTACGGCGAACAACTCCTGCTGCGCTTGCCGCGGCTTACGCACCGGCGCGCGCGGTTCCGACTGCAAAGATTGCCGCGCCCCTTCAATGGTGAATTTTCTCTCGTACAACAGGTGCTTTATGCGCAGCAAAAGCTCAACGTCTTTGCGCCGGTAAAGCCGGTGCCCGGTCCCCGACTTTTTCGGCGACAGCGCCGTAAACTCCGTCTCCCAATAGCGGAGTACATATGGCTCTACCCCTAACAGATCGCTAACCTCGCCGATCTTGAAGTACAGCTTATCCGGAATCTCGGGAAAATCGGGCTCTATCGCCACGTCCGTCATGCGTCATCCGACATCCTAACTCACTCAACCGTCAATGTCACGGAATGCTGCCCACGCGGCAGCCGAAGTGTCCGTGCGCCGGCCATCGACGGCGCCTCCGCCGCCCCATCGATTTGCACCCTGTCGGGAATTCGATCCACCACCGCGAATGCTCCCGTCGTACTGTGATAAGAAAACCGAATGCTCCTGGCGCCAACCGCGGCCGCCCCATCCAACTCGCCGTTCAAACGAAGCAGCCGGATCGGAAGCACCGTGTTCGCCGGTTCGATCCGGTGTCTTCCCGCCGGCAGCCACAAGGTCCGGTCGTCCCTCACCGGCCATGGTTTCCCGTCCACCACGGCAGCGCCCTGCCAGGCCAAGCCGACCGGAACCCCAGCCTCCAGAAACAGCGTATCGCCTCTCTTTTCCAAACGCGCTCCAGCCGCCGCCGACATCGGCAGCAGCGGCAAGTCGGCCGGCAGCAGTGAATTTTCAAAATACAGGGCAACCCGCTGGAAGTTCCGTGCGGCGTTATGCACCAATTCGAACAACTCCACCCCGGTTTGCTGCTTGGTCGGGTAAACATCCTGGTAGCGCTCCACGATGTTGATGTCGATTGCCAGCCGCTCGCGATGGGGCGTCAGGGGGCGGTAGCGCTCGGCAATACTCGAGTAACGCTGCGGGCCCATGTTCCATACCGTCGCGGGATCCTCAATCAGTAGGGTCATTTTGTGGCTGTCCAGCAGTGGCATCACCCGTTCCACGTCGGCGCCGATCGCGTCCCGCATGCCCGCATCGAACCGGTCGTCGACATGCGTAAGCACAAGATCCAGGTCGGGCTTCCCGGCTCGAGCCGCTTCCACCTCGCCAACCCACTTGGATTGCATTTCACGCGCCAGCTCCCGGCGAAAATCGAGAAACGCCCGTAGCGACGCCTCGTCCTTCCGCGTCCCGAATAGCTCCAGCGGATCGAAGCCCGCCGCCTGCCGAAACCGCGCCCGCACCGTGTCGTTCATAGGCGTGAACCGGGCAGGATTGCTCATCCCCTCCAGCGACTCGAAGTACAACTCCGCCAGGTTCACCCCGTCCCAGTCGAATCGCCCGACCAACTTGCGAACACCTTCGGCCGCCGCCCGAAAGCACGCCGGATCGTTCAGGTTCATCAGCTTCCGCCAATCGAGCTGGGCGTCCTGCAGCACCGCGGTCTTCTCCCGCCACTCGGGGTGGTCTTCCCAGAACTGATCGCTGACGTGCGGCAACTCGAACCAGGCATACACCAGGATGCCCTCGCGATGGCACGCGGCGATCAATTTCTCCAGATACTCATCCCGATCCCTGTCGCGCTCCTGAAAATGCCAGGCGGCCACGTGCAGCGCCGCAATGCCGGCCGCGCGCCAGCGGGCCGCAAAGTAGTCCAGGTCTACCCGGGAACGGTAAGCCGAATCGAAAAACGCCCACAGCCCCTGCGCCCGAAAAGACGGCTCAAAGCCAAGCTCGCAAAGCGCTTGCAGAAGATAGGGAAAACGTTCATAGCCGCGCGCGCCCGCCGGGGCGGCGATCCACAAGATCCCCCCTTTCCCCTGCCGCAACCCCGCCTCAACCGGCGTTCCCGTCCATCGCTCCCGGGCAAAGACCCGAGCGCCCTCCGGCACCTCGATCCCGGTCAATTCCAGCGGCTTCTCCCAGATTATGGGCAGGTCCGGCCGATGCACGTCACGTATGTTTCCAACGCGGATCGCCTTCTGACCGCTTCGAAATCCAAGCTGCTCCGCCAGCGGCGATTGGCCCTCCAGAATCAGAAAAGCTCCCCCTTCTATTCGGGCCGTCCATTCAGTGGAAGCCGGCTCACCTGCTCCAGCCACGAAAACCCGGGCCTCGTCCATCGGCTTCGCTTCCATTCCGATCGACCCGAGAATTGACGCCCAGCTCTCTTGGTCGCCGCCAACAACGTGAAAATACGGAAGTTGCTCACTCCGAACCAAGCCAACAGCGAGCCACAGCAAGCTAATGCACAAACGCATACCAGATCCCCATTCGAACATCGTTAAAATTCGGTCGCTCAGGATTACCATCGTGGATCAGAAACGCTCCGCGCATGGCGTCCACGCCTATGTACATCGGCGGCGGCATCCAGCCGGCGCGAATTCGGATACCAGGACCCGTTTCCACAAAATTGGCCCAGTATTGCCGTTGATTGTCCACGGTCAGATTCCCGGTCCAGACGACTTGCGCGCGAACTCCGCCCGGCGCCAGCGTATACCCCACCCTGGTGTGGCTATACGCCAGGAGATCGTCGCCGAACCGGCTTACGAATACCCCATCGAGGGTTGTATCCGTAAACCAGCCTCCCGTTTCGGCAGCTATCGAGTGTCCCCAGCCACGCGCCATGGACACGCCCCCGCGGTAGTCGGGCAACGCGTGGCCGCTCATGTAGCCCACCGCCGATCCGGCTTCAAACCAACCCGTTACTCCATGCCACGGCAGGCTTCGGACCCCTCCAGCCAAAATCACCGAGCTTTCCGATAGCGCCACCGGCGAAACCGCGCCTATTGTCAACCGCGTATCTCCAACCAGGCGAACGCCGCTATACAGCACCAGCGGCAAGCCGGTGCGCAACTCCAACCTCACCTGGCCGTAGCCGAACAGATCGTGCCACCGGGTCGAAAAGATCGGGTACATCCACCCGGTGACGCGCACGCGGGCGCCCACCGACCGTAGATTCAGCCACGCCTTCCGCGCCTCGGCCGCGATCTTCGGATCGGAGCTCTGCCGCGCCATGCCGAAATACCGGTAGGCTTCTACGTCCTGGTGAAGCATGTTGTACGTCCAGCCCAGCCGCAACACCACGGCGTAGTCGGTGGGGTCGGCTTCGTTGGCCTCCTGCAGGTATTTCAGCGCGTCCTTCAGGTAACCCGCCTTATAGCTGCGATCCGCCATCTCTTTAGCCTTCAGTGCCTGCGTACGGGAGTCGCTGGGAGGCTCGGCCTCTTGCTGCACGCGCAGAACCGCGCGCACCCGATTGGCCAGTTCCTCGTCGCCTCCCGCCAGCACGCGGTCGAACAGGAGTTGGGCGGCTGCCTGTTCGCCCCGCGCCCGCAGCAGAAAGCCGAGTTGGGTGGCTGCCAGCAGGTCGCCGTCCTGTTCCACCAGCTTGCCGAACGCGCTCTCCGCTTCCGGTTGCCGCCCAAGCTTCAGCAGGAGGTAGGCAAGCTCACGCCGCAAGGCGACGTTCCGGGAATCAAGTTCGACGGCCCTCTGAAACTCTCCCACGTACGGATACCGCTCCGGCAAAGACTCGCGCGCCAGTTCGCTGCAGCGGGGCTCCGGCGCGCGGGACGCCGCCAAAACAGCGGCCATGGCGTCGTCTGTGCGCCCTATACCTGTCCACACCCGCGCCAGGTCCAGCAGCACCATGCGCCGCTCCGGTTCCAGACGCCACGCGCTGGCATAATGTTCCGCCGCCAGAGCCAATTCGTCGCGCTGCTCGGCCAGTTTGGCCAACTCATAATGGCTGCCGAAATTATCCGCGCCGCGGTGGATCGCCTCCTGCCATCGTGCAATGCCCGCCGCCAAGGGGCGGTCTATGTTCTGAAACGCCTGCTCGGCGGTTGCGTTGCCGGTCTTGCGAATCCGGTCGAAGATCCGCCGCGCCATGGCTTCGTCCTTGTTCTCGTAACTCAGGAACGCAAACTCCATGGCGACTTGCTCGTCGCTGGTATTGAGCCGCATGGCCGCGCCGAATTCGCGCAACGCCAATCCGTTCTCGCCGATCTTCAGATAGGTGTACGCCAGATCCTTGTGGATCGACGCCCGGTCCGGCGCCAGCGCGCCGGCGGCCTGAAATCCCGCTATCGCAGCGTCGTAATCTTTGGCCTTCAGTGCCGCGTACGCGCGCGCCAAAGGTTCGTAAGCCGGATCCGGCGGCTGCGCCCAGGCCAGCGCGCCGACCCACAGGAACAGGAATAGCCGCATATCGCTACCTGGTTATAGTGGCGGCGGGCCCGGAAATTTCGCAGAAATCGGCGAAGGCGCCGCCGGAGCGATCTTCACGCCGGCAGCCCCGCCTCAGCCTTCCAGCATCTTGCGCAGAAACATCAACTGTCCCAGGTGATAGGAGTTGTGGTCCGCCACCACCAGGGCTTCGCGCAGCAGGGTTTGCCCGGTGCCGTGAGGGATCGCCGCCAGCAGGTCGTGTTTCGTGTCGGCGATGAGCGCCTGCATCTCCTTCAAATCGGATTGAAACTGTTTCACGCTGGCATCCCAGGCATCCTCGCTTGGGGGCGCCTCCGTTGCCGGCCAGTAGTCGTCCGGGAACTTCTTCTCCTTGTACGCCGGATTGCGGCTGAAGTCCAGGATGTCTTCCTGCGCGAGGCGCATGTGCTCCAGCAGTTGCCACGCCGAATGCGGGGCCCCTGGCGGCTTTACCCCCCGCAGATGCGCCGGAAAATCGGCGGCCGCGGCGTGGAGGGTCAGGTGAGCGCCCTTCATGCGGAGCAGTTCGGCCAGGTGCGAGCGGAGAGATCCGGCTGATTGGTTAGGCATGCTTCCAGTGTCGCACTGGCCGGCCCTGCCGGGACCCCTTGACAGCGCCGGCCCCGCGTTTCATACTCAAGGCATCGACATTCGAGGTATCGATAGACAATGGCTGAACGCGCTCCCGATCTGCTGCCCGGCACGCTCGACATGCTGGTCTTGAAAACCCTCGCTCGCGGCCCCAATCACGGCTACGGCATCGCCCAGCACATCCACCGCATCTCCGGCGAAGCCCTTACCATCGGCGAAGGCTCGCTCTATCCCGCCCTGCAGCGCCTGCTGGTCAACGCCTGGGTGCGGGCCGAATGGACCGCGTCCGATACCGGCCGCAAGGTGCGCCAGTATTCCCTTACCGCCGCCGGCCGCAAACAATTGGCCCGCGAAACCCGCGACTTCGGGTACCTCGTGGCCGCCATCGCCCGTGTGATGGAGGGTGCATGAAGCTCTGGAACCGCATCCGCTTCTGGCTTACGCGAACCCGTCTCGATAGCGAACTGGCCGACGAAATCGGCGCCCACCGGGAGATGCTCGAGCGCCAGCTTCGCGGCGAAGGCCTGTCCCCCGCCGACGCGCACGCCGCCGCCCGGCGCCGGTTCGGCAACGACCTCGGCGCCCGCGAGCGGAGCCGCGACGAGTGGGGCTTCGCCTGGCTCGAACCCGCCTTGCGCGACGCCCGTTTCGCCCTGCGTCTGTTGCGCCATCAACCGCTGGTGACGGTGGCCGCCATCGTCACCGTGGGCCTCGCCGTGGGAGCCAATACGGCGATTGTCAGCGTGCTCCGGACCGCGCTTCTCGATCCGCTGGGAATCCGCGACGCGGGCAACATCATGGTGGCCAGTGTGCGCCTCGAAAAGCTGCAGATGACGGGCGCCGAAACTTCCGCCGTGGAGTACCGCGAGCTCCAGGAGATGACCGACACATTCAGCGCGGTTGCCGCTTCCGAACCGCGCGAATGGACCGCGGAACTGGGCGGCCAGCCGAGCCGCATGCTGGGACGCGGCGTGACGCCGGATTATTTTCGCGTCTTCGGCGAGCACCCGCTGGCCGGCCGTTTCTTCCATCGCGAAGACCGGGAAACCGTGGCCGTGATCTCGTACGGTCTCTGGCAAACGCAATTCGCCGCCAGCCCGTCCGCCATCGGCACGGTGCTGATGCTGGATGGCCGGCCTTATCGAATCGTCGGCGTTGCCGGGCCACGCTTCCACGTTCCCGCCGGCGTTCAGGCATGGGTGCCGGTGGTGTTTTCGCCGGACCGCCTGCGCCGACGCGGCTACAACATGATAGAAAGCGTCTTCGCGCGGCTGCGTGACGGCGTCACCCCGGCTCGGGCCG
>PLRS01000155.1 GCA_003164035.1 Bryobacterales bacterium | reverse complement strand
CCCTCCATTTCTATGTCGCGCACCCCTTCATGGCCTCGTCATCGCCTTCGTTATGCATTGCATATACAATTGAAGAGTCGTGTTCGATTGGGCCCCGGGCAACCTGAAGAAGATCCGGGTTCACCGGGTCACAGCGGCGGAAGTGGAGCAGGCGCTGTCCCGCGAGCCGATCTTAATCTAGGAACAGGCCGCCGATGACGAGACCCGTTACGTGTACTACGGAGAAACGGAACGCAGCCGTCTGCTGGCAATAGTCCCGACGCGCGACTACCTGGAGTGTCGCGCGCGAGGAGAGTGATGCAATGAGAAAGCCGAAAAAACGAACGCCGACGGCCTTGAAGATGCCAAGTTCATCAACGAGGACGAGGAAGCGAAATGGTGGGCTGGTGCGGAGGGCCGGGAGTTTCTCAAGCGGCAATCCGGCGCGGGAGCCACGGGGAAACGGAAAGGCTCGCCTCTCGTGTCCGGTCTGAACCGCGCCGCCAGCGTGCAGATCGCGCTGCGATTGCCCGCGCAGGATCTCGCCAAAGCTCGCGAGATCGCCGGCCATAAAGGGATCGGCTACCAAACCCTGCTAAAGATGCTCGTGCGCGAGGGGCTGCAACGGCGGGGCGGTTCCTTCCACCGGTGGCGCACCTCCGGCTCGAAAGGCGAGACCGGAGCTAGAAGTGATATTTCAGTGCCAGTTGTATATTGCGCGCGCCTTGCGATCCCGTAATTCTCCCGAGGTTCCCATTCCCGAACTCGCCATTTTCGATCGCGCCGGCCGGAACGGTTATTCCCGGCGAATTCAGAATAGGTGTATTGGTCACGTTGATTGCCTCCGCGCGAAACTCCAGGTTCTGGTGCTCGGTCAAGGCAAATCTCTTCGACAGGCTGAAATCGGCCGTGCGCAAACCGGGCCCCCGGACCGTGCCCACTCCGCAGTTGCCGAACGTTCCTAACGACGGATGGGCGTAGGAGTTCGGGTTGAACCACTGGTAGCCGCCGGCGGGAGCGTCCACCAGCCCCAAGACCTGGCCCGGCGCGATGCAATTGGCCCGCGGATTGGAGCCATGTGTCTGCGAGGTGTCCTGGTAGTTGGCGATCGTCAGCGGAAAGCCGCCGTGAATCGTAAGAATGATGTTGGCCTGCCAGCCGCCTGCCACGGCATTCAACACCCGGTTCATGTTCGTCCCGATTGCCCGGCCGCGGCCGAACGGCAGATCGTAGGTCGCATAACCATTGAACGCGTTGGTGGCGTCAAAAAAGCACGGGCCCCATTGCGACCGGCCGTTGTAGGCGTTCGGCCAGTACGTGTACGAGGTCGATACCTGCCCGGAGCTGCCATAATAGCCGAGCGAATCGGTCATGCATTTCGAGTACGTGTAGTTGGCCTGGAATTCGAGGCCGCTAAGCAGCCGCCTCTGCACCGATAACTGGAATGCATTGTAATCTCCGTACCCGACCGATGCCGTGTCCTTCGCCGAGCCGATTTCGCTCTGCAGCGTCGGATTGCCGCTCAGATAGAACCCCGGGGAAACCGTCCCGTTGGGATTCAGGATGCTCTGCGAAATCAGGATCGGCACCATCAGGTGGTTGTTCTTCTGTCCGACATAGCCGGCCTGAATCGTCATCGAATTTCCGAGCTGCCGCTGCACCGTCAGGTTCCATTGCGCGGAATCCGCCGGACGGTCGTTCGGATCCCAGACCCGCAGCGAAGCCCCGATGAATTCCGTTGCCGGATTGCTGCCCGCTCCGAATACCGTGTAGCCTTGGGCCAGCGTCGAAGGCATCTGGCTAGCCGTGTAGCTGATGGCGTGCGCGGCGGCGAAGGGCGCATTCAGCGGCAGCCGCAGGTTGCTGCCCGTCCCTTCCATAAACGTCGAGACCGTGGCCGCCGCGCGAATCACTGTGTCCTTCCTCGGCGTCCAGGCGATGCCCACGCGCGGCTGCCAATCGGCCGGACCGTAGTAATTGTTGTAAAGCGCCCGGCAGTTGGTATACGGGCAGGGTTGGCCGGCCAGGTATTCCTGTCCGCTGACCAGTCCGAAATTCGCCTGCCGGTTATCCACCTCGGTGAGCGGCGTGGTCAACTCCCACCGCAGGCCTAGGTTGACGGTGAGGTTGTTCGCGATCCGCCAATCATCCTGGTAAAACGCGGCGAAGGTACTGGAACGTTGTCCCCACGTGCCGCCGTTGATGCCGCCCTGCACTTGGGTCGGCAGTCCCGCCATGAAATCCGCCTCAGCCGCGCCCGTGTACTGGCCGGAGAAGTTGAACTCGCCCGCGATTCCTTCGTTGCCCGGATAGAAGATGTCGATCCGCTGGCGCGAAACCTGGAAACCGATGTGCATCATGTGCGTCCCGTGCGTCAGGATCGCGGTATCTTCCGCTTGAATCACCGTGTCGGCCTGCGGCTCCCCCGTATCCGGGTTGCCGAAGCCGATGCCGACCGCGCTCAGGTTACCGGCCGTGAAATCGAATGCCGGCAGAATGTTGGTGGGAACGGCGGGGATGCCGACGCTCTGCGCCGTAATGCCGTTTCCGCTGATGATGCCGGTGACGGCCGGAATGTAATTCACGCCGGCGCGAAAATCGTTCACAAACCACGGGCTGATCGTCCGCGTGTAGCCGACCGTCGCGTTGAAGATGCGATACTGCGTCGCCGAGTTATACAGCAAGGGCATGCTGTTGTCGCTCGGATTGAAAATGTTGCCTTGCGAATAGCGCCCGAACACGTGGTCCTTCCCCGAGGCGTTCCAGTCCACCTTCACATCGCCCTGGTCCTGATCGGCATAGGAATGGGTGGTATTGACGGAATTGTTGGTCAAGGCGCCGTTCACCGGCTGGGGATACAAAGGAGAAGCCATAATCGCCAACGCCTGCGGGCTGAGCAGCGCCTGCGGCATGATGTTGCCGGGAATCGGGGTGGTCGTACCGGGATCGTGCAGCTGCGTTCCGCTCGCCAGAATCTGCGAGAAATTGCCCGTGCGCTCGGGCGCCGTCAGCACGGTGAATGAGCTGCTTGTCGAAGGCTGGTCGAACCGCGACCCCTGGTAATCTCCGAAGACGAACAGCTTGTTCTTGATCAGCGGCCCGCCCAACGTGGCGCCGAACTCGTTCCAGCGCAGCAGCGGCCTGGGCAGATGGTTCCAGTTGTTGGCCCAGGTGTTCGCATTCAGTTCGTCATTGCGGAAGAATTCGTACACGCTGCCATGAAGCTGGTTGGTGCCGGATTTGATGCTGACGCTGATGATGCCGCCCATGAAGCCGCCGAACTCGGCCGAGGCATTCTGCGTGATCATGTTGAATTCCTCGATCGCGTCCACACTGGGCGTATAGCCCACGTAATTTCCCTGCGGATAGTTATCGTCCAGACCGTCCAGCAGGAAGTTGTCCGCCTGCTCGCGGTTGCCGTTGATGTAGGGCCGGCCGCTGGCGACCGTCGAATACGATCCTGTAAACTCGGACGGATTCGGCGTGATCGACCCGGCCGAAAGCAGCGTAAGCTGCACGAAATTTCGCGTGGCCAGCGGCAGCGCCTGGTTCGTCCGCGAATCGATCACGGTATCCAGTTGCGTGGAATCCGTTTTCAGCACCGGCGCGGTGCCCGCTACGTCAATCGATTGCCGTACCTGCCCGACCGGCGGCGTGAAGTCCAGCCGCGCCGTCTGGTTCAGCACCAGCAGGATGCCAGAGCGCACGGCCGTCTGAAAGCCTGGCGCTTCCACTTTCACCGTATACGTTCCGACCGGCAGGCGCGGCAGGTCGTAATTGCCGTCCGTATTGGTCTTGGCCGTCCAGACCGAGCCGCGATCCACATCGGTGGCCGTAATCGTTGCTTTGCCGATCGGTGCGCCGGAGGGGTCCGTAACCAGGCCCGTAATCGCGGCCGTCACCTGCTGCCCCCAAGAGGATGACGCAACCGCCACGAGCATGGTGCAGACGGTGGTTGCCAGGAACAACTGCTTTCGAAATCCGATTCTCATGCGCAAATGCCTTTCATCGTTCTGGTTGCAATGCTTCGGTCAGCACGCGCCCGTCAAAGTCCAGAGGCTCCAGGCCCAGCAGGCGCGTAATGGTGGGGGCAATATCGATCTGGCGGACGTGCCCGATGCGCACGCCCTTCCGAAACCCGTCGCCGGCCAGCACCAGCAGCGGATACATCGCCGGGTACTGTGGCAGGTATCCGTGCGAGTACGCCGGACTCCGGCGCTGCCGCAATTCGGTGGAATTGTCCGGCGCCTGGACCAAAAACGTGTCGATGTCGGAAACGATCAGGTACTGTCCAGGAATGCGGTCGCTTTTTTCATATTCCGGCAGACCGAGCGACGGATAATCCGCGGACCGGTAGATCCGCAGGATGTGTGGGTTATTTTGAATCTCGTGGAGTGCCTGCCGCAGCTTTGGCTCGTCCGTGTCCGGCGCAAAGCCCGGCAGAAGACGAACGAAGAGCGACCAGCCTCCCGCGTATAGTTTGACCTTGCCGGTCAATCCGGCAGCGGCGAAATACGGCCGCAAGTTCAATTCGTAATGAACGGTGGTAAATCCGTGGTCCGCAGTCACGACGAATGCGGTCCGGTCATAGATCCCCGCCTCTTTGGTCGCCGCGACGATCTGCCCGATCATCGCATCCACATCGTGAAACGCCGCTTGCGCCAGCGGATGCGACGGCCCATAAGTATGTTCCGCACCGTCCGTCTCGATGAGGTGGATCGCGGCCAGATTCGTCTTGTGCTTTCGAATCGCCTCGCAAAGAGCCAGCGTGCTCACGTAATCCAGAACGTGGCCGTCCATGTTGGCTGCCAGCATCCGGTTGTCGAGATCCACCGGCACGCCTTCCGCCCGCAATTCCTTGATCCATGCGTTCTCCGTCACCACGCGCTGTTTGCCCGTGGTCCGGATCATGAAATTGAAATCGATGGAGGGATCGTCGTTGCTCTCCGGCCAGAGCACGGACGCCGTTGTCAAACCTTTTGCTTTGGCCGTGTCGAAGATGGTCCGGGTACGCACCGCTTCATTGTGCGGCAGGCTGTTGGCGGCAAAGCGCGTGTCGTGCGCGCGGTCGAATATTTCATTGCTGAGGTCGCCGTGCTTCTCCGGTAGGACGCCGGTAACGATCGTGGTGTGCGAAGGATGCGTTTCGCTCGGGAAAACCGTCTCGCTGCTCTGGGCCCACACGCCGCTCCCGATCAGTTCGCGGACATTCGGAACTAAAAGATCGGGATTCTCAAGCTGGTAGGCCGCGCCGCCGTCAATCGTGATCAGAATGACATGCTGCGGCTGGGCGTGAGCAAAGATCGCCAGCAGGATGCCCACAAACAGAAACCTGCCAGAGGATGCGAGACCCATATTAAGGTATTGTTGGCATTATGGCTGATTACCCGTGACAGCGTAATGAGGGACCGGTATCAGAGGGTTTACAGAGCAATCACTTAGGTCAGCCTGACACCCGCCCCCTCGATTTCCCCAGGCAGATGTAATTTCCCTCACCATCCCTTCCGCCACCTGATATCGTATGTTCCAGCGGAGCCTGCAGCAAATGAAGATACGTCCCGAAGACGCACTGGAATATCACGCGTCGGCGCCGGCCGGCAAAATTGCGGTCACTCCGACTAAGCCGTGCCGCACGCAAATCGATCTCAGCCTGGCGTACACGCCGGGCGTGGCCGTGCCGTGTCTCGAAATCGAGCGGGACCCGTCGCTGGCTTATCGCTATACCGCCAAGGGCAACCTGGTGGCGGTGGTCACCAACGGAACGGCCGTGCTGGGGCTGGGCAATATCGGCGCCCTGGCCGGCAAACCGGTGATGGAAGGCAAAGCGGTGCTGTTCAAACGCTTCGCCGATATCGACGTGTTCGATATCGAGCTTGCCACCAACGACCCGGCCGAAGTGATCCGCGCCTGCCAGATGCTCGAGCCCACTTTTGGCGGCATCAACCTCGAAGACATCAAGGCCCCCGAATGTTTTGCCATCGAGGAAGAGCTGCGCCGCACCATGAAGATCCCGGTGTTCCACGACGATCAGCACGGAACGGCCATCATCTCCGGCGCCGGATTGCTGAACGCTCTCGAAATCGCGGGCAAGAAAATCGAAGAGGTGAAGGTGGTTTTCAACGGCGCCGGCGCCAGCGCCATCGCCTGCGCCACGCATTACGTCAACCTGGGCGTGCGCCGCGAAAACATCCTGCTGTGCGACACCAAGGGCGTGATCTACGAAGGCCGCACCGAAGGAATGAACCCCTACAAGGCCCGCTTTGCGGTGCCCACCAACCGCCGCACCCTGACCGAGGCCCTGGAAGGCGCCGACGTGTTCTTCGGCCTCTCCCAGGGCGGCGCCGTCAGCCCCGAAATGGTCAAGACCATGGCGCCCGATCCGCTGATTTTCGCCCTGGCCAACCCGGATCCAGAGATCTCCTACGACGTGGCTGTGGCCGCGCGGCCCGACGCCATTGTGGCCACGGGACGCTCGGATTATCCCAACCAGGTGAACAACGTGCTGGGCTTCCCGTTCATCTTCCGCGGGGCGCTGGACGTGCGCGCCACCTCCATCAACGACCAGATGAAGCTGGCGGCCACGCGTGCCCTGGCCGCGCTGGCGAAGGAAGACGTTCCCGATTCGGTGTTGCAGGCCTATGGCGTGGAGCGGCTGTCGTTCGGCCGCGAATACATCATCCCCAAGCCCTTCGACCCGCGCGTGCTGATCTGGGAAGCCTCGGCGGTGGCGCGGGCGGCGATGGAAACGGGCGTGGCGCGGCAGCCGGTCGATCTGGCGCAGTATCGCGAAGAGCTGGAGCGCCGCCTGGGCCGCGCCAACGAAGTGATGCGCGGCATCATTCACAAAGCCCAGCGCGATCCCAAACGGGTGGTTTTCCCGGAAGGCGAACAGCCCAAGATCCTGCGGGCCTGCCAGATTCTGCTGGACCAGAAAATCGCCGCTCCGGTGCTGCTGGGCAACGCCGAAACCATTGGCGCGCGCGTGGCCGAGATGCGCCTCCATCTGGGCGGGGCGGAAATCGTGGACCCGGAAGCTTTTCCACGCATCGGCGCATATACCGAGGAGTTTTACCGCCTGCGCCAGCGCAAGGGAGTGACCCCCACCGAAGCCGCGAAAATGGCGCGCGCCCCGGTCACCTTCGCCAGCCTGATGGTACACATGGGCGATGCCGACGCCCTGGTGGGTGGCTTGACCACCCACTATCCCGACACCATCCGGCCGGCCCTGCAGGTGATCGCGGTACGGCCGGAGCTGCGCCGGGTGGCGGGCGTCTACCTGCTGATCGCGCCTAAGGGCGGTCTGTATTTTCTGGCCGACACCACGGTAAACATCGAACCCGACGCCGAGGAACTGGCCGAGATCGCCATCATGGCAGCCGAAAAAGCCCGCCGCTTCGGAGAGACGCCGCGCGTAGCCGTGCTCTCCTTCTCGAATTTCGGCAGCACCAACCACCGCTTATCCGCCAAAGCCCGCGCCGTGGTCGACCTGGTGCGCCAGCGCGCGCCCGGCCTCATCATCGACGGAGAGATGCAGGCCGATACGGCCGTGCTGCCGAAACTCATCGAAGAAACCTACCCCTTCAGCCGGCTGAAAGGCGGCGCCAACGTGCTCATATTCCCTAACCTGGAAGCAGCCAATATCGCCTACAAGCTGCTGCAGACCTTAGGCGGCGGCGAAATGATCGGACCGCTGCTGGCCGGCCTCACCAAGCCCGTCCACGTGCTGCAGCGCGGATCGTCGGTCAATGACATCGTCAACGTGGCCGCCATCGCCGTGATGGACGCCCAGGAAACCGGCAAACCCTACCGGGTCCTGATGACCGAAGGCTGAGCCCATGGGGGGTGCTTAACCGATCTGGGGATTTCGCAGTTGAGGCCAGGCAACCGCTCCCTTACGGTCGCGGCTCGGTTACGGGCACCGCGTGTTTGCAGTCACTTACCGAGCCGCGACCGTCAGGAAAGCGGTTAATTGGTGCCGGCGGCGGCGACGTTGACCTTGGCGGCGATCTCGAACTCGCGTTGCCGGGCCCGGCTCTCCTGGCGGGACTGGCGGTCCCAATCGCGAAGCCGGACAAACGCGATGCGGGCGGCGTCGGCACCTCTCCAGTACCAGTTGTCGCGCAGAAAGTGATTGCGCGCGGTCAGCGTGACGCGGCGCACGAACTTGACCAAACCGCGCGGCCCGTCCGGCTCCGGGCCGCCAACCAGGTCCAGCCGCGGCTGCTCGCAGGCATTGAGCGAAACCACGGCTACGCGGGCGTCGCTCGATACGCCGCGCCGGTAAATGAATCCGGATTCGCGCAACATTTCCGGCCGTTGCACGTAAGTCACCGAATCCACGCATCCGGTATACACCAGGTCGCTAACCACTTTGTCGCGCTCGCGGTCCACTTCCACCTGAATTTGATGGGTGAAGCCGAAAGGATGGATGGAAAAAGTAGTGCCGATGTCCTGGGTGGCGGCCGACGCCCAGAGCTGGCGCCCGCGCCATTCCTCGTCGCGCGCCCAGATCCGCATATGATGGCGCATTTCGAACGTATTCAGGCTTTTTTGCAAACGGAGGGTGGGTTCCTGGCCGTCCAGCATCAGGGTGCGCATGGGCGCGTCGCTGAACTCGTGGCTTTCCACGATGGCGCGAATGGCTCCCATGCCGTTGCGCATCGAATTGGGAAGGGAGCCGGTCCAGCCGGCGGCATTGAAGGCGCGCAGCAGCGATTCCTGGGGGCCGACGAACATCAGGTTCACCAGGTCGATCGGTTGGCGCTGGCGCTTCGAATAGCTCCAGTAGGGAAGCTCTTCGACGATCCGATCGAGCTCCATTTGATCGTCCATGCTCAGATCCATCGGCGCCGCTTCACAGGCCGAAATCTCTCCCATCGCCTCCGGGAACCGCACCTCCAGGTTGAACTCGGTGCCGCGGCGGTAATGGATTTCCGGATCGGGGAAGTGAAACATGCTGGATTCGATCGCGAATAGCGGCAGCACGGCCATAGGATGGCCCATGGCAAGGAAGGCCAACCTCTCCGAAAACCGATTGGAGAGCGTGGAGGTGGCGCGTTCGCCATGGATCGTGCCATGCGAATCCACCCGCTCGCGAGCGTTATCGATGGACTCCAGGTGAGCGTCCAGCGGGTAGTCGCGGCCATCGGCGAGATGGACGGTAGAGAATTCCAGCCGCAGCGATGCGGTTTCATGGAGGAAACCCAGGCCGACGCGATGAAGGTGGGCCACCGAACCGCGAATCACCGTGCCTTCCGGAAGTTGGCCCACCGGCCCGCAGAGCGGCGTGGTGACAGCCGCCTCGAAAGTGGAGCCGGTTCGCGTGCTGTAGGTGGTGATCGGGGTGAGCAGGCGGGTTTCGATCCGCAACGCGGCGGGTTCGGCCGCCATCAGCAGACCGCCTTGCAACAGACAACAACCCAAAATGCCGGAGACTCGAACCCGTTTGTTTGGCGGGTTAGGGCAGCTCACGCCCCGCCGCCCCGTCGGGCAATGGCGTCCGGGCTCAGAGGAGAGGGAAAATGTCTTTGATCTCATCGGCGGAGTCGACTTAGTGCCGATTCTGTCGGGCTGCTTCATCGCACCTGTTTTGTAAATGCACGGTTGGCGCCATCTTCGGCCGCCCGGCCAGAGGCGACACGGCAACCATGCATGCAAAGGGCTTTGCCCGAAAATCTCGGCGGCGCGACCGGTTCGCCGTGGCCGGTAGCACTTCGATTCGGCCGCGGCAAATGCAGGTTCTGTAAGGAAGGTGCAGATATTGCTTGTGCGGCATGATCAATTTCGCTTTCCTATTGAACGTCGTCTTTCTTCCGGCCCAGGAGCTTGCGCTGCACGGCGGGCAAAAGACGTTGAACATCCGGCCAAAACTCCGACATCAGGTTCCCCGTAACCCCGCCCGTCATGCTTGTCCCGATTCGGCCCAACATCACGTTCCCGGTCCGGCTGGCCGCCGGGTAGTACGCATTCGACGCGGCGATTCCCATAAGCATACCAAATATATTGGAAGCATTGAATGCATTTTTGCCGGAGTCCTGACGGCAGACCAGCAGGCGGGAGATCGAATAGCCGACCCGGCTGGCAATGCGGTGCGCGGGGCCGTAGCGGAAATACCGTGGGTCCTGGTGGAGGGCCCAGGCCACCAACCCCGCGCTGAAAACGCTCTGGGAAGCACTGTCGCCAATAGCGGCGCCGACCCGCATGCCATAGGCTGGCCAGCCTTCGCCATACTTGGGGGTCTGGTTGGCGGCCTGCGAAAGCGCGGCAGTCATGAAGGCGGTAGCGATGTTAAACGGATCCACCGTTTCCCGCCAACCCAGCTCCCATTTCTGCGCGCCCGTTAAGGGCAGCACCTTGGTGAAGGCTTCGCGCACGGTCTGATAATCGGGAATCACGCCGGCAATGCGTTGTTCATAATTTAGAGGTACGGCGACCGCGGCAGGTTCCACGCCCGGCGCGGGGATCGCCGCTTCATTGTCGGCTTCCGGACCGGGCGCCGGGACTTGCGCCATCGCGCCCGTAAGCGCGAAACCGATCACGGCGAACATTGCCCGGACACACCTCACGATTGCATTTGGATGCACTCCGATGACCGATTGGTTACGCCTGCGATACCAGGTATGTCGGGTTTACTCTAAAGGGCTATCGAGGCAATAGCGGCGGCGTGAGTTTACGTACCTATCGCCCCGGCAACGGTGGTTTCTCCACTGACGCCCCGGTCTTCGAGCTCCTGGAGCAGCGGCGCTTCGAGCGCATCGGCATCGACCTCAACCGCGCACGCCGCTACGGTTTCCGGCGCCGCGCCGTTGAAGCACAGCTCGCAGACCGCAAATCCGCCCTCCGGCATCGGCAGGGGTGGACCGAAGGTGCGGCAGACAAGGGGACGGGAGGCGTACAGTTCACAGCCGCCCGTGGCCGGGTCGAGCACGGGACAAGGGTCGTTTTCGGTCGCTTCTTCCGAAAGCGTGCGCAGCCGCTCGGCCGCCGCCTGGGCTCGCACGGTGATTTCGCGGGCACGGGCCGGATCGCCGGCGGCCAACTGGGCCAAGCCGTTTCGCAGCCGCTCGGCATCGAGCGGGCTGATGGGAAACGGCCCCATGCAGCAATCGGTGCAGCCCAGCCGGCACAGCAGCCAGGAACCCGCCCGCCGGGCCGCGTCGGCGACCGCCGCATCCACGATCCGGATCAGGTTAGAATCAGCGGCCGTCAGGCCGCCCTGGCTTATACCCACCAGGCTGCGGCGGGAGGCTGGCGGACAATCAGGCCGTTCAGGAATGCCGCTGCCTTGGTCAGCCCTTCCTCGGGCGACATCAGGCTGTCTTCGTGTTCGATCGAGAGCACGTAGTCGTAGCCGAACATGCGCAAGGTGGAAACGAATTCGCGCCACCATTCTTCCCCGTGGCCATAGCCGCAGGTGCGGAAGATCCAGGCGCGGTTGCGCTCGTCGGTGTAGGACTTGGTGTCGAGCACGCCGGTGAGCGGCAGGTTGCGCTGGTAAATCTGCGTGTCCTTGGCGTGTACATAGAAGATGGCATCGCCCAGCAGGCGGATGGCGGCAACCGGATCGATGCCCTGCCAGAACATGTGGCTGGGATCGAGGTTGCAGCCGATCGACGGGCCGGCGATAGCGCGCAGCTTAAGCATGGTTTCCGGGCTGTAGACGACGAACCCGGGGTGCATCTCGATGGCCACGCGAACGCCGTGAGCGGAGGCGAATTTGGCGTGCTCGATCCAGTACGGCGCCACCACTTCCTCCCACTGCCACTTCAGGATTTCGAGATAATCGGGCGGCCACGGACAGGTCACCCAATTGGGCCACTTGGCGGCCGGGGAGTCGCCGGGGCAGCCGCTGAAATCCACCACCACAGGGACGCCCAGCTTTTCCGCCAGCAGAATGGTCTTGCGGCTCACCTCGCGATCGTGCGCCGCGCGCGCCCGATCGGGGTGCAGCGGATTGCCATGGGAGCTCAGCGCGCTGATGGAGAAGCCTTCGCCATCGAGCGTCTTGCGGAATTCCGCCAGTTCGGCCGGATGCTCCAGCATACTGAGCTTGCAATGCGGATCGCCGGGATAGTTTCCAGTGCCAAGCTCGACGGTATCGATGTTCAACGACTTGAGCTTCTTGAGAACATCCGGCAGGGGCAACTGGGACAACAGGGGAGTGAAACAGCCGACTCTCACGTGGGTCTCTCCTTTGCGAAGAAACAGAATATCACGGCGGCTGGAAAGAGGAGTGCTCTTTGCGGGCAAGCGTTGACGAGGGACGCCGGCCAACCTAAACTGAAAGCGAAGCCGTCTCTTGGCGCGCAATCGATCATGACCGTCACCGTCAAAGACAATGAAGCCCTCGTGGTGCCGCCGTCCGTCCGCCGGCGAGCCGGCCTGAAAGGCGGACAGGAACTCGAATTCAAGGTGTCCGGTGGAGTGATCACCATCCGTCCCAAACCTTCCGTCGCCGACGACGAATACACGCCCGAGCAGCGCCGCGTGATCGATGCTCAGCTTGCCGAGGGCTTGGCCGACGTCGCCGCCGGCCGCGTCCGTGGTCCGTTTTCCACGCACAAGGAGTTCATCGCCTCACTCCACAAAGAAGCCAGGAAACTGAGCCGCAAGAAGACTACGCGTCCGGCGCGATGAGGCTCCTCCGCACCACCGGCGGCCAGCCACTCCATGCCACAGGCAATGCGGTAACCTTCGTCGCTAGTCTCGGTGAAGATCCGCCACGTCGAGCCGATCCGCACGGCGGCCAATAATGTGGCGAGCAGCGCAATAATCCACGCGGTACGAGGCACGGGGGGAAAGATCGTCCGCTTGTAACATTCCTAAACCGCTATACTTTCTCTTGCGCCGTTCCATACGCAGCAAAGTTGCTCTCTCCGCCTGCCTGCTGGTTGGTGCAGGATGCGAGCCGGCTTTCCTTCGCTATAATGGCTGACCATGATGCGTCTTCACTCTTGGCTATTAGTGGGCGCGGCGGCAAGTTTGGCCGCGGCTACGATTGACGAATCCTGGTTCAGTGCGCTCGAATGGCGCAGTATCGGCCCGATGCGCGGGGGGCGTTCCATTACTTCGGCGGGCAGCTCCAGCCGGCCGTACGAATATTACTTCGGCGCGACCGGCGGCGGGCTCTGGAGGACCACCGATGGCGGCCTCACCTGGCACCCCGTAACCGACGGCCAGCTTGCCAGCTCGTCTGTGGGCGCGGTTGCCGTGTCCCAGTCCAATCCCGACGTGGTCTACATCGGCATGGGCGAAACCGAACTGCGCGGCAACATCATGCAGGGCGACGGGATTTACAAATCGGTGGATGCCGGCAAGACCTGGCAGCACGCGGGCCTGACCGATACCCAGGCCATCTCGCGCATCCGCATCGACCCCGCCAACCCGGACCTGGTCTATGTGTCCGCCTTCGGCCATCCCTACGGGCGCAATACCGAGCGCGGCGTGTTCCGATCGAAAGACGGCGGCAAGACCTGGGAGCGCATTCTATATCGCGACGACCACACCGCGGCCATCGATCTGTGCCTGGATCCGCACAATTCCAAAACCATTTTCGCCGCGCTCTGGGACGCCAACCGCACGCCCTGGAGCCTGACCAGCGGCGGACCGGGCAGCGGCTTGTTCAAGTCCACCGACGGCGGCGACACCTGGAAGGAGATCACCCGCAGCCCCGGGCTGCCGGAGGGGATCATCGGCAAGATCGGCGTGGCCGTTTCGGGCGGGGATTCGAATCGCATTTTCGCCATCGTTGAAAACACCAACGGCGGCGTGTTCGTTTCCGGCGATGGCGGCGACACCTGGAAGAAGGTGAGCGAAGACCGGCGCCTGCGCCAGCGCGCTTTCTATTACTCTCGCATTTACGCCGATCCCAAGGACAAAGACGCGCTCTACGTTCTGAACGTGAACTTCTTCAAATCGACCGACGGCGGCAAGACTTACCGCCAGATCCGCCCGCCGCACGGCGACAATCACGACCTCTGGATCGACCCCGCCAATCCGCTGCGCATGATCGAATCCAACGACGGCGGCGGGGTGGTTTCCATCAACGGCGGAGAATCCTTTACCGGCGAAGAGTATCCTACGGCGCAGCTCTATCACGTGGCGGTAACTCATGAGCAGCCCTACCACGTGTGCGGCGCGCAGCAGGATAACACCACCATCTGTGTCACGTCGACCGCTCCCGGGGGCCGCGGGGCTGGCGGCGCCGGCCGCGGCGGTTTCGGCATGACCAACTACTCTGTGGGCGGCGGCGAAAGCGGCTACATCGCTCCCGACCCCGCCAACCCCAACATCTTTTATGCCGGCAGCCAGGGCGCCCTGCTCACCCGCTACGACCGCCGCACAGGCTATAGCAAAGACATCCAGGTCTACCCGCTTTTCTTTTCCGGTGAATCCGCCGGTTCCCTGCCCGAGCGCTGGCAATGGACCTTCCCCATCGTCTTTTCGCCGCTCGACCCCACCGTCATCTACACTTCTTCGCAACACCTTTGGAAGACCGTCGACCAGGGCCACAGTTGGAAACGCATCTCCGGCGACCTGACCCGGGGAGACCCGAAAACGCTGGGCGATTCCGGCGGTCCGATCACCCACGATCAGAACGGCCCGGAGATTTACGGCACGATCTTCGCCATCGCGCCCTCGCGCAAGGAGGTAAACACCATCTGGACCGGGTCGGACGATGGCGTGGTGTACATCACCCGCAATGGCGGCCAGGCCTGGACCAAAATCACGCCGCCGGCCATGCCCGATTTCGGCCGCGTCAGCCTGATCGAGGCTTCGCCCCACAACGCCGCCACGGCTTACGTAGCGGTGAAGAATTATCAGAACGACGACCGCAAGCCGTATCTGTTCAAGACCGCCGACTACGGCAGAACCTGGACCGCCATCGTGGACGGCATTCCGGATAGCGACTTTGTTCACGCCGTGCGCGAAGACCCGGTGCGCGCCGGACTGCTGTTCGCCGGCACCGA
Source organism: Bryobacterales bacterium (assembly GCA_003164035.1). Taxonomy (GTDB): domain Bacteria; phylum Acidobacteriota; class Terriglobia; order Bryobacterales; family Bryobacteraceae; genus JBEKYD01. Next base: position 70,625 of record PLRS01000155.1, on the reverse strand, counting down.
ACACGGCATCTATGTTTCGTTCGACGACGGCGCGCACTGGCAATCGCTGCGCCGCAACCTTCCCGACACTCAGGTTTCGGACCTCGTGATCGAAGGCAACGACCTGGTGATCGCCACCCACGGACGCTCCTTCTACGTGATGGACGATATCTCGCCGCTACGTCAACTCTCGCCCACCGTCACCAGCCGGAACCTGCACCTGTTCCAGCCGCCCGCCGCCGAGCGCAACCTGTCGCAAGGGCGCATCGACTACTACCTGGCCAAACCGGCCGACAAAGTGACCATCGACATTCTGGATGCCAAAGGCCAGGTGGTGCAAAGCTTCACTGGAACGCCCGCCAAGGCCGGAAGGGGCGGAAGAGGCGGACGCGGCGGCGACAGCGCGGATGGCGCCGCGGACGATGAAGAAGGCGGCTTCGGACGCGGACGCGGCAGCGCGCCTCCGCCGGACAAAGCCGGCCTCAACCGGTTTAGCTGGGACCTGCGCTACCCCGGCGCCAAGACGTTCACCGGCATGATCCTCTGGAGCGGCAACACGCAGGGGCCGGTGGCCGTTCCCGGCAGTTATTCCGTGCGGCTTACCGCCAATGGCCAGAGCTTGACCGAAAAGTTCGAAGTTCGGAAAGACCCGCGACTGGATAGCGTCACCATCGCCGACCTGGCCGCGCAATTTGACCTGGCCTTGAAGGTGCGCGATAAAACCAGCGAGGCCAATGAGATAGTGATCCAGGTGCGGGAGTTGAAAAAACAAATGGACGACCGCCTGAAGCAAAATGCCGACCCGCGATTGAAGCAGTCGCTCGACGATTTTCGCGGCCGCCTGAGCGCCATCGAAGAAGCGGTCTACCAGGTGCAAAACCGCAGCAACCAGGACCCGCTGAACTTTCCCATCAAGCTCAATAACAAAATCGCCGCGCTGGCTTCCAGCCTGCAGCATGGCGACGGTAAACCCACCGAATCCTCCTACGAAGTGTTCAAGCTGCTTTCGGAAAAACTGGCCGTCCAGCAGAACCTCCTGGACAACGAATTGAAGACCGGCTTGCCCCCGGTCAATAAGCTGCTCGCTGAAAAGGGCTTGAAAGAGCTGGTGCCAACCAAAGAGGAAACCAAGTCGGAGCCGCGACCGTAAGACCCTCAAGAAATCGCAAACCGCCGGCGGAACCGCCCATAGGCCTAACTTAGTACACCATTTCGGAATTACGGCCACATATCAGACGACCGCTCCCTAACGGTCGCGGCTCGGTTTAGCGCGTTTCCGAGCCGCGACCGTTAGGGAGCGGTCGTCTGGAAATACGTTAGCGAACTTATGAAGCCGTGTACTTAGTGCTCGCGTTCGGAATTACGGTGACGTATTTGGTGGGACAGGCCTCCCAGCCCGTCGTAGCCGCGAAGCGGCTCTTCCAGCCAGCGACAGGCCAGGAGGCCTGTCCCACTCGGCAACGGAATACGTCGCGGTCGCCCCGACCTGGCGCACGCACTTTGCGCGCCGCGTCGGAGGAAAGTCAGCGCATATGGGCGGAACCGCCTGCCCCACCTGGTTGAGCTTGACGGGCTATGCGAGATAAGCGCCGGGAGGAGTCCCCGCGTGGCAGACTGAGAGTCCGCTCCACGACTTCAGGCGGCGGCGGTAGGGTTCGGGCATTTGTGCAGAATTGTGCATCTGGAAGTCAGGTTCGTTGGGAATCGGGCGCATGATCGTCGAATCGGAAAAATCAAATTAACGGGCACGGGCTAAGGCCGCATTCGCCTGGCTCCCTCCCGCTCCAGAAACGCTCGCTTGCGCTCCAATCCCCAGCGGTATTCTCCCGGTTCTCCCGTGCCGCGAATCACGCGGTGACAGGGAATCAACAGGGCTACACGGTTGTTGGCGCAGGCGTTGGCCACGGCCCTGACGGCCTTCGGCTGTCCGATCGCCGCCGCCACTTCGGTATACGATTTCACTTCCCCGTAGGGAATCGATTGCAGATACTTCCAGACGCGCATCTGAAAGGCGGTGGCGCGGATGTCCAGAGGAAGATCGAGGCGCGGTTGTTCCCCGTTCAGGTGATCGGTGAGCGCGCGGATCCAACGCCGGAATTCCGGATCGGCCGGCTCGCGCATGGGTTCGAGCCGGGCCTTCGGGTACTCCTTTCGGAGCATCGCCAACAAATCTTCGGCCGAGTCGGCGAATTGGACGAAGCACACCCCGCGATCGGTCGCGCCGATCATCATGGGGCCGGCTGGAGATTCGGCGGTGGCGTAGGCGATGGTGACGCCGCCGCCCTGCCGGCGATATTGATTCGGCGTCATGCCGAGGCGCGCATCGGCCCGCTCATAGACGCGGCTGGAAGAACCGTAGCCGGCTTGGTATACCGCTTCGGTGACGTCGCCGGCGCCGCGCAGCCCGTTTTTGAGCTGCCCGAGCCGGAAAGCCTCCTGGTATTGCTTCGGCGTGGTTCCGACGGCGGCTTTGAAGGTTCGTTGAAAATGAAATCGGCTGAGACCGGCCCGCGCCGCCAGATCCGCCAGCGCCAGTGGCTCGGTGGCGTGGGACTGGATGTAGCGGCAGATCTCGCTCAGGCGCACCGCGTCCGGATCGGCGCCGATGGGGTGACATCGCAGGCACGGGCGAAGCCCAGCCCGCTCGGCTTCGGCCGGGGTCGCGTAAAACCGGACGTTCTTGCGCAACGGCAGGCGTGCGGCACATGAGGGCCGGCAGTACACGCCGGTGGTGATCACGCCGTAGTAAAATTTGCCGTCGCAGCTTCGGTCGCGCGCCTGCACGGCTGCCCAGCACTGTTCCGCCGGGAACATGGTCGTATTATCCGCGGCCGGTTTCGTGATTGTGCCCATGCAAGAATCGTAGCAGCGGCCGCGCGCCGGAACTATCCGAATCTTGCGCCGGAATTGGCCATCGCCGGCAACCGCTCCTTTAGAAGTCTCCCTGGGATTTTGGGGCGGGGTAGGTCACCCGGAATGAGCGAGATGGGAATTTCGAGAGTCTGCGATTGCCGGCGCGGGTCTCACGATTGCCTTATCGGAGACTTTTCCACCTACTACCACAACCGGTTCAACCGATATGTTGTTACAGGAACCGATTCAACCGGTACCTGGAGCAAGTTATGAATACCAAGGGCATCATACTTACCTTGGCGGCCTATTTCGCGGCCGCTGTAATCCCCGCGAGGGCGCAGGACGACGTAACCACCCGGAACGGGCCAAGCGGCTATGACGGCAGCTTCCTCACCGGTCCGGCTTCCAACCCGCTCAGTTTCTTGAATGGATATGCTTACCGGACCTTCGGTTCGACTTCCCCGTATCTATTTTCGGACTCGAACCCGGCGGCGCTGCTCGACCGGCAACTGCCGGACTGGATCAGCTTCGGGTGGGAAGAAAGGTTCCGGTACGAGGGTTACCACAACAGCGGCTTCAAGTTGAACAACGACGACTCCTACCTCCTTCTACGCTCGCGGCTGCAGATGAATCTTGAGCCCACGACCTGGTTCAAGCTGGCGACGCAAGTGCAGGATGCGCGCCCGTTCATGCAAAAACCGCCGTGGGGCCCTCCGAACCTGAACGCGTGGGACCTGAAGCTGGCTTACGCCGAATTCGGCGATCCGGAAACACAATGGATCAGCGTACGAGTGGGGCGGCAGCTCATCAACTACAACAATACGATTATCGCGAATTCGGAATGGCGCGATCAGGGGCGATCCTACGACGCCGTGGTGACGAATCTTCACTACGATCGCTACCGTCTGGGCCTGTTCGCGGCCTCGGTGGTGATTCCGCTGGCGGAGGGCGTCAGCCATCACCAGGAGGGAAACGACATCTATGGGGCCTACGGCGGGATCGACCGTCTGATTCCCGATTCGGTGCTGGAGCCATTCGTCCTCTGGCGGGTTCAGCCGAGCGTGGCCATCGAAACCACGGCCAAGATCAAGACCGGCAGGCAGGACGAAAAGGCTTACGGGGTGCGCTTCAAGGGGGTGGTCGTGACACATCTCGATTACTCGGCGGAGTGGATCGGCGAGCGCGGCTCCGACGGCCCCAACGGCGTCCGGGCCTGGGCGACGACCTTTGGCGCCGGATATCGAATCGACCGGCTGCGGTTCAAGCCGCGGGCCTTCTGGCAAGCCGACTACGCCAGCGGGGATAAGAACCCCAACGACGGCGAGCACGGCACGTTCGACACCATGTATCCTACGGCTCACGACCGCTTCGGCATCAGCGACCAGTTTGGCTGGCAGAATATAGTCGCCGAACGCGCCGGCCTGACCATCGAACCCCACCGGCGCTGGACTGTGACCGGGCAATATCTGAATTTCCGGCTTGCCAGCGCCACCGATGCGCTGTACAACACGTCGGGTGGAACGATCGTTCGCGACACGACGGGGAATTCAGGGACACACATCGGCCAAGAGGCCGACGTTTACTCCTGGTTCGAGCTGAACCGCCACCTCAATCTGGGCGCGGGAGTGGGCCATTTCATGGGAGGACAGTTCCTGGAGAGGACGACCAAAGGTCCGAGTTACAACTACCCGTATTTCGCCATCAACTTCAAGGACGCCGGAACAGACAGACACAGGTAAGTGCAACGATTCGTCGTACGAGGGCGGTCTTGAAGTGAAACTATCTTCGAAGTTATACGGCATTGTGGGAACGCTGGCGCTGACGGGAATAGTCGTCGCGGGCACCGGTATCTGGTATCTGCGGAAACTGGGCGGGGAGTTGAATCTCGCCACCGGAAGCACGGCGGTCAAGCTCGACCTGGTGAATGCCGCCCGAGCCCGAGCCTGGGAGATGGTAGCGGCCCTCCGGGGACTGTACGTTTTCGCGAATCTCAACGACCAAAGGCACTTTGAGGCAAGCGCGCGGCAGTTGGATGCGGCGCTCGGGCGGGTGGGAGAGCAGATCGGTCAGATCAGGCCGCTGCTGACGACCGGAGAAGGCAAGACGAATCTGGCCAAATTCGAGTCCGACGTGAGCGAATTCCGGCAGGTTACGCTCGAGTACACGGGCCTGTGCCGGGCGCACGAGTTCGAGAAACTACGCGGCCTGGTGCCCCAAGTGGAAGCTTTCACGAGTCGGTCGGACCAGACCCTCACCTTGCTTAAGAACGAGCAGCGGCGGCTACTCAAGGAGGCGCAGGCACGCTCGGATTCGCTGGGTTCACAAAGTACGCTGGTCAGTATCTGCATGAGCTCCGTGCTGGTCGCCATCGTCATTTTGGGCGCCTGCCAGGTGCGGCGCGTCAGCCGGACGTTGGCGACGGCCGTCGGCGAGATTTCGAAAGGCGCCGCCCAAGTGGCGTTGGTGGCCGGTCAGATCTCTTCGGCGAGCCAGTCGCTGGCCCAGGGATCCTCCGAGCAGGCGGCGTCGATCGAGGAGACCTCGGCTTCGAGCGAAGAGATCAACTCGATGGCTCGCAGGAATACGGAGAACTCGCGGGCCGCGGCCGAGCTGGTGAGCGAGTCGCAACAAAAGTGCGCCCGGACCAGCCGGTCGTTGGAGCAGATGTTGGCGGCCATGGGCGAGATCAAGGCGCAAAGCGGGAAGATCGCCAAAATCATCAAGGTGATCGACGATGTCGCTTTTCAGACCAACATCCTGGCGCTGAACGCCTCGGTGGAGGCGGCGCGCGCGGGCGAGGCCGGGCTGGGGTTTGCGGTTGTGGCCGACGAGGTGCGCAACCTGTCGCAGCGCTGCGCCCAGGCGGCTCGCGATACTTCGGCGCTGATCGCGGAATCGATCGCCAAGTCCGACGACGGCCAGGCGAAAGTGGACCAGGTCGCGGAGGCGGTCCGGGGCGTGACGGAGGAAACGGCAAAGGTGAAATCGCTGGTGGAGGAGGTGAGCCGGGGGGGCCAGGAGCAGACGGTGGGGACCGAGCAGGTTGCCAGGGCGATCGCGCAGATGGAGCAAGTGACGCAGCGGACGGCGGCCAACGCGGAAGAAGGCGCGGCCGCGGCTGAAATGTTGAACGCGCAATCGGCGGGGTTGCGGGAGATCGTGGAGCGGCTGGCGGCGATGGTGGGCGGGGAGCGGTGAGGATGCGAGCCGAGCCGGGCCGCGTAACCGGATTGCGGCGGATACGGACAGTTCGCTAGAATTCAAAGCAGTAGCTCATCGACTATGGCTTTCCGCCCGGGAAGCCGCTACGCTCCTCCTATGCCCCTTGCCCATCATTCCCGGTTTCGACGCTGCCCCGCTGTAGATCGGGGCGCATGGAAGAGGTGACCACACCGCCCAGCCGGCTGCTTCAGATGACCTCGATCCTGCGGTCGGCGTGGATCTGGGCCGCGAGCGCGGCTCTGATCTTACTTTGGACGCCACTGCTGGGCGCGATCAGGCTTTTCGATTTTAGGCCCCCGCGACTGCGAACGGGACGCTGGTTCCGGCGCCTTGGAAGGGTGATTGCACGAGTCAGCCCCTGGCGAATCCGCGTCTCCGGCGGGGAGAACGTGAACGCGAACCAGGTATATGTCGTCGTCAGCAATCATCAGTCGGTAGCGGATATCCCGGTGATCGCGCATTTGAAGCTGGATACGAAGTGGCTCGCCAAGGCGGAGCTGTTCCGGTTGCCGGTGGCGGGGTGGATGATGCGGATGGCGGGCGATGTACCGATCGAGCGGAGCGACCGGCGCAAGGGCGCCATCGCCATGATGCGGTGCGCGCGATACTTGCGCCAGCGGTGTTCGGTGGTTTTCTTCCCCGAAGGAACGCGGTCGCCCGACGGGCGGGTGCTGCCGTTCAACGATGGTCCGTTCCAGTTGGCTATTCGGGAGCGAGTCCCCATACTGCCGCTGGTGGTGGAGGGCACGGGCGCGGCACTGGCGCGAAACTCGTGGGTTTTTGGAAAGGCTCGGGACATCCATCTGGGGATACTGGAGGCGGTTTCCGTCGACGGCTGGAACGTGAAGCAAGCCGCGGCTCTGGGCGCCAGGGTTCGGCAGAGAATCGTGGACGAGCTCGAAAGGCGGCGCGGGGCGGGTCGGGAAGATTGAGGCATCCGAGGGGCGGGGTTTTGGCGGCGCGCGCTACAATCCTCTAGAGATGCCTTTTCCGATTCACCGCCCTCGCCGATTGCGGGCCAGCGAGCGGTTGCGCAGCCTGGTGCGGGAGACGCGCCTCGATCCGGCCCAATTCATACTTCCGTTGTTTGCGTGCCCGGGGGAGGGAGTGCGTCGGGAGATCGGTGCCATGCCGGGCAATTACCAGTTGTCGGTGGACGAAATCGTAACCGAATGCGCCGAGCTGAAGCGGCTGGGGATCGGCGGCACGATCCTGTTCGGGCTGCCGGAATCGAAAGACGACCAGGCTTCGGGGGCATACGCCGACGACGGCATCGTGCAGCGGGCCATTGGCGCCATTCGCCGGGAAGTGCCGGGGCTGCTGGTGGTGACCGACGTGTGCAACTGCGAGTACACCAGCCACGGCCATTGCGGCTATATCCGGCCGGGAGATCGGGATGGCGTGGTGGATAACGACGTTACTCTCGATTGGCTGGCGAAGACGGCGGTATCGCACGCGCGCGCCGGCGCCGACATGGTGGCGCCTTCCGACATGATGGACGGCCGCGTGGCGGCCATTCGCCGGGCCCTCGATGGCAACGGTTTTTCGAACGTTCCCATCATGAGTTACGCCGCCAAGTTCGCCTCGGTGTTCTACGGACCATTTCGAGAGGCGGCCGAATCGACGCCCCAGTTCGGCGACCGGCGCAGCTATCAAATGGATCCGGCCAACGGGCGCGAGGCCATGCACGAGATCGCGCTCGACCTGGAAGAGGGGGCGGACATCATCATGGTGAAGCCGGCCATGCCTTATCTCGATCTGATCGCGGCGGCGCGGCGCCGCTGGGACGTGCCCATCGCGGCCTACCAGGTAAGCGGCGAGTACTCGATGATCGTGGCCGCGGCACGGAACGGCTGGCTGGACCACGATCGCGCCATGATGGAGAGCCTGACGGGGATTGCCCGCGCCGGCGCCTCGATTATTCTGACCTACTTTGCCAAGCCGGCGGCTAGGCTGCTGGGCTGAAGAAGCCGCCCCATGCCCGTTTCCCACGATTTACTAGTAGGGTTTCTGGAACAGTCGCAGGGGTGCCACTGGGCGCTGGATTCGGGCGCCGTCTTCCAATTTGTGCTTGGCGACGCGGTGCCGTTATTCGGCAAACCGGCGGTGGAACTGGCGGGGCGGGAGATAGGGGAAGCGCTCGACGCGGAGGCCGCCGGGATCTGGCGCGAGCGCCTGGCCAAGATCCTGGGCGGGGAGTGTCTGCAACTGAGGGAACGGCGCGGCGACAGGGTCTGGTACGTTTTCTGCTTTCCCGTCCGGGTGGGCGGCGAGATTTGCTATGCGGGAGCGACCGGGCGCGAAGTGACGGCGCTGGCCACGGCCGAACAGGAGTTGCGGAACACGGTTTTGGGGTCGCTGCGCCAGCAGCAGTTCGAGCGCACCTCGATCGCGCGTTTTCTGCACGACTCGGTGGGGCAGAACCTGACGGCGCTGGGGCTGCAGATCGACCTGATACGGATGGACGTTCCCGATTCCAGCACGGAGCCGATGGCGCGGCTGCGGGAGGTGCAGAAGCTGCTGGAGCAGATCATGGCGGAAGTGCGCGATTACAGCTACGCGCTGAATCCGTCGGCGGTGGAACGGGCCGGCCTGCGCGCGGCCCTGGACCGGATGGGGGCGCGGCTGCGCGACCGGATACCCGGCACGCTGCGGATCAACGTAGATCCGTCGTTGAGGATCGAGCCGCACATCGCTTCGGCGCTGTACCATATCGCGGAGGAAGCCGTGGACAACGCGGTGCAGCACGCCGGTTGCTCTTCGATCGAAATCGCGGTAAAGTCCACACGTAACGGGGCGACTTTAGAGGTACGCGACAATGGCCGGGGATTCGATCCTTCCGACTTACAGAACGGCAGCCGCGGGCTGGGGCTGCTGAGCATGGAACATCACGCCGCCGAAGCCGGGCTGGAACTGGAGATCCAGAGCAGCCGAGCCACGGGAACGAGCATCAGCGCATTCTATAGCAAAGACCGCGGGGGAAAGAAATGACATTCGACATTGTCCTTGTCGATGATCACAAGCTGGTTCGCGACGGAATCAAGACCATCCTGGAGCGCGGGGCGGAGTTTCGGGTAGTGGGCGAAGCCGAGAACGGATCCGATGCGGTGCAGCTTTGCCGCAAGGCCCAGCCGCACATGGTGCTGATGGATATCGGGCTGCCGGGAATGAACGGGATCGAAGCCACCACCGAATTGCTGCGGCATTGTCCCGGCGTGAAGATCGTAATCCTTTCCATGTACGACGACGAGAACTCGGTGGTGAGCGCGATTCGGGGCGGGGCGCGGGCGTTCGTGCTGAAAACGGCTTCCTCGGCCGAGTTGCTGGACGCGTTGCGGACGGTGGCGCGGGGCGGCTCTTATCTGAGTTCGTCGGTGTCGGACCGTCTGCTGCTGCGAATTCAGCGCGGCGACCTGGAGACGCACGACCGCGGGCCGCTGGAATCGCTTTCGCCGCGCGAGCTGCAGGTGCTGCGGCTGGTGGCCGAGGGCAAGACGAGCAAGGATATCGCCGTGATGCTGGACCTGGGCCTGCAAACCGTACGCAGCTACCGCAAGACCATGATGAAGAAACTGGGGGTCAACAACGTGGCCGGCCTGACCCAGCTTGCGCTGGCGACCGGGATCACGCAATGGAACAAACCGGACGTCGACCAGGCGGGGTGAAGGCCGCGTCCGCTCCTTTTCCCGAGCGCGGTTGACCGATCTGGGGATCTCGCAGTTTGGTCGCGGCAACCGCTCCCTTGCGGTCGCGGCTCGGTTACGGGCGCCGCGTGTTTGCAGTGACTTACCGAGCCGCGACCGCAAGGGAGCGGTTGCCGGGAACTAACTTCCCCGGAACGCTGGGCTCACCATTTCGATACTCAGACGTCTGTATACTCTGAAGTCTGAATATGCCCAAAACCGACTCGCTGCAGGGATCGCTCGATCTTCTCGTTCTGAAAATCCTCTCGCGCCGGCCCGGCCTGCATGGCTACGCCATCATGTCGGCGATCGAGGCCATGTCCGGCGAAGTGTTGCGGGCGGAGGAAGGCTCGCTCTATCCGGCGCTGCACCGGATGGAGGAGGCCGGCTGGATTTCCGCCGAATGGATCACCAAAGAGACCGGGCGGCGGGCACGGATCTACCAAGTGACGGCGGCGGGCGCGAAGCAACTGGAGGCGGAGGAATCGCGCTGGCGGACGGTGACTTCGGCGGTGAACCGCGTGCTGAGGATGGCTTGACATGTCTTTATGGTCGCGAGTTGCAAACGTATGGCGCGGCGATGAATTGAGCCGCGAGATCGACGAAGAGATCGAAACTCACCTGGCGGAAGCAGTGGAGCGGGGCCGCGACCCGGTGGAAGCGCGCCGGGCGTTCGGGTCCCGGCTGCGGCGGAGAGAAGAGAGCCGCGATATTCGCCTGGTGCCGTGGCTCGATTCGTTGCGCGCCGATGTCGTCTTCGGCTGGCGGCAGCTCAAGAAGAAGAAAGTGACTTCGGCGGCGGCGATCCTGTCGCTGGGCCTGGCGATTGGGGCCTCCACGGCGGCATTCCGGCTGATCGACGCCCTGCTGCTGCGGCCTTTGCCGGTGGCCAATGCGGAAAGGCTGTACGGCCTCTCACGCCACGTAAATCTCCCCGACGGCAAGCCCGGGAGCTTCGACGGTTGGGCCTATCCGTCGTTCCGCCAGATGCGCGCCGCCGTGAAAGGGCAGGCCGAACTGATTGCCGTTTCCTACGCGGAGCGGGTGGACGTGACCTACCGGACCGATCTGGAAATGGAGAAAGCGCACCTGCAATACGTTTCGGGGTGGATGTTTGGCGCGTTCGGGCTGCGGCCGGCGCTGGGGCGCCTGTTCACCGAAAACGACGATCTCAAACCGGGCGCGCATCCCTACGCCGTGATTTCCTACGACTATTGGAAGCGGCGCTTCGGCGCGGACCCGAACGCGATCGGCCGCAAGTTTCGGTTGGGCAGCAAAGAGCTGTTTGCGGGACCGGGTGCGGGCGACAACGTTTACGAAATTGTGGGAATCGCGCCGCGGCCGTTCACTGGCACCGAAACGGGCACGGTCACCGACATCTTCCTGCCCACCATGATGCATCCAGGGGCCGTCCACGACGATTGGACCTGGATGCGCACATTGGCGTCGCTGAATCCCGGGGTTGCCGTGGAACCGGTTCGCGCCAAACTGAACGCGACATCTTATGCCTTCGAAGCGAACCGGATGAAGGGCTTAGTCCGCTGGAGCAAACAGGACATTGCGAAATTCCTGGCCCAGAAAGTGGTGCTCGATCCGGCCGCGGCGGGTGCTTCCGGTTTGCAGGCCGATTACCGCCGCGGGCTGGCGGCTTTGGGCGTGCTGGTGGGGCTGGTGCTGTTGATTGCGTGCGCCAATGTAGCCAACCTGATGACGGCGCAGGCGGCGGCTCGGGCGCGGGAGATGGCGCTGCGCGTATCGATCGGAGCGGGGCGATGGCGGCTGGTGCAACTGGTGCTGGTGGAAAGCGCGGTGCTTGGGTTCTTCGCGGCCGCGGCGGGTGCGCTATTCGCGTGGTGGTCGGCGCCGTTCGTGGTGAGCCGGATCAATCCGCCGGATAACCCGGCGCGGCTGGCACTGCCGGCGGATTGGCGGGTGCTGGGATTCGGGCTGGCGCTGACGCTGGGCGTGACGCTGCTGTTCGGGTTGGCGCCGGCATTGCGAGCCTCGGGAATGAAGCCCATCACGACGCTGCGGGGCGGGTCGGACCCGCACGCGCGGCGGCGCCTGATGCACGGGCTGATCGCCGTCCAGGTGGCTTTCTGCTTTCTGGTGCTCTTCGTAGCCGGGCTCTTCGTGGCTACGTTCGATCGCCTTTCCCACCGGCCCACCGGCTTCTCGGCCGAACGGGTGCTCACGCTCGATACCGTGGCGCAACAGCCTGAGCCTCCGGCCTTCTGGGACCAGGTAGCCGAACATCTGCGAACGCTGCCTGGCGTGGAGAAGGTCGGGCTGGCTCGTTGGGCGCTGCTCGGCGGAGGATCGTGGAACAACTGGGTCTCGGTCAACGGCGCCGCGCCAAACGGGGTTCTGGCCTTCTTTCTGAGTGTCTCGCCCGGATGGGCGGAGGCGATGAAGATTCCTCTTATCGCGGGCAGGGATTTCCGCCCCGGCGATACGTATCCGGGCGCGGCAATCGTTAACGAAACCTTCGCCAAGGAGTTCTTCCACGGCGAGGACCCGGTTGGAAAGTCTTTCGACATGATAATCTTTCAGGGCAGGCGCGTTCCGTGTCGGGTAGTGGGATTGGTCGGCGATGCCGTCTACCGCGATATCCACGATCCGATCGTGCCCCAGGCATATTATCCGTTTGCTTCGGTCGGCGCCAGGGGCGAACTGCAGCCCGTCGATCAGGGGACGTTCGTCGTGCGCACATCCGATGCGAACCCGCTCGCGCTGGCGTCGATATTGCGCCGGGAAGTTGCGCGGGCGCGGCCGGAGTTCCGCGTCGGCAACATCCGCACACAGGCGGAACTGGTCCAGGCGCAGACCATCCGGGAGCGGCTGCTGGCCATGCTGGCGATGTTTTTCGCGGTGGTGGCGCTGTTGCTGGCGGGAATCGGGTTGTATGGCGTGCTGGACTACTCGGTGGTGGAGCGGCGCCGCGAAATCGGCATCCGAATGGCAATTGGCGCGCAAGCCGGCGACATCGCGCGGCGGGTGACGGCCGAAGCTTTTGGAATGGTGGCGGTGGGTGCGGCGGTGGGATTCGCGCTCGGTATGGCGTCGGTGCCGTACCTTTCGAGCCTGCTCTGGGAGGTTCATGCTACCGATCCGGGAATGCTGGTGCTACCATGGCTGACTGTTCTGGCGGCGACCATGCTGGCCGCACTGCCGGCGGTGATTCGCGCCGTGCGAATCGACCCGGTGACGATGCTTCGGGCGGAATAACGGCAGTGCAACAGTAAGCGCCCGTCAAGAGATAACTATGCCATTTCGACGTGGCGCACGCACTCGTGCGTGCCGCGTCGGCACTTTTGCCGACGCTCGGCGCACCCTACGCAAGCGGGTGTCGAGAAGAGTCTCCGAAGTCCTGAAGTCGCCCCCGGCATTTTGAGCGGCCAAGGGAAAATGACCCGACCCAGAAGGTGGGACAGACGATCGTTTTTTGTCGTCTGTCAGGCTGTTAGGGCCTGGCGAGGGCCCGACAGACCACGAAAAACGATGGTCTGTCCCACCCTCTCGCTGCCGAAGCTGACTCAACCCAAATTCCGCGACTTCAGGAGTTCGGAGTCTCGACACGGCACGCACGAGTGCGTGCGCCACGTCGCGCTCGGGATTTGGCATGGTTATTTCATGATGATTCCTAAGCGCGAACAACGCGGTTCGCACGTGGCGGGAGAAACCCTTGTCAGGGACGCGGGGATTGGGTCTTCATCCAGGCACGCAGACGCTCGACAACCTGCTGGAGTTGCGGACTCGGTTTCAGCCGCAGGGCGGCCTCGCTCTCGGCCAGTGCTTCCGCCTGCCCGCCAGGCATCCGAATCAGGAGGCAGGCCAGGTTATAGTGCGCGTCCGCGTCATCGGAGTCCAATTCCAAGGCTCGGTGATACTCGGCGATGGCATCGGGCAGCCGATCCGGCATGCGCGAGAGGGCATTGCCCAAATCGGTGTGCGATTTCGCCAGATCGGGACGAAGGCGCAAGGCCGTTTCGTATTCGGCGATGGCGGCCGGGAGGCGGCCGGGGATCTGCGACAGAGCCGTACCGAGGTTGCTGTGCGCCCCCCAATAATCCGGCCTGATTCGAATCGCCTCCTCAAATTGGGCAATGGCCTCGGGCATGCGGCCGGGCACCAGCGCCAGAATATGACCCAGGTCGTTGTGGGCCTCGGCGAAGTCCGGCTTCGCGCGCAGGGCGGCTTCGTATTCGGCAATGGCGTCCGGCAACCGGCCGGGGATGCGGGTAAGCGCGTTGGCCAGGTTGCTGCGCGCAGCCGCGCTGGCGGGCTGAATCCGCAGGGCGATTTCGAACTGGGCAATCGCCTCCTGGGTTCGCCCGGCCGCGAGGAAGGCGTTGCCGAGGTTGGTATGGGCCCGCTCGGCCTCGGGGGCGAGACGAACCGCGGTCTGGTATTCGGCGATGGCGCCGTCCAGCCGGCCGGGGGTTTCCAGCAGCGCGTTTCCCATGCTGAGGTGGGCTTCCCAGTAATTCGGATTGGCGCGCAGCGCGGCCTCGAAATGGGCCACGGCTTCAGCCCGGCGGCCGGGAATCCGAAACAGAATATTGCCCAAATTATCGTGCGCCAGCCAGGCATCCGGATTGCGTGCAATGGTGGCGCGGAACAAGTTTTCGTCGTCCCGGTAGATGCCGGCCTGGCGCCACGTCAAAACGCCCATGGCGGCCAGCAGGATTGCCGGAACGATTACCTGGACGGCGTTTCCCCGCCCGAATTTCGCCATGCCGATGGCGATTGCCGACGCCGCCGGGACCAGAATCCCCAGGCTGGCCAGGTAGGCGAAGTGGTCGGCGACGTAGGAATATCGGAACGGGTACACATTGAGAAAGCCGAGCACCGGAAACAGCGTGCCCGCGAAAATCAGAAAACCGGCCAGGGGCCCACGATTGCGCCTCGCCAGGAGCCAGAACGCGACTCCGACCGCCGCCGCACCGGCCGGAAACAGGTACTGCCACCACTCGCCGGCATCGACGCTCCAGTGCGGATAGACAAACGTCAGGTTGACCGGCCAAATCAGTTTGGCTGCGTAGAAGCAGATGACGCGGCCGGCAATCAGAACGCGCTGGACCGGCGTCAGGGTGAAATCCGCGCCAGTCGCGCCGACAAGCGTCCTCTCTACCCACGCCGTGAAAAGCCCCGCCGACGCACCTATCGCGAACCACGGTACGAGCGGCCGCGTGTCGCGCTCCCAGGCGAGTCTTCCGCGCCGCCACCACAGAACTACCAACAGAGCGGCCGGCAAGGTCGCGGTCACCGTCTTCGACATCAGCGCGAGCGCGAACAGACCCGACGCAGCCCAATATCGCGAAGGCCGCCGGGATTCGTCGAAGTCAAGATAGACCAGCGCCGCGGCCAGGTAGAAGAAGCCGGAGAGCGTGCTCTTCTGCTCGGAGATCCAGGCGACCGATTCCACCAGCATCGGGTGCACCGCGAAGCACGCGCCCGCAAACCATGCTCCGGGCAGACGCAAACGCCGCGCGATCTTCACCACAAGGCACGCCGCGGCCGCGTGCAGCGCCACATTCAACAAGTGGTACCCAAGGACGGAATCGCCCCAGATCGAATGCTCCAACCAGAATGCGCTGTGCAGCAGGGGATAATATTGCTGGGTGGCTCCCGGCTCGAACCAGATCCGCCAAAGGCCGTGAAGAGAGCGAAGATCCGGGCGTGTCACGTGACGGGTGTCGTCCCAAACGAGGCTCCCGGTAAGCGCCGGCAGGTAAGCGACCACAGTGGCGCACAGCAGCAGCCCAAAGGCGCCGAGATTCCACAGTTCGGTTCTCTTCGGGCTTGCGCCAGCGCTCTGGTCGAGGCTCGGAGGTCTACGTTTGGACATCTGATCCGATTCTATAGCGATGACGGGACGTCTCAGCCGGGGAAACCGGCAGGTCACCTGCTTGGCCATTCATCGAACCTGCCTGGCGAGGCGGTAATGCCGCTCCTCGGATGGGCGTCAATCCATGCACAAAAATGCACAAAAGCTGGCCGACGATCCCCGGCGGTTGGTCGCGGCTCGGTTGGCCGGCATGCACAAAAATGCGCAAGCGTGCACAATCGAAAAAAGCCCCCGGTAAGCGCCAGTGAAGAAAGTAAATGGCTTATTTGTTTTTTCACGCCCGGGCGGCGCACAGAATGCACAATCATGCACAACTGAAGCCGCTGGCAAGAACCGCTCCCTCTGGGCGCGGCTCCGTAGTGAGCTACAGGTGTCATTCCTGGGCGGGGTTAAGTGGAAACGGAAACAGACGATCCGGACGAGGCGCTGGCGCATCACCGGGCCTGCAGGCTGGCGGAAGCGGCGGCGGGGGAAACAGGGGACGGAAACAGAAGACAGTGGGGACAGCCGGGGAAAGTGGGGCATCAGTACCAGGACCAAAAATTGTATGATTTAACACCCACACGACCCTTAATGCGGTTACTATGTTGGATAATCACACGTTGGGCCGAGGCGGAGAAGCGTAGAAGGTGTGGTGTGTGAGCTAGTAACACGGATATTTTGTGCTGCATCAGGTGAAAGGCGGGCTCAAACGGCTCGTCCGGCTTAGCGGTAAGGGCGATCGGAAAGTGGTTGCGGTGTTCGGGCCGGACCCGGCAAGTTGTCAATCCCTCGTTCAACACGTCCGGCAGGGAAGCCGGGGCATTCCCATCTGGCTGTTCACTACTTCAACTCCGACTGACGAGACTTCGGCGCTGTGCGAACGGGTGCTTGTGGAGCGTGGTTCGCTGGCGCTGCTGCTGAAGGCCCAGTGCCATCTGTGGGCCTGCTGGGTAGCTCTGACGGCGGGGGCGTGGAACGGCCGGCGCGGCCAATGGCCTCTGAAGCTGGCGCCGCTCGTCGTCCCGCCCTTCCGGGGCGTGATTCTGAATGGCCACGGAGATTTCTTTCCGGCATCGGGGGCCGCGATTGCCTGCCATCTGCGGCACAGCTTGCGAGAGGCTCTCGATTCCGGCTGGCAGCATTGGCGCGAGGCCGTTCACTCCGGCTGGCAGCGTTGGCGTGAGTCCGTCTGGCAGCGCATGGTGGATTACTGGGCTTTGGCGACGGTGCATGTCTGGCGCTCCGGCCCGGTTGTGCGCGTCAAGGACGTAGCGGTCGCCGTGGCGCTCCGGGCGGCTTCCTCGGTGCTGAAATGGTGCGGGTATCCGCAGCGCCGGGTTTTTGGGCTGCTCGATGGGCGCGGCCGGCTGCGCGTCGCGGTTCCGCGGGATTGCGACCCGGAATCCGGCGATGGCATAGACGTCTTTCCGGTGCCGGCCGAATGGAACGCGGTCCGTTTCGAGCAGTTCGTGCGCGCCTCCACCGGGCGCTGGCTGCTGTGGCGGCAGGATGGGGAACCGGCGCCGGATTGCGATGCCCTGTTGCGGGTGGCCGCCGATCCGGGGACTTTTGCGGTTTCCCTCCAGACCCATCATCGCGGCTGGAAACTCTCCCTGCTGCCCATGGCGCCGTTTCGCAGGCTGCAGCCGGGCGAACGCTCGCGCGTGCTGGCACCGCTGGCCGGAACCATGCTGGTGGACCGGCGGAAACTGCTGGCGCTCGGCATCCCGAGGTGCAGTCTTGGCGGCACCACCTGGCTGACTTTGTTCTGGAAGGCGGCCGCCGCCGGCTGGTCTTCTTACAGCTTAGGCGGCGATGGCGGCTCCGCCCAGCAGCCGGATCTTCCGATGGAGGAAACCGCCTGCGCGGCGCGCATTCTGGCAAGCCGTAGTCTGCGGCGTCTTGGCCCGCGCGATGGAGCTCTCGCTCGCGGCACGATAGCCACGAACCATGGATTGCCGGTGAGAGTCGAGCCTACCGACGGCCGTCCCAAGGTCCTGCTGGTGACGCCCTTCCTGCCCTACCCGCTGGCTCATGGCGGTGCGGTGCGCATCTATAATCTTTGCCGCGAACTGGCCGGCCGCGTGGACTTCGTGCTGGCCGCCATCCGCGAGCAGGGCGAGTTTGTCGACTACCCGAAGCTGCACGAGATCTTCCGCCAGGTCTACGTAGTGGACATGGACGAAGCGGCCTCCGGGGGCCGCGGCCTGCCGCGCCAGGTCCGGCACCACCAGTCGCGCAGCCTGCGCGCCTTGATCGCCCATCTGGCCGGCACCTTTCAGCCCGACCTGCTGCAGATCGAATACACCCACCTGGCCCACTTCCGCGACGCCGCGCCCCAGGTACCGGCCCTGCTGGTGGAGCACGACATTACCTTTCAGCTCTATCGCCAGTTGCATGAAACCCGGCCCAGCCGCGAGGCCCGCCGCGAATACGAGGGGTGGCGCGCCTACGAAAGCCGCTGGCTGCGAGCCTTTGACGGTGTTTGGACCGTGTCGGAAGAAGACCGCCGGGCCGCCGTCGCCGAGGGCGCTCGTCCGTCCGCCGTGTTCGCGATCGCCAATGGTGTGGATATTGGCCGCTTCGTGCCGCGCCGGAAGCCGCCGGCTTCGCCCCAGGACGCCGCGCCCGAGATCCTTTACGTCGGTTCCTTCCGCCACCTGCCTAACATCCTGGGTTTCGAAAACCTGCGCCGCGAGGTGATGCCGCTGGTCTGGCAGCGCTTCCCCGAGGCCCGCTTGCGCGTGGTGGCCGGTCCCGACCATGAAAGCTTCTGGAACCGCTTCGCTCCGGGCGGGGCTTTAGCCGGTCTCGACCGGCGGATTCGGGTTCACGGCTTTGTCTCCGACTTGCGCCCGCTCTACGCCGGGGCCACCGCGGCCGCCATTCCGCTGGCGGTTTCGGCCGGCACCAATATCAAGGTATTGGAAGCCATGGCGTGCGGCAAGGCCATCGTCACCACTCCGGTGGGCTGCGCCGGGTTGGGCCTCACGGATGGACGGGAAGCGCTGATTCGGACCGGCCACGCCGAGTTCGCCGCGGGGTTGTGCGAAGTGCTGGGTTCCCCCTCCCTGAGCGAGCGGTTGGCGGGAGCGGCCCGGCGCACCGCCGAGCGGCGATACTCCTGGTCCGCCATCGCCACCGAAGCGGAACGCAGCTACCGCGCGCTGGTCCAACAAGCCGCGCTTCGCACTCTGGCGGCTTCGCCGACACTTGCCGCGACCGTCGCCGGGGCGGTTCCCGATCTGCCCTTCTGAACCTGGTGCGGGGCTTCAGTCCACCCCCCCGGCGCCCTTTTTCCCTGAAACCGGCCCGGCCCCTGTTACAGTAGAGGCGGGACATGTCGCGCACGATTCTTCCTGGAAAGCCCTATCCCCAAGGTGCCACGTGGGATGGTACCGGCGTCAATTTCTCCTTGTATTCGGAGCACGCCGCCGGCGTGGATTTATGCCTTTTCGACGACGTCGGGTCGGCCGCCGCGGAGACGGTTTCCATCCGCGAATGCACCGGCTACGTGTGGCACGGCTATCTGCCCGGCATTAAGCTGGGCCAACTCTACGGCTACCGCGTGTTCGGTAGCTACGA
Organism: Bryobacterales bacterium; assembly: GCA_003164035.1. Lineage (GTDB taxonomy): Bacteria > Acidobacteriota > Terriglobia > Bryobacterales > Bryobacteraceae > JBEKYD01. The sequence continues at coordinate 51,470 of PLRS01000155.1, read as the reverse complement.
TCCGGCCCGCGGGAACCGCTTCAATCCCGCCAAGCTGTTGCTGGATCCGTATGCCAAGGCGATCGCCGGCCCCATCAACTGGGACGCGCCCGTCTTCGGCTATACTCCCGATGGCGCCGAAGCCGATCTGGCCGCCGACCATAACGACGATGCCTGGGGCATGCCCAAATGCGTCGTCACCACCTCCCATTTCGATTGGGAAAACGACCGGCCGCCCCTCACCCCCTTCCACGATTCGGTCATTTACGAGCTGCACGTCAAGGGCTTCACCGCCTTGCACCGGGACATCCCCGCCGAACTGCGGGGCACCTACGCCGGCCTGGCCCATCCAGTCGCCATCGAATATCTGAAGAAGCTCGGCATTACGGCGGTCGAGCTGATGCCGGTGCATGAATTCGTCGACGACAAGCACCTGGTGGATCTGGGCCTGCGCAATTACTGGGGCTACAATTCCATTAACTTTTTCGCCCCCGACGCGCGCTACGCCTCCGGCTACCACGGCGAGCAGATCGGCGAATTCAAGGCCATGGTCAAGGCGCTGCACCGCGCCGGCATCGAAGTCATCCTCGACGTGGTCTACAACCACACCGCCGAAGGCAACAACCTCGGGCCGACCCTCAGCTTCAAGGGCATCGATAACGCCACCTATTATCGCCTCATCCCGGGCAATCAGCGTTTCTACATGGATTTTACCGGCACCGGCAATACCCTCAACGTGCGCCATCCGCAGGTGCTCAAGCTCATCATGGACAGCCTGCGCTACTGGGTGCAGGAAATGCACGTTGACGGTTTCCGTTTCGACCTGGCCGCTTCCCTGGCGCGCGAACTCCACGCCGTCGACCGCCTATCCGCCTTCTTCGACATCATCAATCAGGACCCGGTAATCTCCCAGGTGAAGCTGATCGCCGAGCCGTGGGACGTGGGCGAAGGCGGATACCAGGTGGGCAAGTTTCCCAGCTTGTGGGCCGAGTGGAACGGCAAGTACCGCGACTCCATGCGCCGCTTCTGGAAGGGGGACCACGGCATCCTGGCCGAATTGGGCTACCGCCTCACGGGCTCGAGCGACCTCTATCAGCACGACGGCCGCCACCCCACCGCCAGCGTCAACTTTATCGTGGCCCACGACGGCTTCACCTTGAACGACCTGGTGAGTTACGACCACAAGCACAATGAGGCCAACGGCGAAGACGGCCGCGACGGCAGCAACGAGAATTATTCCTATAACTACGGGGTGGAAGGGCCCAGCGACGACCCCGCCATCGTGGCGGTGCGCGAACGCCAGAAGCGCAATTTCCTGGCGACCCTGCTGCTTTCCCAAGGCGTTCCCATGATCTCCGGCGGCGACGAAATCGGCCGCACCCAGAACGGCAACAACAACGCGTATGCCCAGGACAATGCAACCAGTTGGTATAGCTGGGACCTGGACCAACGCCAGAAATCGCTGCTGGAATTCACCCGCAAGCTGGTGAACATCCGCCGCAGCCATCCCAATCTGCACCGCCGCAAATTCTTCCAGGACCGTCCCATCGATCCCGGCACGCCGCTGCGCCAGGTGGATGGTCACACCGAAAAGGACATCACCTGGCTCGGCTCGGATGGGGGCGAAATGTCCGCCGATCAGTGGAACGCGGGTTGGATGCGCTGCATCGGGCTGATGTTGAACGGACGCACGCTGGAGGACGTGAATGCCTTCGGCGGAGCCATTCGCGACGATACCTTTCTGATTTTGCTTAACGCCCACGTGGAAGCCGTCGAGTTTCGCCTGCCGCCGGACGCGAGCGTAAGCTGGGAGGTGGTTTTCGACACCGCCGCGCCCGAGCCGGACGGCAAACGGATCGTACCCGCCGGCGAATTATACGAGTTGCAGCCGCGCTCCACGGCACTGCTCTGCGAACGGCCCCGGCAAGCCTGACCGCGACCCAGACCGGCGGTCAGGGCTTTTTTTCGCTCTTGCCCGGCAACCCAACCGGGTTCTCGTGGATCCGCTCGCGGAATTGGCCGCGCAAACTGGCCGCCAGCGAGACGGCGCTCTCGCCGTAACGGTCGCGCAGTTTATCGGCGGCGGCCGTGGCCTGCTGCCAGCGCTGGTGGCGGCCGTCGTCGATCAGGTCCATCTGCGCCGCTTCCTGGCTCCAACCGGAGGCGTGTACCCCCAACAGCCGAACCTGGGCGCCGGCCTTCCAGTTGCGGCGGAACAGCGCACGGGCTTCTTCGAAGAGCTCGATATCGAGATCGGTGGGGCGTTCCAGCGTCTCGGCCCGGGTGATGGTGGTGAAATCGCGATAGCGCAGCTTGAGCTGCACGGTGCGCGCACGCAGGCCGTGCTCGCGCAACCGCCGGCCCACTTTCTCGCACAGTCGCGCCAGCGTCGCCTCCAGTTGCGCCACCACGGCCGTGTCTTCGGAAAAAGTGTGTTCGTGGCTGATGGATTTCGGGCCCGTGTCTTCGCCAATCCCGGTATCGAACCAGCCGCCCGCGTCCAGGCCTCGCGATTTGCCCGCCAGCGCCAGCCCCCACTTGCCAAAGCGGCGTTCCAGGAAGTCTTCCTCCAGCCGCGCCAGGTCGCCCACCTTGCGGATGCCCAGCGCGTGAAGGCGTTCGTCGGTGACTTTCCCCACGCCCGGCACCTTGCGTACGTCGAGCGGCGCCAGAAAGGCGGCTTCGCACCCGGGAATCACCCACAACACCCCATTCGGCTTGGCTTGGTCGGAACAGATTTTCGCCACCAGGCGGGAGCTTGCGATGCCGATGGAGCAGTTCAATTGCGTGTCGGCCTTCATGCGCGCGTGCAGCCGGTGAGCGGCTTCGAGCGGCGGCCCATGCAGGCGGGCGGTTCCGGTCATGTCGAGATACGCTTCGTCGATCGACGCCATTTCCACCAGCGGCGAAAACCGGTGCAGCACTTCGTACACGCGCTCGGAATACTCCCGATAGCGTTCCGGGTGCCCGTCCAGAAAAATCGCCTGCGGGCAGAGCTTCGCCGCCGTGCGCAGCGGCATGGCCGAATGCACTCCGAACTTGCGCGCCGCGTAAGAGGCCGCCGATACCACCCCGCGCGCGTCCGGACGGCCGCCCACCACCACCGGTTTGCCCTTCAGCGTAGAGTCGAACAGCTCTTCCACCGACACGAAAAACGCGTCCATGTCGACATGGAAGTAGGTACGCACACCTAGAGATTACCGCGATCGCGAAGGGCAGTAGGGTGCCCAACCGATCTGGGGAAAATCCGTTCCCGTCAACCGTCGCGGTAGGGATGGCCGTTACCAGCCACCCACGTCACTCCGTCCACTCCCGGCGCGGCATTTCGCTTCAGGGCGTAAAAGCTTTCCCGGAGCAGGCCCGGCGTCACATGATGGAGCAAAGCGGTGAACCGCTCCTGCTTGTTCTTCCGTGCTCTCTCCCGCACACCATCGAATCCCTGGGACACCCTCTCCCCGCTCTGGGTCGGCCTCTGTCTACGCTTCACCCGGCACCTCGCGGCACCCGGCGCAAGACTTGAGGTCAAGATGGTTCGCTACTCCTTTCTCGTGGGGCTCTTCCATCCCCGACTGCACGCCGGTTTATCCCGACGCTTGCGCTCCCTCGCGGTCGCGGCTCGGTTTCGCTTGTTTCCGAGCCGCGGCCGCCAGGGAGCGGTTGCCCGGATCGACTAACTAAGCACCCAAGAATCGGGACAAAGTCCCGGTTTGCCACCACCGTGTGAGAAAATAAACGGCAGACGTCTCGTGCCCATGCCGGTCGATCTCTTGCATCAAACCGCGATTCGGTGGAACGATCCGGATCCCAAGTATGTGCCATTGCTCCGCGAGGGTGGCATCACGGCAGTTCTGACTTCTCCTGACGAGGATTTCGAGAAGGCCTGCGCGGCGGCGCACATCCAGGTGGTTCATGAGGACGAGGTGCGGTTTGTAAGCCTTGCCGACGCCTCGAAGGCGGACTCCAGCCGGGCCGTGGTCTTTCGCACCGGGTTGTGGCCGGGCGTGCACCCGGGGGATCCGACGGAAGCCTCGGCCACGCGCGGCGTGTGGATCGATCAGAACTGCTACCTGGTCGAATGCCTGCGGGCATTGTATCCGAAGGTGCCGCCGGTGTTGGGGTACCTGCCGAACAAGGAAGCCGGTGTACCGCCGGAGCGCTCGGTGCCGTTCCATACGCTGGAACTGGCGCTGGCCGAAGCCTGGATGTGCGGCGGCAACTTCGTGATGGCGCTGGAGGAGTGGTTCCGAAAGTCGCTGTTGAAAGGCGCAGACGACGCCCTGGCGGCTTGGCGCAAAATGGGGCGGACGGCGGCCTGGCTGCGGGAGAACGCGGCGGTGTTCGGCCAGCCGCTGCAGCGTAATATCACCGTGCTGATCGAAAACAAGGACGATCTCCTCGAGATCGCCAACCTGGCTTACCGGCACAACGTGTCACCAGCGGTGGTGGCGGCGGCCGAACCGCCGGCGCCCGAACCGGCGCGGTGCCTGGAGCTGGTGGCCGTGGGGATTGAAACACCCGCGGCGGACGCGCGGCGCCGCATTCTGGCCAATGCCGAGGCGGGAACGACCCTGGTGGTGGACGCGCCGGGCGCCCAGGCCTGGTGGCGCGCGGCGGGGTTGAAGCATCTGAGAGAAGATCCCGACCGCGACTACTATTCGCTGGGCAAGGGGCAGGTGGTGGCTTATAAGGAGCCCGTGCTCGATCCGTCCGACCTGGCTTTCGACATGATCGATTACGTCACGGAGAAACGACGGGCTACGCGCGTCTTCAACGGCAACGCCGCGGTGGCGATGGCCGGCGGCGCTGTCCTCTACCTTCTCAACTATGGGCGGCCCCAGGAGCTGCCGGTATTGGCCCGCATTCAGGGCAGTTTCACCAAGGCGACACTGCTGCGGCCCGAAGCCGCGCCACAAACCGTGAAGATAGCCCGGCGGGGCACCAGTTCCGAGGTCACGCTTCCCCAACTGGAGCGTGCGGCCGCCGTGATTTTCGGGTAAGATCGGCATAAGAGCAAGGAGGGATTCCAATGGTGAACAGGAGAGATTTTCTTCGTTTTGGCGCTTTGGCCGCGTGCGGGACGGTTCCCGGACTGAGACTGGCCGAGGCCGCGCCGGTGAGCCACGCCTATTTCGGACTGCATCCCCTGATCGAGCGGAACCCCAAGGCCGTTTTCATCCGGCGCACCCACGTGGCGAACAAGATGGACGGGCCGGCCAAACTCCGCGAGGGGCTTGCCCTTTCGCGCCAGATTTTCGTGCCGATGGACAAGCCGGGCATCCCGCTCACGCACCGGATCGTGCTGAAGCCGAATGCCACCGGCGTCTACGACCGGCGGCGCGCGCTGGCCGATAACTGGGGCGTGGGCACGGACCCGCAGTTCTACGAAGGCATGGTCACGGGGCTGCAGGAACTGGGCCTCAAGCGGTTTCACTTCGTGGAATCGACCGGCTACGACACCTGGGAGATTCGCGGCTTCAACGATATCAACGAACGGCTGGGTGTGGAGATCGGCGAGCCGCAGCGGCGTCCCAAACACCTGCGCGACGGCTACGCCGTCAATTGGGCTAAAGTGCCGGACGGCGTGGTGTTCCAGCGCATTCCGCACTACGCGCCGGTGGGCGAGCCCGATACCTGGATTCTGGACATTGCCAAATGGAAGGCTCACGCCATGTGCCTGACGCAATCGGTCAAGAACATGCAGGGCCTGGTGGTGCACCCGTTCACACAATTCTGCGGCGGCTGGCCCAGTATCCAGACCAACCCGCTGGTGACGGCCGATGTGAACCCGCGGGTCCAGCCCCTGGTGAACGACTTTTTCGCCCGCCACGTGAAGGCGAATTTCAACCGGTACGAAACCGTAGCCACCGCCGGCGACCGCGGCCTGAGCCCCATGGACCAGGAGATTTGGGCACACAAGACTTGCGACAACCTGAGCACGGTGTGGCCGGGGCTGGCCATGATCGAGGCTATTTTCGGACGCGACGGCGACGGCTTCAACATCGGCAACGACCATATGGCCAACATGGTCATGTTCAGCAAACATCCCTTCCTGCTGGACGTGGTCGGACTGTATCTAGGCGGGCACGAACCGGGGAACGTTCACCTGTACCGCATCGCCAAGGAGCGCGGCTTAACCGCCACGTTCAATCCCTGGGAGATCCAGATCTTCGAGTGGACCGACCAGGGCCCGGTGGAACGGAAGCTGAGCGACTTTCCGCGCACCGAGCTCAAGACCATCTACCTGACGCGCAAAGGCGAAGCGGATCTGCACCTGGTGAATGAGCCGTTCGACTACGACAAACACAAGGTTTAAAGCAACCGCTCCCTCAGGACTGTGAAAAATCACAAATCGCAGGCGGAACCGCCTGCGCCACCAAAGCGGGTGCATTGTTTTCAATGGTGGGGCAGGCGGTTCCGCCGGTCCTTAGATGTAAGCGATGACGTCGATCTCTACCAGCGAATTGCCTGGAATTCCGCCAGCCGCGGCAATCGTGGTACGCACCGGCGGTTCCGAGCCGAAGCGGCCTTGAAAGGTTTCGTTCATGCCGGCGTAGTCTTTCAAGTCGTTCAGAAAAACGCTGCACTTCAGGACTTTGTCCATGGAGGAGCCGGCGCTCTCCAGTTGCTCCTGGATGGAATCGAGCACGTGCTTGGTATGGGCCTTGATATCGCCTTCGAAATGCGCTCCGACACCGGCGATGAAGAGCAGATTCCCATAGGCGACCGTGCCGTTGAACAGCGGCGTCTTTTCCGGCTTCTTCCCATTCCTATATATGACCCGCTTGGTGGGTTTTTCGGTCTGAGCCGCGGCGGGCCCGGCGACGGCCACGGCCGCCGCCGCAGTGGTGGCGACCCCACGTCCCAGGAAACTTCGTCGATTCGTCTGTTTCATAAGCGTCTCCCTTCCTTTACCCGCGCCGTTCGGCGCTCGTCCGGTACTGGTGCTTTTCCGCGGTCCAGCGGGCTTGGCCATATTCGCCCAGCTCCACGGTTCCCGACATCCTGCCGCCCTCGGCGGCGCCCGAAAACTCGAAAAAGACGCGCGTGCCATCGGTCGGGAGGGAGCTCCGGAAGCGCACGGTATTGGTGGCCACCGTGCCGGTGAGTTCTCCGGAAGCGAACTCGCCCTGGTGCGTCCCCATCAGTTTGGCGCCGTCCTGCTCCAGCATCAAGATGTGGCTGGCCGAACCGTGAACGAAGTCCAGATGTAACTCCCACTGACCGGCGAGGGCCGCGGGCGGGCCCGACGGCGGGGACGGAGGATTCTCCATTTTCGGCGGATTGGCCAGCAGCGCGTAGAGACGATCGGCCACCACCTTTTCCTCGCCGGGCATCATCTGGTAGGGAACGATGGAAACCGAACTGGCCATATTCGCCGGGCGCGCACCGCGGGCCCCGGCGACCACAATACGCGGGTCGGTATCGAGCACGATCTTGGCGACTTCCTGGCCGGTGATGCCGAGCTTGGCTCCGTCCCACTCGATGCGCAATTCCGGGGTGCGGTTGGAAAGGTCCGCCGAAGGCTGGCGAACGTTGGTGGTGACGCCGTCAACCCGCTTCACGCTGGTGGCGATATGGTCGAGCCAGGCTTCCCACTGGGCCCATTCGGCCTTATGATCGCGCTTGACCCACATCTCCACAGCAGCCAACATCCCCATGATTTCTTCCTTGCCGGCTTTGAGCGACCGGCCGAAAGCGTGGTGGGGCGCACTGTTGATCCAGGCCCCCTGGAGCAGGCTTTTGTCGCCCAGCAGAAGACCGGCGGCCTGGGGACCGCGGATGCACTTGCCGCCGCTATAGGCCACGGCACTCGCGCCGCGATCGAGGTGAACGTTCGGCTTGAGGGTGAGAATCTCGGCCGCGGCATCCACCAGCACGGGGACATTCTTGCGCCTGGCCACCTCGGCCACCACGCGGGTTCCGAGCGGCCCGTCGTCGCCCGGTCCGCCGAGGATGTAGACCAGGGCCGTGCGTTCGTTGAAGGCGGCTTCGAGTTCGGCTTTGTCGTGTACGATCACCAGTTTCACGCCCAGCATGCGGATGGCGTGGTCGTAGACATTGTGCGAATAGGCGGGCAGGATCGCTTCGTTCTTGAGCCCGGCAAGGGTGGGAAGCCGCTGCATGCGCTCCGGATTGCCGCCGGCGATACAGGAAGAGGTGAAGTGGGTGATGGCGGCGCAACAACCGGCGGTCACGATTCCCCACTCGGCGCCGCTCAACTCGGCCAGGCGCGCGCCGACGCCATCCATCAGCTCATCCATGTTGACGAAGCTGCGCGACGCCTGATCCATGGCGCGCTTGACTTCGGGAAGTGTCTCGGAACCGGTAATGATGGTGAAGGTGCCACGGGCATTGATGATGGGCCGCACGCCGATGGAGCGGTACATATCGGCGCCAATAATCAGGGGCGCCGCCACCACCCGCCGCACGCTTCCGCCCAACGCCTGCATGGCCGCCAGCAATCCGCCCTGCCGGAACAGGTCCCGGCGGCTGTGACCAGCCCAAGGCTGTTTGATGTCTTTCCAGAACGTTTGTGACATAGCTCCTATTTTCCTCTCCTTGACGAAGCTGGTACGGCGCTTCTACGCGGCATGCCGCCATCCCCTCGCGGGCGAATTCCCGCGTTGTCCGCCGGCCGGTTGCAAAACCGGCCATCACCGGTATTATAGCTGCGGCGGCCGGCTCCGCGGCGTGCGACGTAGCCGCGAACAAAGGCGCGGGCCATCTCGGCGTTCGCGGGAGCATGGCCGGCTATGCGAGAGAAGCGCCGGGATAAGTCCCGGCGTGGCAGACCGAGGGTCCGCTCCACGTGCAACCCGGCTACCGATTACGCAAGCGGAGGATGCCAAAGGCCTGGGGAACGTGAAAGGATTTTGCCGCCGGAGGACGCCAGGCGTAGAAGACGCGCTGCTGGCCGGCGCCGGCAATGCGGAACAGGCCGATGCGCAGTTCCAGGCCCTCCCGCGGCGAGGGCGGGTCCTTGGTAAGAATGGCGGAAAATGGGATGCGCATCTCCCCAAACCAGACCTTGTGGGGCGCGTCGATGCGGCCCTTGACGGTGTAGCCGGAATTCCAGGCCATTCCCTGCTGGGTTTTGGGGCTGTCGCGATCGATGTCCAGGTCCACCCATTCGCCACGCGGCGAGACCTGGAGTTCCTTGTAGCGGCCGATGTGCTCGAAATCGGAGCCGATGAAGGCTTCGGCGACGTCCCAGCTCCATAACGAGGGGGTTTCGGCGGCGGGGTTGGGATCGGGCTTCAGATTGAGTTCGTCGTAGGGACAGAGGAAAAGCAGGTAGAGATATCGATCGCTCCAGCGCGAGCGGATTTCGGTGGGCGCGCCGGGAATGGGTTGACCCAGATAGTCGCGGTCCGCCGAGACCCGCGGGGCGGTAGACCACAGTTGCGAATTCGGGTCGGCGGCGGGCTCGAAATCGCGGCTGGAGAAGGCGCTTTCGAGCACGGCGGCGGGATCGGCGGCGGCCAGAAACAGCAGGAACGCGAGCAGAGAATGCATGAATCGACCTTTCCCGGGCGGCGATTTTGAATTCTGGCGGAACGGGTGAGATTCGAACTCACGATACCCTCACAGGTATGGCGGTTTTCAAGACCGCTGCCTTCAACCGCTCGGCCACCGTTCCGCGTCTGGTTCAATTGTACGCCAAACCGACGGAAGGCTTCGTAGCGGGGTGCCACGAAATGGGTGGGCAGGTGCGTGAAGGGAAGAGCCGCCTGGAAAGGCGGCTGGTCGCGGTAGGGATGCCGGTTACCCGGCACCCCCCGCACAGTCCCGTGCTGGCGCGACTCACGCACACGGTTCCTGCCTTGGATGTCTGGCGTCGAAGCGCTCCGTCGGATATGGATGTTGGATTTCTACCGCGGGTAGCAAGACACCGAGCCGCTCCATGAATCGCGCCCACGTCCAGTGGGTCCGCTGGCTTCGTCGCCGTAGCATCCGGAGCCAGCTTCGCCGCGCTGCGTGTAGAAACGCTCTCAGTCGCCGCTCGTTGCCGGGAATCGCATGGTAGAGGAAATACCCCCTCGCCACCGCTTGCCGCCATTCCAGAGTTCCCCGGATGTTCTCGGCGGGGACCCCTGCTGGCTGCGCCCCCGGCGGAATCCGTACGAGAAGCCCTGGGAGTCCTCTTCCCCTATCTGGTTGAGTACCCTTCCGCTCGCGTGCTGAACGATTTTGTCCTCCAGCGCCGCGATCCCCAATGGTCGTTGCCTCCCATCGGTTTTCGGGATCCAGACTCGCCTCGACGGCTGCGCTTGATATGCCCCGCGATGGATTCGCCCCTTCAGGTCGCCGATTCGCGCCTCTAGGCCTTCTCCATACTCATGCCATGTCACTCCGTCCACTCCCGGCGCCGCCTTTTTCTTCAGGCTGCGGTAACTGTCCCGGAGCAGATCGACCGTCACATGGTGCAGCAGGGCCGTGAACCGCACCTCCTTGTCCTTCCTCGCAACTTCCCGCACACGTTCCAGCCCGTTTGACCCGCTTTCCCGACTCTGCGTCCGGCACTGGTTAGACCGTTCCGTGTTCTCCTTGGCCGGCGGCCTTTCCTCCACAACCTCCGCCCGCGGTTTCCCGCTCTTGTTCGGCTGCTTCGCTGGTACTATGCCGCCGTACGACTCCCCGCCGCCGTGCATGATGGTCTTATGGCTCATCGCTTTCTCCACCCGGCCCGCCGCCTTTCGGCCACGGGCGGCCACGGGGTCTCTCGGTTCTCGCGCATGGAGTTTCTATGCGTGCATGGGGTCTTCGACTCCGCAGGGCACGGCACGCTCGCGCTATCGCGCACCGCTCTATTGCCTTCCGTACTGGCTGACGCCGTCGGCTCCCTGTATTGCCGTTTTCGGAGCTCAATTTCCCAGCCCACATATGCCCCTGTCCAACGCTTCCAGTGCAGCCTCGCGACTGCCCTCGCATGGCTCGGGGTCAGGATGGTTCGCTACTCCTTTCCTGTGTGACTCTTGCATTCCCTACTCCACGCCGGTTTATCCCGACGCTATCCAGCCACGATTGGCTGCCCCACAGCTAGCGGGCCAGCAGAAGGATGCCGGCCAGCACCAGCAGGTTGCCGGCGGCGCGGCGGCCTCCGATGCGCTCCTTCAGCACGAGGCGCGCCAGGACCGTTTCGAGGAGGAAGCTGCCGGCCGACGCCGGCACGGCGAAACTGAGCGGAGCGCTCTGCACCAGGGCCATAAACGCGAAGAACGAGACCGCCAGGAAGACGATCGAAAGAATCAGGTAGCGGCGAGCGGCAATGATCCGCAGCAGGCGCACCAGCCCGCGCGCATCCACCGACTGCGCGCCGGCCTGTTTCAGTTCGTGGCTCTGGAGCAAGTCGCTCACCACCGTTGCCAGGATGTTAATCCCGACCAGTGCCCACTTCATTTCGAGGGCTCCGTGGCGCCTTGGGGCCCGACCGGCGTGGTGCTGCGCGGGGTGGTGCCGACCAGCGCGGTGCCGGCGAAGATCAGCAGGGTGGCGATCCAATGCGCGGGCGAAACCTGCTCCTTCAAAAAGAACCAGCCGAGCACGGCCGCCAGCGGATATCCGACCGCGGTAGTGGGCAGAACGAAGCTCAGGTCCGCCACGCTGAGCAGCGCCATGCGGGTGAAGAGGGAAAGAATCAGCAAGACGATGCCGGCGGCCACAAACGGGTCGAGCATGGACCACAGATAGGCTGAGGCGTGGACCGATAGAGTTTGCGGCAGACGCTTGGTGCCCCAGGCCAGCGCCAGGTTGCCAAAGCTCCGCAGGGCGACGAACAGCAAGACCAATAAATATGTACGAAGAAGATGCTCGCGGCGAAAGTTCACGCCCTATTTTAACGGTAAGTAAACCCAGCGATGCGCGGACGAGAGGGGCGCCCCACCGAACCGGGGCTGGCGGCATTGGGCAGGCATGCCGATGTTGCCAACGACACTGTGCCGGCTGGAAGAAATGTCGAGACGACTCTCCGAACTCTCCTGAGGTCGCGGAATCGGGCCGTTCCCGTTGCATAACAGGCTATGCGAGACAAGCGCCGGGATGAGTCCCGGCGTGGCAGACTGAGAGTCCGCTCCACGAAAGGGTTCGTCAGGCGGCGGCTGCGGAGGACTTGCCGAGGCAGCAAATTTTGTACTTTTTGCCGCTACCACAGGGGCAGGGGTCGTTGCGGCCGATTTTGGGTTCGGGACGGCGGTAGGTTTCGGGCTTTTGTGCAAAATTGTGCATCTGGGAGACGGGTTCGTTGGGCACGGTTGTGCAATTTTGTGCATCGGCGGGCGATTCGGGGGACTGCGCGTGGGCGGCTTCCTCCATGGCGGCCAACATGTCGTCCAGGTTGGCGGGTTCTTCTTCTTCGAACTTGGGCGGGGTGGAGACTTTATCGATGATGTAGAGGGCGGCGCGGAGGCGGGTGGAAGGGGAGGATTTGGGGTCGGTGAGGACTGCGCGGAGGGCTTCGAAGGCGAGATCGGCCAGTTCGACGGCGCGGTCGCGGTAGAGGAGGGCACGGTCGTGGCGGGTGACGGCTAATGCGTCGCGGAAATCGGGGGAATTGCGTTGCCAGTTAGCGATGGTATTGCGGTGGATGCCGGCTTGGGCGGCGGCGTCGGTCAAGGAGGCGCCATTGGACAGGGCGTCGATGACGTGGAGTTGTGGGGGATTCAGAATATACATAAAGATCGCTTGCGATTACACGATAGCGGGCGAGCGGGAAAAAACGGGGGGTGGGGAAGCCGTGGAATGGCGGTAAGGGGCTGGGACGGAAGGGGTAAGAAATATTTTGAAAAGTTTGTGACCGAGGGGGTGGCACGGGTGCAACGGAGATCACGGTGACGAAGGTGGGGCAGCCTCTAGGCGAGGGCCGCTTCGAGGGAGTGGGGTCGTGGTGTTTGCGCCGTTCGTCTCCCTCGGCCACAGACACTTCTTGAGCGGCTAGAGGACGGGAGCGTCGCCTTCAAGAGTGCTCAGGTTGTCACGAATGAGTGCCGTGAGTTTCGTGATGTTACCTTTGAACGAATCTATCGAGGCTTGTAGCAAGTCGTCCGTAATACCAGGACGATTCTTCAGGACACCCGAGGCCGGGTCAAGGTAATGATCATCGGACGAGTATCGGGACATTCTTTGACCGGCGGTAAATGTTCCGGATCACTTCGTCGGTGCCGATCTCGCCCCGCGCGACGCGGTTTAGGTCGGCGATGGTGGATTCGGGCACCTTCAGACCTTCAAGCTCTTGCTGCGCTATCGCATGGGCGACGGCCCGCATATTGCGTTGAATGTGTCGCCCGGTAATTCTGACCATTGGCACCCCCTTTCCATAGCATAGCGATTATTCAGGCGGATGCGTCGTCTGGGGTGTTTAACGGGTGCTTAATCGATTTGGGGAAATCCGTTCCCGGAAACCGCTCCCTGAGATGCCGTGAGGGAATTGGCTGGCAGGCGGAACCGCCTGCCCCACCCTCTGCTACCATGAAAGCTTCGTCACGATTTTCTAATAGAATGTTGCGATTCGAGACCGCCGGAGAGTCCCATGGGGAATGCCTGGTAGCGACCCTCACGGGGCTTCCGGCCGGCGTACCCGTACATTCGGAAACGGTCAACCGCGAGTTGTGGCGGCGGCAGCAGGGGTTCGGCCGCGGCGGGCGGATGAAGATCGAAACCGACCGGGCTGAAATCGTGGCCGGGGTGCGGCACTCGCGGACGATCGGTTCTCCGGTCGCCATCATGATTCGCAATCGGGATTGGGCCAATTGGACGGAGTCGCTGCCGGTGGAGGATTTCGCCGGTTCGGAGGCCCACTGGAAGGCCGTCACCCGGCCGCGGCCGGGACATGCGGATCTGGCCGGCGCCATCAAGTACGATTTCCACGACGCGCGCTATATTCTGGAGCGGGCCAGCGCACGGGAAACCACCGCGCGCGTGGCTGTGGGCGCCGTCGCCAAGGCGCTGCTGGCCGAGTTCGGCATGGAAGTGCTGAGCCACGTGATCGCCGTCGGCGGGGTGCGGCTGGAACGGCGCGCGGATTGGGACGAACTGGTTGCGCTTAGTAAGAAGGACGACGTGCTGCTGGGCTGCGTGGACGGGGAAACCGAAGGCCGCATGAAGGAAGTGGTGGACCAGGCTTATCGAACCGGCGACACGGTGGGCGGCGTTTTCGAAGTGGTGGCGCACGGCGTGCCGGTTGGCCTGGGGTCGCACACGACCTGGGATGCGCGCCTGGATGGACGGCTGGCGCAGGCCATCGTTTCGATACAGGCGGTGAAAGGCGTGGAAGTGGGGTTTGCCGCGGAGGGCGCGGCCAGCTTCGGTTCCGAGGTGCAGGACACGATCCGGTACGACATCGAGGGCCGGCGCTTCACGCGCGGCGCCAACCGGGCCGGCGGACTCGAAGGCGGCATCAGCAACGGCCAGGATATCCTGGTGCGAGGCATGCTCAAGCCCATTTCCACTTTGAGGCGGCCGCTGGAATCGGTGGACCTGGCCACGCGCGAGCCGGCGCTGGCGGCTTATGAGCGCTCGGACGTGGCAGTGGTGCCCGCCGCGGGCGTGATCGGCGAAGCCATGGTCGCGCTGGTGCTGGCCCAGGCGCTACTGGAAAAATTCGGCGGCGACTCGCTGGCCGAGACGCGGCGCAACTATGATGGTTATCTCGAACAGGTGAAGAACTTCTGATCGCTATGGTCTACCCCATTGTAAAATTTGGCGACCCGGTGCTGGAGCGCGAAGCCGGGATCATCACGGATTTCGATACGGAGGAACTGGAAAAGCTGGTGGCGGACATGTTCGAATCCATGTACGCGGCCAAAGGCGTAGGGCTGGCGGCGCCGCAAATCGGCATCGGCAAGAAAATCTCTGTGATCGATATCTCCAACGGCGAACGGCCCGAAGACAAGCTCGTGCTGGTGAACCCGAAGATCCTCAAAATCGAGGGCAAGCAGGTGGGCGAGGAGGGTTGCCTGAGTATACCCGGCTTTCGCGAGCAGGTTCGCCGCGGAAAGCGGGTTACCGCCAGCGCGCAGAACGTGAAGGGAGTGGAAATCGAAATCACGGGCGAAGACCTGCTGGCGCGCGCCCTGGTTCACGAAATCGACCACCTCTACGGCCGGCTCTACATCACCCATATCAGTCCCCTGAAGCGCGATCTGATGAAGCGCAAGATCAAGAAGATGCAGCGCGCCGGGGAGTGGGGATAGGCGCGGCGGTGCGGGTCGTATTTCTAGGCACGCCCGCATTCGCGGTTCCCACGCTGAACCGGTTGGCGGCCGCCGGTCACGAGGTGGCGGCCGTGGTGACGCAGCCGGACCGGCCACGCGGGCGGGGCCAGCAAGCCGGGTTTCCGCCGGTAAAAGAAGCCGCGCTCCGGCTCGGATTGCCCGTATACCAGCCCGAACGCATTCGGCGTCCGGAGGCGCAGCAGTATCTAGCGGCATTGGCGCCGCGGGCCATGGTGGTGGTAGGCTACGGCCAGATCATTCCCCAATCGATTATCGACCTGGCGCCGTTGGGGATTCTCAATGTTCACGCTTCGCTGCTGCCCAAATATCGCGGCGCGGCGCCCATCCAGTGGGCCATCGCGAACGGCGAGACGCGCACCGGGGTCACCATCATGCGGATCGACGCGGGCCTGGATACGGGCGATGTGCTGTTGAAGGCGGAGACCGAAATCGGCGTGGAAGAGAACGCCGTGGAACTGGGCGGCCGCCTATCGACGATGGGAGCGGGCCTGCTGATCGAAGCGCTGGCCGGGACGGAAGCGGGCACGATTACGCCGCAAGAGCAGGACAGCGCCCAGGCGAGCTACGCGCCGCTACTGACCAAAGATGACGGGCGTATCGACTGGCGGCAGCCAGCCATCGCGATTGACAACCGGGTGCGCGGCCTGCAGCCGTGGCCGGGCGCTTCGACCGCCTGGCGCGGCCACGCGCTGCATATTTGGCGCAGCCGGCCGATCCGGCTGGCGGCCGATACCGGCGCGACCGGCACGCTGGCCTCGGTGCGCCCGCTGGCAGTGCGCACCGGGGATGGCGGCCTGGAACTTCTCGAAGTGCAGCAGGAAGGCCGCAAGCGCATGCCGGCGGCCGATTTCGCCAACGGCCATCGTCCGGCCGAGAATGAACCCTTGGGAGAGATACCGGTTTGAACAACCTACCGCTCGGATTTGCATATTCCGCCACCTACGCCGGCATCCGTAACGTGGAAAAGGACGACCTGGCGCTGATCGTGACCGGCATGGCCGCGTCGGCCGCGGGCGTGTTCACCCAGAATCGCGTCCAAGCCGCGCCGGTACGGCTGTCGCGGCGGTCGCTCGAGCGCAGCCACGGCGCCGCCAGCGCCATCCTGATCAATGCCGGCAACGCCAACTGCGCCACGCGGACCGGCGACGCGGTGGCGCTCGAGACCGCCAAACAAGCGGCTCGCCATCTTCGGATGCCCGCGACCGAGGTGCTGGTGGCTTCCACCGGGGTGATCGGCGTGGAACTGGATCCGGCGAAGATCACCAGTGCCCTGCCCCGGCTGGTGGAAGGTCTTTCGCCCGCCCGGTTCGACGACGTTTCCCGCGCGATCCTGACCACGGATCTCCGGCCGAAGACCGCCTCCACCCAGGTGAAGCTGCGGCGCGGACCTGTACACGTGGCGGGCATGACCAAGGGCTCCGGCATGATCCATCCGCAAATGGCCACCACGCTCGGTTTCGTCATGACCGACGCCCGCATTTCGGCGGCGCCCTTGCGAGCCATTTTGAAGCGCGGGGTGGAGCGCAGCTACAATCGCCTGTCGGTGGATGGCGACACCTCGACCAACGACACGTTATTGCTGCTGGCCAACGGCGCTTCCGGCATCAAGCCGGAGGGCGCGGAACTGCGCAAGGTGGAAGAAGCCGCCGCGGCCGTGATGGAGGAACTGGCGAAGGCCATCGCGCGCGACGGCGAAGGCGCGACGAAGCTGATCACCATTGAAATCGACGGCGCGGCATCGGACGACGCGGCTGTGCGGATTGCCCGCGCCATCGCCAATTCTCCATTGGTGAAAACCGCCGTGGCCGGCTCGGATCCCAACTGGGGCCGGATCATTTGCGCGGCGGGCAATGCCGGCGTACCGTTCCAACCGTCCAAGACCGATATCTATCTGCAAGGAGTGGCGGTGTGCGAGCGGGGATTGGCCGCGCCGTTTTCGGAGAAGGAACTGACAGGCAAGCTGAACGCGCCCGAATGCGAGATCCGGGTGAAGTTTCGCGGCAAGGGCAGGGGCAAGGCGCGCTTCTGGACGTGCGACTTCACCGAAGGCTATATTCGAATTAACGCCAGCTACAGGACGTGAAGATGCGCAAGGCTTTGGGTGTGACCGTACTCGCCGCCTGGCCGCTTCTGGGCGCTGGCGCGCCGCCCGCCGATTTCGTTTTGGGGGTGGCCAAAACCCTTTCGACCGGCGACGCGGCGGCCTTTCGGGAAGCCTTCGACCCGGCCATGCCCGGACTCAAGGCGCTCCAGCGCGGCGCCGGGGCCCTGATTGCGCAAGCCCAGGCGGAGTCCCGGATCGGGTTCGACCGGATGTCCGGGGAAGGCGCCGAGCGGCTGCTGGAGCTGGATTGGGCGCTCGATATCACCCAGCGCGGCGGGATTCCGGGCCTCACGCATCGCGCCGCCAAGGTTCGTTGCCGCCTGGCGGACCGCGGCGGACGATGGGTTATCGCCTCCTTCGAACCGGCCGATTTTTTCGCGCCGCCGCCGGATATGGGCGCCTTGTGGGACATGTTCCACGAGGTCGCCAGCGCGCTAAATAATGGCCGCGACTATGTGCCCCAATTTCTCAGCTTCTTCGATCCCGCTTTCGCCGCCAAGGCGCACCTGGAACAGGCCGTCCGCGGCGCCATGGCTAGCGGCGAGTTGCAGCCGTCACTGGACCTGGTAACCAACGAAGGCGACGACCGCGTGCGCACGGTGGGTATCGATTGGGCCATGGATCTGGTCGAAACGAACGGCAATGGGAGCGGCGTCGTGAAAGTCCGCAAGAACGACCGCATCACCTTCCGCGTAGCCAGGATAGGAAAGAAGTGGCGGATCGAAAGCTTCGAGCCGGCGGATTTTTTTCAACCGGTGCTGCCATAGCACCGCTTCGAAGTTCGCTAAAGTATTTGCGTTTAACCGCTCCCTGAGAAAGCGTGAAGAAATATAGCCACAGATGAACACAGATGAACGCGGATAAGGAAAACAAAGGCTTTATCGGCGTTCATCGGTGTTCATCCGTGGCTCGAAGTTTTGATTTTTCACGGGTTCTGACGGTCGCGGTTTCCGAGTTTTCGCGACCGTGCGGGAGCCGTTGCCCGGAAATACGTTGGCGAACCTATGAAGGCGGTGTACTTAGGTTCAGGACTGTCTCGCAACCGGCGCGCGGAATGCGGCATTCGGGGGGGGAAGCATGGTGGGTCAAGCGAGACAAGCGCCGGGATAAGTCCCGGCGTGGCAGACTAAGAGTCCGCTCCACGAATGGTTCAATGTACGCGGATTTCCCTTACGATGGCGCTCGTGGCGGTATCCTGCGCGATCACGATTTCGAACCTGGCGGTCATGTGCGGCGGGATTTGGCCTACGTGGCCGGTTGCGGCCCCCAAACGCGAGCCGCGACGGTTCAACAGCTCGCACAGAACGTCGGCGGAATTCACCACGTGTCCGGTATTGTTCCGCGCCACGCCGATCAGCTTGGGAGGATCCGAGTGCTGCACCTGCACTTCGTCCACGTTCACGCCATCGCTCGCCTCCAGGTGCACGGTTTTGCTGTAATCCGGCAGCATTTTGGCGGCAAGCTGCGCCGGCGTCAGGTCCGTGCGGACGTCCTTGGCAGCGCTGCGCCGGGAGAGGGCGAAAACTACCAGGCCAATCACCACCAGGCACGGGATGGCGATCAACAGCCAGCTTTTCATTTTCTGCCCGATGGTACGGTTGGAGAGATAGAAGGGATCGTCTCTGGCGCCGCCCGACAGAAACTTATCCAGCCTCGCGCGGAGCGATTGAAACACGTTGCCGATAGGATTTGCCATGCCGTTAAATCGCGTCTCCGGTATAGTCCATTGTACGGCTCCGGACGCCGTTTCGGCCACCGGGTGGTATAGGGAAAAGTGTGTAAGAATTGCGGATTGAATATGCTGCAAGGAAGATCGCTGGTTGGATGGAGCCGCGCCGCGGGCGGCGAAGGGACGCTACACGGGTACAACGCGGGCACCGGAGAGCGTTTGGAGCCGGCCTACGGCGGCGCCACGGCGGAGATAATGGATCGGGCGGCGAATCTGGCCGCCAGCGCTTTGCCGGCTTATCGCGCACTGCCCCGCAGGCGGCGCGCGGAGTTTCTGCGCGCCATGGCCACCGAACTGGAGGCCCTGGGGGATGCGCTGATAGAACGCGTGGTGACCGAATCGGCGCTGCCGGAGGCGCGCCTGAGGGGCGAACTGGCGCGCACCACGGGCCAGCTTCGCTTTTTCGCCGCTATCGTGGAAGAGGGCTCATGGGTGGACGCGCGGATCGATAGCGGCGACGCTGGCCGCAAGCCGCTGCCCAAGCCGGACGTGCGCTCGATGCTGCGGCCGCTGGGACCGGTGGCGGTGTTCTGCGCCTCCAATTTTCCACTGGCGTTTTCGGTGGCCGGCGGCGACACGGCTTCGGCCCTGGCGGCCGGCAATCCGGTGGTCGTGAATGCGCATTTCTCGCATCCCGGAACGGCGGAGATGTGCGGCGGTGCAATCGTGGCGGCGGCTCTGAAAACAGGCATGCCGGAGGGTGTTTTTTCCTTGCTGTTTACGGTGGGACGCGAAATCGGCCAGGCGCTGGTGGCGCATCCGTCGATCCAGGCCGCGGCGTTTACCGGGTCGCGCAAGGGCGGACTGGCGCTGGCCGCCATAGCCCAGGCGCGGCCCGAGCCGGTTCCGTTCTATGCCGAAATGAGCAGCGTCAACCCGGTATTCATTTTGTCCCATGCGCTGGGGGAGCGCAGCGACGCGCTGGCGGCCGGATTGCACGCTTCCATCACCGCCGGGGTGGGCCAATTCTGCACCAATCCGGGTGTGATTGCCGCGCCCGCCGGCGCCGCGGGGGACCGAGTGGTGGCGGCGCTAGCGGGAAAACTGGCCGCCACGCCGGAAGCTCCCATGCTGAATGCCGGCATTTTCGAAAACTATGCGGGCAAGGTCGCCGCGCGTAGCGCCGACCCGCGCTTGCGGACGCTGGCGTGCGGCAAAGGCTCGGCCCCTTCCCTGTTCGAAGCTACCGTCGAAGCGTTCCTGGCGGAGCCGGATTTAGGCGAAGAAGTTTTCGGACCGTCCTCCGTGCTGGTGCGCTACGGCAAGTTTGAAGAAGCCCTGGCCATCGCGCACACCATGGAAGGCAACCTGACGGCCACGATTCAGATGGCGGCCGGCGACGAAGGCGAAGCCGCCGGCCTGGTCGCCGCGCTCGAAACGCGGGTGGGGCGCATTGTTTTTAATGGATACCCCACCGGAGTGGAAGTCTGCCAAGCCATGGTGCATGGAGGGCCGTATCCAGCGACGTCGGACGGGCGGACTACGTCGGTCGGCGGCCGCGCCATCGAGCGCTTCGCGCGGCCGGTTTGTTACCAAGATACGCCGGAGGGGCTGTTGCCGGAAGAGTTGCGGGAAGGGACTACGGGGGTGCGGCGAATGGTGGACGGGAAGTACGTGTAGGGCCGAGAAAGCGCCATGTCCTTGCCGCGCTTTTGTGCGAGTTTCACATCCGGGAAAATTCGTCCCCGGCGACCGCTCCCTGACGGTCGCGGCTCGGTAAGTGATTGAAAACAAGCTACGCCCGTAACCGAGCCGCGACCGCAAGGAAGCGGTTTCCGCGTCTAAATCGTGAAATCCGAGATCGGTTAAGCACCCCCAGGTGCCGGGTTACGCATCGAGTCAGATTCCCAGTTCCTTCCCGTTCGACCGGTCGGTTGAAGACGCTCTCTGCCAAAAGCACCGGCGACAAGATCGCCGGCGCTACCGAAGCAAAGAACGTCGGCTGGAAAGCCGACGCGGCAGACCGGAGGTCCGCGCCACGTGCGTCCTTACTGACCCAGCAGAACCCGCAGCAACTTGGTTTCGTCGTTGCGGATGTCGACGTCGGTGGTTTTGGCGGCGCCGTCTTTTTCCACCGTGACTTTGTAGGTGCCGGGCGCGAGCGAAAGCTGGGCGGGGGTGCGCCTTCCGATATCTTTTCCGTTGATGCGGATGGTGGCGCCGGGCGGGGCGCTGCTTAGCATCAGGGTTCCGGCGTAGGCGTGCAGGATGACGGCTTCCAGTTCGAGCGGGCTATTGCCGACGGTGGTTTCGCGGCGTTCGATCTGGTAGCCGGGCATGGAGATGTAGATGGAATGCTGGCCGGGCGGGGCGTCGAGTTCGCAGGGAGTCTTGCAGGCCGTCTCGGAGCGCCCATCGAGGGTTGCGGTGGCGCCGGCGGGGCTGCTGATCACGGTGACCGGTTGGGGCCCTGGTGGAGTGCGCGACGAAGCGGAGGCCGGAGCCGGGTGGGCGGGATGGGTCGCGGCGGGCGCGGGTTTGGCGGCCGCGGCCGTGTCACCAGGTTCGCTGGCGGGTTTAGGTACCGGCTCGGTGCTGGCGGCGGTGGACGGCGACGGGGGCGGGGCGGAAGCGTCGGAGGCCGTCGGCTGGGTTGCCGCGGATGCAGCGGGCGCGGCCGGAGCCGAGGGCGCGGCCGAGGCAGGCATGGGGCTGGGCTTCTGCGCGGAGGGGTTGGCCGGCTGAGGCGACTGGGCTGGCCCCGCGGGGCCGGGGCTGCCGGCGTTGTCGGACTCGGGAACACTCGGACGCCCATGCCATGGCGACGCCTGCCAGCCAATGAGAGCCAACAGCGCGGCTGCCAGCAAAACGGCCGCCAGAAACGGCAGAAACCTAGATTTGCGCGGCGGCTCGCGGTCGCGGGTGACGGTGGTTTCGCCGCGCCGCGGACGGCGGGGCGGCGGCAGAGGTGGAATCGCGCCGGGCGCGGCCGGGGCGGCGGCGTCCCCCATGGTGGGCTCGTTCAGGCTGCCGCCGCGGGGCATGGTTTTGAAATTCTTGACGCCGGCGCAGGCCTTCTCCAGCGCCTCGACAAATTCCTGGCAGGTGCGATAGCGGCCCTCGGGCTTTTTGGCCAGCCCTTTCTTCATGACGCTCTCGATGGCGCCGTTGAGGGACGGGTTCAAGCGGTGGGGCGACTCCGGCTCTTCGGCCACGATCTTGTAGACCACCGTAGTCAGATGCTCGCCGGTGTAGGGCTTTTCGCCGGTCAGGATCTCAAAGGCCATCACCGCCAGCGAGAACTGGTCGGAGCGGCCGTCCAGGCTGAGACCCTGCACCTGCTCGGGCGACATGTAATGGGGCGTGCCGACGATCGAGCCGGTCATGGTGAACTGCTCGGAGGCGGTGACCTTGGCGATGCCGAAATCGCTGATTTTGGCGGTGCCATCGGCGGCAATCATGATATTGGCGGGCTTGATGTCGCGATGGACGATGCCTTTCTGGTGGGCGTAATCGAGGGCCGCGGCGGTCTGGCCGAGGATGGCGAACATGCGCGCGGGCGGGAGAGGTTCCGGAGCGCTCAGCAATTGATCGAGCGTGGGGCCGTCCACGAATTCCATGGCGATGTAGGCCAGGTCGCCCTGCTGTTCCACGTCGTAGACGGTGACGATGCCGGGGTGCGAAAGGATGCCGGCCGAGCGGGCTTCGCGGAACAGGCGCTCGCGCAGGCGGGCCTGCTCGTCCGGCGTCCGCGCACCGGTCAGTTGGATGGTTTTGATGGCCACCGGGCGGCCGATGTTGGGATCGATGGCATGGTAGACCACGCCCATAGCGCCGCGGCCCAACTCCCTGACGATTTTGTATCGCCCGATGCGATCCATTACTGTCTACAGATAGCACAGCCAGCGGAGAAAGGCTGGGCGAGTTTGGTGTGCGGTATCTTACAATGGTCAATTAATGGCCAAGCCGGCAGAAAAACGCGATCCGCACGACGGCCTGGCCCGCTGGACTCGGGTTTCCCTGCGGGCGCAGGGTGTCGCCGTACTCACGTTTCCGATCGCGGCGCTGTTCGTGGCGTTGTTTTCGGTGTACTGGGCGGATGAGAACGGGCGGTATACCGAAGCGCTGGTGAGCCACTCCTACGACGTCCGGGTGGCTGTATTGCGGCTGCGCGGCGCGCTGGCGGACGGAGAGAACGCGGCCGATGCCTACGCGGCGACCCACCAGGAGACGTATCGCGCGGCGTATGCGGCGGCGCGCGGGGAAGCGGGCCGGGCGATGGCGGATCTGAGGGCGCTTCTGGGGGAGAACGACGCCGACGCCGCCGGGATTCGCCGGCTGACGTCGCAGGCACTGTCTCTATTCGCGCAGCGCGTGGCGGGAGCCGGGTCGGGCAACCAGATTCGGGTGGTAGGCGACGTCGAGGCCCGGCTGGCGAGGCTGGCCGACGCCCAGGAGCGGATATCGGCCGCCGCCAGAGCCGCGCGCGACGAGACGCGCCGGCGCCAGTTCCGGATCGTGGTGGTGTGCGGCGTAGGCGGACCGATGGGGGCGCTCTTCATCCACCTGCTGCTGGCCGGGCGCGTGTTGCGGCGGATGCGCGCTCTGGAGGAGAACGCGCGGCGGCTGGCGCACGGCTTGCCGCTGGAGGGACTGCCTCGCGGAACCGACGAAATCGCCGACCTGGCGCGGCGCCTGGAGGAAGCTTCGCACCTGCTGCGCAGCCGCGAAAAAGAGATGCGCGACAGCGAAAGCCGGTACCGCAATTTCTTCGATCAGGCTCCGATTCCTTACGAGGAAACCGATCGCGAGGGGGTAGTGCGGCGTTTCAATCAGGCCGTGAGCAACCTGCTCAAGACGGCTCCCGACCAATTGCTGGGCTATCGCGCGTGGGATTTCGTGGCTCCCGATCAACAGGAGAGTTTCCGCGCCGCCATGCTCGAACGGATCGCGCGCGGAGAAGAAGGCGGCAACTTCAACTGCGACCTGTTGCTGGAGGACGGCAGCCGCATCGGGGTGGAAATCCGGGAGACGTTCATCCGCGACGATAACGGGCATGTAACCGCGGTGCTGCGCTCGCTGACCGACGTCACCGAGCGGAACATCGCCGCCATGGCGGCGCGCAAAGTGGAGCAATACGCCCTGGAATTGCGCAATCGCAATGAGCAGTTGGGCCACGCTCTGGAAGCGGCGCGCAACGCGGTGGCCGCCAAGGGACGGTTCCTGGCCGGCGTCTCTCACGAACTGCGCACGCCGCTGAACGCCATCATCGGCTTTGCCGAAATTCTTTACGACGGCAGGGTGGGAGAAGTTTCCGAAGATCACAAGGAGTGTCTGAGCGACATTCTGGTGAGCGCGCGCCACCTGTTGCAGCTCATCAACGACATTCTGGATCTGGCCAAGGTGGAGGCGGGCAAGATGGAATTCCGGCCGGAGATTTCGAAGATCACTCTGCTGGTGGAGGAAGTGCGCGACGTGATCCGGCCGCTGTCGGAAAAAGGCGGGCAGCAGTTGGTGCTGGACGTAATTCCGGGGCTGACGGCATTTCTCGATCCGGCGCGATTCAAACAGGTTTTATACAACTACCTTTCCAACGCGGTCAAGTTCACTCCGGCTGGGGGCGTAGTCACGGTGCGGGTGGGGATGGAAGGCAACGACGCCTTTCGGCTGGAGGTGGAAGACACCGGGATCGGCATTCCGGCCGAGGAAGTGGCTCGCCTGTTCCAGGAGTTTCAGCAGATCCCCAACAGTAAGAAAGCGGGGCAAGGCACCGGGCTGGGCCTGGCGTTGACGCGGCACATCGTGGAGGCCCAGGGTGGAACCGTCGCCGTGCGCAGCACGCCGGGCAAAGGGAGCGTGTTTTCTGCAATATTCCCATTACATTATCGTTCGACAGGGATAACTACAGCCGCTTAGTAATTGTATCCAGCGGGCACGGCCTAAGCTAGAATAAACTCAACATGGCTGGCGAGCCGATATTGGTTGTCGACGATACTCCGGTAAACCTGAAACTCACCCGTATACTGCTTGTCAACGAGGGATACAAGGTGATGACCGCCACTACGGCGGAAGAGGCGCTGGAGCTACTGAAAAGTTTTCATCCCTACCTGGTGCTGACCGATATCCAACTTCCAGGGATGGACGGCCTGGAGTTGACGCGGCGCATCCGCAAAGATCCGAACCTGAAAGACCTGGTGGTGGTGGCGCTGACGGCTTTCGCCATGAAAGGCGACGAGCAGAAGGCCATCGACGCCGGTTGCGACGGTTACATCACCAAGCCCATCGATACGCGCACGCTGGGCAGCCGGTTGCGGGAGCACCTGGCCCGGCGCAACGAAGCCGCGGCGGCGCCGCCGGCGGGTGAAGTGGCGGCCATTCCCGAAGCGGACCTGCAGGCGCTGCGGCGCGTTTTTCTGGCCGAGGGCCGGGAGAAATCGCGCCAACTGCTGCTGGACCTGGACGGTCATTTCAGCGCCAACGACGCGGCCAAACTGGTTCACCAGTGGGTGGGAACCGGGGGCCTGCTGGGCTACACGGCCATCAGCCGGCTGGCGCGGGAAGCGGAAGCGATTCTGCTGGACCGGCCGCTGGACAACGCCCAGTTGCGGGAATCGCTTACCGCCTTGGCACTGGCTTTTTCCAGCCCGCGCGAGGCGCGCGATATGCCGATTCCGGAGTACGTTTCGCAGGCGTTTACCGGGAAGCGGATCACGGCCGTGGGTTTGCCCGCCGCCGAGGAGGAGCGTCTGGGCATCGCTTTGGAGCGCGCCCATGGAACGGTGACGTTTTTCGAAGCGGGTTCGAATCCCACCGGCGAGGAGGCGCTATCGGCCGACCTGGCAGTAGTCTTCGTGGCGCCGGAAGTGAATACGGACGCATGGCTGGAGGCGAGCGCGCCGGTATGGAAGCGGATGCCGGTGGTGCTGGTGGGGAGCCGGGATCACCTGTTGGCGTTGGACCCGAAGGTGCAAGCGCTGGCGCGGGAATTTCTGATGGACGCCTGGCAGCCGGAGGAAGCGCTGGTACGGTTGAGCCTGGCGCAGATCGAAAAGCCGGCCGGGGGCGCACGGCCCATTCCGTTATCTCCCCTGGGGACAGGCGCGCGGGCGCGGGTGGTCATCGCCGACGACGACCCCACGGTGCGGGCACTGGTGAGCACCACGCTAAAGAACTTCGGTTTCGATATCGAGACCGTGCCGGACGGCACGACGGCGCTCGAAACCATCCGCCGCCTCAAGCCCGATATCGCGGTTTTGGACGTAAGCATGCCGGGGATGGACGGCTACGAAGTGCTGGCGGCGTTGCGCAAGGAATCGCTACCCGTGCGCGTGATGCTGCTGACGGCGCGGCAGCAGGAAAGCGACGTCATTCGCGGTTTTTCGTTGGGAGCCGACGACTACGTGGTCAAGCCGTTCAGCCCGATGGAACTGGTTGCCCGTCTGAAACGACTCGCTTCGCGATGACCGCCGCTCTGCGCATCGTCTCCGCCCTGCTGGGCTTCTACGCGCTATGGGTGGCGGGGATGTTCGGTGTGTCGCTGGCCCGGGCCGCGAAATCCCGGACGCGGAAACGGCGCGAGGCGGAGATCGAGCCGCGGATTCGCCAGTTGCTGATCGAGAGCATCGCGGGCAGCGACAACGTGGAGCAGATTCGTAAGCTGGTGGGGCCGGACCACGCCGCCGCCGGCCGGGTGCTGACGGAATTCGAAGGGAAGGTGGCCGGCGCCGCCCGCGACCGGTTGTGCGAGGCCGCGATCGGCCTGGGGCTGGTGCAGGGCTGGGTTCACGACACGCGTTCGCGCGAACCGATGGAGCGGCGCAGAGCGTTCAAGGGCCTGGCGTTTGTGACTTCGTTCGAGCCGTGCCGGCGGCTGAGCGGCGAGATTCCCCTGCTGGCCTTGGACGACGCCGACCGGGAGGTGCGGGTGGCCGCGGCGCGCGCCGTGCTGCATTCGGAGGTTCCGGAACAATTCGAACGGGTCTTCGCCATGGCGATGGAGAACAACCTGCTCTCGCGGATCCGCCTCACCGAAGAGTTGCGCCGCCGGGCGCTCGCGCTCTGCGAGGGCGCGATTCCCCGGGAGCTGAACGGAAAAGACCCGGAGCGGACGCTGGTGGCGCTGCAGTTGCTGGTTGCCTGGGAGCGGGCCCTGCCCTTCGAAGACCTGCACCGTTTGCTGGAGCACCGGGACGCGCGCATCCGGGCGAGCGCATTGGGTCTGGCGCCGCTGCTTCCGCCGTCGGCGGATCATGAAGCGGCCATCCTCGATTCCCTCCGCGACGCCGCCCAGCCGGAAGTGTTCTGTGCCGCCGCCCACGCCGCGGCGCGCATGAAACTGGCCAATGCCATTCCGCTGCTGGCTCGCGGCATGAGGCTGGGGAACGCCGGGCAACTGCGCGCGGCGGCGGCGGCCCTGGCCGAGTTGCCTCCCATGGGACTGAGCGCGTTGAGCGATCTGGCGTCCAGCGAAAACGAAGCCACGGCCGCGGCGGCCGCCGAAGCCCTGGAACGGTTCGCACACGGAGCGAGGCTCGGATGAACCCGCCCGCGGACTGGGCAGCCACCGTCCTGACCGCGGCTGCATTGGTGCTGACACTGGCCGGGGTGGCGGCTTTTGGGATCCTCCTCAAGGGCTGTATGGTGTTGCGGCGGTTGCGGCGGCGCAATCCGGACGAGAGCGGCAACGTGCTGCTGAAATCCCCGCTGGTGCCGGCGGTGTCGGTACTGGCGGTCTGCCGCGACGCGTCGCCGGCCGCGCGGGCTTTTGTGCGCCGGCTGCTGTGCCTGGATTTCGGCCGCTCGGAAACGGTGCTGGTGCTGGAGAACCCGGACGAGGCGGAGAGGGAGACGTGGTCCAGCGAATTTCGCCTGCGGCGCTCCTCGCGCGTGGGAGGAACGCTCGCGTCCGCCAAGGTTCGCGCCGTCTATCAATCGCTCGATCCGGTGCGGATGGTGGTGGTGGAAACCGAAGGCGGGAGGCCGTCGGAGGCCTGGAACGCGGCGGCGAATGCGGCCCAGTCGCCCCTGCTGGCGCTGTTCGACCCGGCCAGCGAGTTCCCGCAGGATGCGCTGCTCACCCTCATCCGGCCCATGCTGGAGGATCCGGCCGGCACGGTGGCGGTTTGCGGAGGCGGTCCGGGCCCGCTCGGCGAATCCTGGCCGGCCCGCTTTTGGGGGTTGGAAGAGATCCGGATCTGGCTGGGACGCGCGGCCGCGGCCGCCGGATGGGACCGGCTGGGGCCGTTTCCAGGCAGCGCGTTGCTGGTGCGCAAGGATGCGATCGAGGAAGCCGGCGGCTTTCGCGACGGTTCGCTCGATACAGTCCTGGCGGTGCGGAAGCGTCGGCCGGCCGCCGGCAAACCGGCGCACGTGGCGCTGGTGCCGGATCCGGTCGGCTACTGCCGCTCGCCGCGGAGCGTAGCGGAATTGCATCGCACGGTCAGCCGCGATCAGCACGCGCTGGCGCACGCGGTGCGCATGGAAGGGTTGGGTGGAATGGGATGGGTTCTGCCTGGTTTGGTGGGCTGGAGGCTGCTGCTGCCGGTGATCGAAACCGGCGCCTATCTGGTGTTGGCGGCGGCGGTGTTCACGGGTCACGCCAGCGGCACGGCGATCAGGCTGGTGCTTATGGCCACGTTGGGGACGGGAGCGCTGGTATCGATGGCGGCCGTGGTGCTGCGGGAACTGGCTCAGTATGAAGCGTCGGATCCGAGCGAACTGGTGAAGCTATTTGCCGCGGCCATGCTGGAAGGCTTGGGATACCGGCAACTGCGGAATCTGTGGCTGATCGCGGGTTTCTTGGGAAAATGAGATAGGTCGGCCCGGGGACCGGATTTTCCCGGCCCCCGAGCACAAGCCCCTGAGGCAATCTTCATCCGCCATGGAGAGCATGGCGATTCGCTACTTTTACGGATTCAGCGTAACTTTGGTCTTGGTGCCGCCGACTTCGATTTCGCTGATGTTCTGTTTGTCTCCATCGCGTGTCAACCGCACCGCGGTGATATCGAATTTCTGGTCCGCGCTTTCGATTTTGGCCGGTACAACGACCGACACCTTGCCTTGCGTGAGGGTGGCTTTGGAATCCACCATGTCGAGGCTGAGGACGCAGTCGCCCGCTTTGAATTCGGTGCCATTGAGCACGGCGGGCCGGAACAGGGTGATCTTGTAATTGGAATGCCCGGTGGGCAGAGTTCCCGCGACCGACACTGCGATCGCCAGGACGGCAAAGATCAGGACAATTTTCTTAACCATAAGCAACTCCTAAACGGAGTTTAGCACCACTTTATCGTGGTTGCCAATACCCTCATTTACGGGGTTCAGAAATACTGCCGGGCCGGCGCCGGCAACTCAAACGCCAGCCAGGAGCTTGGCCAGCAGGGCGGTGCGGTCGGCGATGCGGTTCATCAGGATGCTCTCGTTGGCGGCGTGCGCACCCTCGCCGGCCGCTCCCAGACCGTCCAAGGTCGGGACCCCCATCGCCGCGGTGAAGTTGCCGTCGGAGCCGCCGCCGGTGTGCGACTCCTCCACCGTCACTCCCATTTCGGACCCCAGCTTTTGCGCCAGCCGAAACAGGCGCACGGTGCCCGGCGTGCGCTCCATGGGGGGACGGTTCAAGCCGCCGCTCACCTGGATGCGGCAGCGCTTGTCGAAAGCGGCGAGACGGTGGAACTTGCGCTCGAGGGAAGCGGCATCGCCCAGGCGCGGCACGCGCACGTCGACTTCGGCATGGGCGGATTCGGCAATTACGTTGGAGCGCGTTCCGCCGGCAATCACACCGGGATTCACCGTGATGCCGCGCGCCAGATTGGTGAAGCCGGCGATACGCTCGAGCTGGCGCGCCAGTTCCAATATGGCGCTGGCGCCGGCCGAAAAATCGACGCCCGCGTGCGCGGCCTTGCCATGCACCGCGACGGTGAACACGCCCACGCCTTTGCGCGCGGTCTTGAGCTTGCCGGCGAGGCCGGTGCCGGGCTCCAGAACCAGCACGGCGCGGCTCAAGCGGGCGTTCGATTCGGTGAGGGCGCGAGAGCTTGGGCTGCCCACCTCTTCGTCCGAATTGAGCTGCAGCAGGACGCGCGAAGGCACCGGAATATCCAGCTCCGCGAGCGCGCGGACGGCAAAGACAAACGACGCGATGCCGGCTTTCATATCGAGCACGCCCGGCCCCCACAGACGGCCGCGGGCGCGGCGAAACGGCATGCTCCGCAGCGTGCCCAGCGGCCAGACCGTATCGCTGTGCCCCAGCACCAGCACCTGCCCGTTTTTGCGGCGCCCGGGCAGACGCATTTCACAGGTCAGGTGCGGGCCGAACATGCCGCCGGCGTGCTTGCGAACGCGGCCCAGCGGGGCCAGCGTATCGGAGACGAGTTCCACGAAACGGCCGACCGCGGCGGCATCGCCCGACGGCGACTCCACTTCCACGAGCGCGGCCAGTAGAGCGATGAAAGATTCCCGCTGGCGCTGGAGGTGACGAAGGATTGGGTCCACGGAGGCTATGTTAGTACAGCGCTTCGAAAGTTCGGTAACGTAAGAATCGGCTGCCAGGCGGAACCGACTGCCCCGCCGAAGGATCGTGCGCTCACGGCAGCAGATCAGGCCGGTCGCCGATTTCGACGCCCAGCGCGCGGCAATCGTTGGCCACCATCTCGCGCACAATTCCTTCAAACCCGGTCTGAAATTTCCATCCGAAGACGCGTAGCGCTTTGGAAGCGTCGCCTTGCAGAATGTTCACTTCCGCCGGGCGGTACAACTGCGGATCGGTGGTCACATATTTCCGGTAATCCAGACCGGCGAGGCGGAAAGCCAGCTCGACGAACTCGCGGACGGAATGGGTTTCGCCGGTGGCGACGACATAATCGTCGGGTTCGGGCTGCTGCAACATTTGCCACATGGCCCGAACATACTCCTTGGCGTGGCCCCAGTCGCGCTTGGCGTCCAGGTTGCCCAAGGCGAGCTTATCGGCTTTGCCAGCCGCGATTCGCGCCGCGCCGGAGGTAATCTTGCGGGTGACGAATTCGTAGCCGCGCCGCGGGGATTCGTGGTTGAACATGATGCCGCTCGAAGCGTGCATGCCATACGCTTCGCGATAATTCCGCGTCAGCTCGAAGCCCGCCACCTTGCTGATTCCGTAAGTGGAGCGGGGGTGAAACGGAGTACGCTCATTCTGCGGAACGTGCTCGGCCTTGCCGAACATCTCGCTCGATCCGGAAAAGTAAAAATGGCATTGGGGAGCCAGGTTCTTGAGGGTGGATAGCAGGTAATGGGTGCCGTTGATATTGGTCTGCAGGGTGGAGAATTCGTCGTCGAACGAATAACTGACGAAACTCTGGGCGGCCAGGTGATAGCATTCGTCGGGACGCACTTTGTCGACCACCTGGTGCAGGCTGGCGTAGCTTTCGAGCGAGGCCGCGTGGAACTGGATGCGGTCGCGAATGCCGGCGAGCCGGCGGAGGCGGTTCTCCGGATCCTCGAGCGCCACGCGGCGCACGATGCCGTGTACTTCGTAACCTTTGTCGAGAAGCAGCTCCGAGAGGTAAGATCCGTCCTGCCCGGTGATACCGGTAATCAGAGCGCGTTTCGCCGCCATGAGCTACTGATGGTAGCATCACGCCTATTGCAGGGTGACAACCGCGACGCCCAAGCCGCCCAGCGTGTACTTGTCTTCCGACAACTCCCGCGAGGCGGGCGGATTGCTTTTCGTGGTCTGGTCGACAAACTCCACTTTCTTGGCGCGCTGAGGCAGAGTCAATTCGACGCTGCGATCCCGCTTGTTCACCAGCAGGAGCTTGTGCTCCCCGCCGCTACGCCCGATAAAGCCGAGCGCGTAGACGGCGGACGTACCGGAGGAGGTGCCTACGATCTTGTCGCCGGGACCGAAATTATTCTTCAACAATTCGAGCACGCGAAAGCGGGGATTGGGCTCGCCGGTGTTCCAGTCCACCATGGAAACGCTGGGAAACTGGGTGGGGTAACCCACGAGTTGGGATTCGCCGGCGACGTCGATACCGAGCGTGGCAAGCTGCCCGAAGACGTAAGCGTAGGTGGCCCCGGAAAGTGCCCAATACGAATCCGGGATCGGTGCCGTGACGTGGCCGGGCTTGTCCTGCAAGCCATCGTCGGCTGAAATGGATCCGATTTCATTCACGGTGGTTCGCGTGGCGGGAGCGAGGCGCTTGCGGATTGCCTCGACGAACCTCACGGTAGTCAGGAAATGGTCGGCCTGCTCGAAAAATGTAAACTGCTGGACCTCCGGAGTCTGGTCGGCGCCGGGCGTGGCGTAGAAGTGATACGAGATCATATCCAGGGGAATGCCGGGTTTATGGTTGGCCCGGTTCAGGAAATATTCGAACATGCGGGGGTTAGCGGAAGGCCCCGCCAGCGCGAGCCCGACAAACTTCATTTGCGGCGCCACGGCCTTGATCGCGGAAACAATGGCGTCGTAACAAAGCGTATATTGCTCCGGGGTCATTTTGTGTTCGAAGTCGGCCTCGTTCAGCACTTCCCAATACGGGATTTTAAAGTGATGCCCGGATTCATGCCGCTTGCCATACTCGTCGGTGAATCCGCCGTTCACATACCAGCTCACGAGCCGGGCATAGTAGGCGCCCAACTCTTTGCCGGATGGATCGCGCAAGCGCGTGCCCTGGGTGTAATTCCAAATCGCCTGGTCGGGGTCGGCCGGATACGCGACGGGCTGCGGCGTGACCCACATCCACTGCGGCGTCGTGCTGAAATTCAGGATAGCGGAGTGGCCGGCGGTGGCATTCAGGAAATCCTCCGTCATGGGGTCGATCGACGAAAAATCCCACGACGTGCGGCCACCGGCGGGCGGCTCCAATTCCGCCACGCCCAGCCTGGGATACGGCAGCCAGGGTACGTATCGCACGTAGTCGGCGCCCAGCCCGCGGACGGCGGCATAGGCCCGGTCGCGAACGGCGGACCCGGGCCGCAGGGGAGGGTTCACCACCACCTGCAAGGTCGCTGTAGTTTTGGAAACGCTTTGAACGTTGTCCCAGGAAACCGCGACCTTTTGGCCGAACGCCGGCAGAGCGGCGGCGCACAGCAACAATACGAACGAGGGATTGGTCATTCTCATAGTGTCTCGCTAACGAAGAGTGGTAGTAGTGGCCTATGACCAATTGCAGGGCACCACAAAGAACGATGGTATACCCCACGTTCTACCGCATGTAGAACAAGCTCAGACGAGGCAGGCCGGCCTGTTCGAGCAGGTTGCGTTCCAGGTACTGCTTTTCGAGCAACCCCAACTGCGGCGCGGTCATCTTCGAACGATAGGGGCGCAACTGGCGGTCCAGTTCCCGGCGCGAGGCCAGCGCCTGTTCTTCGGATTGGCGGGCGCGCGCATGGGCGATCATTTTCTCTTCCAGCACGGTCAGGCGCTGTTCCAGGGCTTCCAGGTCGGTGGCCAGCCGTTCGACATCTTTCGCCAGGCTGTCGAGTGAGGCGGCAATCTCCTCGTAGCCGGGCGGCAGGGCGCGCGCGTTGGCCGAAAGATACGCGCGCAGTTCTTCGGTGGCAAATGCCGGGGCGGCGGCGCGTTCCGGACGGGTATCGCCGCCGGCCATTTTCTGGGCCTCGGTGAGCACGGACTGGGCGCAGAAGGCGAGCGAGTTCACCAGTTGGGTCTTGACCTTGCGCGATCGCCATTTTTCGAAAGCGATCTCGATGCCGCGCAGCACCGCTTCGAGAGGCACCTCCTGGTTCTTCCAGCTTTCCGCCAGCGCCCAATCGAGCGGCGACAGCAAGAACAGGCTGGTGCCGCGCGCCCGCTGAAAGTGCTCTTCGATTTCGGTGAAATAGTTGAAGTAGTTCAAACTCAGAAAAGTTCGGAAAGGAGAATGCGGATGCCGGAATCGTGCGTAGAAAGCTCGTCTTGCACTTCGACCGTGGAGGCGCCGTCGAACCGGTAGGCCTTACGGCGCCAGGGGTCCAGGATCCAAATGTCGGGACAGCCCATCGCGCGGTAGTCCTCGATCTTTCGCTGCATCCGGCTCATGCGGTCTTCCGGCGAGAGAATTTCCGCAACCAGCAATGGTGGCGTGGTGAAAATCTGTTCTTCCGGCTCCTCCTCGTAAACACAAACGTCGGGGATACGAAAACGCGTAGACGACACCTGAATTCGCGTTTCGATGGCCACGAAATAGTTTCCGGAAGCTTCCAGCAGTTTCGCTAACTTGAATTGCAGCTTCGCATGGTCTTTTTCGCCCACATTGCGGTCCTCAAGCTCCCCATCCACAAAATCCATGTCGGGATCATAGACGGAAGAGAGATATTCGGCAACGGATGTCGAGGCCGTCTCCATACGTGACAATTATGGCACGGGCCGTCGCCGCCATGAGACTTGCGCACCCTTGCGTAACGTAGTTCACTGCCCGTCGGCTTTTTTGCCCTGGTTGCGATCCCAGATCATGCGCAGGCCTTCGAGCGTCAGGTGGTCGTCGACGATCTTCAGATAGCGCGAGCCGCTGACGATCATGCGGGCCTGGCCGCCGGTGGCGATGACCTTGGTATCGGCGCCCAACTCCGCCACGATGCGCTCCACGATGCCGTCGATCATGCCGATGGCACCATAGTACAAACCCGATTGCATGCTGGCGACGGTGTTGGTTCCGATCACTTGTTTGGGGGCGCCGAAATCGACCAGCGGCAGCCGCGCGGTGCGGGCGAACAGGGCTTCGATGGCGATGCCGATGCCCACGGCGATGGCTCCGCCCAGGTATTCGCCGTCGCGCGAAATCACGTCGAAATTGATGGTGGTGCCCATGTCCACCACAATGCACGGGCCGCCATATTTGTAGAACCCGGCCACGCCGTTGCACAGCCGGTCGGCGCCCACTTCGTTGGGGTTGTCGTAGCGGATGGCCAGGCCGATATCGGTGCGCGGCGTGACAAACATCGCCGCGGTACCGAAATACCGTTCGGTCATGAAGGCCAGGGTGGAATCGATGGGCGGGACCACGCTCGCAATAATGATGCCGTCGATGGCGCCGATTTCGAGGCCGGCCGGCGAGAACAGGTTGCGCAGCAGGATGCCCCACTCGTCGGCGGTCTGCTCGTGAACCGTGCGCAGCCGCCACTGGCTCAGCAGCCGCTGGCCCTCGAAAGCGCCGATGGTGATATTGCTGTTGCCCGCGTCAAGTGCCAGAAGCACGCACCCCTCCCGCCAGGATCAAGGTAACCGTTCCGTCGTCCCGCCGAAGCCGGAGAAAACCCGCATCGTCCAGACCGCAGGTAGTGCCGGCGATGGTCCCGTCCGGCAAGTTTACCACCACGCGCCGGCCGGAAGCGTAGCTGGAGGCGTGCGTAAACAGCCGCACGATGGTGGGCGCGTCTTCGCCGGTGAATTCGTCCACCGCGCGGACCAGGGCCAGCAGGATTTCCTCCCGCGAAGGGAGCGGTGCGGAACCCTTCCAGGCGAGGGCGAGGGAGGTAGCTTCGGTTTCGAGCTCCGGCGGAAACCGGCGGTGGGCGACGTTGATGCCGATGCCGGCAATGGCGCGCCCATCGACCAACTGCACCAGGATGCCGGCCAGCTTTCGGCCGCCCAGCATGACGTCGTTGGGCCAGCGCAGGTCGCAGGCGATGCCGGCGGCGGAAGCGATTGCCTCGGCGGTGGCCAGCCCCAGCGCGAGCGTCAGCAGCGGGGTGGGCGGCAGCACCATGGAGCAGTAGATGCCGGCGCAAGGTTCCGAGTGCCAGGCGTGTCCATGACGGCCCTGGCCGGCGGTCTGCTCATCGGCCAGCACGATCGAGCGGAGATCCAACCCAGCGGCCGCGGCCATGGTGGAGGCGATGGAGGGGTAGTAGTCGATGCGCCGATCGGGGAATGCGCGGCGGAGAAGGTCGATGTCGAAGGAGGTCATAGTGGGGCAGACCATCGTTTCTTGTGGTCTGCCCTGCAAAGAACATCCTGCTGGCAGACCACAAAAAACGATGGTCTGCCCCACAGAGGCAGGCTGCTCCACACAGCCTGCAAAGAAGTGCATTCCCGCCTCACGCCAGTTCCAACCGAAAGCTCAGGTCTGCGGCCGGGGCGGAATGGGTGATGGCGCCGCAGGAGACGAAATCGGCGCCGGTCTCCGCGTAGGAGCGCACGTTATCGAGCGTGATGCCGCCGGAAAGTTCCACCGTGGCGCGGCCTGCGATCTCTCGAATCCACCGGCTAGCTTCGGAGGGGGTGAGATTGTCCAGCAGCAGATGGCCCGCTCCGCACGCCAGAGCCTCGGCCAGCTCGGCGCGGGTGCGCACTTCGATTTCGATTTCGAGGCCGCGCGCCCGCGCGCCTTCCATCGCCTGGCGAACGCCCCCGGCGGCGGCGATGTGGTTGTTCTTGATGAGGACGGCGTCCCACAGCCCGAAGCGGTGATTGGTGACGCCGCCGGCGTGGGCCGCGGCTTTTTCCAGCATGCGCATGCCGGGGGTGGTCTTGCGCGTATCGAGAACGCGGCACCGGGTACCGGCTACGGCATCGGCGTAGCGCCGGGCCAGAGTTGCCACCCCGCTCAGCCGCTGCAGAAAATTAAGAGCCACGCGTTCGCGCTCGAGCAATTCCCGCGCATTGCCGGAAACTGTCGCCACGATTTCGCCATCGGCGCAGCGGTCGCCGTTCCGCTTGCGAATTTCCAGGCCTTCCGGGTAAATCTCCTCCAGCACCTCCAGACCCGCAACGATCAGACTCTGGCGCGCCAGGAAGCGGCCGCTGGCCTGCCGCGACGCGGGCACGCACGCGCGGCTGGTGACGTCGCCAGTGCCGATGTCTTCTTCCAGAGCCAGGCGGACGATGGCGAGGCTCATAGGCCGGCCAGC
Source organism: Bryobacterales bacterium (assembly GCA_003164035.1). Lineage (GTDB taxonomy): Bacteria > Acidobacteriota > Terriglobia > Bryobacterales > Bryobacteraceae > JBEKYD01. Next base: position 14,665 of record PLRS01000155.1, on the reverse strand, counting down.
TCGTCGTCTATCTTTCGCAACTGGGCTTCGTATTCGGCCAGTTTCTGCCGGATGGTTTCGACTACGTGAGCGGGGGCTTTGCCTAGAAATACCGGATCGTTCAACTGCCTGGTGCCGCTGGCGACGTTTTTCTGAAGCTGGGCCCTGTCTTTGTCGAGACGTTTTCGGAGCGCCTCCTGCTGCGATTGGGGAACGTTCAGCACCAGGTCGAATTCGGCGGTGGAGCGCTTGGCGACCGCCGCTTTGGGGGCCTCCCCGGCGCGGAATTCCAGCGCCACATTGGCCAGTTTCTGAATGGCCGCGGTGTGACGCTCGGCGATCCCGAGGCCGGCGTTGCGCGAATAGAGCGTCCCGGAGAGCTGCAGTTTGGGATCGAGCTTGGCCTCGGTGCGCAACGTTCGCGCCAGCGTCACCACCTCCTGCAACACTTCGATTTCCCGTTCGGCCCGGTGGTCCGCGCCCTGCTGGCTGTATTGCGGGTAAGGGGCCAGGGCGATGGAAGCCGGCCGTTCGGCGCCTTTGGCCAGCCGCTGCCAAAGCTCCTCGGTGAGGAACGGCATGGCGGGATGGAGCAGGCGCAGCGCGGTTTCAAACGCCGCCAGCGTGTTTCGCCACGCGGGGGTGAGTCCGCTGTTCTCTTCGAAGCGCTGCTTTTTCAGCTCCAGGTACCAGTCGCAGAATTCGTGCCAGAAGAAGTGCCACAGCACCTGCGCGGCTTCGTGGTAGCGATAGGTTTCGATGGCATGGTTGGCTTGTTCGGCGCAACTGTTCAGGCGGCTGAAGATCCAGCGGTCCTCGATGGGAACGGCCAGGGTGACCGGGTCCGCTTCGGGCCGGAACTCTTCCAGGCTGGCCGGGACCCAGGGCTCCACGCCGGAGCGCTCCATGTGAAGGAACAGGAACCTGGCCGCGTTCCAGATCTTATTGGCGAAGGCGCGCGAGCTTTCCATGCGCTCTTCGGTCAGGACGATATCGGTGCCCGGCGCGGCGCCCTGCAGCAGCGCCATGCGCACCGCGTCGGTGCCATATTTTTCCGTCACCACCAGCGGATCGATGGTATTGCCCCGAGTCTTGGACATTTTCTGGCGTTCGGCGTCGCGCACCAGGCCGTGGATGTAGACTTCGCGAAACGGCACGTCGCCCATGAATTCGATGCCCAGCATGGCCATGCGCGCCACCCAGAAGAACAGGATGTCGAAGCCGGTGATGAGCAGCGAAGTGGGGTAGTAGACGGCCAGGTCTTCGGTCTGTTCCGGCCAGCCGAGAGTGGAGAACGGCCACAACCCGGAGCTGAACCAGGTATCGAGCACGTCGGTATCCTGCCGGATTTCCGCGGAGCCGCAATGCGCGCAGGCCGCCGGCGCTTCCCGCGCCACGGTAATCTGTTTGCACGTCCCGCAGTGCCAGGCGGGAATGCGGTGCCCCCACCAGAGCTGGCGCGAAATGCACCAGTCGCGGATGTTGTACATCCACTCGAAATAGGTCTTCGACCAATTGGCCGGGATGAAGGCGATGCGGCCGCTTTCGACGGCTTGGATAGCTTTCTCCGCCAGCGGTTTGGTCTTGACGAACCATTGCGTGGAAACCAGCGGCTCGACCACGGTCTTGCAGCGGTCGCACTTGCCCAGGTTGAGCTTGTACTCTTCGATCTTGACCAGCGCGCCCAGTTTTTCCAGATCGGCCAGGACGCGTTTGCGGGCTTCGAAGCGGTCCAGGCCGGCGTACGGGCCGGCGGCCGCGGTCATGGCGGCGTGCTCGTCGATCACCTGGATCTTGGGAAGGTTGTGACGGCGGCCGGCTTCGAAATCGTTGGGGTCGTGAGCGGGCGTGACCTTTACCACGCCGGTGCCGAATTCGGGATCGGCCAGCTCGTCGGCGATGATGGGGATCTCGCGATCCATCAGCGGCAACTGTACGGTGCGGCCGTGCAGGTCCGCGTAGCGCGGATCGGTGGGATTGACGGCTACGGCGGTATCGCCCAGCATGGTTTCCGGGCGCGTGGTGGCGACTACCAGGTACCGGTCTTTCAATCCGTTGACCGGATAGCGCAGGTGCCACAGGTGGCCGGCGGCTTCGGTGTGACTCACTTCCAGATCGGAGAGCGCGGTCTGGCAGCGCGGGCACCAGTTGACCATGTACTCGCCGCGATAGATCAGCCCTTTTTCGTACAGTTGCACGAACACTTCGCGCACCGCGCGGCTCAGGCCGGGATCGAGGGTGAAGCGCTCACGGCTCCAATCGCAGCTCGCGCCCAGGCGGATCATCTGGCTCTTGATGGTGTCGCCGTATTGCGCTTTCCACTCCCAGACGCGCTTCTCGAAGGCTTCGCGGCCCAGGTCGAGACGATTGACGCCCTCTTCAGCCAGTTTGCGCTCCACCACCATCTGGGTGGCGATACCGGCGTGATCGGTGCCGGGCAGCCAGAGCGTGTTGTGGCCCAGCATGCGATGCCAGCGGACGGTGACATCGATTTCGGTGTGTTCCAGCATGTGGCCGATGTGCAGCACTCCGGTCACGTTGGGCGGAGGAATGACGAGCGAGAATACCCGCCCGCCCGCCCGTGAGGAGGCACGGAAGATACCGGAATCGATCCACCACTGAGCCCACTGTGGTTCGAACCGCTGGGGCTCGTAGACTTTCTCAATTTGCATGGGGAAATAACCACTATAACGCGAGGCGGCAATGGGATTTAGGGGCGGATCGCAAGGGGTGCTTAACCGATTTGGGGATTTCGCAGTTTGGGCCCGGCAACCGCTCCCTGGCGGTCGCGGCTCGGTTTCGGACGTCGCGTGTTGGCAGTTACTTACCGAGCCGCGACCGCGAGGGAGCGGTTGTCAGACCGGTTAAGCACCCCCGCGGATGTATTGTGAGAGGGTGAAGCTACCGATGCCGGTTTCGACTTCCTACGGAGAGATTCGCTCGTGGAGCAACCACGATGTGGACGCGCTGGTGAAATACGCCAATAACCGAAAGGTGTGGCTAAACCTGACCGATGCCTTTCCGCATCCCTATAATGAGGCCAGCGCGGCGGCGTTCCTGGCGATGGTGGAACGTCAAAGCCCCACAACCTACTTTGCCATTGCAACTCGGGAAGAAGCCATCGGCGGCATAGGAATTGGGCCCAAACCAGACGTTTATCGTTTGACGGCGGAGATGGGCTACTGGCTGGCCGAGCCGTATTGGGGCAAGGGGATCATGACGGAGACGGTCGCCCGGTTTACCGATTACGCCTTTGCGCAGTTTCGGCTGGTGCGGATCTATGCCGAACCGTATGCCCACAATTCCGCGTCGTGCCGGGTATTGGAAAAGGCCGGGTATGTTTTGGAAGGCCGGCTACGCAGCAGTGCGATCAAGGATGGCCGGATACTGGACCAATTTTTGTATGCGCAGGTGAGGGGACTGGGAACCGTTTGCGCGGCCGGATAGGGGCGTCGGCTGCACCGGATGGGTTTCGGAGGGTGCTTAACTGATCTGGGGATTTCACGGTTTAGGCGCGGCAACCGCTCCCTCCCGGTCGCGGCTCGGTTTCGAGTGCCGCGTGTTTTCAGTCACTTACCGAGCCGCGACCGCGAGGGAGCGGTTGCCCGAATCGGTTAAGCGCCCACATCATACTTTTCCAGCCGCCGCCCGCCTGCGTAAGGGGCGGGCAATTCTGCCCGCAGCCGCCTTTTTAGGCGGCNNGCTCTTTCGAGGTGCAGCGAGTCTTGGCTGCCCCACCATCTGTGCGGAACGTCGCCCTGACCGGAAAAGTATGCGGCATTGGGCTGTCCAGCCTGCAGAGCCGAGAGTCGTCTTTTCTTTGCTTGAGTGAACAGCATTGGGACTGACCCCCGTTCCCCTCGTGCGGCGGTCGGCTCCTCTTTTGATGGCTTTCTGGCCGAACAAGGCATTCTGGAAGAATGCCAGGAACGAGCCGTCAAGCAGATCCTCGCCGATCAGATCAAAGCCGCCATGGAGAAGGATCGACTTACGAAGGCGGCGATGGCCATCCGCATGCAAACCAGCCGCAGAGCGCTCGACCGTTTGCTCGACCCCACCAATATAAAGCGCTATCACGCCGGTAGCGGGCGGCTACTAGAAGAAGAGGAACCGTTCTCATAGGCCCGAGCCTCGGCGGCGATATCCGCGTCGATCTCAGCTTTGTTGGCGTGATAATAAGCTAGAGCCGCGAACACCTGCGCGAGCGAGAGGTCCGGCCGGTCTGCGGCTATCTCCTCGGGTGAGAGCCCGCTGTTACTATCGGCGGCGATGACACGGACCGAAACACCCGTGCCGGCTATGAGCGGCCGACCGCCGTGCACAGCGGCGTCGCGAGCGATCAGCGAACCGATCTCGATCAAGGCCGATGACATGTCCCTGGCCCAAGTATACACCTCCAATCGTCGGACACGGCCTTGCGATCTTGATCTGGTAGCACTGTGCCCTCCACGAGTTGCCGCGCGCCTCCCTGACGGGTGCAAATCCACTTGGCCGTATCGACGCCATCTCGTTGATTTGGGCGTTCGGCTTACTGGCCCGAGCGGGTTAAACGCGACACTCGGAAACTGCTGAACCGTTCCCGGTAGTCCCCGTGAAACCTGGTTCGGGGCTGGCCACGCCCCCCTCACTCCTGCGGTTGGGCCCTGGCGGCGCGCGCCAGGCTCAACAGGATGGCGGCCAGGGCCAGGCTGGCGGCGGCCAGCACTACGTAGATTAGCCAGGGCGCACGCTCCGAAAACGGTTTGGGCTCGGGACTGTAGATCGGGTTCGGGAGCTGCGCGGAGAGCGCCAGCCGCACGGGAGCTTCGGCTGGACTCGCGGGGATTCGCACGCCGAGATCGTAGCGCGGCGCCAGCGCCCTGGGATTGCCGTAGTAGAGACGCGCCGGGCCGGGGGACGCTGGCGCACTGGCCTCGAAGATCACCTGCCGCGCGGCGCTCACCGCGGCGATGCCGCCGATCCCGAGCGGCGGATTGCGGTCGTCGGTTACGGTCAGTTTCAGACGGCGGCCGAAGCGCTCGGGGAAGGCGACGGCGAGCGGCTGGCCGGCGGTGTCGGCGTTTCGGGTCAGCTCGCCGGAGGCGATGAGCACGCGCGCGGCCGGATCGTCGGCCATTTCCACCTGGAAGGGCCGCGAGAAAGCCGGGGCGGCGACGTCGAACGTCAGGCGCTCGAACGGAACGCGGCCTCCCAGGTCGATGCGCCAGATGGAAGCTGGGCGGCCATCCATGCGGTCTGCGTCGCGTTCGACGCGTTCGGCGGGGAAAGAGACCATCTCGCCCCGCATCCGGACCGAGCGGCGGACGCGCAGCGCGTCAATCTGCGGCGCGCCGGAATCCACTTGCGGATCGCGGCTCACGCGCACGCGCAAATAGCGGTAGCGGCTGGCGGGATAGGAAACCGCCGACTGCTCCACCGAGCGGCCGGCGGCGGCGAAACGGAACAGGATCGCCCCCGAAGCTAGCGTGGACCAAGCCACACCATCGGCGCTGCCCTGAACGTCGGCCAGGCGGCGGTAATCGACACCGGCGGTATCGATCTCGACCAGATTGTGCTCGGCGGGCTGCGGGCCCAGGTCGCAAGAGGCCACGGCGGCGTTGCCCTCCACCGCAAGGTTGAACTCGCGGACAGGTAGTACGCTCTGGGTTTCCACCTCGCGGCGAACGCGCAAGACGTAGGGAATCTCGCGGCCGGCGCCGTCATAGAGGCGAAGATCCGCCTGGTCGGCGCGAGCCTGGTCCAGGGTTTCGCGGTCGAGGACGAAATCGAGCAGACCCGGGCCCGCGCGGGGAAGGCGCAATTCCTTGAAATACGGCCAGGCGCTCAACGGCTCCGGCGCGCCGGGGGCCTGCGCCCGCGCGGCGGGCAACAGGGCCAAGACCAGACATCCGGTCGGGAAGATTCTCTTCATCGCGTTTGCTCCCGGCGAATACCTCGCTGATAGATCCATGCCGCCCCCAGCAGGACGAGTCCCAGCGCCAGCAGGGCGACGATGCGGTAGAACTGGCGCAGTTCCGGAATATCCTCCAATAGCACTTTGACGAGGGTGACGCCGAAGACCACCAGTCCGGTGGAGCGCAGGGCGCGGAGCCGGAAACGGAAGCCGGCCGCGGTCAAAAGCCCGGCGTAAGTGGACCACAACAACGACAACGAGAGCTGCCCGGCCCAGCGCAAGTGGCGCAAGGCGTCGCCGGTTTCGGGGCCCATGGAGTAGGCCAGAGCCTCCGCCCGCACGCTGAAGTGAGTGAAGGCCTCGACGCTGGTACCGATCCACAAAACCGCAAAGGCCGCGAGACCCGCCGTGAGAGCGGCGCGCGGCCGCGCACGGCCGTACAGGTACGCGGCGGCGCCGAGACAGGCCGTGAGCGCCAGCATCCCCAGGAAGTAGCGGTTGAAAACCGGCGTGAACGCCGCGCGGGAATCCCACGGCGTGTCCGCGAATAGGAATCGGGCCGCGGCCAGAGCGAAGACGATAGAGGAGAGCGCTCGGAGCGGCCGCACGCCGGTTTCGAGACCGGCCCACAGCAGCGCCACGGCTTCGACTCCCCAGCCGATGGCGATCCAGTTCGACTCCAGTTGGACCGGGATGGCGAGGGTGACGAAAGTCAGGGCCGTGCCCAGCGTGACCAGAAGAATGCGGCGGTCCGACGGGCGGAGCGTCAGTTCGGCGCGCGCCAGGGCCGCGTAGACTACCGCCAGGAGCAGGGCCAGAACAGCCATCCAGTCGTGGTGGTCGTCGTTGAGCAGCGTGTAGCAGGTGGCGTAGAAGACGAAGGGATTCACCGCCAGGCGGACCCATCCCTCCCATCCGGCGGCGCGGCGGCGCAGGTGCGGGGCAAGGTCGGCCAGGATAAAGAGAAGGAAGATGGCGGTCTCAAACAGAAGCGCGGCCGGGCGTTTTTCAGGGTGATAGTGCTCCGAATACCAGATCCAGAAGAGCGACTGCGTGCCGGCGTACGCCAGAGACCCGATCCAGCGCCACGAGCGGCCGATCACAACGCCGAGCATGCCCAGGTCGAGCAGTCCGATGTAGGTGAACAGAATGCCATACTGGTCGCGGCCGGAGGAGAGCAGCACGGGAACCAGGAAGCCGCCCACCAGGGCCATGACGGCGATCGATGGGGCAACGTAAACGGCGGCCAGCAGAAACGCTTCGGCCACGACGATGGCGAGAAAGACGAAAGCGCCGCGCTGGTCGATCAGGTGGTAATAGCCGAAGGCGCCGTAGATGGAAAGATAGAGAATGGCAATGCCGCCGCCAGTGAGGATCTGCGAAAGATAGCGCCACTGCTTCTGGTGGCGGTCATGGCCGAGCCAGACCAGGGTGAGCGCGGCGGCGACGCCGAGCATCACTCGGCCCAGTTCGCCGATCCAGCGGTTCTCGAAAGCGTACTTCAGGAAGTACACGGTGGCGCCGAAGATCAGCAGGATGGCGACCCATCCCAGCCACTTGCGGCCAATCACCTGTTCGAGGTGTTCCAGTGGGAAGGCGATCTCGGCAGCCGGCGCGGCGGGCTCGGGAGGCTCGGGAACAGGCACGGCAGGGATGGGCTGGGTGGCTTCGGCAGGGGGCGGTGCCGTGGCCGCGCGCTCGCCGATAAGGCGGAGCAGGGCGGCTTCCAGTCCGGCGACGCGAAGCTCCAGTGTGCGGATGCGGCTGGTCCGGACGATGGCGACAATCGGCAAGACAATCAGAGCGATCAGCAACAGGGCGACGAGTAAGATCGCACCTACCATATCGACAAGCGTCCCGTATCAGAATACACGATTGTGAGCAGACGCACGCCGGGGGTGGGGCGGACGCCCTCGTCCGCGCGGGTCCCCCTGGACCCGCTCTTCGCCCTAATGGATCGGCCCCTCACCGCCGGCGGTGCGCGACCGGGGGGTCACGCGCGGACGAGGCCGTCCGCCCCACCAAACTAACGCTATTCCGGCCTCGCCACGTATTCGGCGTCCGTCGCCACAATGGGCTGCGATTTCGAGCCGGGCGCCGGATGCACCTCCACGCGGTCGAGAATGGCGTCTCTCACCTGTTCCAGCGACAAGCCGTTCCGCCATGTCGTGGCAAAAGGTTTCTCCCAACCGATCTCGACATTGCTCATCCGCAATCCACGCGCCTGGCGAACCGTCAGCGCCGCCGCCGTGTGTTCGTACGGAACGCCGGCGTCCGACGACACAAAGAGTTTTACATTGTCCAGCCTTACGCCCTCCAGCCAACTCGCCGGATGGCCGTTGATCACTGAAGCGCCGGTGCCGTGCGCAATCACGTTCTGGACGATCACGTTGCGAATCTTGCCGGCAGGCGGTTCGTTGGCACGCTTCGAGCCATCCACTTCGCTGCGCCGCTTGATGTCGAAATGCGGCGGATCGCCGTCGCCCCACCAGAACCAATCGAAGCGCCGCGTCTCGATCGTCAGGTTCGACAGCACCACGTCTTCCACGATCCCGCCGTCGAACACCATGAACGCGATCCCGCGGTTGGAATTGGTAATGACCACGTTATCGATATTGACACGGCGGATGGCGTTCGAATTGCAATCGCAAAACTCGATCGCGCTCGAAGCCGAAGACAGGCGGCAAGAGGATGTAGAAATCGGTAATGCTGGTGGGGCGCCATTCATAACTCGATTGCCCGTCCAGCGCGCCGCGGCCTTCGAGCGCGATATCGTGCAGATCTTCGCCGGAGATGAGCGCGGATTTAGGCGACGGGTCGAACTGGGCGCCGTCCAGCGACGCGAACAACGTCGCCCCGGCTTCCAGGTAGAGCCGCACTCCGGAACGCAAATGAAGTTGGCCGGTGGTATATTCCCCTGGACCGACGTAAACGGTTCCACCGCCGGCCTGGCCGCACGCATCGATGGCCCGCTGCAGGGCGGGGCGGGCATTATCCGATTTGATTCCCGTGGCGCCGTAGTCTTTCACGTCGAAGACCGGGTGGGCCCACAACAGACTGGTGAAGGCCGCAAACAGGAGCGCGAAGCGCGGTGGCATTCCTAGCAGCGTATCACCGGGAACCCGGGCGCGCCAGCGACAAGCGACGTTTTCGCGTGTTTCCGAGCCGCGACCGTGAGGGAGCGGTTGCCGACGTCGTTCCGGACCTTCCTGTTTCGATTCCAGCTCCTGGTCAAGGAGCGGTTGCCCGCAAATGCGTTGCCGGGCTTGGCGAAGTCGTGCACCGAGCCGCGGGTTGTTGCCCGTCCCATGAGTGCTACAATTCCGTATATACAATGGTTTTCGCGTGGGATGAGAAGAAGGACCGCATCAACCGCCGGAAACATGGCATTTCCTTTGAGACGGCGGCGCGGATCTTCGAGGATCCGAATCTCGTGTCGTATCCGAACCGAGTGGTCGACCAGGAGGAGCGCTGGCATGCGGTCGGCAGCGCCGGCGGTATCGCAATCGTGCTCGTAGTTCACACCAGCGAGGAAAAACATGGCGAAGAAGAAATCCGCATCGTCTCGGCAAGAAAGGCGAGTCCCCGCGAGCGTGCTCTTTACCACTCCCGTCAGCGATAAGCAGCGCAGGGAACTGAAGCGGCTCGCCGCTCGCCCGGATTCGCGAATCGACTTTTCAGATGCCCCGGAACGGCAGCCGTGCCTCTCCGACGTTCAGGTCGGCCGGTTCTACAGGCCAATCAAGCAGTTGGTGAGCCTCCGCGTGGACGCCGACGTGCTCCACTGGTTCCGGGCGCGGGGCAGGAAATACCAGACCTACATGAACGAAGTCCTTCGGCGCGAAATGCAGGCGAACGAGCGCGGTCAATGACGAAGACGTCGATTTGATCGGCAAGGCCAGATCAACGTAGCGCGCTACAAACGGGCCTCATAAGCTCAGCCCCCTTCGTGGCAACCCTCCCCCGCGTTTTAGTACACTCTTACCCATGATCCATAGACGTCTCGCTTGTCTCGTGCTCGCTCTGTCCATGGGTTGTTGCGTGTCGAACCTGGTCGCGCAAACCGCCCCCAAAATCACCACCCCCACAGAAGCCCTGGGATTCAACCTCGGCGACGATTACCAGATGGCCAGCTACACCCAGCTCGAAGCCTACTGGAAGACGCTGGCCCGGGAATCGGACCGCATGAAGCTGGTCGCGATCGGCCCCACCGGCGAAGGCCGCAATCAGTACATGGCCATCATTACGTCGCCCGAAAACCTCGCCAGGCTCGACCATTACCGCCAGATTTCCGAAAAGCTGGCCCGCGCCGAAGGCCTCACCGACGACGAGGCGCACGCTTTGGCGCGCGAGGGCAAAGCCGTGGTGTGGATCGATGGCGGCTTGCACGCCAGCGAAACCGTGGGCTCGCAGCAGCTCATGGAAACCGTCTACCAACTGGTCAGCCGCAACGATGAAGAGACGCTGCGCTTTCTGCGCGACGCGATCGTGCTTTGCGTGCTGGCCAATCCCGATGGCCAGGAACTGGAAGCCAACTGGTACATGCGCCGCTCCGAAAAACCCGGCGCCCCGCTGGTCGTGCCGCCCAATAAGCGCACCTTCGCCAACACGCCCCGCCTTTACAACAAGTACATCGGCCACGACGATAACCGCGACTTTTACATGTCCAACATGCCGGAAACCACCAACATGAACCGCGTCATGTTCCGCGAGTGGTATCCGCAAATCGTCTACAACCACCACCAGACGGGGCCGGCCGGCGCGGTCATCTTCATGCCGCCATTCCGCGATCCCTTCAATTACAACTTCGACCCGCTGGTTCCCCTCGGCATCGAGCTGGTGGGCACGGCCATGCACAGCCGCCTGGTGGCCGAGGGCAAGGGCGGCAGCGCCATGCGCAGCGGCGCCAATTACTCCACCTGGTGGAACGGCGGTCTGCGCACCGTCACCTATTTCCACAACATGATCGGCCTGCTCACCGAAATCATCGGCAGCCCCACCCCGATGTCGATTCCGCTGGTGGCGGAAAAGCAGTTGCCGCAGGGCGACTGGCCGCTGCCCATCGCGCCGCAGGAGTGGCACTATCGCCAATCCATCGATTACGACGTGACCAATAACCGCGCGGTCCTCGACCTGGCCTCCCGCTATCGCGAAATTTTCCTTTACAACATCTACCAGATGGGCCGCAATTCCATTCAAAAGGGCAGCCGCGATAACTGGACGACCACCCCCAAACGGATCGCCGCCCTGGAAGCTGCCGCGGCAGCCGCAACCCCCGGCGGCCGTGGAGGACGAGGCGGCGCCGCGCCGCCGCCCACACCCGACGCCAATCCCGATCTGCCCGGCGGCCTCGGCGCCCGCACCCTCCCCACGCCGCTCTATAACACCGTCCTGCACGATCCCAAGCTGCGCGATCCGCGCGGCTACATCATCCCCGCCGACCAGGCCGATTTCGCCAACGCCACCGAGTTCGTCAATGCCCTGCTCAAGAACGGCATCGATATCGACCGCGCCACGGCCGATTTCACCGTCAACGGAAAAAGCTATCCGGCCGGTTCTTACGTCGTCAAGACCGCGCAGGCCTTCCGTCCGCACATCCTCGACATGTTCGAGCCCCAGGACCACCCCAACGACTTCCGCTATCCCGGCGGCCCGCCCATCCCCCCCTACGACATCACCGGCTGGACCCTGGCCTTCCAGATGGGGGTAAAATTCGACCGGCTTCTCGACGACTTCACCGGCCCATTCGCCAAAATCACCGAAGAACTGCTGGCGCCGCCGCCGGCCAAAATCACCGGCCCTGCCAGTCCGGCCGGCTACCTCCTGAGCCACCAGATCAACAACTCCTTCATCGTGATCAACCGCCTGCTCAAGGCCAACTGCGACGTTTACTGGCTCAAGGCGGACGAAACCGTGGAGGGCCGCGACCTGGGCGCCGGTGCAATCTGGGTGCCCGCTTCCGACTCCGCCCGCGCGGTGCTCGACCGCGGCGCTCAGGAGCTGGGCGTGCCGGTCTACGCACTGGGAAAGGCTCCGTCCGGCGATGCCATGAAGCTCAAGCCGATCCGCATCGGCCTCTACGACCAGTTCGGCGGCTCCATGCCCTCCGGCTGGACGCGCTGGCTGTTCGAACAGTATGAGTTTCCCTTCCAGGTGATCTACCCGGCCGCGCTCGATACCGGCGACCTGAAGAGCAAGTTTGACGTCATCGTGCTGACCGATGGCGCCGTGCGCCGCGGCAGCGCCATGGCCGGCCGTGGCGGCGGCCGCGGCGGATTCACCGAAGGCCCCGATGCGCCCATTCCCGATGAATATCGCGACCGCCAGGGCCGCATCACCGACGACAAAACCGCACCCCAGCTCAAGCGCTTCGTCGAGGCCGGCGGCTCGGTGGTTACCATCGGCAGTTCCACCTCCGTCGCCGACATGTTCGGCATCCCGGTGAAGAGCTACCTCACCGAAATGGGACCCGACGGCAAGCAACGCCCCTTGCCACGCGACAAGTTCTACATCCCCGGCTCGCTGCTCAAGGTCAATGTGGATAATACCAATCCGCTGGCTTACGGCATGCCCAGCCAGGTGGACGTGTTCTTCGATTCCAGCCCGGTATTCAAGCTGGAGCCCGACGCCGAAATCAAGCACACCGATCCGGTAGCATGGTTTTCCGGTACCCAGGTACTCGATAGCGGATGGGCCTGGGGGCAACAATATCTGGACGGTGGTACCGCTGTGGCCGAAGCCAGCGTCGGCGAAGGGAAAGTGGTGCTCCTGGGCCCGGAGGTAAATTTCCGCGACCAGCCTCACGCCACTTATAAGCTGCTCTTCAACGGACTGTACTACGGCAGCGCCAAATCCGTCGCCCTGCCGTAAGGCCGTTGTGCATTTTTGTGCATGGGGCGGGAGCGAGCCAGCGGCCTTGTCTTCAGGTACCTATCGACCCTTTGTGCATTCTTGTGCAGGGAACAGCACCCGGAGAGTAGAAAGCCCGATGTAATAACCGAGTTATGCGCTCCCTTACTTTAGATACGTAAGGGAGCGCAATGTCGGTGGTTCGGACAGTAGTTCCCTTAACTCATCTTTATCAGGTCCCAGGGTTTGCGGTACGGGCGGAACTCAAACTTGTTGGCCTCGGTATCGCCTGGGAATGTCCGGTTTTCACCGTCCCACTTCAGCTTTCGTCCGGTCCAGTGCGCCACGTTTCCGATACAGCCGACGGTGGTGGCCCGGACACCCACTTCGATGTTCGCGAACGGTTCCTTCCTGGCGCGTACGAAGTCCACGAAATTCTTGGTGTGCAGCGGGGTGGGCTCGTCCTCGTTCATCTGCATCTTTTCCATCCGCGGTTCCCAGGTGAAGGTCCTACGCCCGCGGCCGCCCCTGCCGCCGCCGGGCACGCGCTCGACGGGTTTTGGCTCGGGATAGAGTTCCATTCCGATACGGTCCACGAACAAAGAGGCTTCGGTGCCATAGAACGCCATGCCGTGCGGGCGATCTTCCGGCCCCATCATGCCGTAGTACCGCATGCCGGCCGTGCGGCCGCCCAAGCCATGGCCATTATAATTGGAACACTCGTAATTCATGATGAAATTCGGATATTCGAACGTGGCCACCTGCATATCGTAGATATCGCCAGCCGTTTTCTTATTAAATCGCACCGCCGACGAGACCACGTTGAGAGGCATGTCCTCGCCCATAATCTGGTGCACGGAGTCGAAACGGTGGTTGCCGTAGTCCGTAATAATACCGTTGGTATAGTCCATAAAGGACCTATAGCCAAGGCGGTTGCGGTTAAAGGGCACCTTCGGAGCGGGTCCCAGCCATGCATCCCAATTCAGGTCGGCGGGCGGTTCGCTGTCCGGGACGGGCGGATTGCCGTACAACACGCCCATATAGTTCCAAACGCGAACAAAGTGTACTTCTCCGATCTTGCCGCCCTGGATCATTTTGGCCGCTTCGGCGATATGGTCGGCCGAGCGGTGCTGGGTCCCAACCTGCACGATGCGATGGTTGCGGCGGACGGCCGCGATCATGGCCTTGCCTTCGCCGAAGCGGTAGAACATCGGCTTTTCGCAGTAGACGTCTTTGCCGGCTTCGCAGGCCAGGATCAGCATTTGCGCGTGCCATTGATCCTGGGTGGCGATGATGACCGCGTCAATCTCCTTATCGGCCAGCAACTTCCGGAACTCCGTGTAAGTCTTTGCCTGCGGCGCCCATTGATGGGCCGCGTCCAGCCGGGTGCCGTAAACGTCGCATAGCGCGGCGATCTCGACGTTGCGCGGTTCCTTGAGACGCGGATCGAGGTTGCCGTCGTGATAGTTTTCAGGCGCCACGGCCTGAATATCCTCGGGTGTGCCGCGCATCAGGCGCGCATCGAAAGTGCCGCGCCCTCCGCAACCGATGAGGCCGACACGCAGCCTGTCGTTGGCCCCATAAACCCGGTCGGCGGAAACGGCCGACAAAGCCGCGCCCGCACCGGCGGTCCAAAGAAAATCTCGTCGTTTCATAGCCAAAGCTCCTGAACTACTCTCGAACAATTCTCCTCACTCGATTGTCCCACTTAGGCCGCCTGCGTGCCACGAAAGCGGTTCACGGCACTGGGCCTTATCACCGGCAGGCGCCGCGACGGCGCCTGCAATTTCACTTTAATACGCTTTTAATACCCTTGACTCTTAAGACGAATTCACATATTCTACGGCTAGTATACGTTGTTTGGGGTCTTTAGCATAAATTAATTCCGAGGTTGTCGCATGCGAACTTCAGCGCGTTGACGCTGCTGTCCGCAACAGGTGACAC
>PLRS01000157.1 GCA_003164035.1 Bryobacterales bacterium | reverse complement strand
AGTAGGCGACCGCGTCCAGGAAGTAGGGCGAAAGCGTAGGCTCGCCACCCGAGAACTGCACCGACATCTGCCGCTTCGGCTTGATGGTGATAGCGTTATCGAGCATCGTCTTGATGTCTTCCCAGCTCAATTCGTGGACGAAACCGACCTGGTTGGCGTCCATGAAGCAGGGGTCGCACATCATGTTGCAGCGATTGGTGAGGTCGATGGTCAGCACCGAACCGCGCCCGTGAGTGATGGTACTGGAGCCGTGTTTGTGGAGTTTTTCGTCGTTGTGCGCGCGGATGTCGCGACCCGGGAAGACCGCCTCGACATGGCGAAGGAATGTTGGATCGATGGCCATCACGTCTTCGAAATGGCCATGTACCGGACAGTCCTTGACCATCAGAATCTTGCCGTCGCGCTCGATAATGGCCGCCTTGATCTCACCCGGCTTCTGGGTATAAAGTACGTCCACCGACTGGGTGCCATCCAGAATCTGCTTGCGGATTTCCGGCACGCAACGCGGGCAAAGCGAATCGGTCTCGCGGGGCCAGCCCAAAGTGGGCTTTTGCTTTTCCCAGGACTTCAGCAGGGGCTTGTCCGACCATGTTGGTGTAAAACCCGGATTCCGGTTGACTTGATTCAATTTATCGAAGACGATCCAAGCCGCACCGGCGGCGTACGTCAATGCCTTTTCGGCGTACTTGATAGGCTTATGCATCTCGTTCGGACTCCTCCCAGCGGCTCCACTAGCCCCAGCGTCGATTTAGACTGCAATAATTTGAAGAATGACGACCCTGGAGCGAGTATAACCATCGCGATTGCGGCGATCCTACCGCTTGCCATTAAAACGTTGAAATTATTGGTTGTATTGGCGCGTTCCGGGGTCGAACGGGGAAACCGCGATGGTCGCGGCGGCGGTTGCTAGCCGATTGAGGATAAAAGATTTAGCTTGCTCTGTGCGGCGCGGGCCGGCAACCGATGCCACCCGGTTTTCCCACGACCCGGCATCGGCACAACCGGTGGGGTGGCCCCCTGGTCGGCAAACGGCGCCTGGCGCGCCTATCGGGGGTGGCAAACGCTTGATTTTTCGGGATAAGAGCAGGGTCGGGGGAGGCTTTGAAAAATCAAATTCGAGCCGCGGATGAACGCGGATAACGGTCGCGGCTCTCATTCGGTGCGATATGCCGCGAGCGGGAGCGGGACAAAAATCGGTTGGCAGACGGAACCGCCTGCCCCACCAGGGGACCGCTGACGGCGCCCCGGCTCAGGAGCGCTTCACCACCAGGTCGGTGCCCCAGGATCCATCTTCCGTGCCCATGCTGAAGTGGATTTCGTCACCGGCGATCTTGCCGGAATAAATCACCTTGTAGGTGCTGCCTTCGTAGTCCACACTCACCCAGAACGTGACTTGGTCGTCCTTGATCTTGCCCTCTTTGATTTCCGCCGGGTCGGTCGGCAGGCCGTTGATCGTGCCGGTGAGAACATCGGCTTCGCCCTTTAACTGCAGCGTCACCGGTACCTGGCTGCCCTGAAAATCGAATGCGCCCTTCCACGTACCCGAAACGTCGGCCGCCGGCAACGCGGCGGCGGCCAGCAACAGCGCCACCATCCCAATCAACAGACTCTTCATGAACGCTCCTCCACACTGGCTCAGGCAACGGCGCGGCCGAGTACTTTTGCAACTTCGGGCGAGCCCCCGGCTGCCCTAATTATAGCCAATAATTCTTGAAATTTTGAAACCCTGGGGAGGCAGAAGCCGGAATTCCTGCCGGCATTGATTCCATCGGTTGCTCGAGAAACATCTGCGAGATGAATTCTCAGATTTGCGGGGCTGGAAGCTAAGAAGCCGGTACCATGGGATTGGCACTTAGTATCAACTTCTCAGGTTGTTACTTCTAGGTCTTTTGATGCTCTGCGCTTCGCGCCATACTACGGATGAGACAAGAAGTGGGAAGAGCGAGGCGAAGGTACGGGAGGCGGGGTCAGGGACCGGAGCGGGACGGTGCGCCTCGTTTAGGAACCGCCGCGGTGGCAGCGGCTTCGTTGGTGCTGCTGGCTGTGCTCGGTTTACTGTGCTCCCATCGGCTGCCGATGGCCGGGAGGCACGCCGAATCCTCGCCCGCCCAGTCGTCCAGCCTCGTGGTACCGGCTGCCGAGCGCCGCACGGTATATCCTTATTCGGTGATTCCCGGCGGCGCCTATTCCAATTACGAGCTCGTGCGGGCGCTGGCTACAGACCCGGTAGCGGCGCATCATTATCAGGGTTTCGGCCTGGTGGACGTGAAGCTGGTCGCGGCGCCCGATCAGGCGGTGTACATGTCGTACCGGAAGGGAGACAAGGTATATTGGACCAGCCACCCGGTGCGCCTGGTTCGCGGGGAAGCGCTGCTGACCGACGGTGTCAACTGCGCGCGGGCGCGCTGTGGCAACCGGCTGTCCCCGCGACCGCTCGCGCCCACGGCGGCTGGCGAGCCCACCCCCCAGGAGTTGAACCGTCCCGAAATGCCCCTGGTGGATGCGGCGGAGGCCAGTCGCGGCAGAAACCTGATGACAATGGGGCCGGGACCGGAGACGATCCCCTCGCCCCTGTTTTCCACCTTGCAACCGGTTACCTCCGGCGGCCCGATTGGCATCCCGCCGCTGCCGCTGCCGCCGGGACAGATCTCACCGGTGGCGGTCCCCGGCGGCCTGCCTCCTTCGAGCAGCACCACCGGCGCGCCCGTGGTTCCGGGTTCCCCGTCCCTCACGCCGCCGCCGGCCGTACCCACTCTCATCCCGCTCACTCCGGCGTCGCCGCCGGTCATCGTTTCCAGTTTGACACCGCCCACGGTCCCGGTGCCGTCCTACCCGACGCAACCGTCACCACCGGCCGGACCGACCTCGCCGCCCGCGTTTCCACCGAGCACACCGCTCTATCCGGGAATACCGACGATTCCCGAGACACCTACCTTTCCCGGCACGCCGGGAACACCCGGAACACCGGGAACACCAGGCTCGCCAGGAACGCCGGGCACACCGGGAACGCCCGGGACACCGGGAACACCCGTAAAGCCGATTAGTCCGATACTGCCTCCACCCGAGTACTCCGTACCCGAACCGGTACTCGGGGTACCCGCCGGATTGCTGCTGGCGCTGTTGGGCAGCCTCGCCCCGCGCCGTCAACGCACGCTGAAGCCGTAGCTGCCGGTGGCGGTCAGGGACGAAAGCCGGTGGCAATTCCCGTGTAGAGGATGGTGCAGAGGTTCCAACCCACCACCGCCCCAAACCAGTAATTCAGCACCACCACCACCCGGCCCCGCTTGTATCCCACTGCCGCGGAGGCCAGGATGATGGCGAACAACTTCGAGATCGCCAGCGCCTCCACCACTCCCAGGCGCATGAGGCGGGAGATGAACATGCTGGATTCGGAGGCGCCCAGCCGCAAGCCGATCAGCGTGGTCAACACGTCCAGGACTTGCAGAGAGAGGAATACGCCGATCGATGGAGCGGGGATTTCCCTGCGAAAGTTGGCAAACATCGGGATGTGCGGGCCGGGCGCCCTATTGGCGATTGTCTCCGCTCCCGGCAGTACCCATCTACATTGGCTTTGGTTAGCCGCTCCGCCGCGCCCGCCTACCGCATGTGATCCGCTTCGTCCTTAAACATTGAGTAGTTGTGAGAGGCCTGCTGTTGGAGGGCGCCCGGCACCTGGGCCGCCTGCTGGCTGAAGCTGACGCCCTCCAGCACCTGCTTCTTATTGTTGGCCGCTTTACCCAGGTGATAGTTGTCCAGCCCCAGATAGAACAGTACCGGGCCCATCATGGCCCGATTGTCCTTGATCAGCGGGAGGGCGGCGCGCAGGTCGGTGTCCGATTCCTGATAGATGCCTTTCTGTCCGGTCACCACCCCGGCGATATAATAACCCCCTCCCAACAGCGCCGTCTTGCGGCGCTCCCAGTCCTCGTCGCTCAGCCAATCCGGCTTGTCGTGCTGGAAAGAATCGATCAGGCGTCTGGCGAACCCCAGCGCGCGATCCTGCTGATTCTTGGCCATGGCCGCGCTGGCCAGTTCCCCCAGCAGATCGGGGCTGTTGGGAAAATTCACCAGCGCTTTCTCGGCCAGCGGCACGATCTTGGCCTCCTGTTTCAGTTGCCGCAGCGCATAGAAATAGTTCTCGTAGCCTTGCTCCAAATACTGGCTCTTGGGATTGAGCGATTCGAGCATGGCCATCAGGTCCAGCGTTTCGGCCGGCTTTGCCTGGGCGGCCACGGCGTACACCGCGTAGGCCGCGTCCTCGGTCACCGAGCGGGCATATGCCACTCGCTTGGTCCAGTCCGCCTTTGCCTCGGCAGCCTGGGGCTCCGGTTCCGAAATCGCTTTTCCGGCGATGGCGTAAACCTGCGGAGCCAATTTCTTGACGGCGGCGACATCGTTCTTCGATTGTGCGTCCTTGAGGCTCTGGAGAGTGACATCCAGATCGTCGAATGCCGCGGCGGGTCCCGATAGGAGAAGGGCCCCAAAGGCCGCGAACAGGGCAGTCTTGATCACCATTTACCTCGCATTCCGGCGGCCGATCGTTCGCCGCCGGGGATAACAGATATGCAGATCTGCTTCAGGATAAGTCGCGGCTTGCCGCCTGTCAAATGGGGGGCTCGTATAGGGTGCGCGACATAGAAATGGAGGG
>PLRS01000092.1 GCA_003164035.1 Bryobacterales bacterium | reverse complement strand
TTGATTTCGCCGATCGCCTCCGCGATCCGGTCGGAATCCGATAACGAATCGTTGATGGCATTTCCGAGCTCCTGCATCAGGTGCTTTAGTGGTTCATCCACGGAGTACTCCCTTACCTTAGGCGGACGCGTCAGAGTCGATCCGCGTTCCACGGCGGCAACCCGACTCTGACCACCCGTTCCGATTGTAGTGGACGCACGGCCGGGTCCACAAGCCGAAACCGTATTATCTATCGACGGAGCGGAAGCAATGCTTGAGGGCCATAATCGCCCAGGGACGCGATTTTGGTTTTGCTAACATGAAGTCGTGTGGCAAAAACAAGCTGGGAGACAGGGCCTGGCTTTTCTCAAGCACGTCGTACCCGCTGTCATCAAACCGGCGCGAACCCTATGGAACGAGGTGATAGGGTTTCTTTTCATATCGTTAGGAGTATATTTCGCCTCTTTGACGGTGATTCATATGCATGAAGCGGTCCGTGTCGTGTTTGGAGTACCCTGCACCGCCATCATGCTTTGGTACGGGATTTCCTCCTTCCGCAAGGCACGCAGGATTTCCCGGTCATAAAGGCCCCCAAAATGAGCCGAAGGGCGGAAACGGTGACGGGCGCGGCGGCGCCGGCTCGTCTACATCCGCATTTTAGACCGATGCCGCCGAAGCGAGTTCCGGGTTCACCACCGCCGGAAGAGGCGCGTAGGGAGGCGCATAAAGCCGTTTCGCCCGCCCCCGCACGCGTTGCCGCAAGCCCAGCCGGTTGATGATGCGGCCGACGTGATCGGGATCGTAATGCACGCCGAAACGAGCCTCGATCGCCACCGCGAAACGTATCGTGGTCCAGCGGTCGCTATCGAAACCCGCCGATCGCGGTCCGGCTTGGTAGACCTCGGCGAGGCGGCCAAGTTGGGGTTGACTGAGGCGGCAGGGGCGGCCCGGTGCCCGCCGCTTCCGCAACGCTTCGACGCCGGAACCGTGCAAAGTCCGGCCCCAACGGGACGCCGTCGTCCGGCTCACGCCGAACTTGCGGGCTACTTCAGACTGGGTAAGGCCATTTTGCAGGTCCTGCGCGGCTTGCAGGCGCCTGCTCTCCATTTCGTCGCGGTTCAAAATTCCGTGCGCGGCTGTTTCCATGGCTGTTCGCGCGCTTAGTCGAGTACCAGAGCTTCTCCAGAATAACCAAAAAACATTTGGGATGCAAACTGTTTTTTCGGGGCCGCGAATCCTGCGACAATCTTGTTTGTGGAGAGTCGTCGTTTTCCCGAGGAAGAACCGGCGCCGCGGATGGTGACCGGCGGAGCGGTGGATCTGGCGGTGTGGGAATGGCCGGGCGAGGGGCCGCCGCTGCTGCTGGCGCATTCCACCGCGTTTCACGGCCGGCTATGGGACGCCGTCATGCGCCTGTTGCCTGGCCGCCGCGCCCTGGCTATCGACGCGCGCAGTCACGGACGAAGCGGCAAAGGGCCGCTGCCGGCGCGCTGGCCCGCCTTCGGCGCGGACCTGGCGCGGGTCATCGACCATTTCGGGCTGCGCGGTGCGGTCGCGGTGGGCCACTCGATGGGCGGCCACGCCCTGGTGCAAACCGCGGCGTTGCGCCCGGCCGCCTTCAGCCGATGGCTGCTGATCGACCCCACCATTTATCCCCGGGAGCGCTACTCCCAACCGCCCTTCGACGGCTCTTTCACCTTGCGGCGCAAAGCCCGCTTCGACTCGGTGGAGCAGATGTTCGAGCGCTTTCGCAACCGCCAGCCCTTCGCCCGCTGGCGCCCGGAAATATTGCACGACTATTGCCAGTTCGGCTTGCTTGCGGACCCAGACGGCCTGGTGCTGGCTTGCCCGCCGGCTTTCGAGGCGTCGATTTACGCCGAATCGACCGCGCCAGAGGCCGACCTGTACCCCGTAATCGCCGGTATCTCTGCGCCCGTGGTGGTGATGCGTGCGGGGATGGAACGCGGCGCCGGCGCGCTGGATCTGAGCGCCTCGCCCACCGCCCCCGACCTGGCCTCCCGCTTCGCGCGCGGCCGCGACATCCTTGTGCCCGGCCGGTCGCATTATATCCCCATGGAAGATCCGGAGGCGGTGGCGGAGGAAATCCGGCGGCTGGGATAAGCCGGGAAGGCTGGTCCGCTTCGTCGGAAGGCGTGAAGAACTACGGCCACATCTCGGCCTTCCCCACGGATCAGCCCCGATCCATGTCATGGGCCGATCGGGGCCGTTACATGGGGGAACCGGGATAGCCGGAACTCGCCCCATCGCACCCGCCATCGTCCCATGGCCGCTCCTAAGCCCTTGACTTCCGGGTATCTTTATCCGAAACTTCGGTTATGCAAGGCAACCCTAAAGTCATCGCTGCATTGAATGAAGCCCTGAAGGAGGAGTTGACGGCTATCAGCCAATACTTCATCCATTCGGAAATGTGCGAGAACTGGCACTATGACAAATTGGGCGGCTACATCAAGACGCTATCCATTGTTGAAATGAAGCACGCCGAAGCGCTTATCGAACGTATTCTATTTCTCGACGGCACGCCCAACCTCACCGAGTTGTTGAAGCTCTCCGTAGGACAGAACGTCAAGGAACAGGTCGAAAGCGATCTCAAGCTGGAAATTGAAGCCGTGGCGCTGTACAATCAGGCTATCCAGATCGCTCGTGACGAAGGCGACAATGGCTCAAGGGAGTTGTTCGAGCGTCTTTTGAAGGCCGAAGAGGGTCACGTCGATTGGCTGGAAGCGCAACTCCATCAAATTGGCGAGATCGGCTACGAACGCTACCTGAGTCAGCAAATTCTGGAAGAGAAGTAGGGACACTCATGACTTTCAGTTCCGCTCTTTGCGGAGCGGACGGCGAGGGCTGAAGGAGGGCTGAAGGGGACGGGCTGAAGGGGGCTGAAGGGGACAGCCTGACGGGGGGGCTGAAGGGGCCAGCCTGACGTGAGCCCCTCGCGAAAACCGCGAACATGTCGATTCCCCTGGAGGATCCGGACGCGGTGGCGGAGGAAATCCGGCGGCTGGGGTGAGGTCCATGGCTGCGCCTCCCCGTCCGTGCGTCACTGCGCGGAGGTCGGTCCTTGCGGCCGGAAAACCGTCACCCCGAATTGTTCGGCAGCCTTGCGCATCGGCCCGTCGAGAGTAGCGAGGACCAGCTTTTCCCGTAGAGCAAGATCGACGTACGCCGCGTCGTAAGCCGTGAGGCCTTCCCGTTCAGCGACGGCTAGAGCGGCGTCGGCATAGGAGCTGCTTTCATCGGGCAAGGCCCAGGCAGGGCGACAGAGGCATCGACTACAAGAGGCATTTACCGGCGGCCGTAGTTGACGTAATCGCGCGTTGTCCAGCCCTCAGGATCGGGCCTGACACGCGCGCGTAGCGCACGCATCTCGGCAACCACGCTGCCGGGAGGGGCCGCACGGAAGCCGGCATCTCCCTCCAGCAGACGCAGCACCGTATCCTTCACGAACCGCTCGGCGTCGGTGCCCGCGTTCAGGGCAATCTGCGCAATCTGCGCTTCCTGCTCGGGGGTGAAGTGTACCTCCATGGCTTCCCAGGATACGGGAAAACCGGCTCGGAGGCAACGCCGCATGGCGACGCGGATGCACTTGGCTCACCCCTGTGCTAACCTTCGGGGCATGTGTAGGCGCTTACCTCTGGCGGCGCTGCTCATCGCGCTGAACCTCACACTCGCGCGAGGCGCGAGCGATCCGGATCGCGATTTTTCAGGAAAGTGGCTGCTGGACCAAAATGCCAGTGACGTTGGTTCCCTGGGACAGGTAGCCTGGTCTCTCTCCGTCTCGCAGGGGGATGCGGGCATCCTCTGTTCGACGGCAGGGGTGCAGTGGTCGTATGCGCTCGACGGCAGCGAGACGCGGAAGCAGATCGGCGAGGAATCCCGAAGCTCGGTTGCCAAGTGGGAAGGCGCGGCGCTGCTCATCAATACGCAGGTTTCCGGCCCGCGAAATTACACGGAAATGGACCGTTGGGAGCTCTCGCGCAGCCACAGCGTCCTCACCATTACCCGCCAGGTGGTGAGTGCCGGCGGCGAGGTGGAAGGCAGGTTGTTATTCCGGCGCGAAGGCGCTCCGGTAGCGGTTACCCGTCCGGTGGTTCCGGCAGCCGCGGCTGCCGGCGATGTGCCAAGACCCCTGGCGGCGAGGCCCGAGCCGGGCGTGCCTCCCGATATCACTGTCCCCACCGGAACGCGCGTCCTGCTATCGCTGATCGGCGAAGTGAGCACGAAGCACGCCAAGGAAGGGGATCGCGTCTATCTTCGTACCGACTCTCCCGTGGCCGTAAACGGGCGGGTGGCGATCCCGCGCGGCAGCGATGTCCAGGGCGCCATCACCCGAACCAAGCCGGCCGGCAAGGTGAAGGGCAAGGGCGAGCTGTTCATCCGCTTCGACTCGTTGATTCTGCCCAACGGCGTGTCGCGCGATTTTCGCGCCCGGCCGCCGGGAACGGAGGGCCAGGTGGAGGGCAACGGCAAATCCGCCGACGGCCGCACCGTGATGGCTGGAGCCGGCATGGGCGCGACGATTGGCGCCATTACCAGGGGACTGCCCGGCGCCGGCGTGGGCGGCGCGGCCGGCGCCCTGGCCGGAGTCCTGCTTTCACGCAATCAGGACGTGGTGCTGCACTCGGGCACTCACCTGGAAATGGTCCTGGATCGGGATTTGGTATTTCATCCGGACGAACTGCAAGGGGTGAGGTAAGGGCCGGCGGGCGCCTCAGATTGAGAGTCTCGCTACTCGGGTGCGTCGAGAGGGTAGACAGACAAGTTGATTTTGTTGCGCAGGACGAGCAGGTAGTCCCTCCCATTAGCCTTCGAGAGGATAGCCCCAGAAGCCTTCCCGGGCTCCGCCGCAACGGAACCGACCTCCTTTGACTGGGACAACTGTCTCAGCACAGGGGGTCACGCCGCCGACGTTTCCGCCCACGTTAGGCTGCCCTCATTTGGCACTCTTTGGTAGCGATACGTCCTTTGTTCCTTTCTTTATCGGTGTTCATCGGCGGCTATATTTCTTCGCGGCTGTTGGAGGTACCGGCGAAGTAGCCTCGGCCCCAAGCGGTGCTCTTGGTCCAAGTGCTCCTCCTTAAGCCCTAAGCCCGTTTCGAACGGTCTTCCAGGACACCGAGCCTGGTGCCGAGGTCGGAGAGCCTTCCCATGATGAGATCGAAGCGGGTGTTCATGCTGGTTTCGAGGGCGAGCATGCGAGCTTCCAGGCTGCTCATGCGACCGGAAACGGCGGTGTCGAGCGTGGTCATACGGCCAAAGAGAGCGTTTTCGAGGGTGGTCATGCGTGCGGAGAGGGCATTGAACAAAAGACCATTCAAGATCATCCCCAGAACGAGGGCGATGGTGGGGATGCCGACGGCCAGGTAGAGCTGGGTGTCTGTCATTTCGGGCTAATTCTCCCCGTTGGCAACGGTGCTGCGCCGGAGGCAAACTGGGCTGGCTGCGCTTCCTGCTCGAGGGTAAAATGTACCTCCATGGCTCCCAGAATACGGGAAAACTGGCTCCGTGGCAACGTTTACAGAGTCCGGCCGGCTG
Organism: Bryobacterales bacterium; assembly: GCA_003164035.1. Classification (GTDB taxonomy): domain Bacteria; phylum Acidobacteriota; class Terriglobia; order Bryobacterales; family Bryobacteraceae; genus JBEKYD01. The sequence continues at coordinate 196,480 of PLRS01000092.1, read as the reverse complement.
GCAACAAAACCCACAACCTTCGGTTCAGGCCTGGGACGCCGCAGTTCGGAGAGGACGTTAGTGTCGAGCAGCCACGGCATCAAAGGCCGACGTCGCGCACGGGGAAGCGATGGCGGGCAACGCCGAGATCGATCTCGCGATAGGGGGACGCCTGCATGGCGGCGACGAGAGCGGCGCCCGTGGCGGGCCCGGAGATCCCGGCCTCCTCCGCGAGAATTCTATCCAGTGCCGCGCGCACCAGTGCGTCCACGGAGAGGCCCTTCGCCTGAGCGGCAGCCATGATCCGGGCTTCATCTTGCGGCTCCAGCTCCACCCACCGTTTACAGCGTCTTCAGATACGCCACCAGGTCGTCTTTGTCCTTATCGTTGAGAATATCTTTATAAGCCGGCATGCCGTTTCCGCCTTCGTCGATCTTGGCGCGGATATTGGCTTCGGTCGGCTTCTTGCCGTTGGTCAATTTGTCTTTCTTGAACAAGCCCTTCATGCCCGGCCCCATCTTCTTCTCGGCGCTGTCGGCATTGTGGCAGACGGCGCATTGTTCGAATACCGCTTTGCCGGCTGCCGCATCGCCTTTGCCGGCGGCGGGAAGAAGGGCGGGCATGGCCGCCAGGCTTGCGCATAACATCCAGGAAGGAAAACGAGTCATTTTGGTATCTTACCAGCCCGGACGCGGTGTTCGACGAAGCGTATGCGAATGCGGTTGCCGGCGTCGCCGTAAACCAACTCCAGGTCCTTCAACTTTTGCTTTTCCATGGGAAAGTAGAGCAGGCCGGACACCGGCACCGTGCTCTTGCCTTCCGGCAAAATCCGCTCGGTCAACAGCTTTTCGAGGGGATTCGGCTCTTTATCGCTCTGCTCTTTGACCACCACCTGGGCGGTAATCGTCTCACCAGGCCCGCCTGGGCTGGACCGGCCCCTTCCATCGCTTTTGAGTTTCACCACCGCGCCGGTCCCGGCCACCTGGCTGGCCACGTAGGAATGGGTCTTCTCGCCGTCGTGATCGGTGCGCAGCACAAAATCGTCGCGGTCGAGCGCCACGTCTTTGCCATACTTCGGCTCCACTCTGACGTCGGCCACGATGTAATGCCCCCCTAGGTCGTCGCCCAACAGTTGCTTCACCGCGTCGCCATCGGTATACAGCTTCACCTGCAGGATCAGGTCCTCGTTCTCGCCCTCGGCCGAGGGTATCGGCGGCTTCGGTGCCTCCTTGGGCGCGGCGGCCAGGAAAAGAGCCGAAAAAATCGCCGAGAAAATACCGGCCAAACGGACACGACCAGTCATGACAGCCTCTTCAGCCAATTATAGCCGCCGCTGCTACAATAAGGCTGTCAACTTTCCCAGGAGCGAAATCCCACATGGACGAGAAGGAGCGCACGCGCGCCTTGGATCTGGCGTTGGGCCAGATCGAGAAGCAGTTTGGCAAGGGGTCGATTCTCCGGCTCGGGTCGAAAGACGCGATCGTGCCGGTTTCGGTGATTTCCACCGGTAGCATCTCGCTCGACGCAGCCCTCGGCGTGGGCGGGTTTCCACGCGGCAGAATCAACGAAATTTTCGGGCCGGAGTCGTCCGGCAAGACCACCATCGCGCTGCAGGTCATCGCCGAAGCCCAGAAGGCCGGCGGTATGGCCGCCTTCATCGACGTGGAGCACGCGCTCGATCCAGCCTACTCGAAAAGGCTCGGCGTGGATATCGACAACCTGCTGGTTTCGCAGCCCGATTATGGCGAGCAGGCGCTCGAAATCACCGGCGCCTTGATCGCGTCCGGCCAGATCGACGTGCTGGTGGTGGATTCGGTGGCGGCGCTGGTGCCCAAGGCCGAGCTGGACGGAGAAATGGGCGACAGCCACATGGGCGTGCAGGCGCGCCTGATGTCGCAGGCCCTGCGAAAACTGACCGGCGTGGTTTCGAAATCGCGCACCTGCCTGATCTTCATCAACCAGATCCGGGAAAAGATCGGCGTCATGTTCGGCAATCCCGAAACCACCACGGGAGGCCGGGCGCTCAAGTTCTATTCCACCGTCCGGCTGGATATCCGGCGCATCGCCGCCATCAAGGACGGAGAGGCCGTGGTGGGCAACCGCACCAAGGTGAAGGTGGTCAAGAACAAGGTGGCGTCGCCGTTCCGCGAAGCCGAGTTCGACATCATTTACGGCGAGGGCGTTTCGAAAGAAGGCGACCTGATCGATCTGGGCGTGGCGCAGAATCTGGTGGAAAAGAGCGGCTCCTGGTACAGCTACAAAGGCGAGCGCATCGGCCAGGGGCGCGAAAACGCCCGCCAGTTCCTAAAAGACAACCCCGATATCCGCCAGTCCGTCGACACCGAGTTGCGGAAAGCGCTGGGGCTGATCAAACCCGAGCCGGCGACGGCCGAAGCGCCGCCGGTTCCGCCGCCCAATTCCACGGCCAAGGCCGCCGCGCCGGCCCGCCGCTAGTTCGAGCGGCCAGCAATCAGCGGTCAGCCTTCAGCTAAACCGCCACGGTCCAAGCTGACCCTGATTGCCGACCGCCGCAGGCTTTTCGTGGCTACCGAAGACGATCGCCGGCGTACGATTCAGCGCAAGCTGGCCGCCATGCCCCTGCGCGTCCTCGATCCGCTGCCTACCGGTTTCGCCGTTCTCGACCAGGCTCTGGGCGGCGGCTTGCCCCGGGGCGGAATTGTGGAGATTTTCGGACCGCCATCGAGCGGCAAGACCACCCTTTCGGTAGCCGTCGTCGCCAATCTCGAACGGCGGGGCGGTACCGCGGCCTGGATCGACGCCGAACATTCCTTCGACCCGGCTTTGCCCGCCCGCTGGGGAATCTCGCTCGCCCGCCTGCCCGTGGTTCGGCCCGAATCCGCCGAGCAGGCCTTCGCCATGGCGCTGTCGCTGGTCGGTTCCGGCGCCATCGAATTGCTGGTGGTCGATTCCGCCGCCGCGCTGGTGCCTTCGCTCGAGCTCGAAACCGGCATCGGCGCCAGCGGCCCGGGACTGCAAGGCCGCGTTCTGGCCGCCGGCCTGCGCCAACTGGCCCGCCAAACCGCCAAAACAAGTTGCGTCGTTTTGTTTTTGAACCAAATCCGTTCCCGGGCCTCCGATCGGGGCGCGGCGGAGACCAGCGCCGGCGGTCCCGCGCTCAAGGCGCACGCCGCCACACGCATTTCGCTCGAAGCCGGCCGCGCCGGCACGGTGCGCTTCCTGGTGCTGAAAAACAAGGCTGGCGCAGCGCTTGCCGACGGATCCCTCTCGTTTCCGGGACCCGTGGATGCGTGAAACGCCCGTAAACCGGGCATTTCAGTGATACCCGTGCAAAAAAACCTCGGAAAACCGGGCTTTTTCAATGGTTTTCCCCTTTACAACCCCATAACGTTCCCTTATGATTGGAATCGAATCGCGGCCCGCGCCCATTAGCTCTTCGAGCGCGGGGGCCCTGAACATCGATGGAAGCGTTATTGGGAGAATCACAAGGAGAATTATGGCGACTACTAGATTGACTCAGACGCAACTGGTCAAACTGCTCGCGGAACATACCGAAACGAGTAACAAAACCGCAAAGGCCTTCCTGGAGCACCTGTCCAGCGTGGCCGTCACCGAAGTGAAGAAGAACGGCGTATTTGTGCTGCCCGGATTGGGACGGCTCGTGCGCCAGGAGCGCAAAGCCCGCATGGGACGCAACCCCGCAACCGGCGAGTCCATCAAGATCCCGGCTAAGAAGGTGGTGAAGTTCCGGGTGGCCAAAGCCGCCAAGGATGCCATCGTTCCGCCCAGGAAGGCAAAGTAATCCGCCTTCTCCACACACGAAACCCCGCGATGCTCGTGCGGCACCGCGGGGTTTTTTCTTTTCCGCCGGAAAATTGGAAGCCGAAGGAAGCCGGCTCTTTGAGTGCGAGCGGCCCCGAAGCCCGTATTACTTCTTCGATTCGACCTTCTCTTCTTCCTTCTTGGGTTCTTCGTCGCTCTTCATCGCAGTCTTGAAGTTACGAATCCCTTCGCCGAGCCCTTTGCCCAGCTCGCCGACCTTCTTGCCGCCAAATAGCAGGACGGCAAGGGCCGCGATTACCAGTACTTCGGGAAGCCCCAAACCAAGGGGTCCAGCGGTTAAAACGGGCTGCATGATTGGCCTCCTTACGCCCCACCATTGTAGCCGATTCCCGCGCCCCGCATCATAACGGCCCTCCCCTTGGAATGTGCCCTGCCGCCCTCCCCTCCAGCCGCGCGGGGCGAGCCGGGGCAAACTTTAGCCGATTCGCGAACGTCTCAAAAGGTGAGCCACCGAGCCCGCTTCCATCGCCCATAATGAATGAAGAAGCCCTAATACCGAGTCCTTCTCAAATGGCCACCAACCAAGCACAGCCCCCCCTCGCCCTACCCGGCCCCGCCGAAAGCCGCGCGGCCAGGCAGATTCGCGACATTTTCGCCTCCGGCCGGCCGCTCACCTACATCCGATCCTCCGAAGAGCAGCGGGTGCGCCGCGTGCTTCGGGAGGTTTCGCTGCGGCTCGCTCCCGAGCCGACCCCGGTGTGGGAATGGAGTCTCACCGAGGGCATGAGCCGCGACGGCGTCGCCGAGCCCGCCGCGTTGGCGCCCCGCGCCGCTCTGGATTTCATCGCCGCGCATGCCGGCAGCGCCATTTTCCTTCTCAAGGATTTCCACGAACCGCTCCGCGACTCCATGGAAATCCGCCGGCGCCTGCGCGACGTCTACGAAGCCTGCACCGATCGCCACAAGTACGTGGTGATGACTTCGCCGGTACGGTTTCTGCCCGAAGAGGTCGAGCGCAGCGTCATTTTCGTCGAACTCCGCCCGCCCGACGTAACCGAACTCTCGGCTTTCCTCCGCGAAGAAACCGCCGACATCGCCCCGCCCGCTCCCGTCATCCACTCGCTTGCCTCCGCGCTGCAGGGCCTCACCCTCGATGAAGCGCGCTACGCCCTCCGCCGTGCCCTGGCCGCCAGTCCGCAGCTCGGCCCGGAAGCCTTGCCGGCCGTGGCCGAAGAGAAACGCCTGCTGGTCAATCGCACCGGGTTCATCGAATTCGTGGCCGAGCCCACCAGCCTGGGCGAGATCGGCGGTCTCCAGGGTCTGAAGAAGTGGCTGCTGGAGCGCCGCAAGCTGTTTCAGATGCGCGAAGAGATCGATTCGGAAATCGTTCCCAAGGGCGTGCTCCTCATGGGAATTCCCGGCTGCGGCAAAAGCCTTTCGGTGAAAGCCATCGCCTCCAGTTTCAGCCTCCCGCTCTATCGCATCGACATGATCGAGATCTTTTCCGGCAGGCACGGCAAGCCGGAGGGCGCGTTCGTGCAGGCCTGCCGCATGATGGAGGAGATGGCGCCGGCCGTGCTCTGGTTCGACGAAATCGAAATGGGCATCACCTCGACGGAAACCGGCGGCGAGCAGGGGCGCATCTTCGCCTTCTTCCTCACCTGGATGCAGGAAAAAACCCGCGGCCTGTTCGTCGCCGCTACCGCCAACCGCATCGACCTGCTCCCCGCCGAAATGATCCGCAAGGGCCGCTTCGACGAGGTCTTCTTCGTCGACCTCCCTCTGGACGACGAGCGCATCGAGATCTTCAAAATCCACCTCAGCCGCCGCGGCGTCGATCCCGCCGCCTTCGACCTGAAACAGTTGGTCGCCTTCACCACCGGCTGGGCCGGCGCCGAAGTGGAGCAGTGCGTGGTGTCCGCCATCACCGAGGCGCGCCTGCAGGGCCGCCAGATCGGCGAACAGGACCTCATCGATACCGCCGTCCGCACCGTCCCCTTGTCCCGCACCATGAAGGAGCAGATCCACCACATTCGCGGCTGGGCCTTCGAGCGCGCCGTCCGCGCCTCGCCGAACCCGCTGGGGCGATGAACGGCTGCCTACGGCTGCGTCCGCCGGCGGGCCGGTGCGATGTCCGGCCATTGGAAATCGGGATGGTCCTTCAGGAAGCCCGCTATGAGATCTTGGGTGATGGACTCGGCATCTTCACCGTGCTCGGTGGCGTGCTTCGCGCGGAATGCATGCAGTTCGGCCAGAATGTCGGCCGTTTCAATTGAATCCTCCGGTGAGTTCGTCCGGAGTGCAGATTGTCGCGGGTTCATAGCCTTGCTCCCTGACAACATTATCGAGTATCGGACGGAGGTGCGCATTGGAGCTTTAGGACGCTATCACCCCGAGTAGGTGACTGGGCTAGGTTCGGTAGCGTTGAAACGGGTAAACTGTGAAGGCACGCCACGGGCAGCGAACGGGCCACGGCAATTGCAGGGAAGGAGTGGACATGGCGGAACTCACATCGCACATCGGCAACAGAGTCACCTTTACTAATCCGACGAGAAGAGAGCCGGAGTACGGACTCATTCAGGACGAGATCTGGGCCAGAGAGCCGAATGAGTTCGCGGACATTGCACCACCCGATAATGGGTGGAGGGAAGGAGCATTCGTGGTGCAATTGATTCGATGGAATGACGGTTACCGCAGCATCCGGTTTACGTACTATTTAAGGCCAGAGGGCGGTGGCCGGAACACTTGGTATTTTGGCGGCCAATACGCTCCATCAATGGGCCTTGACGATTACCGCTCGCTGTTGGGCAAGATTGGGCGTACAAGGAGCGATCGGCTCGGCGAAGAACCCGTCGCCTAACCATTGTAAATCGCGATCAAGGCGGCTTTAGGATGGTACCCGCGTTGGCGAGTCCCCGCCAATCGTCGAAGCAAGGCCGGCAAGGCCGACCGGAGGTCGGCCGCAGACCTGGAGGTCAGCCCCACCCGGTACCGACTTCTGTGGGCCTCATGGTACAAAGTGCGTATGCCCTCTTTTCGCGTCGCCGCCGCCCACCATGCCTACCCCGTCGTCGTGGAACGCGGCATCGTCGCTGCCGCGGCGAAATACCTGCCGGACAAAGCCGGAAGAGTATTTGTCGTTTCCACCGAAGATGTCTGGCGGCACAAGGGCGAGGCGCTGGCCAAGGCTCTCGACGGACGCGCGCACGAGGTCCTGTTCCTCCCCGGCACCGAGGAGCAAAAGCGCCTGGCGCCGCTCGAGGCGCTGGCCGAAGAGATGGTCGAGCGCGGCGGCGACCGGTCGAGTGTAGTCGTCGCCTTCGGCGGCGGCATCGTCAACGACATGGCCGGCTTTCTGGCCGCCATCTTCATGCGCGGCATCCCCGTCGTCCAGGTACCGACCACTCTGCTGGCGCAGGTGGACGCGTCCATTGGCGGCAAGACGGCCGTCAACCTGCGCTCCGGCAAGAACCTGATCGGCAGCTTCCATCCGCCCGCCGCGGTGCTGATCGACCCCGCCGTCCTGGACACCTTGCCCGATCGCGAATTCCGCTCCGGCCTGTGGGAAATCGTCAAAGCCGGCATCATTCGCGAGACGGCGCTGTTCGACTACCTGGGCCAACACTGCGCCGATGTCCTGGCGCGGCGGCCGGAGGCCGTGGACCACATCATCGCCGAATCGGTCCGGATGAAGGTGGAGGTGGTCAGTGCCGACGAGCGCGAAGGCGACCTGCGCCGTATTCTCAATTTCGGCCACACCTTCGGCCACGCGCTCGAAACCGAAACCGCTTACCAGCGCCTGGTACACGGCGAGGCCGTCGCGTTCGGCATGCGCGCCGCCACCTGGCTGGGGGAAAAGGCCGGCTATTGCCCATCGCCCGAGGCCGCCCGTATCCACGAACTGATCCGCCTGTATGGGCCACTTCCGCCCCTCGACGGCATCTCCGCCAACCGCCTTTTGGCGCTGCTGGTTCACGACAAAAAGACCCTGCAGGGCAAAGTGCATTTCGTGCTGCCGGTGAAAGTCGGCGAAGTCGCCGTGGTCTCCGAAGTCGATCCCGCCCTGGTGCGGCAAGCCATCGTCTTCGCGCTGTCATGAAAGGCACCACCCCGAAGGGCGCGCGCAACGAGCAGGAAGCCGCCCGCTGGGTGCGCCAGATGTTCGGCCGCGTGGCGCCCCGTTACGATCTGGCCAACCACCTGCTCAGCTTCAACATGGATCGCTACTGGCGCGCCCACACGGTGAAGCGCGTGCGGACCGTTCTCGATCGCCCCGCCGCCCGCGTACTCGACCTGTGCTGCGGCACCGGCGATCTGCTGCTGGCTCTCGAACGGCGCGCCGCCAGTGTGGTGCTCGGCTCGGATTTCTGCCACCCCATGCTGGTTGCGGCGCAGCGGAAGATCGCGCGGCGTGGCGCCACGGCGGTGACCTTCGAGGCCGACGCCCTCCGCCTGCCCCTCCGCGACCGCTCGCTCGATCTGGTGACGATTGCCTTCGGCTTCCGCAATCTGGCCAACTACCAGGCCGGCCTGGAGGAGATCGCGCGCGTGCTGGCGCCCGGCGGCGTGCTCGCCATTCTGGAGTTCTCCCAGCCGCCCAACCCCGCCTTCGCCGCCCTCTACAATTTCTATTCGCGCCGCGTGCTCCCCCGGATCGGCGGCGCGCTCTCCGGCTCCCCCGACGCCTACACCTACCTCCCTGAATCCGTCCGCAAGTTCCCCACCGCGGCCGACCTCGCCAGCCGCATGCGCGCCGCCGGCCTTGACGCCGTCGAATTCGAATATCTCACCGGCGGTATCGTGGCCCTTCACCTGGGAAGGAAAGCGGCCAGCACCTGAACGGATAGTGCTCCTCCCGCGGCCAGCAGCGCCTCAGCCACCTGACCGCGCGTATCGTCTTTGCGGAAAGCGTATAGGATAATGTTGGTATCAAAGAACGGCTTATCGTTCATTGATCTCTTCGCGATTGAATTTGAAATCGGAAGGCAAGGACCACTTCATTTGACGGAGTTGCTCGAGTGCCTTCTCTTTGGACCGGTCACGGCCCACCTTGAAGTCGCGTTTACCTGCGATGGAAATCTCGATTTCGTCGCCCTCTTTGAGATCGAGAGCTTCGACAACCACAGCGGGAAGACGCACAGCCAAACTGTTGCCCCATTTGGAAACCTGCATGGATATACCTACCCTATTGTATATCTCGAAGATACCGGTGCCGCCCGGCGCGCGCCGCGCGGGGAAGGCCGCGTGATAAATTGGAAGCATCGGTACAGCGGGAGAGAAATTCCAAGAATTAGTCGCGATCATGGCGCGGTTGCGGGAGCCGGACGGGTGCCCGTGGGATCGCGAGCAGAGCTTCGACTCCATTAAGCCTTACACTCTGGAGGAAACCTACGAGGTTCTGGACGCCATCGACCGCCGCGCCTGGCCGGAGTTGGCCGACGAACTCGGCGACTTCATCCTGCAAGCGGTGTTCTACGCGCAGATGGCCGCCGAGCGCGGGCTGTTTACCATCGAGGACGCGCTCGACGCCATCAATCGCAAGCTGGTGCGCCGGCATCCGCATGTATTCGGCGAGGAATCGGCGCGTACCGCCGACGACGTCAAGCGAATCTGGGGCGAGGTGAAAGCGGCCGAAAAAGCCCGCCAGACGGAAAGCCAGGCCGGCAGCCACGCGGCCGGGTTGCTGGACGGCGTGCCGCGGGCCATGCCGGCGCTGGTGGAAGCGCAGCAGATCGCCTCTCGCGCGGCCGCCGCGGGTTTCGATTGGGAAAATACCGCCCAGGTGATGGAGAAGCTCGATGAAGAGCTGGACGAACTGGAGGCGGCGCGGCGCACCGGGCCGCACGACGCCATCGAAGACGAACTGGGCGATCTGCTGTTCGTCGTGGTGAACCTGGCGCGTTTCCTGAAGGTGGATCCCGAGCAGGCGCTGCGCCGCACCAACGCCAAGTTCCGCGCGCGTTTCGGCCACATCGAGCGCGCCCTGGCCGAACGCGGCAAGACGCTCGGAGATTCGAATATCGGCGAAATGGAGGAGCTTTGGCAGCAGGCGAAACGGCAATTGAAATCCGGCGATTGACCCGGCTTTCCGAATACGAGCACGTGGTGCGGCTGCAGCGGGAGATCTGGGGGTATGACGACACCGACCTGCTGCCGTTGCGTTTCATGGTGGTGGCCACGCACGTGGGCGGCCAGGTGTTCGGCGCGTTCGACGGCGAGCGGATGATCGCCTTCCTCGCCGCCATTCCGGGCATCAAACCGGGCCCGCGCCCGTATCTGCACAGCCACATGATGGGAGTCCAGCCCGAATATCGCGATCGGGGCATCGGGCGCACCCTCAAGCTGCGGCAGCGGGAAGATGCGCTCGATCGCGCCATCCCCCTGGTCGAATGGACCTTCGATCCGCTCGAGCTCAAGAACGCGTATTTCAATATCGAGCGGCTGGGCGCGATCATGCGGCTCTACGCCGAAAACCAGTACGGCATCACCGGCAGCCCCCTGCACGGCGGCCTCCCGACCGACCGCTGCTACGCCGAATGGTGGATCGGTTCCCCGCGCGTCGGCGGCATTCTGGCGCGCGCGCCACGCCAGGAACCCGCCACCGAGCGCGTCGCCTATCCCACCGATATGGCGCGCCTCCGCGTGGAGGAGAGCGCGCGGGCGCGCGACATCCAGCGCCGCAACGCGGAGAAATTCCAGGATGCCTTCGGGCGCGGCCTCGCCGTTACCGGCTTCGAACGCGGGCCTTCCGAATCGAGTTATCTGTTGAGGCCATGGGAATGAAAATCGAACGCGTGACACTGCGCCGGATCCGCATGCCTCTGGTGCACTTTTTCGAAACCAGCTTCGGCCGCACTTACCAGCGGGACATCGTGCTGGTGGAGGTGTCGAGTGAAGGCCTGTCGGGATGGGGCGAAGTCACCGCCGGGGAGAACCCCTTCTACAACGAGGAGTGGACCGAATCGGCATGGATGATTCTGCGCGATTACGCCATCCCCCGCGTCTTGGGGCGCGATCTCGCCAGCGCCGGGGACGTCTATCCCCTGACGGCGCATATCCGGGGCCACAACATGGCGCGCGGTGGGCTGGAGGCGGCCATTTGGGACCTGGAAGCGCGGCGGGACGGAGTTCCGCTGTGGAGCAAGATCGGCGGCGGCGCCCGCCGGCAAATCCCGTGCGGCGTCTCCATCGGCATTCAGGATTCGGTCGAAGAGCTGCTGGCTCTCATCGAGAAAGAGCTGGAGGCCGGCTACCAGCGCATCAAGATCAAGATTAAACCGGGTTGGGACGTGAACGTGGTGCGGCGCGTCCGCGAGAGGTTTCCCTCCATCCGGCTGATGGCCGACGCGAATTCGGCGTATACCCTGGCCGACGCCGAGCACCTCAGAAAGCTGGACGAATTCTACCTGATGATGATCGAGCAGCCGCTGGCGCACGACGACATCATCGACCACGCCCAGTTGCAGGCCCTGCTCGAAACCCCGATTTGCCTGGACGAATCGATCCGCACGGCCCACCACGCCCAACAAGCCATTCGGCTGCATGCCTGCGGCATGATCAATATCAAGCTGGGACGCGTGGGCGGTTTCGGCGAAGCCAAACGCCTGCACGACGTGGCGCAAGCGGCCGGCATTCCGGTGTGGTGCGGAGGCATGCTCGAATCCGGCGTAGGCCGCGCTCATAACGTGGCCCTGGCCTCGCTCGAAAACTTCGTCCTTCCGGGCGACGTCTCCGCCAGCCGCCGCTACTGGAAGCGCGACATCATTCAACCGCCGGTGGAAACCGCCGCCGACGGCACCATCGCCTTGCGCGACGAACCCGGTTTCGGCTACGCGCTGGACCACGACTTCATTCGCAGTATCACGGTGCGCGAGGAGACCGTGGGTTGAATGCCTTCGTCTCGCTGCTGGGCGCCAACCGCAACTATCGCAATACCTGGATCGGCCAGGTAGTCAGCGAAATCGGCGACCATTTCAATAACATCGCCGTATTCAGCCTGGCGCTGGCCAATACCAAATCCGGTCTCGTGGTGAGCGGCATCATGCTGGCGCGAGCCATCCCCGCCATGCTGATCGGCCCGGCGGCGGGCGTGGTGCTCGACCGGATGGACCGCAAGCGCGTCATGATCGCGAGCGACCTGACCCGCGCCGCGGTCGCGCTGGCATTCATCTTCACCGTGCATCGCGGCCATACCTGGCTGTTGTACCTGCTGAGCGCGCTGCTGATGGGAGCATCGCCCTTTTTCACCGCCGGCCGCGCCGCCATTTTGCCCACCATCGCCACCCGCGAAGAGCTCCACACGGCCAACTCGCTCACCCAGACCACGCAGTGGACCACGCTCGCCATCGGCACCTTTCTGGGCGGCGCCAGCGTGGGCCAATTCGGGTATGTGTGGGCCTTCGCCGGCAATTCGCTTTCGTTTCTGATCTCGGCGTTCTGCATTTCCCGGCTGTTTCTGCCGGGGCGCGGATTTCAGCCGGCGCGGCGCGCCATTACCGAAGCCGACGTGGTGCGTCCCTGGCACGAGTACGCCGAGGGCCTCCGTTACATGCGCGGCATTCCGCTGGTGATGGGGCTGATGCTGATCAACGTGGGCTGGGCCACCGGCGGCGGCGCGGCGCAGATTCTGTTCTCGATTTTCGGCGAAATCGTTTTCAAGCGCGGCCCCAGCGGCCTCGGAACGGTCTGGGGATTCGCCGGTGTCGGCCTGCTTGCCGGCGGCGCCGTGGGCTACCGCATCGGCCGGCGCCTCAGCTTCGCCCAGTACAAACGCACCATCGCCCTCTGCTACATCGTCCACGGCGGCTCCTACATTCTGTTCAGCCAGGCCCGCGGCTTCGGCTGGGCCCTGCTTTTCATTGCGCTGTCCCGGGCGGGCGTCGGCGTCAGCTCCGTGCTGAACATGTCGCAGTTGCTGCGCATCATACCGGACGAATTTCGCGGCCGGGTGTTCGCCACCATGGACTCGCTAACGTGGTCGGTGATGCTGTTGTCGATGACGGCCGCCGGCTGGGCTACCGAATACTGGAGCCCTCGCCTGATCGGGGCCGTAGCCGGCGCGCTCAGCTCCTCGACCGCGATATTCTGGGCTTGGGCGCATCTCACCGGCCGCTTACCGGCCCCGGAGCCGAAAGGCGTCGAGCCCGAGGAGATCGAAGTGCACGCCGAACCGGCGGGGTAGTCGAATGCGCGAGTCCGAGCCGCGACCGTCAGGGAGCGGTTGCCGGATGTGCGACTCTGAATACCGAGGAAAACCCTTGACCAACGACTTGCGCGGCAAAACGATTCTGGTGACCGGCGCGGCCAAACGCATCGGCCGCGCCATCGCCCTTCGCCTGGCGGAAGAAGGCGCCCGCGTGGCGATCCATTTCTATACGTCCGAAGCCGAGGCGCGGCGCACGGCCGACGAAGCCGGCGGCGCGGAGCTGTTCCAGGCCAACCTGGAGAGCGTGGCCGAAATCGAGAACATGTTCCGCCAGGTGGGCGAACGCCTCGGGCGCCTGGACGGCCTGGTCAATAACGCCGCCCGGTTCACCCTCTTCGATCCGCTCCAAATCACCGAGCGCGATTGGGACTTCATTCATTCCGTTAACCTGAAAGCCACGTTCTTCTGCTGCCAGCAGGCGGCTAAGCTCATGCTGGCCTCCGGCGGCGGACGCATCGTCAACATCAGCTCCTTGGGAGGCATCCGGCCGGCGGCCGAGCATGCCCACTACTCCGCATCCAAGGCGGGCGTGATTATGCTAACGCGGGCGCTGGCCAAGGCTTGGGCTCCCGCCATCAGCGTCAACTCGGTGGCCCCCGGAATCATTCCCTTCGGCGACGTCGAGGACGATGTCAAACGCCTGATCGAGCTCACTCCCGCCCGCCGCGCCGGCAAGCCCGAGGAAGTTGCCGACGCCGTGGCGTATTTCCTGCGCGCCTCGGAATTTATCACCGGCCAGCTTCTCGCCGTCGATGGCGGCTTGAGCCAACGCTGACGCCCCCGCTCGTGGCGCAAACCGCGATTGCCGATCGGCGAATCAGCCCGGTTGCCCGGACGCCTTGTCTTTAGGACCCGTCAGGGAAATAACTGTTCCAATCTTCGGCAACCGCTCCCTCACGGTCGAGGCTCGGACTCAAGCACTCGGCGCATAAAGCTGCAGGTCGGAGCCGCGACTGTCAAGGAGCGGTTGTTGCCGAATGGAGTGGTTATTTCCTGACAGAGGCCTAGTCCCCGTCGCTTGCAAAGGCCCTCTTATACCGCGGCAGCAGCAGCATCAGCGCCGCGGCGGCGAGTGTGGCAACGGCAAGTTGCAGAAGTAGTGTGCGATAAGATCCCGAAACGTCGAAGGCTCGGCCCATGACGATCGGTCCTACCGCGCCGGCGATGGCGTATGCGGTCCAGGTGAAGCCGTAAAGAGTGGAAAACGACCTCAGGCCGAAATATCTGGAAAGCAGGTAGGGAGTGACGTCGCCTTCCCCGCCCATACCGAATCCGATTAGGGCGGCGGACCCGATGCCCAGCGTGAGGGAATGCGCACCGGCCAGCAGGAACGTGCCGAGCGCGGAAAGTGCAAAGAGACAAACGCCTACCCGCGGCGCGAAGTAGCGGTCGAGCAGCCATCCCGTGAGCAGCCTGCCCGTGAGAATCGACGCCCCCATGGCGGATACCGCGAAGGCGGCGTTTCCAGCCGAAATTCCGCGATCGGTCAGCACGGCCGGGAGATGCGTAATGGCGCCATTCTGGCTGACCGAGATCAGAAACAGCGCCGCGACGACGATCCAGAAGGTGCGCGAGCGAACGCCATCGCTCACGGAGACGCCGGTAGCCGGCACTGCGATGGACCGCGCGACGCGGGAACGCTCGCGGACCTGGGCGCCGCATGGCAGCCCGATGGCGAGAACCCCGGCGCCGAGAATGGCGAACGATGCCCGCCATCCCACGGCATGAATCAGGGCTTCGGCGATGGGGGGAAGAACCATGGCGCCTACCGCGCCACCACCCAACAATATGGAGAACGCCACCCCGCGGCGCTCCCGGAACCAGGTGGTCAGCACTCGGGAGTAAGCCAGGTGAGCGGTCCCGTTTCCCACCATGCCGAGAATCAGGAAGACGGCGTAGAGGTGCCACAAATGGCGCGTCAGCAGCGACAGGGACGCGAACGCGCATCCGAAAATAGCCAGGCAGGGCAGGATGATGCGCCGGGCCGGATAGCGGTCCAGAAGCCAGCCAAGCGGCGGCGAGCAGGCCGCAACCGCCAGTGCCGCGATGCTGAAGGCCGCGGAGACGCCCTCGCGCGACCAGCCAAACTCGGCGGCAAGAGGCTTCAGAAAAATGGCGAAGGTGTAGACTAGCAGCGACGCGAAGCTGACCAGCACGCAAATGGAGGACGCGGCCGCCACGCGCCAGCCCCGGTAGCGGATGCTGTGCTCGTCCGGTGCGGAAGGCGTGGCCGGCTGAAGGACGGGTGCCAGGTCAGTCGGTCTCCTTGCGAACGCAGCCGTGCCGGGCCAGATGCCGCCCCTGCGGGCGGTGGCCCTCCTCGGACGTTTCCGCCTCAGGTAGTTCGATGTGCGGCACTGGTCGCCCCCTGTGTCAGATCGCTTAGGCGATTCTATCCGAACTTATAGGAGGCTTCAATAGTAGAAACTTATTAGCCACTCCCGTCAGTTCCGGAGACCAGTCGGCCTGCTGCCTCCGGATTGCGCGACGACCCTCCGAACTCCCGCTCTCGCCCCCGCATTTCGAGCCGACGTTCTTGTCCCTCGTAGCGCCGGCGATCTTTGTCGCCGGTGTCTTTGATTGCGGCTATGCCGCCCTGTGAGGCAGGTTGGCAACCTGCGGACCGGTTGGTGCGCCCTCCGGACCCGGTCCAGCCGGGTGCCAGACCGTCCGGGTTTGACGCGGAACAGCGCCCGCTTGTAAAGTTGTAGGCTCATCGTGCCGATTAATGATTCAACGGTATTCAACGCTTTATGATCTCTCGTCGCTCGGTTCTGAAAGGCGCGGCGCTATCCCTGGGTGCGCCGATGATCAACCGCGGCCGATTCTCCCTGTTTGCCCAAAGTGAAACGGAGTATTCGGCTCGCACCGTGGACTTGGTTCGTCGTTCCACCGTGATCGACATGTTGGGCCTATTGACTTTGGACTATAGGAAACTGTTGGTCTGGGAAAGCGATCCGGGCCGGTTCCGGCAAACGGATTTCGTCCGCCTAAAAAACTCGGGAACTACGGTGTTCCACCCCGCTGTCGGGTACACCGCGGGGGACATCTACACGGAGGCATGGAGAGACATTATCGGGTGGAACGCCTTCATCGCGGCGCACGGGGAGCAGTTCCATCGCATCGACGGAGTCGCCCATTTCAAACAGGCAAAAGCGCTCGGAAAGATCGGCATTCTCATTGGCGAGCAGAACTCCGCGCATTTTCGAACCGTCGGGGACGTAAACTGCTTCTATGATCTGGGCCAGCGGGTCTCGCAGCTTACCTATGGTGGTAACAGGATCGGCGGAGGATCCTCCGACCCGCGAGACGATGGCCTCAGCCAATACGGCGTTCAGATCGTGGAGCGTATGAATGCAGTTGGTATGGCCGTGGATGTTTCCCATTGCGGCGATCGGACCACCATGAATGCGATCGAAACATCTCGAAAGCCTGTCTTCGTTACGCACTCCAACTGTCGCGCGCTGGTTCCCGGTAGTGCCCGCTGCAAAACGGATGAGGCAATCAAGCATCTGGCGGCGACGGGAGGCGTCATGGGTATTACCATGGTCCGCTCCTTTGTTCGGGCCGCGGGACGAGTCACGATCGAGCACGTACTGGATCACTTCGACCATTTGACCAACCTGGTTGGAGTCGAGCACGCCGGTATAGGGAGCGACGTCGATCTGGACGGACGGGATATTCAGGTTCGTGCCACAACCACCAGAAGATTCGACCTGGATGGAATCGACTATGCAAAGAAGATCTACGATCTGACCGAGGGCTTAGTGAAGCGGAACTATTCCAGCCGGAACATTGAACTCATTCTCGGTGGAAATTTCGAGCGTGCGCTCGCCCAGACGTGGGCTGTTTAGGCTGGTTTGGCGACCGCGACGCATTCACATTCCGCGTTCACCTCGCCTCCGATCAGGATGGCGGCGCCAGTCAGGTATAGCCACAGCAACAACGCGACCACCGCGCCCAGCGATCCATAGACCCTGCTGTAAGAAGGAATCAGGAAGAGGTACAGGCGCAGGCCGAACGACGCAGCCAGCCATAGGCCGACGGCGACAACCGATCCGGGTACGACCTTTCTCCAGTGCAGCCCATAGAGGTTCGAGGCGAAGCGGTAAGTGAACGCATAAAAGGCAAACGCAAAGACGAGCAGAAGTGGCCATTGCAGTGCGCGCCACGCCAGATGGAACGCCGTGCCCAGGCCAAAACTCGCCCCCAGAAGCGGGCCCATCGTTCCGCCATAAAGCAGAACACCCATGGTGCAGGCACCCAGTAAGGCGAGGGCGATTGTCAGAAGCAGGGTCCCGAAGCTCGTCCTCCACCAGGGCCGGGTCTCCCTGACGCCATAAGCCAGCCGAAGACCCTCCTGTACGGCCCCGGTTCCGAAGGACGCAATCCAGATCCCGGTCAGGAAGCCGAGCGCGACCTTGCCGCCCCCGCTCGAAGCGCCGATTTCGTCCACCGTCTTGCGCAAGAGATCGCGAGTCTCCGTGGGAGCGAGGACGCCGATATAGTCCAGCAGCCGCGTTCGCAACGCCGCGTTGGAACCGACGAAGGTGCCCAGCAGAGCGATGAGGAACAAGAGAAAAGGAAACAGGGAGAGCAGGAAGAAGTACGCCAACTGGGCCGCTCTTCCGAGTACATCGTGTTCCCAGACGCGCTCCCACACCTTGGCAGCCAAATCCCGCAGCCGTACAACACGTCTCCCGGTTCGCCGCTCCACTTGCCACGTCTCCTCTTGACAGATCAGCTTAGCCCATGGATCAGTCTATTGCCGCTGGCGGCTGCGCCACTCAGCGGCGCGACTGGCGATGCGCGCCTCCGCCCAGACCACCCAGATCGATGATCACCGCGATCAGCAGCCACAAGAGGTTGATTCCCGCCGTCGGCATGCCGCTGTTCAGTTCCCAGGCGTATACGATCGTGGTGAGCGGCAGGAAAATAAAGCCGAGTACCGGCAGTACCAGACCGCCGTGGAATGCGCGCTGCAGGTAAGTTGAATAAATCCACATCAACACGAGCGCGACGCGCGGAAACAGCAGGATGACGAGCAGAGCGAAGCAAGGCATAGTCACTCTCCAGCGAGCGGTACGAGCCCGCACGGTGCGATGATACCAGATTCGCATTCCGAATTCGCCCCGCCGGCTACCTGTCCTGGACCTGAAAGAAATTCGAGAATCTCCGGCTCGCGCTCTACGATAATCACAGGTGATTCCGAGCTGTTAGAACCAATACCAGAAGGTTCGGCACACAGCCTGCAATAAGTCTCTCAGTGGAGGCGGACGGTATGGGACGTAGGGTCGACATTTTCACCTCAAGGTTACCCCTGAATCGAGTGCCCGATAGCGAGTTGGGCGATTTCAGCGAGACGGACGAGCTGGGGATATACCGCGCGCGCCGCAACTACTCGGAGATTGCCGCCATTGCCCTGCGGGAGGATCGGGAAGAAGGACTCGACTACCTGAGACCGCCCTCCGCCAGATATTGGGAGTAAACCGGCCGCCTTCCCGGCGAACGAGTCCTACGACTACGGAAGCAGTTCCGTGCCCTGTAGCGGCCCCGATGCCGAACCGCGACCGGGCGCAGCCGGGGGTTTGCGGAATCCTTCGATGGCCGCGGCTTCTCGCCAGCGACGATGGGCCCGAACCAGGGCCGTCGTCTCCGCCACGGTTGCCGCTTCATTTCCCCAATCGTCGCCACTTATCCGCCGCTTCAGATGGACAAGTTCATGAACGAGCGTCAGTTGTTCGTCGGAGCGTGCAAGGCATCGCGCCAGATCGGAATCTTGTTCTCGCAAAATGCGGACGATTGCCGTCTTGTTGCGGGATACAACCTCAATATCGCCTAAGGTGTTCCTCTCCAGTTCACCGACTGCAACTAGCCGAACCGAGATCTTCCAGTCTTGAAGGCCAAGCTCACGCTGCCAGTAGCCGAGGTTCGACTCAAGGTTCGGCGCGGGACAGTGTAAGAACATTACGACCGCGGTTAGGAAATGGAACATCTCTGGAATGGTGGTGGTCGACGCATTACGATACTCTCGTATAAATTCATACAGTAGATACTTTCCCCGCTCCGCCAATTGCCGTCGATTCGCATCTGTTTTAGTATCTTTAAATAGTACCCAGAGGGAGGAAACATGCCGCTTCCAACCGACGAGAAGCTTATCCAACTCGCCGACGACTTGCTCCAGCAGTTCGACACCATGTTTGGTCTGCATCCCGGCCTTCGCCCGGCTCACGCCAAGGGCGTTCTGCTTACAGGCACGTTCACTCCGTCGCCCGAAGCCACGTCTCTCACGCGAGCGCCACACATCAGTCGCGAGTCCACTCCTATCAGTGCGCGGTTCTCGGATTCCACCGGACTTCCGACGATCCCCGATAACGACCCCAACGCAAATCCGCGCGGTCTGGCGATCCGCTTCCATCTGGCCGATCGCGTCCACACCGATATCATTGCCCATTCGACGGACGGCTTCCCCACCCGAACCGGCCAGGAGTTCCTCGAATTCCTGCGTGCTGCCGCGGCCAGCGACCCGTCCGGTCCTTCGCCATCGCCGATCGAGAAATTCCTTGGTACACATCCGGCCGCCCTCGCATTCGTGCGGACGCCCAAGCCCAGTCCCGCCAGCTTCGCCAAGGAGACATATTTCGGCATCACAGCGCTCCGTTTCATCAATCACGCCGGGGTCGCCCGGTACGGCCGCTACCGCATTACGCCGGAATCGGGCGTCGAACATCTTAGCGATGCGGCGGCCCAGGCGAAGGGCGCCAACTACCTGTTCGAGGAGCTTACACATCGCCTGGCAACCGGGCCTATCCGATTTCAAATCGCCGTCCAGATCGCGAGCGAGAGCGACGTGGTGGACGACGCAACCGTTCATTGGCCCGAAGAGCGGCCCTGGATCCCCTTTGGCACCGTCGCTCTGGACGCGCGGGCGGCGGATAACGAACTGCAGCAGAGGCACATCATTTTCGACCCGATTCCTCGCGTGGACGGTATCGAGCCCTCGGACGACCCCCTGCTCGAATTGCGTGCCGCGGTTTATTTGCTGAGCGGCCGCCGCCGTCGCCAGGCTCAGGAATCGCAACCGCGGACGGCAACCGCCTGAAAACCGTGAAACCCGAGGAGCGCGGGTGCCCACGGATCGGTCACCGTAGCCCGCATCGTGAGAAGATGTTGAGGGTCAATGCCTCCATGAAGCTGCATCGTTCGCTTCCCGCTCTTCTCGCCTTCTTCTTGTTTCCAGCCGCCGATGTGCAAGCGCACGAGCATCCGCTGTTGGGAGCGCAGGTCTGGATCGAGCCTGGCCAGACGCCGGCCGAGATCGACGGCTGGTTTCAGCGTCTGGCCGATTCGCATATGCCGGTAGCGCGGCTGTTCTTGATGTGGAGCTACCTGGAAACGGCGCCAGACGTCTGGGACTATTCTCTTTACGACACCGCATTTCAGGCCGCCGAAAAACATCACGTTAGGATAGTCGCGACGCTGACGCCCAGCGGTCCACCGCCTTTTCGGCGCGGCGCGGGCACGCAGGGCGGCGGTATCGTCGGCACGACCGAAAGCCGCAAGGAAGCCGAACTCTACATCGAAAAGGTCGTCGCGCGCTACAGGCAGAGCCCGGCGCTGGACACATGGCTCCTGGTGAACGAACCCGGCCAGTCCCCGGCGCCACAGCCACTCGCCCTGGCAGGCTACGGTAGCTGGCTGGAACAGCGCTACGGCAATGTCGCCGGGCTGAACTGGAGTTGGGGTAGCGCTCTGGCCCGTTTCGACGAGGCAAAGCCCGCCCAGCGTGGCAACGGTTGGAATCCGAATAGCGCGATCGACTGGGCATCCTATTGGCGCAGCTACCAGACGGCCGGCCTTTCCTGGCTTGCTTCGGTCGTACGCCGCAACGACCCGGCGCATCCGTTGCACGTGAACCCCCATGCGCTGGTCGGCAACCTCGCCGCCATTTCCGACGATCTGCCCCAATGGAGAGGCTTTCTCGACTCGCTGGGGTGTTCCATCCATCCCGGCTGGCACTTCGGCCTGCTCCCGCGCCAACGGTTCGCGCTGGGTGTCTCCTATGTCAACGACCTCATCGCCGGCTCTGTCGAGCCGAAGCCCTACTGGGTGACTGAATTGCAGGGTGGCAACAATATCTATAGCGCCTCAAGGCCGATGGACCCGACGTCCGCCGACATCGCGCAATGGGTCTGGACCAGCGTCGGCTCAGGTGCTGAGCGCGTCATCTTCTGGCTACTCAACGCCAGGCGCGAGGGCGTCGAGGCCGCGGAATGGTCGATGCTCGACTTCGATCAGCAACCCAGCGTGCGGCTGACCACCGCCGAGCGCATCGCACGTACGATCGATGGGCATGCAAACTTCTTCGACCAGGCGCGTCCGGTGGAGTCGCCGGTAACGGTGATTCTCAGCCTCGAGACGATGACTCTGCAGGAACAGTTTGCCATGGCGGATTACCCGGGCCGCGGCGCCAATGCGCACGTGCTCGAGGCTCTGGGCTGCTACTACGCGCTCGCACGCCTGGGTGTCCCGCCGCGGGTCAAGCACTTTGACGACTACGATTGGACCGCGCGCGGCACCACGCGCCGCATGGCGATCCTACCCGATGTGCGCGCGATCACGGACGCCCAGATTCGCCGGTTGGAGGGTTTCGTTGCCAATGGCAACACGCTGCTCATCACCGGCCTGACCGGTTTTTACGACCCGTACGCCAAGGCATGGCCGCTGGCGGGCTTTCCGCTGCAGCGGCTCACTGGCGCGGCTTGGAAGGAGGTGCACTTCGTAGCCGATGCCGTCGAATTACCCATGGGCGATGGCCGTCCGGCGCTGCCGGCGCGGCTATGGCTGTCGAGTATCGCCAATCGCACCGCTCGAGTCCTGGCTGAGCGCGACAGCGAGGTCCTGGCGACCGATCGCCGCCTGGAAAACGGTGGCCGGGTCCTCTGGCTCCCGGCGTTGGTGGGGCAGGGTGCGTGGTTTGGCGACGCGGCTCCGCTCGCCAGGTTCCTCAAAGAGGCGATGCCGCCCACGCCCTCGTTCCGATTCGCTTCGGACAACGACGATTGCCTTCTGCGTGTACTCGGTAACGGCGACTCTTATCTTTCCATCGTGACCAACGGCGGCGCCCGGCAAACAACTTGCGCGATCGAGCCTCCGGGCGACCTGAAGGCGACTTCCCTTTGGGGCGATTCCCCCCGGCGTGCCGGGGGCGCGGCGCAATTCGATCTCGCGCCATTCGGGACATCCGTTGTTTTGTGGGCACATTGAGTGGACCGGGCTCCCGGTTGACATAGGCCGCGCAACCGCTTACCAAGCATCTGTATGAGACGCTTGCCTATCGTCCTTGCCCTGATGGCCCTGGTGTCGCCGCACACCAGGACCGCGCCCCTCACCGATCCGTTCGGACAGAACCGCGGGCTCGGCCGCGGCATCAACATCCCCGGCGTGTTCGATCTCAAAGGGGAGCCCGTTCCCGATCCGCCCACGGCGCCGGAGTACTTCAAGAAGATCGGCGATGCCGGTTTCAAGAGCGTGCGCCTGGTGATCCGCTGGTCGGCGTACGCGCGAGTGCTTAACCGATCTGGGGATTTCACGGTTTAGGCGCGGAAACCGCTCCCTCGCGGTCGCGGCTCGGTTACGAATGCCGCTTGTTTTCAGTCACTTACCGAGCGGCGACCGCAAGGGAGCGGTTTCCGGAACAGATTTCCCCCAGATCGGTTAAGTACCCCGTACGCGCGGCAGGAAGCCCCGTAGCTTATACTTATAGATGGCTGTATGCTTATATGACGAAAAATGCTATGTCCGAGCCCCAGGAAACTACCCGTCTGACGATTACCTGGTCCAAGCAAGCCGACTATGCCTTGCGAACTTTCCTGGGCGCCCAGGGCATGAAAAAGGGCGATCTCTCGAAATTCATCGAAGAGGCGGTTCGCTGGCGCATCTTTCATCAGACTGTCAGCGACGCCCGCGAAGCCTTCGCCGACGTTTCCCCGGATGAACTCCAGAAGAGGATTGACGACGCCGTCGAAGATGCCCGCGCGAAACAGTATCGCGAGCGCGCCAAACGAGCTTGATGCGCGTCGTCCTCGATACCAACATCCTGCTCTCCTCCCTGCTCTCGCCTTTGGGCGCGCCGGCACAACTTCTCGACGCCTGGGAGCGCAAGACGTTCACGCTGGTCGCCTGTGACGCGCTCATTGCGGAACTCCGCGACGTCGCCGGCCGGCCCTTCTTCCGTGCGAGACTTCGCGCCAGCGCGGCCGAACTGCTCGCCGCCGGCCTTCGTGACTTCTCCTTTTTCTGCCGGCGCCTGCCCTCCGGCCCGATCGCTCCGGACCCCAAGGACAGCTACCTGCTCGCGCTGGCGGAAGCTAGCCAGGCCGAGTTCCTTGTGACCGGCGACAAGCAGCTCCTCTCCCTGAAACGGCACAAAGCCACCCGGATTATTACTCCCGCCGCGATGATCGAGATCCTGAAGGACGCTGAGAGTGGCGGGCAGCGTGGCTGAATGCCCGCTGTTGGCGACGCTTGACGAGGCAGGTTCGTCATGGCGGTCAGTTTCCGACTACACGATAACGCGCGGACGCCAAGGATTGGGGGGCGGCGAAGGGCGCGGATGGCCTGCACCAGATTGAAACGACAGGGGCAAGAAATTACCTTCAAGTCTTGTGACCGAGGAAATCTTCTCCCCGCGATCAGTATCCGTTGAAATGGAGCGCGGCTACCACGGCGGAGGCCGCCAGGCAATAGATGCCGAACAGGTACCAGCGGCCGGTTTCGAGCCAGCGGCTCAACCATTTTAGGGCTACGAGGCCGGCGAGGAAGGCCAGGGCGGCTCCGAGGAGGCAGGGCGCGAGGGGGGCGGCGAAGGCTCCCAGGCCGCTGCCGTGGGCGGTTTTGAAGAGGCGCAGGGCTTCACGGCCGATTGCCGCCGGGGTCAGCAGTACGGCCAGCGCGAAGCTGAATTTTTCAGCCTGGTCCTTGGGGACGCCGGCCAGCATGCCGGTGGAAATGGTGGCGCCGGAGCGCGAGAAGCCGCGGAAGGGAAGGCACAGGCCTTGCACCGCGCCAATCAGTCCGGCTTGCCGCGCGCCCAAGGCAACCGGCTTCGCCTGGCGCTTTCTTTCCGCCACGCCGGCAACCAGAATCAGAATTCCGGCCGCGGCCAGAGCGGGGGCGATCAGTTCCAGGCGGCCGAACAATTGCTCGACCTCCGCCGCCGGGGAAGAGCGTAGCGCCACCTTCTCGATGAGCTTGATGAGAACTTCGCCTATGACGCCGGTGATCACAGTGGCCAGCACCAGCAGGATGCCGAATTCCTTGGCCACGTAGGCGCTGCGGAAATAGGTGTCGCGCCAGGTTTTCCAGAAATAGAGAATCACGGCGAACATGGTCCCGGTGTGGAGCATCACCAGCAATAGGGTCATGGCGGGGGCGGAGGGGTCGAGGCCCATCAGCTTTTCGGCTACCACGACGTGAGCCGAACTGGAAACCGGCAGCAATTCGGCCAAGCCCTGCACGACGGCCAGGATGAGTACTTGAAGGAAAGAAGGCAAGCACTTCAGGATACCGCACGAGCCGCCCCACGTTGAAAACCGACTCGCCGAAGCCCTATGATGCCAGGGAATGGTATTGTTTCGGTTCGAACAACGGCCGCGCCTGTGGTTTTGGGCGGCGATGGCGTGCCTGGCGGCGGTGCTGATGGCGTACGCGCAGACCGTGGCTTTCACCGGCGACGAGAGCTTTCATGTAGTGGCGGCGAAGATGATCAAGGCGGGATTTCGTCCTTACCTGGATTTTTGTTTTCCGCAAACGCCGCTGAACGCGTATTGGAACGCCTTTTGGATTTGGGTGCTGCCGGAGAGCTGGCGGACGATCCACGCGCTGGCATCTTTGCTGACCTCGCTCGGGGTTGTACTGGCGGCCGATTTCGTTTACCGGCGCTGGGAACCGGGGCCGTGGCGGCTGCCGGCGGCGGTGACGGCGGGAGTGCTGATCGGGACGAACAACATACTGGTGGAATTCGGACCGCTGGGGCAAGCCTACGGGATGTGCCTGTTTCTGACGGTGGCGGCTTTTCGCGCCACCATCGCGGCGGTGCGCGGGAACACCTGGCTGGCGGGGCTGGGAGGGGCGCTGGCGGGAGCGGCGGCGGCCAGTTCGCTGCTGACCGCGCCGGTGGCGCCGGTGCTGCTGGTCTGGATGCTGTGGAGGAGCCCGGCGAGGCAGCGCTGGTGGCGCGGCGCGTGGTTCACTTGTGCCGCCGTGGTGCCTTTCGCTCCGGTGATCTGGCTGTTTACGCGCCAGCATTGGGTGGTGTGGTTCAACCTGGCCGAATACCACCTGTATTACCGGGAGATTTATTGGCCCCAGCCGCTGACCCACGATATCGGAACGGTTACGGCGTGGCTGGACGATCCACAGGCCATGCTGTTGGGGTTGCTGGCGGCGATCGGCGTAGTGTGGCTGGCGTGGCTGAAACCGTTCGACCGCGAGACGCGCGCGGAGTTCTATCTGTGTGTCTGGCTGTTGGCGGGAATGTTCCTGGAGCTGGCCTTCGGGCACCCCACTTTTGCGCGCTATTTCATCACGCTGACGCCGTTTTTCGGGATTCTGGCAGTGGCGGGGCTGTACGCCATCGGTTCGCGCGCGCTGGGACCCAGCCGACCCTTCTGGCCGTGCGCGGTGCTGTGCTTTCTGAGTGTGGGCGCCGCCATACGAACTGTCTGCGACCGCGATGTTTATACGTGGAGGGATTACGAAGCGATCGCGCGCAAGGTTACCCAGGTGACTCCCAAGGGCGACCAGTTCTTCACCGACGGCCTGGTTTACTTCCTGACCGGGCAACGTCCGCCGGCCGGCATGGAGTTCGACTATTCGCACAAGCTCAACCTGCCGCCCGCCAAGCTGGCGCTGCTGCACGTGATGCCGGACAGCGAGTTACAAGCCAAGTTACAAGCCGGAGCCTTCTATTCGGCGGCAACCTGCGACGACGACACGGTGACGGACTACAAGCTGGAGGAACGCTTCTATCACAAGGAAAAGGTGGGGGAGTGCCCGGTATTCTGGGGACCGAAGGGAAGAAAGTAGACAGTTGTCAGTTATCAGTTATCAGTTATCAGTTATCAGTTATCAGTTATCAGTCACGGACAGCGAGCGGGCGCACTTCGGGGGACTGACGACTGACAACTGATAACTGATAACTGTCAAGGCCGTGGGCAGCGTCCTGATGGGCGCGCTGGCGCGGTATCCGATTGCGATGGCGCCGGGGATGGGGCTCAACGCGTATTTCACCTACACGGTGGTGAAGCAGATGGGCGTTCCATGGCAGGCGGCGCTGGGCGCGGTGTTCCTTTCCGGGGTGGCGTTTCTGGTGTTGACGGCGGCGGGGGTGCGGCAGCTCATCATCTCCACCATTCCGTTCGAACTGTACGCGGCGGTGGCGGCGGGGGTGGGGCTGTTCATCGCGCTGATCGGGTTTCGCAACTCTGGCATCATCGTACCGAGCGCGGCCACCACGGTGACGCTGGGGAATCTGCGGGAGCCGGCGACCGCGCTGGCGGTATTCGGGCTACTGCTGATGGCGGCGCTGCTGGCCTGGCGGGTACGGGCGGCGATGTTGATCGGGATCCTGGCCACTACGGGTTTGGGCCTGGTGACGGGGGTGGCGCGCTTCGCGCCGCAGGCGTACCGGCTGAGCGACCTGGCCGCGACGGCGGGAAAGCTGGATCTGAGAGCCGCGGCGCGGCTGGGGTTCCTCGAAATCGTTTTCGTCTTTCTGTTCATCGACCTTTTCGACAATATCGGGACGCTGGTGGCGGTGGGCAAGCGGGCCGGGCTGTTCGACCACGCCAACCGGATTCCGCGGGTGAACCGGATCCTGTTCGCCGATGCCACGGCTACCATCGTAGGTTCGGTGGCGGGGACGTCCACGGTGGTGAGCTACATCGAGAGCGCGGCCGGAGTGGCGGCGGGAGGGCGGACGGGCGTGACCGCGATCGTCACCGGCGGTTTGTTTTTTCTGGCGCTGTTTGTGGCGCCGGCGGTGGGTGCGATCCCGGCCGCGGCCACGGCACCGGCCCTGATCGTGGTGGGAAGCCTCATGATGCAGGTGGTGGTGGAAATCGACTGGCGCGACCCGGAAGTCTCGGTGCCGGCCTTCCTGACCATGATGACGATCCCGCTGACTTACAGCATCGCCAATGGACTGGCGTTCGGTTTCTGCGCATTTACTCTATTGAAAGTTGCGCGGGGTAAGTTCGCCCAGGTGCATTGGTTCGTCTATGTGCTGACGGCGCTGTTCATTGGGCGATTCTTGTATCTGGCGGGGTAAGGGACGGGAGCTTGGGCATGGGTCAAGCGGGAACCGGAACAGTCACCTTTCCCTGAAATGACGGGCCCTCCTCGGGAATAGCTTCCCCATGCGCCGCCAAGCTTTCCAGGTACACGCCGATGGCCTCCTTGACGTTGCTCTCCGTCTCTTCCAGGGTTTCGCCCTGGGTGTGACAACCAGGCAAGGCCGGAACGAGGGCTGCGTAGCCGCCTTCCGGGGCTTTTTCGTAGAAGACTGAATAGGAAAAGGCCGGGGGGATCTTACGCTTCATAACCAACCATTGTAGGCGGTCCGAGTGGAATGGGGAAAAGCGATTCAGCCAGGGGTGCTTAACCGATCTCGGGGAGTCCGTTCCCGACAACCGCTCCCTCGGGTCGCGGCTCGGTAAGTAGCTGGAAACACGCGGTGCCCCCAAGACATAAGGGCGCTGCGATTTCACAGCGGCACGGATTCTCGCAGGACGTCGTCGCGGATCAGCGGGCTCAACGAGCGTCGAATGACCACCTGTACGCGCTGGCCCAGGAGTTGTTCGAGGTCGGCGACCAAGCTCCCAGGAAGCCAAATTGCCTTACGATGAGATTGAGGCTGCCATGAGCGAACGGGAACTGATCGCTCGCGAGCTGGTGTAGTGTCCACGAAATAGGCGGGTAGGCGCGCGACGGAAAGAGCCGCCTGAAGGCGGCTGCAGCTATGATTGGCTGCCCCACGGCGCAGCATAGCCGCAACCAAAGAGCGCCGGGATGGGTCCCGGCGTGGCAGACTGAGAGTCCGCTCCACAAAACTATGGTCTGGCCAGTTATTTATTGCGGCCTGGAGGAGCCGCTTCGCGGCTACGACAGGCCGGGAGGCCTGGCCCACCAAAATAGAGGTGTCAGGCCGCGGCGTCGAGGGTCTGGCGGAGGGCGTCGTGTTGGTACTTTCTGCAACTGGCGCAGCGGCAGGGTTCGCGGCGGGCGGGCGACGGCATTTGTGCAATATTGTGCATCTTATGGCGGGTTTGTGGGCCGGTGATGGGGGTGCATTTTTGGGCGGCGGGGGCGACGGGGTTGGAGTCGTCGTCCTGGAGCTCGGCGGCTTCGTCTTCGGGGATGGGGGCGCTGTCGGGGTCATTGGAGGTTGTCGGTTTATCGGGCTTGGGAGGCGCCGGGTTAACGGACTTTTCGATGATGAAGATGGCGGCTCTGAGGCGGACGGAGGGGGAAGCCTTGGGATCGATGAGGACCTTACCGAGGGTTTCGAAGGCCAGGTCGGAGAGGACATAGGCGCGCTCGCGAGTCAGGAGGGCGCGGTCGTACTGGGCGTGGACCAGAGCGGCGCAAAAGCGGGGGAAATTGCGGCGCCAGTAGGCTATGGTGGCGCAGTTGACCGCAGCCAGGTCGGCGGCATCGGAGAGGCTGGCGCCGGCTGACAGGGCGTCGATTACCTCGAGCTGTTTCGGGGAGAGTCCGGAATCGGTCATAAGTTGTTAGCTTCCGGTCACACGATAACGGGCGAGCGACGGAAAAGGGGTGCGGCGAGGAACGCAGATTGGCTGTAATTGAATGAAACGGATCGAGTTAAAAATATTTTGAGATTTTGTGACCCGATTATACAGATATTACGGGCCGTCGCCGGAACGCAACCGCTCCCTGGCGGTCGCGGCTCGGTAAGTGATTGAAGACACGCGGCGCCCGTGACCGAGCCGCAACGGTCGGGAGCGGTGAAAAAATCATAAGCCGCAGGCGGAACCGCCTGCGCCACCAAGGCGGTGGGCATCCGGGCGGCTCAATTACCTGGCCACGATATTGAGCAATTTGTCGGGCACGGCGACGACTTTGACCACGGTTTTTCCGGCAATGGCGGCGCGGACCTTTTCGTCGGCCAAGGCGCGGCGCTCGAGTTCCTGGGCAGCGGCGCCGAAGGGCGCGGCGATGCGGCCGCGAACTTTGCCGTTCACCTGGACCACGATCTCGGCTTCGTCTTCGCGCGCGAGCTCAGGATTATAGGCGGGCCAGGGCTGGCGGAAAACCGGGCCCTGGTTTCCCAATTCCTCCCAGATTTCCTGGGAGAGATAGGGCGCGAGGGGGGCGAGCATCAGGGCCAGGGTTTCGTGCACTTCGAGCATGGCGGTGGGCGAGATGGCGGCCTCCCGCTCAGTTAGCAGGTTCATTAATTCCATGATGGCGGCGATGCAGGTGTTGAAATGCCAGCGGGTCTCGAAATCCTCGGTGATCTTCCGGAGGGTCTGGTGGAGCTTGCGGAGGGCGTCGCGGTCGGCGGCGCCGGTGTTACCGGTGGGCGGAGTGTTGCGGGTGACGAAGCGGTAGACGCGGCCGAGGAAGCGGTAGATGCCTTCGGCACCCTCCTGGCGCCAGTCGAGCTCTTTTTCGGGAGGGGCGGCGAAGAGCACGAACATGCGGGCGGTGTCGGCGCCGAACTGCTCGGCGAGGGCGTCGGCTCCCACCACGTTGCCCCTGGACTTCGACATTTTGGTGCCTTCGGCGATCACCATCCCCTGGGTAAACATGCGCCGAACCGGCTCGTTGTTTGCGACCAGGCCGAGATCGCGCATGACCTTGGTGAAGAAGCGCGAGTAGATCAGATGCAGGATGGCGTGCTCGACACCGCCGATGTACTGATCGATCTCGAACCAGTAGGCGATCTTGGCGGAATCGAAAGGAGCGCGGTCGTTGTGCGGGTCGCAATAGCGATAGAAATACCAGGACGAATCGATGAACGTGTCCATGGTGTCGGTTTCGCGCCGCGCCGCGCCGCCGCATTTGGGGCAGGCGGCGTTGACGAACTCGGGAACGGTTTCGAGCGGCGAGCGGCCGGCGCCGGCGATATCGACATGGTCGGGCAGCAGCACGGGGAGCTGGTCGTCGGGGACGGCAACCACGCCGCAGGCGGGGCAATGAATCACGGGGATGGGCGTGCCCCAATATCGCTGGCGGGAGATGCCCCAATCCTTGATGCGGAAGGTGATGGCGGATTGGCCGAAGCCCTTTTCCAAGGCAAAAGCAGCCATCTGCCGGCGCGCCTCTTCGCTCGGGAGGCCGGACCAGGGGCCGGAGCTCTCCACTACGCCGTAGTCGAGGAACGCCTCGGTCATACCGGGTTCCTCGGCCAGGACGCCATCGGCGGGGCGGATCACGGGGCGGATCAGGATGCCGTATTTTCGGCAGAATTCAAAATCGCGTTCGTCATGTGCCGGAACGGCCATGATGGCTCCGGTACCGTAGCTCATCAGTACGAAATTACCAATCCAGATGGGTACCTGTTCGCCGCTGTAGGGATTGACGGCGTAGTGGCCGGAGAAGAAGCCTTCTTTTTCGACGTCGCCGAGGTCGCGGGCGGAGCGGGCGTCGACCATGGCCTTGGCTTTGGCACGCCCGCCGGGATCGAGCAGAGTGTCGTTCAGGGGGTGCTCAGGGGCCAGAATGACACAGGTGGCGCCGTAGATGGTATCCACGCGAGTGGTGAAGACGCGGATGGGCTGGGCGGGGGCGCCGGCCAGGGTGAAATCGATTTCGGCGCCCTCGGAGCGGCCGATCCAGTTGCGCTGCATGGTGAGGACGCGCTCCGGCCAGCCGCTCTCGAGGGTGGCCATGTCGTCCAGCAACTGGTCGGCGTAAGCGGTGATTTTGAGGAACCACTGCTGGAGGGCGCGCTGTTCGACGGGGGTATCTTCGTGACGCCAGCAGGAGCCTTCGACTACCTGCTCATTGGCCAGAACGGTGTTGCATTTGGGGCACCAGTTGAGCAGGGCTTTCTTGCGGTAAGCCAGGCCGCGTTCCAGCATGCGCAGGAAAAACCATTGATTCCAACGGTAATAGGCGGGGTCGCAGGTGGTGACTTCGCGATTCCAATCGTAGCTGAAGGCAAAGCGGCGATGGGTCTTCTTCATCGCCGCGATATTGGCCAGGGTCCATTCGCGGGGTGCCCGCCGGTTGGCAATAGCGGCGTTTTCGGCGGGCAAGCCGAAAGCGTCCCAGCCCATGGGATGGAGGACGTTGAAGCCTCTCATCCACTTGTAACGGGCTAGGGCGTCGCCGATGGCGTAGTTGCGGATGTGGCCGATGTGGAGCGTCCCGCTGGGATACGGGAGCATTTCGAGTACGTAAAATTTGGGCTTGGAGGAATTCTCTTCCGCCTGGTAAAAGTCGGCGTCCCGCCAAAGGGCGTGCCACTTCAGCTCGATGGCACGATGGTCGTAGGGCTTTTCGGGCATATTGGTACGGAATCCTTATCGTACCAACCCGCGCCGGGAAGTTCGCCCCGGAAGTGCGTGGGGGCGACATGAAAGCGGGGGCCACCTCCGCGTTCGGGAGCATGGCAGGTCATGCGAGAGAAGCGCCGGGATGAGTCCCGGCGTGACAGACTGAGAGTCCGCTCCACGAAGAGGCCGTTGCGGCGGGTGCTGGAAGGGAGACGGAAGTTATGGGGCAAGCTGCCGGGCTTGCCGCTGCCGACCTCTCGAAATCCCACGGCTTCCGGGGTATTGGCGCCGCACGCGGTCCACAAGGTGGACAGGCTGTCAATGGGTGGCGGTAATGGCGGTGGACACGCGATATTCGTGTGCCGTGTTAACGGCCGCAACCGGGGCGGGCGCGTCGATTCCTTCCCAGAATACCGGATGCTCCCGCAAGCATTGCGGGCAAATATATTTTCCATGCATCGGCCACATAGCTTTGGTGTGGGCCACGCGGCACCAGAAATTAGCAATTCGTTCGGTCATAATCCACTCCTCCTCCAACCGACAAACAGTCCGCTGCAATATAAGCGGCGTCTGATTCGTTACACAGTAAGCAGCAATCGGATTGCCAAAGGAAGACTTGACACCGGGCTCTCTGAAACATACAATTTAATCGAGTGATTAAATCCTGTGATTGACACGAAACAGAAAATCATGGATACCGCGGTACGGGTATTTGCCGAACAAGGTTATGGCGGCACGTCGCTGCGTCACATCATTGCCGAAGCACAGGTCAACCTGGCGGCCATCCATTACCATTTCGGGTCTAAAGAGGAACTGCTGGACGCGGCAATCGCGCGAAATATAGAACCGGTAAACGCCGAGCGCCTGGATCGGCTGACGCGGCTGGAAGAACGGGCCGTAGGGAAGCCGGTGGCGGTGGATGAGATTCTGGAGGCGTTTCTGGCGCCAACGATGGTGGTGGTGAAGCAGAACCCCGAGTTTCCCCGCATGATGGGCCGGTTAATCGGCGAAGGGCTGATGCCGGATCTGGCGAGCAGGCACTTTGCCGAAGTGGGGCGGCGTTTCTGGGGGGCGTTGAGGCGGGCGCTGCCGGACCTTACGGAATCGGAACTGGCTTGGAGACTGAACTTCCTGATCGGCGCCATGGCGCACTGTTTGTGCCGCGGACCGTTGGAGTGGCAGGTGCCGCTCGATGCGACGCTCGATCCGGCGCACATGGTGAAGGAGTTGGTGACGTTTTTGACGGCCGGTTTTCGGGCGCCATCGGCGCTGTCAGCCAGGGCGACGAGCGCGGCAAGCGGCCAGCGGGGAGAACAGATATGAAGATGCGATGGATCTGGCCGGCGGCGGTGGCAGTGGCGACGGCGGCTGGTCAACAGGCGATCACCGGCGCGAGCGTTCCCGCCGCCGAGCCGCGGCCGCCGCAGCTCGAGGCCGGCCCGACGGCTGGCAATCAGGGACCGCTGCCGCTGAGCCTGAAGCGGGCCGTGGATATCGCGTTGTCGCCGCAAGGGAACACGGCCATCGAACTGGCGGGCGAATCGCTGGCGCAGGCACGCGACCGCGCCGACGAAGCGCGGGCGGCGCTGCTGCCCGACGTGGAAGGGGCGTACTCGACCGAGAGCCGGACGGAAGATCTGGCGGCCCAGGGACTCTCCTCCAGGCTCTTCGCCTCCATCCCGATCGCCGGCTTCGCGTTTCCGGCTTTCGTGGGCCCGTTCACCACCATGGATGCGCGGGTGAGCGCCACCCAAAGCGTGTTCGACTTCAGCTCGATTCGGCGCTTTCAGGCTTCCAAGCGAACGACGGAAGCGGCGCGGTCGGACCTGGCGAGCACCGGCGAGCAGGTGGCGGCGCAAGTGGCCAAGGGTTATGTGGCGGGCGTCAAGGCCGACGCCGACCTGGAATCGGCGGAAGCCAACGTGGCGCTTTCCGAGGCGCTGCTGACGCAGGCCGGCAACGAGAAGACAGCGGGAACCGGGACGGGGATCGAAATCACGCGCGCGCGGGTGCAGCTTGCCAACGACCGGCAGCGGCTGCTGGAAGCGCGCAACGCGCGGCGGGCGGCCTACTTGCGGCTGCTGCGCGCCATGAACGTGCGGCTGGACGCGGCGGTTCAACTGACCGACAAACTGCAGTATCTTCCGGTGGACACGGTCACGCTGGAGCAGGCGCGCGCGGCGGCGCTGAAGCAGCGGCCGGATTACGAGGCGCAGCGCCAGCGGGAAGCCAACGCGCGGCTTTCGGCCAGCGCCACCAGGATGGAGCGGCTGCCGTCGGTTTCAGGTTTCGGCGATTACGGCACCAGCGGCACGGGCTTCGACAACTCATTGCCCACCCGCACGGTGGGGATTTCGGTGCGGGTGCCGATTTTCGATGGTGGGCGGCGGGACGCGCGGCGGGCCGAATCGGCGTCGCAGCTTCGCGCCGAACAGGCGCGCAGCAACGATCTGAAAGAGCAGATCGAGCTGGATGTGCGGCTGGCGCTGGATGAACTAGGTTCGGCCGACGACGAAGTGAAAGTCGCCCGCGAGGGTCTGGACCTTTCCGCAAGCGAGCTGGCACAGGCGCGGCGCCGCTATGCGGCGGGGGTCACCAATAGCATTGAAGTGACCGACGCGCAGACGCGGCTGGAGAGGGCGCGGGACAACCAGACGGCCGCGCTCTATAACTACAACCTGGCGCGCATCGATCTGGCGCAATCCATGGGTCGCGTGCGGAGTCTGGTGCAGTGAGGGGGGCAATAGGCCTGAAGCAGAGCATACAGGGCGCACCGTGAATAGTCTAGGGCAGCTACTGGAATTTATTCTTGGGCTACAGGAAGAGAAGATTTCCTTCAACCTGCAATGCGTGCGTGACGCCATCATGGTGGTCGTGCCGACACCGAGCAAATGCTACGAGGTCGAGTTCTTTGAGGATGGCCATATCGAGGCGCAGACGTTCGGGCCGCCTAGCGACGTACGAAGTTTCACGCTCGAGGAAATCACCAACCGGCTTGTCGCCGACGTGAATGGATAGGGGCTGCGTATGACAACGTATGGAATTCCAACAAGGGGTCTGGCCTGAGCGCATGACATCCGAAGTGCAATTACGTGTGCTGGGGCGCTTGTGGGGCAGACCATCGTTTTTCGTGGTCTGCCCTGCACCCGGCACTCCGTCTTGTCCACTCATTCTTGTTTTTCGGCCGCGAGAAAGCGCACAGGTGGCAGGGTCGAAAAACGCGCCGGGACGAGTCCCGGCGTGGCAGACTGAGAGTCCGCTCCACGGTTTTCATGAGCTTGCGAGGGCCGAAGGCCCCGAGGTGGCAGACCACAAAAAACGATGGTCTGCCCCACAGAAAAGAGCCCACCGGCGACAAAGAAACCACGTCGGCTCGAAAGCCGACGCTGCAGGCCGGAGGCCCGCGCCACGAGGCGGCAAGAGGATCTGACGGGTTGTTCTACCAGCCAAAAAGAGCTTAAAGCATGAAAAAACGAATTCTGGTAATCGCGATTATTTTACTGGCGGCGGGAGCGGCGGTGTACGCTTACCGCGGCATGACCCGGCGGCCGGACAACCGCATCGTGGTCTCGGGCAACATCGAACTGACCGAAGTGAATATCGCATTCAAGACCGCCGGACGGCTGATCGAGCGTGACGTGGACGAAGGCGACACGGTGAAGAAAGGCGAAGTGCTGGCGCGTCTGGATCGCGATCAACTGGTGGCGCAGCGGGAAGCGCAAGCGGCGGCGCTGACGTCGGCCGAGACGCAACTGGCCCAGGCGATCACTTCGCACGAATACGAGAAGCAGACGGTGGCGGCCGATATCGACGAGCGGCGCGCCAATCTGGAATCGATGGAGGCGCGCCTGGCGGAGCTGCACAACGGAGCGCGGCCGCAGGAAAAGCTGGACGCGCAGGCGGCGGTGGATTCGTCGCAATCGGAGGTGGAACGCTCCAAGCGCGATTGGGACCGCGCCCAGGTGCTGTTCAAGGACGACGATATTTCGACCCAACAATTCGATCAATACCGCAACCGGTGGGAGAACGCCGTGGCGGCTTTGAAATCGGCCAAAGAGCGGCAGTCGCTGACGCTGGAGGGGCAGCGCGCGGAGGTGATTCGCGCCCAGCAGGGCCAGGTGGAAAGCGCGCGGGCGGCGCTGAAAGTGGCCGAGGCCAATCATCTGGAAACGCGGCGGCGGGAGCAGGACATGGGCACCCGGCGGGCCGAGATCGAGCGCGCCCGGGCCAACCTGGCGCTGATCGATTCGCAGCTTTCCGACACCATCGAGGTTTCGCCGGTGGATGGGGTGGTGCTGGTGAAATCGGCGGACGTGGGCGAAATCCTGGCGCCGGGAACCAGCGTGGTGACGGTGGGCGACATCGACCATCCGTGGCTGCGCGGCTATATCAACGAAAGCGATCTGGGCAAAGTCAAACTGGGATCGAAGGCGCGCGTCACCACGGATTCGTATCCGGGAAAAGTGTACTGGGGGAGGGTGACGTTCATTGCGTCGGAGGCCGAATTCACTCCCAAACAGATTCAGACCGAGCAGGAGCGGGTGAAGCTGGTCTACCGCATCAAGATCGAAGCGGACAATCCGGCGCACGAGCTGAAGAGCAATATGCCGGCCGACGCGGAGATCGTGTTGCAGTGAACGGCGCCGAACCGATTATCGAGACTCACGATCTGACCCGCCGTTTCGGGCAGCTCACGGCGGTGGACCATCTGAACCTGACCGTGGCGCCGGGAGAGATTTTCGGGCTGGTGGGGCCGGACGGGGCGGGAAAGACCACTACGCTGCGCCTGCTGTGCGGGCTGATGAACCCGACCGAGGGCTCGGCGCGCGTGGCCGGCTGCGACGTGGTGACGGAATCGCAGAAGGTGAAAGACCAGATCGGTTACATGGCGCAGCGTTTCGGCCTGTACGTGGATTTGACCGTGCAGGAAAACATGGAGTTCTACGCCGACCTGTTCGACATCACCGGCGCCGAGCGCGACCGGCTGACGGTGGAGCTGCTGCGCATGACCCGCATGGAGGAGTTTCGCGGGCGGCAGGCGGGGCGCTTGTCGGGCGGCATGAAACAGAAGCTGGCGCTGATGTGTACCCTGCTGCACAAGCCGCGCATTCTGTTTCTGGACGAGCCGACCAACGGCGTGGACCCGGTATCGCGGCGCGATTTCTGGGCGATTCTGTATCAACTGTTGAAAGACGGCACCACCATCTTCATCACCACGGCGTACCTGGACGAAGCCGAGCGGATGAACCGGGTGGGCCTGATGTACCGCGGCCGGCTGGTGCGCTGCGCGCCGCCGGAGGAACTGCGCCGGGAGGCGGGCGCGGTGAACCTGGAAGGCGCGTTTATCAGCACCATTCGCGAGTTGGAGGCGGCCAGAACATGAACGGCTGGGCGGTGGAAATCGACAATCTCTGCAAGAGCTTCGGCTCGTTCGTGGCCGTAGACCACGTTTCGCTGCAGGTTCCCAAGGGCGAGATTTTCGGTTTTTTGGGGCCGAACGGCGCGGGCAAGTCGACCACGATTCGGATTCTGTGCGGCCTGCTGGCGCCGACTTCCGGCCGCGCCGAAGTGGGCGGGCTGGACGTACACACGCAGGCCGAAGAGATCCGCCGCAACATCGGCTACATGTCGCAGAAGTTTTCGCTCTACGACGACCTGACGGTGGAAGAGAACATCGATTTTTTCAGCGGGATCTATGGAGTGGAGCGGGCGCGGCGGGCGGAGCGGAAGCGCTACGTGCTGGAAATGGCGGGAATCGAAGAGCGCCGCTCGGCGCTGACGCGCACGCTTTCGGGCGGTTGGAAGCAGCGGCTGGCGCTGGGCTGCGCCATTCTACACGACCCTTCGGTGCTGTTTCTGGACGAGCCGACTTCGGGCGTGGACCCGATCGCGCGCCAATCCTTCTGGGCGCTGATTCGCGATCTTTCTTCGACCGGCCACACCATTTTCGTTTCCACCCACTACATGGATGAAGCCGAGTACTGCAACCGGCTGGCGCTGATGTACCGCGGCAAAGTGATCGCCCTGGGCACGCCGGCCGAGCTGAAGCGGAACCTGACCTCGCACAACCTGTTCCAGCTCCAGACCGGCGATCTGCTGGGCACCATGCGCGCGCTCGAAGGGCTCGCGGGGGTACACGACGTGGCCATGTTCGGAAGCGGCCTGCACGTTACGGTGGACGACCGGGAGCGCGGCGCCGCCGCCATTCGCCAGGCGCTGGCGGGCAAGATCGAGATCGGGCGGCTGGAGCCGATCGAGCCTTCCATGGAAGATGTTTTCGTAGCCATGATCGAAGCCGAGGAAAGGAAGGCGGCATGAGGGACGCGCGTAACCGAGCCGCGACCGTCAGGGAGCAATCCTGGCCGCGAGGCTGGTCAGTTGGGGCCCGTCAAGAGATTAGTGCGGCCAAGCACGACGCCTCGTCTACCATGCGCGAGCGGGCGTCGAGAAGAGTCTCGACGCGGCACGCACGAGTGCGTGCGCCACGTCGGCCTCCAAGATTTGGAACGGTTATTTCGTGGCAAGTGCAGGAGAAGAAAAGCCGAGACGAATCTCGGCTCAGCAGGCTTGACAGCCTGCGCCACGGTAAAGGCAGGTGTGGTTCCCATGCGGACTAGCCTGCGGCGCCTGCGGGCCATCTGGATCAAAGAGCTGCGCCACATCGTGCGCGACAAGCGCAGCCTTTCGCTGGCGCTGTTTCTGCCGGTGATGATGCTGCTGCTCTACGGCTACGCCTTGAGCCTGGACGTGGATCATATTCCCACTTTGGTTTACGATCAGTCCGATACCGAGGCCAGCCGCGACCTGGTGAAACAATTCCAGGCTTCGCGGTACTTCGACGTGCTGGGCTATGTGCGGGCATATGCGCCCATCGAGCGCGCCATCGACCGCGGCAGCGTCCTGCTGGGGGTGGTGATTCCGCGCGACTACGGCAAGCAGGAGGGCTCCGGGCGGGTGGCGCCGGTGCAGCTTCTGCTGGACGGCAGCGACTCCAACACGGCTTCCATCGCGCTGGGCTACGCCGAAAGCGTGGTCAACAATTATTCGCTCACGCTGCGCGCGGACGCCCAGAATCGCCGGGCCGGACAGCGCGGCGGCACGCCCATCGACCTGCGCCTGCGGGTGTGGTACAACAGCTCGCTGGAATCGAAGAACTACGTGGTGCCGGGACTGATCGCGGTGATTCTGCAAATTATCTCCGCGCTGCTAACCTCGCTGACCATCGCGCGGGAACTGGAGATGGGAACGCTGGAGCAATTGCTTTCCACGCCGCTGCGGCCGGTGGAAATCGTGCTGGGCAAAATGCTGGCGTACTCGGTGGTGGGCGCGGTGGATTCGGTGGTGGCGCTGCTGGTGGGCCTGTTTGTGTTCACCGTGCCATTGCGCGGCAGCCTGCTGCTGGTGGCGGCGGGCACCGGGCTGTTCCTGTTTGGCGTGCTGTTCTGGGGCATCTTTATTTCGGCGGTTTCGAAGACCCAGTTGCAGGCCTACCAGATGGGCGTGCTCAGCTCGTTTCTGCCGGCGTTCCTGCTCTCCGGGTTCGTCTATTCGATCGACACCATGCCCAAAGTGATTCAGGCGGTGACCATCGTCGTCCCCGCGCGCTACGTGGTGACAATCATGAAAGGCGTGTTTCTGAAGGGGGTGGGATTGTCCATTTTGTGGAAGGAATATGTTTTTCTGGCCGCATTTGCGGTCCTGATCGCCTGGGCGGCCACACGCAAGCTGAACCAGAAGGTGGCATAAATGAGTTGGGAACGGATCGTCATCATTTTGCGCAAGGAGCTGATCCAGGCCTTGCGCGACCCGCGCATGCGGTTTCTGCTGTTCCTGCCGCCCATGATTCAGCTTGTCGTGTTCGGCTTCGCCGTGAACCTGGACGTGGACCACGCGCGCATCGCCTGGATGGACCTGGACCGCACGCCGGCCAGCCGCGAACTGCGCGAGCGCTTCGAAGGCTCCGGCCGCTTCGACGTGGTGGCGCTGGCGCGCAACGAGCAGGACGTGCAGAACGTGCTGGACCGCGGCCAGGCGCAGGCGGTGGTGCGCATCCTGCCGGAATTCGAGCGCAACCTGCGCCGCGGCGGCGATGCGCAAGTGCAGGTGCTGATCGACGGCACCAACTCCAACACGGCATCGCTGGTTTCGAGCTACGCGGCCAGCGTGGTGGCGGAGTTCGGCAATTCGATGTCGGCCCAGCAGCAGAATACCCGCCTGCTGATGCGCGGCGCGGCGGCGCCGGCGAATCCGGGATTGCCCACCGTTACGGCGCAAACCCGGGTGTGGTTCAACCCGGATTTGTACAGCCGCAATTACTTCGTCCCCGGCGTAATCGCCAACATCATCATGATTGTCACGATCATGCTTACGGCCATGGCCATCGTGCGCGAAAAGGAAATCGGCACGCTGGAACAATTGATGGTGACGCCGGTGAAGCCGCTGGAGCTGATGCTGGGCAAGACGCTGCCG
This sequence comes from Bryobacterales bacterium, assembly GCA_003164035.1. Taxonomy (GTDB): domain Bacteria; phylum Acidobacteriota; class Terriglobia; order Bryobacterales; family Bryobacteraceae; genus JBEKYD01. Next base: position 156,535 of record PLRS01000092.1, on the reverse strand, counting down.
TTCGCCCTGGTCGGCCTGGTCCAGGTGGCGCTGGTCACCACCGCGGCGCTGGTGATTTTCCATATCCCGCTGCGGGGCAGCGTGCCGCTGCTGTTCTGTTGCGCGTCGCTGTTTCTGATGACGAGCCTGGGCGCGGGCTTGTTCCTATCCACCGTATCCAACACCCAGCAGCAGGCCATGATGGGCAATTTTTTCTTCACCACGCCGGCCTTCATGCTGAGCGGGTTTGCGTTCCCCATCCGCAATATGCCGGTGGTGGTGCAGTGGCTGACCTATCTGAATCCGCTGCGCTACTTCATCGAAATCCTGCGCGGCATTTTTCTGAAAGGCACGGGCGCGGCCACGCTATGGCCGCAAATGGTGGCGCTGGCAGTGTACGGAGTGACTGTGCTGGGGCTGAGCACGGTGAGGTTCCATAAGAGCCTGGACTGAGTTGGAAGCAGGCGCATTTCGCTGTGTGGGCGTGGCAACCGCTCCCTGACGGTCGCGGCTCGGAAAGGGCATTCAAACCGAGCCGCGACCGTAAGGGAGCGGTTGCCTGAACGGGATTGGCTTGCCAACGAAGTGAGAATTGGGCTTCTCCCACGGAGGCCCGGCTGCGTACCCGCGCGGCAGTGATCCGTGCGATCGATCTGGAAATGGAAGCCCTTTCCAAGCGCGACACGAAAATCGAGGACCGTCCGCAGTAAACCTCGCAGATTCTCACCCGGGCCGTCGACAGGCTAGGCGGCCTGTCCCACTTCCCGTAACTCACCCGCCGTACCGAATCGGGCGCCATCGTACACTAATTGTTTATGCCCTTCGTATTTCGGCAGTCCATGTGCAACGAGGCGTTTGAGGGCCGCTTGTTTGCCGATACCGCCAAGGCGATCCGGCGGGCGGGGTATACGGGCATCGAGATCGCTCCTTTCACCTTGGCGGAGTGCCCGGCGGACATTGGCGCGGGCCAGCGCCGCGAATACCGGGCGGCGATGGCGGGCGAGGGACTGGCATTTGTCGGTTTACACTGGCTCATGGTCAGCCCCAAGGGTCTGCACGTGACCACGCCCGATGCCGCGCTGCGCGCCCGGAGTTGGGATCACATTCGGGATCTCATCGATCTGGCCGCCGATCTGGGTCCGGACGCGGTGATGGTTTTCGGCTCGCCCCGGCAGCGATCGACCACTGGCGGGCTGACGCGGGCGGAAGCGACGCGCCATTTCATCGACGGCCTACGCTCGGTAGCGCCCGATGCCGAATCCCGCGGTGTTACGGTGCTGGTGGAGGCGCTGCCCATCGCCCAATCGGACGTAGTCGAGACGCTCGCGGAAGCCGTCTCCATCGTGGATGAGATCGCAAGCCCGGCCGTCGGCACCATGTTCGACGTGCACAATGCCGTTGACGAGGCCGAACCTCACGCCGCGCTGGTGGAGCGCAACTTCCCCTATATCCGCCACGTACACGTCAATGAGCTGGACGGGCGCCACTGCGGATCACCATTGGCGAGCCGCGGCTACGATTTCAAACCGGTATTCGAGGTGCTGCGGCGGCGCGGCTACCGCGGCTGGATTTCGCTGGAAGCTTTCGACTTTACTCCCGGCGCCGAGCGCATCGCCGACGAATCGCTGCGTCATCTGGAATCCGAAATCGCCCAACTGGACAGTCACGCCTTATGAGCCACTACGTCGTTACCGGAGGAGCCGGGTTCATCGGTTCCGCTATTGTGCGGGCGCTTCTCGCCGAGGGAGCGCGCCGGATCGTTGTCATCGATAACCTGCTATCGGGCAGCGAATCGAACCTGGAGGAGGTGCGCGGCGCGGTCGATTTTCAAAAATCGGACATTCGGAATTACGATGAGATCGCACCGCTCGTCCGCGGCGCGGCGGTGATATTCCACGAGGCGGCCATCCCATCGGTGCCGCGCTCGATCGACGATCCGGTGCCTTCGCACGACGTCAATATCAACGGCACGTTCAACGTGCTGCGGGCGGCGCGGGATGGCAACGTGGGGCGGGTGGTCTACGCGGCATCGTCCTCGGCGTATGGCGACACCGAAGTTCTGCCCAAGCAGGAGTGGATGACGCCGCGGCCGAAATCGCCCTATGCGCTGCAAAAGCTGGTGGGCGAATATTACATGAACGTCTTTTCTTCCGTCTTCGGCCTGGAAACGGTGGCGCTGCGCTACTTCAATGTTTACGGCCCCCGGCAGGACCCCGGCAGCCCCTATTCGGGGGTGCTGTCCCTGTTCATGAAGGCGGTCCTGGAGCGCACTCAGCCCACGATTTTCGGCGACGGCAGCCAGTCGCGCGATTTCACTTACGTGGAAGACGTGGCCGCGCTCAACCTGAAGGCGGCGCGCGCGCCCAACGTTTCCGGCAAGCTCTACAACGGCGGCAACGGCGGGTGCATTACGCTCAACCAGGCGTGGGCGCTGCTGCAGAAGCTGGAGGGAGTGGAAATCCCGGCCCGCTACGGCCCGCCGCGCGCCGGCGACGTACACGACTCCCAAGCCGATACCACGCTGGCGGTGCGCGACCTGGGCCACGCGCCGAGGTTCAGCTTCGAAGAAGGCATGCGGCGAACGCTGGAGTGGTACCGGACTCAGTAGGTAGACTGGGACAGAACTCCCGGCCTGTCGGCTTCGGCTGAGCTTCAGCGACAGGCCAGGAGGCCTGTCCTACTTCCGCCCGCCGAACACGGCCTCCTCGAAGATTTTCAGATAGCAATCCACGTCGGTAAATCCGATTTCGCGCAGCCACTGGCACTGCAGCTCGACCGGCGCCAGAATGTTGGCGGCCTTATCGGAGCGGTTGTAATAGACGGACGCCACTTCGGCGCGGGTTTGGCCGGGGTGGATGGCGTGGAGGTTGTCGACGAACAGTTCGTCTTGCATCGCGCCCAGCCAATCGGTGGGCGACGACACGTGTTCCACGTTGACGAATATGCCGCCGCTGGCCAACAGGCCGTAGATTTCGCCGTAGACCTCACGCTTGCGTTGGTCCGGTTGATGGTGGATGGAATAGCCGGACACCACCGCATCGAAAGGCGCAAAGGGCCGGACGGCATCGACCCAGTCCGGCAAGCCGTAATCGGCGTGGACATATTGAGCGCGGCCGGTATGCTGCGCCATGCGCTGGCGCGCGGCTTCGAGCATCGGCTCGGAGAAATCCGCCAGCACGCCATGCGCGGAAGGGAAGCGGTCGAGCACCGCGTTGCCCAGCACGCCGTCGCCGCAACCCAGGTCGAGAAACGAGAGAGCTCGCTCCCCGCCTGCGGCCGCAATCAGCCGCAGCATCACGTCGATCTGTTCCTGGGCCAGAGGGATCCCGCCGCGCACTCCTTCCAGGTAGGTGGCCACCAGGGCGGAGTTCTGCCAAACTTTATCGGCACGTTCCATGTTCTTGAAGAAGGCGGAAGCCAGAAGTCAAGAAGCCGGAAGCGCAAACTTCCGTCTTCTCACTTCTGTCTTCCGACTCCCGCTCCTTTACGAAAAGCTCCCGGTTGCGCCCTGAAACCCGCGGACAGCCTGCTTGCCCATCCACTTAATCACGCGCGTGGCATCGTAGCAATACGCCAGGTTGTGGTTCAGAGTGGAGAAGCAATGCGGCTGGCAGCCCTTCTTCATCTCATTGAGCTGCTTCGTCTCGAATTTGTGCTCTCCCACCGTGCCCCAATCGTAAGTGGCCGAGTACATCGGGAAGCAAGGGGCCAGCGTGCCATCCACGCGGACGATCACGTTGTTGTGGCCCGCCCGGCAGCTCCACTCCTGCAGCTTGCCGCGCATGAACTGGCGCATTTCGTCCAGCCGCTGCACCGAGTTCACCATCTTGTAACCGGATTTGTTCTTTTCGATCAGCCAATCCACTAACTCGTCCACCCGCGGCCAATCTTCCTGCCGGATGTAAGTGACATTGTTCTCCAGGTGCGCGAAGTTATCGGGCTCGATCATCGGTGTTTCATTGATGTGATAATCGGTGGCGATGCGATGCTCGCGGGCGATTTCGGTCAACTGGCGGATATCGTCCATGTTATTGCGGCAGATATTCATGTTGAAGAACACGGTGTAACCGTAGCGGTACTGGCGCCTCACCAGGTGATCGAAGTACTTACGGATGGGAGTGAGCGCCTTGGGCAGGCCCGGCTTTTCGTCCACCGCGTCGACGGCCAGGTTGAAGGTAGCGACGCCGGAGTCTCCCAGCCGGTCGATCACGTCGGGCCGCAAGAGCCGCCCATTGGTGGGCACGTAGATCCAAAAGCCCTTCTTGGCGGCGTAGTAAACCACCTTATGGACGAACTGCGGGCGCAGCAGCGGCTCGCCGCCCATCAGGGCCAGCACACGGCAGCCATTGTCGTGAAGCCAGTCGATGGAGCGCCGCGCCACGTCTTCCGTCATGCCCTTGACGCTGTTGTCGAACGCCCAACAGTAATGACAGTCCAGATTACACTTCCACTCGGTAAACAGGTAAGCGATGATGGGATGAAAATTGCCTGTATAAAAGCGCGAACGAAGATATGGGAACATCCAGCCGCGCACGGCGCGGTAGACGTAGGGCGCGCCCCACGAACGTTTATCGGGAAAGACTTCGGGGTCCGGAATGCTTTGGAGCTCCGGACGATGCGGATAGACGGGTTCCGGGAGTGTCAACGGGTCGCTCGGAGACGGTACCAGGCTCTTCGGCCGGCTGCCGTTCTTGGCGTCTTTATCGACAAGCAACTGGTGCAACTGAACATCCACGCGAAAGGCGGCGTGGCCGCCGCCGGTTTTGTTATCGGATTGAAGTTCCATCCACGTTCCTCTCTAGCAATTTTTGTATCCAAGAATGTGGCAAAAAAAAGATGACCCCACGCGGAAAAACTGTTCTCTACCAGAGTACGACAGGCCAAGGATTGGCGGGAAACGTCCCACGGCGGGATTGTTCGAATCCGCACCCGCCAATGGGCGCGACTGCATACCTGGTACAAAGGAGGGAATGAGCGAGAAACGGCAGGATCGCCGATGCTTTCTGCTGGTTGCCGGCGGTGCGGTTGCGGGCGCGTGGATCCCGCCGGCCGGATGGAAGATGCCTTTTCGGCCGAGCCCCGTATGGCAGAGGGCGCGCACGGTGGTGCGCAGCGGGCAACTGGGCAGGATTGCCTTTTGCCGGAGTGTGCTTGGCTGCCGCGACAGTCTGCTGGCTGCGATCGATTGCGTACGGTTCGTCTTTGACGGCGCCGAGCCGGTTTGCGTCAGTGCGCAGGCCGGCCCGCCGGGCCAACGGGGGAGCGTGATCGCCACCTTCCGCTATCCTGCCTTCGTCGCCAGCTTCGAGCAACGCGCCGGAGCGGCGGAGAACACCGTCATCTGCGGAGCCGCGGCCACACTCGCGATAGGCTGGGACAGACGACCGCGTTTTGGCGTCTTTCGCGTCTTGCCCGGGGACGACAGCCTGACAGACGACGCAAGGGCATCGTCCGTCCCGACTCCGGCCTTTCTCGGCGTCCCGCCACGGGCGGATATGGAAACCCGCGCGCGCTCCGCGACCGCTGGCCGGCTGCTGGAGGCGGCGTTGCGGGAGGGCCGGCCGATAGACTGTTCTCGAAACGCGGAGGCGTTATGGACGTAGAGTGGATCCGGCGCGTGTGCATAGGTTTGCCGCACGCGACCGAGCAAGTCCTGTGGGGCGCGGACCTGGTGTTCAAGATCGGCGGCAAAATGTTCGCGGCCGCGCCCATGGAGCCGGCGCCGGTCTGCCTGTCTTTCAAATGCACGCCCGAGCGGTTCGCCGAATTGACTGAACGGCCGGGCGTGATTCCCGCGCCTTATTCGGCGCGGGCGCACTGGGTGGCGCTCGAAAACGAAGACGCGCTGCCCAGGGCGGAGATTCGGGAGTTGCTGCGCGAGTCTTATGGTTTGGTGCTGGCCAGGCTGCCGAAGAAGCGCCAGGCCAAATTGCAGGCCGGGCGGAAGCGGAAGAAGGGGCAAGCGGAGTAATTGCAGGGCAGACCACACAAAACGATGGTCTGCCCCACGGTGAAGCTACGCCTTTTGCAGCTCTTCCAAAGCCGCACCCGTGGCGGCTTCCACATCGGCGTGCAGGCTGTTGCCGTGAGCATCCATGGTCACGATGGCGGCGAAGTTGGCGACCCGCAGGTGCCACATCGATTCCGGGATGCCGAACTCAGTGAGGTACACGCCCAGGACTTTCTCCACCGTGCGGGCGTAGTACTGCGCCGCGCCGCCGATGCCGTTCAGGTAGACCGCGCCGTATTCTTTGAGCGCCGCCAGAGTCTTGGGCCCCATGCCGCCCTTGCCGATCACGGCGCGCACGCCGTATCGTTTGATGACGTCGGCCTGGTAGGGCTCTTCGCGGATGCTGGTGGTGGGTCCGGCGGCTTTGACTTTCCATTCGCCGCCTTCCTGGAGCATCACCGGACCGCAATGGTACAGCACGGTGCCGTGCAGGTCCACCGGCGGCGGGTTCTTCATCAGGTAGGCATGAACGTTATCGCGGCCGGTGAACATCTCGCCCGTAATCAGCACCACGTCGCCCACCTTCAGAGCGCGCACCTGGGCTTCGGTGAGAGGCGGCGTCAGCACCACCTCGCGGCCGCTCAGCGGGAAGCCCTCGCCCCGCGCCATGCGCTCCACATTGCGGGCCGGGTCGCGGTACATCCATTGGGTGATAGCGCCGCTCGAGGGGTCCAGCCGCACGCCCAGCCGGCGAAACGCCCAACAGTCGTAGGCCACCGAGACGAAGAAACTGGCGGGCAGGCGATTGGCGGCGGTGATTTTGCACCCGATCAGAGAAGCTTTGCCGCCGAAGCCCATGGCGCCCACCCCCAGGCGGTTGGCTTCCTCCATGATCTCGGCTTCCAGCTTGGCCAGAGTCGGATTGGGGTTGGTATCATCCAGGGTGCGGAACAATTGCCCCTTGGCCAGATCGTAGCCGTGCGCGCGGTCGCTGCCGATGCACACGCCCAGCGCGCCGGGCGCGCAACCCTGTCCCTGCGCCTGCCACACCGCGTGCAGGATGCACTTGCGCACGCCCTCCAGGTTGCGGTCGGCGCGGCCCAAATGATCCAGGTTGCAGGGCACCGAATATTGAATATTCTTGTTCTCGCAGCCGCCGCCCTTCAGGATCAGCTTCACCTCGATTTCGTCCTCTTCCCATTGCTCGAAGTGAATGACCGGGGTTTCCGTACCCAGGTTGTCGCCGCTGTTTTTCCCGGTCAGCGAATCCACCGAATTGGGGCGCAATTTGCCGCGGCGCGTGGCTTCGGCAACGGCTGCCCGAATGGCTTTCGCGATGGCGATCTGGTTGACTCCCACCGGCGTATGGATGACGAAGGTCGGCATACCGGTGTCCTGGCAAATGGGGCCTTCGTCGTCTTTGGCCATATCCACGTTGGAAAGAATGATGTCGAGCGCCTGCGAGGACTGCGTCCCCGGCGTTTCGCCCTGGGCCGCGATGGACATGGCGGCGCGCACGTCGGGCGGCAGATTGGTCGAGGTCTGTGTGATCAGTTCCAGCAGACTATTAGTAAGAAATTCCATAATCAGGCCTACTTCTATCTTAAGGCAGCGGCTGAAAATTAGCGATCACCGTCCGCCTGCCGCCGATCTCGCACTCCGTGACACTAACCCTAGAAAAAGACGACACTTTGCCGAACAAAAGACGACACTTTGCCGATATGGGGAGTAGGAAAGCGGGTTTACGTTTCTGTACTAACCAGACGATCGCGCGCGTCACATTCTACGGAAGGCGAGTCCAGTGGTGAAGAAAGGCTCAAACTTCGTTGCGTTTCAGGGTAAGAGTGGTATAATTGCGCGGTCATATGATCATTTTGGCGGAAAGCGCGCAACCGGCTCAAACGCTGGCGGTATGGCAGTTCATCGTGGTGGTCGCCGTCGCACCGGTTGCAACCATTGTAGCCATCATGTGGGCGTTTTCGCAGAACAACAAGAGGGCGGAGCAAGTCAAAATGGAACTGACCGAATCAATGGCTAACCTCCATGCCCGCGTGACCGACCTGAGAGCCGACCTCGATAAGAGAATCGACCAGAATGGGGCCGTTGTTACGGAACTGATCAAACGGGTCGACGCCAACCTGACCAGCCAGAAGGCCGACCTGATTTGGAGAATTGACCAGAACGTGTCCGCGGTTACGAAACTGCAGAACGACGTTAGCGGCCAACTGACCGGCCTGGGGGCCGAACTCAAGGCTCACAGAAGCGAGTTGCGATCCGAAATGCAAACGGACAGGGCGCGGGCCGAGGAGTTGGTGAAGGCGCAAATGGATGCCGCTGTCTTGAAGCTGGAGCTTAAGATGACTCAGAATCAGAGCGAACTGGTGAGATTGATCGGCGAGCGTCTTCCTCCGGCGGCGGCCAGTGCACCGCAACGGTAGCTTGTACCCGAGTCGATGAGCGGGGATGGGAAACGGGGCGGCGTTTTCATAGCTTTCGCCCGCGACCGCTTTTCGCCGGCCCGCTTCAGTCCGATGCAATCGCCGGACTTGCTTGCGCCTACTCCCAGCGCAAGGCGTTCATGGGATCGATCGCGGTGGCCCGCCGCGCCGGGATATAGCCCGCCAGCGCCGTCACGGCCGCGATGCCGAGCGATGCGGCGGCCAGCGTGAGCAGGTCGGTAGGCTGCACTCCGAACAACTGCGCCTGAATCAGGCGGGTTACGGCGTAGGCGCCGGTCAGTCCGATGGCCACGCCGATGGCGGCCAGGGTCAGCGTCTCGCGCAGCACCATCCACATTACCGAGCTTCGCCCCGCGCCCAGCGCCATGCGGATGCCGATCTCGCGGGTGCGCCGCGCCACCATGAACGCCATCACGCCATACAGGCCGAGCGCGGCCAGCAGCGTGGCCAGGCAGCCGAACGCGCTCGAAAGCGTGGCCAGCAGCCGCTCGGTGAGCAGCGAGATTTCCATTTGGTCGTCGAGCGTGCGCATGTCGTGCACGGGCACGCTGGTATCCACTCCCACCGCTGCTGCATACAGCGTGTGAAACAGGCGCGTGGGGTCGCCCTGGGCGCGCACGTAGACTGTCTCCCCGTCCACCCAGTCCTTCTGACGATCGGGAATATACAGCTCGTAGGGAATTTCGTCGCGCATGTTTTCGTATTTCGTATCTCCCACCACGCCCACGATCTCGATATCCGTCTTGGTTCCCGGGTCGATGCCGAAGCCGACGTGGCGGCCCAGCGGATTGGCCGTTCCAAAATATCGCTTGACGAATTTCTGGTTCACGATCCCCACTTTGGGCGCGCCGGTTACGTCGCGTTCGTTGAAGTCGCGGCCCAGCAGCACCGGGATTTTGAGCGTCTTGAAGAACCCGGGGCTGCAAGACTGCATGTGCGGATCGGGGCGTTCGTCCGGCTTTACCGAATAGCCTTCGATGGTGATCCAGTTATCCCACTCGTTGTCTTCCAGCACCGGGACCTCCGCGATAGTGTGAGACTCCACGCCGGGGAGCGCGCTCAACCGGTCGTGCAGGCGGCGGTAGTAATCCACGGTCCACTTGGGGTCGTAGCGGCTCAAGGTGGGGTCGACGTCGAAGGCGACCAGGTTCTTGACCTCGAAACCGGGGTTCAGCGTCTTCAGATTGCGCAAGCTCTGCAGGAACAGGCCGGCGCCGATCAGCAGCAGCAGCGAGAGCGAAACCTGCGCCACCACCAGCCCTTTGCGCAATCCGGCCGAGGCGCCATGGATCACCGCGCCCGCCTGGTCCTTCAACGTATTGGCCAATTTCGGCCGCGTGGATTGCCAGGCCGGAACCAATCCGAAAAGCGCGCCGGCGAGCAGCGAAATCGCGAAGGTAAACGAGAGGACCGTCCAATCCGGCGTGGCGGTGAGCGAGAGCGGGGTATGGCCGGAGGGTAGAAAATCGATCAACGCCTGGTCGAGCAGGACTCCCAAACCGACTCCCAGAGACCCGCCAATGGCGGCGAGGACCAGGCTTTCCACCAGCAGTTGGCGGACGAGCCTGCCGCGGCCCGCGCCCAGCGCCAGCCTCACGGCGATTTCCTTCTGCCGCGCCGAGGCGCGCGCGATCAGCAGATTGGCCAGGTTCGAACATGCGATCAGCAGCACCAGGCCAACGACGCCCATCAGCGCAAAAAGCGGCTTCGCGTATGTCCGGCGCAGGTTGGAGCGGCCCTTCGAGCCAGGCATCACGTCCATCCACATCTTCAGGAATTCCTGTTTGACGAGGGGCGATGCCTTGGCGAAAGGTTTCTCCGTCACTTCGCGGTTGAGAAGCTGGTGAAAGAGCGGCTGCAGTCCGGCTTGCGCTTTTTGCAGGGACACGTCCGGTTTGAGGCGTCCGAAAACTTCCACCCAGCGGAAGCGGTCGTCGTTCAAGCGGCTATAATTTGTATCGCGCGGCAGGTCGTCTTTCATGGTCATGGGAATGCGAATCTGCGGCGCGCGGCCCGGTTCCACGCCGTCGAACCCGGCCTGGCTCACGCCGACGATCGTGAGCGCCCGGCCATTCACCACGATCTGTTTTCCCACAATGCCGCGGTCCGCGCCGAAACGCGCCCGCCAATAGCCGTAGCTCAGTACGGCCAGCGGATGCCCGCCTTGATACAAATCGTCGGAAGCGGTGAAGACGCGCCCGATGGCCGCGCCGATGCCCAGAACCGGGAAGTAGTTGCCCGACACAAAATCGGCCCCGATCAGCTCCGTGCGGCCCTCAAACGACGCGCTTACGGTATTCGGGTAGGTGCAGAACATGCCGCTGAAGACCTGGTTCTTGTCGCGGATTTCCCGATACATCGGGTAAGAGAGCTTGTCCCTCCCGTTGTTGCCGCCGTAATGTTTGCCGCGTCCGGCCAGCATCGTGAGCTGCTCCGGATTTTTCACCGGAAGCGGCTGCAAAATGAGCTGGTTGATGAGGGTGAAGATGGCCGCGTTGGCGCCGATGCCGAGTGCGAGCGAAAGCACGGCCACGGCCAAAAACACGGGCGACTTGCGCAGCGTGCGCAGCGAATACCGGAAATCCCGCAGTAGGACACCCATGGACGGATATACTGCGCCGGGCGGAAAAGGTTACGAATTGTCCTCGTGGCAGGCTGTCAGGCGGTTGAGCCGCAATCATGCCTTCGCCACGGCCGTCTCAACGCGAAATCCAGTACCGCGCGGGCAGGTCCGTTACCGGGCCCACCACCGGGGAGGAGAAGACCACGCTGGTAGTGGGGACGCCGAAATCGAGCAGCTTTTCCACCAGGCGCTCCAGTTCCTCCACGGACGCGGCCACCACCTTGAGGATAAAGGCATCGCCGCCGGCCACGTGGTGGCATTCCGCGATCAGGTCCATGCTCTTCACGGCATTGAGGAACGGCCGGTACTTGGGCCCATCGCAACTCAGGCGCACGATGGCGAGCACCTGGAATCCCAGCGCTTCCCGGTCGATATCGACGCGGTAGCCGCGAATGATGCCGGCCTCTTCCATGCGGCGCATGCGTTCGGCGGTGGCCGCGGGGGAAAGGCCGATCCGCCGGCCGAGCTCGGCATAGGAGATGCGGGCGTCCTTTTGTAGTATCGAAAGTAGGTTATAGCCTAAATCATCCAGCAGACCAGCAGATTCAATGGCCATGCGGCAATTTTACCAGCGAATCCTACTGTTCGAGGAACGAGCGGCGGCGTTATCATTTCCGCAGGATGATGCTACTCGGCGGCCAGCCCCTGAAACTGTGCGATATCGCGGCTATCGCGTCCGGCGAACGGGTGCGGCTCGCGCCGGATGCCATCGGACGGATGGAGGCCTCGCGGCGGGTGGTGCGCAAAGCGGCCGAAGAGCGTCTGCCGGTCTACGGAATCAATACCGGGTTCGGCAAGCTGTGCGGCGTGAAGATTCCGTGCGAGGACATCGAACGGCTGCAACTGAATCTGGTGCGCAGCCACGCCTGCGGAATCGGGCGTCCGCTCTCCGCGGGAGAGACGCGCGCCATGGTGGCGCTGCGCGCCAACACGCTGGCCCTCGGCTACAGCGGGGTGCGGCCAGCCGTGGCCGAGGCGCTGTGCGAGATGCTGAATCGCGGCGTGCACCCGGTGATTCCGGAAAAAGGATCGGTAGGCGCGAGCGGGGATCTGGCGCCGCTGGCACATCTGGCATTGTGCGCCATCGGCGAAGGTGAGGCGGTTTATCGCGGCGAGCGCGTGCCGGGCGGCGTGGCGCTTGTGCGCGCGGGGATCGAACCGCTGAAACTGGAGGCCAAGGAAGGGCTTGCGCTGTTGAACGGTACGCAGGCGTTGACGGCGGTGGGCGCGCTGGCGCTCTGGCGCGCTCATCGCCTGGCCGGCATCGCCGATCTGGGCGGCGCGCTTTCGCTTAAAGCGCTGCTCGGCACGCCGGTCGCCTTCGACCCCCGCATCCACGCCGCGCGTCCGCACGCGGGACAGGCGGTGGTAGCGGCGCGATTGCGCGACCTATTAGAGGAAAGCGACGTCGCTCCGGATCGGCGGACGGCGCCCGCGCGCGTCCAGGACGCCTACAGCCTGCGCTGCATGCCGCAGGTACACGGCGCGGTGCGCGGCGCGCTGGAATTTGCCCGCGCCACGGTCGAGATCGAATCCGGCAGCGCCACCGACAATCCGCTGGTCTTTCCCGAATCCGGCGACGTGCTGAGCGGCGGCAACTTCCACGGGGCGCCGCTGGCACTCGGGTTCGACACGGCGGCCATCGCTCTCACCACGCTGGCCTCCATCACCGAGCGCCGCATCGATCGGTTGGTGAATCCCGATCTCAACCAGGGGCTGCCCGCGTTCCTGGCCGCGCATCCCGGCGTCGGTAGCGGCTTCATGATCGCGCACGTGGCCGCGGTTTCCCTGCTCGCCGAATCGAAGGTGCTGGCGCATCCGGCCAGCGTGGACAATCTGCCCACGTCGGGCGGCCAGGAGGATCACGTTTCCATGGGCATGACGGCGGCGCTCAAGCTGCGGCAGATCGTCGAAAACGGTGAAGCAATCGCCGCCATCGAACTGTTGACTGCCAGCCAGGCTTTGCATTTTCGCGCACCGTTCGAGGCCGGCAGGGAACTCGGCCGGGTGCTCGAAGCGGTGCGCGCCATTGCCCCGCCCTCGAGGGATGACCGTCCGCTTTCGCGCGACATCGAAGCCGTGGCCGCGGCCGTCCGCGAAGGCCGCTTCGACGAATGGGCCATGCCGGAAACGCTGCCGTCTCCGGCGGAGGTAATGCAATGAATGTAGAGACCGCGATTCAGGCTCCGCGCGGGAGCCGCCTGCGCTGCCAGGGTTGGCATCAGGAGGCCGCCTTGCGCATGCTTCACAACAACCTCGATCCGGAGGTTGCCGAAAAGCCGGACCAGCTCATCGTCTACGGCGGCACCGGACGCGCGGCGCGCGATTGGCCCAGCTTTCACGCCATCGTGCGCTCGCTGGAATCGCTCGCCAACGACGAAACCCTGCTGGTGCAATCGGGCCGTCCGGTGGGCATCTTCCGCACCCACCCCGAAGCGCCGCGCGTGCTGCTGGCCAATTCGAACCTGGTGGGCCACTGGTCCAACTGGGACGAATTCAACCGGCTGGAGCGGCTCGGCCTCACCATGTACGGGCAGATGACGGCCGGCTCCTGGATCTACATCGGCAGCCAGGGCATCGTACAGGGAACCTTCGAGACCTTCGCCGCGCTGGCGCGCAAGCACTACGGCGGATCGTTGGCGGGCAAGCTGGTGGTGTCGGGCGGAATGGGCGGAATGGGCGGCGCGCAGCCGCTGGCCGCCACCATGAACGGCGCGCGCTTCCTTGGCATCGAGGTCGACGCCGCGCGTATTCAGCGACGGCTCGATACCGGTTATTGCGACCGCGTCGCCTATACGCTCGACGAAGCCCTGCGCCTGCTCGACACCAGTGACGCGGTTTCGGTGGCGCTGGTGGGCAACTGCGCCGACGTGCTCCCCGAACTGGTGCGCCGCGGTACGGTGCCCGACGTCGTTACCGACCAGACCAGCGCGCACGACCCTCTCAACGGCTACGTGCCCAACGGTATGACGCTAGCCGAAGCACTGGCGCTGCGCACGCGCGATCCGGAGCAATACATCGCGCGATCCATGGCCGCGATGGCGGCGCACGTCGAAGCCATGCTGGCGCTGCAGAAGGCCGGCGCGGTGACGTTTGACTACGGCAACAACATCCGCACCCATGCCAAGCAGGCCGGCGTGGAGCGCGCGTTCGATATTCCGGGGTTCGTGCCCGAGTACATCCGGCCGCTTTTCTGCGAAGGCCGCGGCCCGTTCCGCTGGGTGGCGCTTTCGGGCGATCCGGCCGATATCCACCGCACCGACGAACTGGCGCTCGCGCTGTTCCCGCGCGACGAAACGCTGGCACGCTGGATCCCGCTCGCCCAACAGCGCATTCGTTTCCAGGGCCTTCCCGCGCGCATCTGCTGGCTCGGCTACGGCGAGCGCGCCGAATTCGGGCTCGCCATCAACCGCCTTGTGCGCAACGGGGAATTGAAAGCGCCCATCGTGATCGGCCGCGATCACCTGGACACCGGCAGCGTGGCCAGCCCGTTCCGCGAGACCGAGGGCATGCGCGACGGCTCCGACGCCATTGCCGATTGGCCGCTGCTCAACGCGCTGGTCAATACCGCGGCCGGCGCTTCCTGGGTCAGCATCCACAACGGCGGCGGCGTGGGCATCGGCTACTCGCAACATGCCGGCATGGTGGTGGTGGCGGACGGCACCGAAGAATCGGATCGCCGGCTGGAACGCGTCCTCACCTGCGACCCCGGCATTGGCGTGGTGCGCCATGCCGACGCGGGTTACGAGCAAGCCGCCGCCTTCGCGCGCGACCGCGGCATTCGCCGTCCCATGGATTCGTTACATTAGGAGTCGAATGCCCCGACAGCTCGTAGAGTGTGTACCCAATTTCAGCGAAGGGCGCGACATGGCCAAGGTCGACGCCATCGTGCAGTCGATCCTGGCGGTTCCCGACGTCGTGCTGCTCGATCGCGAGAGCGACCCCGATCACAATCGCAGCGTGCTGACGTTCGTCGGCCCTCCGAACGCCGTGGCGACCGCGGCCTTTGCCTCGGTCGAGAAAGCGGTCGCGCTGATCGACCTCACCCATCACACCGGCGCCCATCCGCGCATCGGCGCCGCCGACGTGCTGCCGTTCATTCCCATCGAAGGCGTCACCGTGGAAGAGTGCGTGCAACTGGCCGAGCGGCTCGGGCAGGAGCTATGGACGAGACTCCATCTGCCCGTCTACCTCTATGAAGCCGCGGCGCGGCGTCCGGAGCGCACTAATCTCGAAAACATTCGCAAGGGCCAGTTCGAGGCTCTGCTGCGCGAGATGGGTACGGCGGCGGCGCGCGATCCCGATATCGGCGACGCGGTCTGCCATCCCACCGCCGGCGCCATCGTCGTCGGCGCGCGCAAGTTCCTCATCGCCTACAACGTCAACCTGAACACGGCCGATCTTTCCATCGCCAAGCGCATCGCGAAAACGATCCGCTTTTCGAACGGCGGCTTCCGCTTCGTGAAGTCGATGGGCGTCATGCTGGCCTCGCGCAACCTGGCGCAGGTTTCGATCAACCTTACCGATTTCGAACAGACGCCCATGCACCTGGTTTTCGAGACCGTGCGGCGTGAGGCCGAACGGTATGGCGTGGGCGTGGCTGGCAGCGAGATCGTCGGGCTGATCCCGAAGAAATCCATCGAGCTCTCCGCCGAGTATTTCCTGCGCTTTGAAAACTTCCGCCCCGAGCTGGTGCTGGAAAACCGCATCGCCGAAGCCGTGTCGGCGCGCGGCGGGTTGCCGGAGTTCCTGGACGCGCTCGCTTCCCCCGCGGCGACTCCCGGTGGAGGCAGCGCCGCCGCGGCCGCCGGCGCCATGGCCGCCGCGCTGGGTTCGATGGTGACGCGGCTGGCGAAACTCGATCCCGCGCCCTTCGAATCCGATCGGCGCTTCTTCACCGAGGCCGTGGATCGCGACGCGGCAGCGTTCAACCAGGTCATGGCCGCCTACAAACGCCCCAAGGACGAACGCGCCCCCTACGTGGAAGCCGCCCTCCACGGCGCCGCCGAGGTCCCGCTCGAAGCGATGGAGCGGTCCCGCAACCTGGGCGCGCGCCTGGACGGGCTGGTTGTGCCCTCCAGGTTCTCGAGCGACCTGGCGGTAGCGAAGTCGCTAGCCGCCGCCGCCCGCGCCGGTGCATGGGAAAACGTCAAGATCAATCTGGACTCGATTCAGGATGCCGAATTCAAAGCAGCAGTTCAGCGGCGCGTGGATGCGCTGTAGGGTTAGAGTTGCAGACGTGGCGCACACACACTTGGGTGCAGCGTTGAGTCTCCGAACTCTACTGAGGCCGTCCCGGCATTTCGCGCCGTCAAGGAGAATAAGCTGAGCCCTTCCGTCGCACTACGACCGCTGGCAGAACCTGTGGGGCAGACCATCGTTTTTTGTGGTCTGCCCTGCACTACCCGAACATCCTCGCTCGTCCTCCTATTCAGCCTCTCACCAGCGCGAGATTGCCAGCGGTCCGATGGCACGGTGGCAGACCACAAAAAACGATGGTCTGCCCCACGGACCGCCCCACTGCCCCGCGAGTTCGAAACTTGGCTCACCTTAATTTCCACGGCCTCAGGAATTCGGAGTCTCCACTCGACGCCTCCGTGCCATAGCAAGACGGGCGTCGGCAAGAGTGCCGACGCGGCACGCAGGAGTGCGTGCGCCACATTAAGTCTGATCTCGCCCTTCTGAACTGCTCCCAACTCGTCACCCTGGCCGGACCCGCCCGCGCGCGCACCGGCGCCGAGTTGCGCGAACTCGCCATCATCCCCGATGGCGCCATGCTCGTGCGCGACGGCCGCATCGCCGTCATTGGTCCGCGCGCGGCTATCGAGCCGGGTCTTTCCCGCGACACCAAAATTGTGGACGCAGGCGGCCGCGTCGTTCTGCCGGGCTTTGTCGACGCCCACACTCACGCCGTCTTCGCCGGCAACCGCGCCGATGAGTTCGAACGCCGCGCTCTGGGCGCAACCTACGCCGAAATCGCGGCGGCCGGCGGAGGCATTCGCTCCACCGTGCGCCATACCCGCGAGGCTTCCGAAGACGATCTTCTGGACGCCGCCCGCCGCTACGCCCGCTGGTTCCTCGCCGGAGGCACCACCACCATCGAAGTCAAGTCCGGCTACGGCCTCTCGCTCGCGGCCGAGCTGAAAATTCTCCGCGTCATCCGCGCGCTGGGCGCTTCCGGGCTCCTCCGCACGGTGCCCACGTTCCTTGGCGCGCACGAGATCCCCGACGAATACCGCGGCCGCACCGGCGAATACGTGCGTCTCGTCATCGACGAAATGCTGCCCCGTGTCGCCGAAAAGAAACTGGCCGATTACTGCGACGTTTTCTGCGAACCCCATATCTTCGACGTGCCGAACGCCCGCGCCATTCTGCGCGCCGCGCAAGCCCTCGGCCTCGGCGCGCGAATTCACGCCGATCAGTTCAGCCCCGATGCCGGCGCGCTGCTGGCGGCGGAAATTGGAGCCGCGACCGCCGATCACCTGGAATCGACCACCGCAGCGGGCTTTGCCGCACTCGCCCGAGCCTGCGTCCAGCCCGTTCTGCTGCCCGCGTCGGTCTATCACCTCGGCTCCACGCGCTACCCCGCCGCGCGCGCCATGATCGAAGCCGGACTCGCCATCGTGCTCGCCACCGATTTCAACCCCGGCTCCTCGCCCACCGCCTCCATGCCCATGGTGCTTTCGTTGGCTTCGACTCAGTTGCATCTGACTCCAGCCGAATCGATCGCGGCAGCGACCATCAACGCCGCCTACAGCCTCGGCCGCGGAGGCGAGATCGGCTCGCTCGAACCCGGCAAATTCGCCGACTTCGCCATCCACGATTGCGCCGATTACCGCGAGCTCGCCTACTTCTTCGGCCGTGAGCCAGCGCTCGCCGTCTATTCGGCGGGAACCTGCGTCTACCAGCGCGAAACGAATTGAAGCGGCGTCACGCGGGGCAACCACTCGTGCCGCATCGGCGCAACAAGGCAGCATCGCCGGCCGCAGGCAGCGTTAGTCACGATCCCGCCAGCGCGCCGCCAACTGTCAGCAACGCGCGTTTCTCGGCCACGTGGCGTGGCAGATCGGCGGAGGTTCGTTTCCGATATGCCACTTTCGAGGAAGTTGCGCTTCGCTGTGCTGGCTCGTCTTGCTTCGTGTATATGGCAGATATATACTCGGTGATGTGGCGGAACCGGGCGATCTCCTCGATGGCTGCTCCGGTTTTGAATGGGACGAAGCAAACGCGCACAAGAACTGGGAGCGGCATCGAGTCAGCTCCGAAGAGGCTGAGGACGTCTTCTTCAACGAGCCCCTGGTCGTGCGCGGCGATATCCGACACTCCCGGCGGGAAAAAAGGTACTACGCGCTTGGGCAGACCGGCGGCGGGCGATACCTGTTCGTGGCGTTCACCATCCGCCGATCCCTTGTGCGCGTAATCTCCGTCCGGGACATGAATCGACGAGAAAGGGATGCCTATGCCAAACACGAAAATGAAGCCGGTGCCTGAGTTCCACTCCGAAAATGAGGAGCGCGAGTTCTGGGCGACCCAGGATTCGACGGAGTTCTTCGATTGGCGGTCCGCCGAGCGCCGCAAGTTTCCAAACCTGAAGCCCACCCTGCGGACCATTTCTCTGCGGCTGCCGGTCTACATGATCGAGGATCTCAAAGTCCTGGCCAACAAGCGCGACGTACCCTATCAGTCCCTGCTCAAGGTGTTCCTCGCCGAGAGGCTAGAGAAGGAGCGCCGGCGGGCGTAGCCGGGCACCCACCTTCCATTTAGCCGGCCGCTCATGTCTTGGTTAGTCCAGATATCGTTCTGAACCTCGCACAGGCAGTAAGATGGCGGCTGCAGCACGGAAAAAAAGGACCTTCTGGAAACTGACCGGCCCCATCAAGAGCCAGGCGACGGATTGTCCCCAACTTGCGGATCTGCCTTCGATGAGCCTTGGCGAGAGGCTCTATTGCGGGCTCACCACGTAATCTTTGAAATAACTGGTGCTATCGGTCTTCGACCACAGCCCGATCCTGCCCGCGACCGGCGGGCGGAGCACCGGATTGTTGGCGGGGAACAAGTCCTCGTTCGGCGGGCCTCTCTTCCCTGCGCGCGGTTCGCTGCCGAGCGTATACTCCAGCGCCAGCGTGCCGTCGAGCCAGGCTTTGAAGCTGGCGCCATCCACCGTCATCTTCAACTCGTGCCAATTGTTCCGGTCGAGCATGAATGGCTTGTCGCGGTCGCTGAACTTCATGTTCCGCCGGATGCCGTTGTGGAACTCCCACAGCGCGACGTTGTTCTCCGTATCGTTGTAGCGGACCGCCAGCCAGTCTCCATTGGGCTTCACGTTGAACAGGATGCCGGAGCAGCGGTCCGAATCGCCGCCGACGGTTTTGAACTTCATGCCGATGGCGCCGTTCGAGAAGTTGTCGACGCTCTTCAGCACAGCCACCGGATAGTAGGCGAACTGCTTGGCATTGTCCATCAGTTCCTCGTTCGAGGTGCCATACAGCTTGCGCGCTGTCTGGAGCAGCAGCCTGGTGGGATTATCCTTGCTCGCGACCCACGGCCGGCCGTCGAGCATGATCACTTTCTCGCCGCCATCCTGAGCGACGATCCACGTTCCCACCATCGGCTCGAACGCGACCGGCGGCTTGCCAACCTGTTCGCGGCCGAGATCGGCTTTGAGATCCGCCGCGCCGGCCGTGGCGGATAGAAGAACGGCGCCGGACACAACCAATCCGTGTCGTATGAGTGCCTTCATTGGAACCTCTTTCGTGTCAGTATAGCGCCCGCCAGGATCAGTCCCGGCCAGACGCCATAGAAGATCGTACCAGCCCATTTCGGCGCCACGGCGAGCGGATGCCCGCGAAAAACCGCTCCTTCATTCTCCGCCGGCGGCGCGACGCCGGCCAGCGAGTAAATCGCCTCCAGCACGGCTTCGGCCGTGGTCGCCCGGCTCATCGTCCGGCGCCCGCCCAGTTCGTACCGGATCTCCCCGTAGCCGGCGCCGGTCTGCTCGAAAAGCCCGATCGAGGTGGCGGATACGTACCGCACCTCCAGGTTCGGCATCGCGCGGCGCAACTTCGAAAGGGCGCGATGTTCCAGATCGTCTCGCCGCGGATCCTCCGGCGCCAGGTGCACCTCGATCCGTAGCGGCGCATGGATCTGGAGCAGTGCGCGCTCGTCGCCTTCCGGGAACGAGTTGCTTCGGGCTTCCGATGTATCCCAGCTTGGCCTCGCGAAGGTACACGCGAAGACGCTCGCCGCCGCCAGCGCGCCGATCGCAGCCGATTGGAACGCCCGCCGCCTAACCCCGATTCCAAGCCGCATCCACACCGCCGCCACGCCGAGGCCCGTCAGCGTCAGCACCAGCGCGACGAGCACCGTGTCGAGCCGCACCAGTCCGTGTTGGAATTCCGCCACCATGGCCGCGGGCGTATAGCCGGCCGCGCGCTCCCACCAGCCGCCCTGAATCGCGCCGAAGAAACTCACAATCCATGTGCCCACGGTGATGCCGAGCGTCAGGATCGCCGCCGTGGAGGGATGCTCGGCGATTGCCGCCATGGCGGCGGCAAGCCCGATCGTGAGCCCCGCGTTGAGCACGTGCCCGAAACCGAGCGTGATCAGCTCGGGCGCGTAAACCTGGCCGCCGTAGCTCTTCCACAGCAGGATCGCGCTGAGCGGCGGCAGCATCGCCGCGAGCCACCCCGCCACGAGCACCGCCGCCTTCACCAGAATGCGGGCGAACGGCGACATGCCTTGCTGCGATTCGAGCTTGAGCCCGCCGCTCTGCCGATCCCCGGCCAACAGCCGAATCGCCACGAACGGCAGCAGGAAAACCGCCGCCAGTTCACAGGCGCTGAACGCCGGAGCCCATACCCCGACCAATGGCGACAGAGCCTCTCCCACGCCGGCCGAAGTTCCGTTCAGCCCGCTCACTTCCGCATAAGTCCGTACGGCGCTGATAAAAGACACTCCCACCAGCGGCCCCATGGCGAACAGCAACACCCACCAGGCCCTGGACACGACGAGCTCGCGGCATTCCTTTTCCAGGAGCCACAACCATGGCGCGCGCACTCTTGCTTGCCGCGTCGAGTCTCCGAACTCCTGAAGTCGTGGAATTTGGGTTGAGCCAAGGTTCGAACCGGCCAGCGAACGGCCGGGCTGGGCCCGGCTGGACCGATTGACAATCGGTCCGCAGGTTGCCAACCTGCCCCACAAAAATTGGGTCACCCTGCGGAGCCACCGGCTAGGTGAGCGCAAGGAACACCTCTTCCAGGTCCTGGCACGGCTTCGACCGGTCGCGCGCCGCCGCCAGCGCAGCCAATTCCTCTACTGTGCCTTCGCCGCGCACCCGTCCGGCGCTGAGCAGTACGAACCGGTCGCAGAAGCGCGCGGCCTCGCCAATCTGGTGAATCGAGAGGAACAGCGTCCTCCCCCGTGCCGCGTGCGTTCTAAGGGCGGTTGCCGTGTCGCGCGCCTGGCGCAGGTCGAGCCCTTCAAAAGGCTCGTCGACGAGCAGGGCCGGCTGTGGCGTTAGCAGCCCGATGGCCAGCAGCACCCGCTTCCGCTGGCCCTTCGAGAGCGCGCCCACCGGCTGCCGCAGCAGCTCCGCGAGATCGAGCCGCTCGATCGCTTCCTCGCGCAGATCCGCCCTTCCTCCCAGGAAGCCAATGGTGAAATCGAGCGCCCATCGCACCGATTGAGCCGGCCATGGGGCGATATTGTCGGGGATGTAGAACAGCAGGGAAGACAGCTCGCGCGAGCCCACCGGCCGGCCCCCGGCCCCGATCGCACCGCTATCGCGCGGCAACATTCCCGCCAGGCATTCGAATAGGGTCGACTTCCCTGCCCCGTTCGGACCGATCAGCCCCAGCACCTCGCCCGCCCGCACCTGGAAGCTCACCTCCGTCAACGCGGCGATCCGGCCGAATCGCTTGGACAGGCCGCTCACCTCAAACAGCACCGCGGAACGTTGCGGGCTCGTGTTCATGGGTTCTCCGCGAGTGCCCCCGCGAATACTTCCCGGTCCACGTTACCGCCGCTCAGCACGAGCGCCACCCGGCGCCCCTCCATCCGCGCGTGTTCCCGCAGTAGCGCCGCCAGCGGCGCCGCGCCCGCGCCCTCCGCCACATTGTGCGTGTCGGTGAACAGGTGCCGCATCGCCGCCCGAATCTCGCCGTCGTCCACGGTGACAACCCGAGCTGCGCCAGCCAAGATGATCCGCACCGCCTCCGGGTCCGGCGTCCGGCACGCCAGCCCGTCGGCCATCGTCTCCGCGGCACTGGTCGCAATGGGCCGGCCGGCCGCAAAGGAAAGCGCGTACGCCGGCGCTCCGGCCGCCACCACCCCGATCATTTCCGTCTTCAGCCCGAGCGCGTCGCGGGCGGCGATGGCGGCGCAAATGCCCGAGCCCATTCCGATCGGCACATACATCGCATCGAGACCCGATACCGCCTCGAACAGTTCCAGCGCATAACTCGCCACGCCCGCAATCAGCGCTCCGTCGAAGGATCGCACCAGGTGCAGCGATTGCGCCTCGGCCACGCCCACGGCGTACTCGTACGCCTCCTGGAAATCGTCGCCGTGCTCCACCAGCTCGGCGCCCAGCGCCCGCATGGCGCGGTTCTTCTCGCGGCTGTTTCCGTGCGGCACGACGATGACGGCCCGCAACCCCGCCCGCACGGCGGCGAAAGCGACGCTCTGCCCGTGGTTGCCCCGAGTGGCCGCAATCACCCCGGTCACGTTCGGTTCGGTGCGCCGGAGCTGCTCCATGTACACCAATCCGCCGCGAATCTTGAAAGCTCCGGCCGGGTTATGGTTCTCATGCTTAATCCACACTTCCGCGCCGGTTCGCTCGCACAGCAGCGGCCAGCGGATCTGCGGCGTCGGTGGTATGGCGCGATGAACGATCGCAGCCGCGGCTTCGAGTTCGCCAATCCGGGGCAAGGTCATGGTCTCCCCGTTTTACCACGCCGAGGTCGATTATAATCGCTGCTTGGCGAGGAAGAGACCCGCATGAACAATGTCATCTCCGATTACCAGAAATGGAAACAGCAGGGCGAAGACCTGCGTGTGCAGGCAAAGCAGGCCATGGAATCCAGGTTCCGGGAATTGCTGGTCGAAGCGGTTCAGATCGCCGAAGAGTACCGCTCCGATTTCGGCGCGGTACTGAAGCCGCCGCCCGGAATTACTTCGTTCCGCTACAAAGCCTCGGTCAAGCCGAAACCCAGGAAAGACCGGAAACCGAACGCGGCGGCGAAAGGCGCAAGCTCACCGCCGCCGCCCGCCAAGACAAGCCCTAAGACCGCGGGACTTCAGAAGCGGCTCCTGGCGGCGCAGCAGAAACTGGAGCAGGCCAAAGCCGGCGGCGCTCCCACCAAGAACCTGGAAGACCGAATTTACGAAATCGAAGACGCCATCCGCCTGTCCACCCAAGCGTCCTAGCCCGTCCTCGGTCTCTGACCGCATGATTTTGTGCGCTAGCGTGAAACCACTCCCTTACGGTCGTGGCTCGTAACCGAGCCGCGCGCGTCAGCAAGCGGTTGCCGATTGGCACCATATCTCCCGGTCATGGTCCTAGCCCGCATTTCTCACAGAGGCTCTGGTGCCGTGTCGTGGCGCAGGCGGTCCTGCCAGGCGGTCCTGCCTGCCGCGTCGGCAGTCATGCCGACGTTTGCCTCCGACACTGTGTCGCAGCCGGAAGAACTGTCGAGACGACTCTCCGGACTCTCGACACAGCAGGCACGAATGGCCCGGCAGGTTCCGATTTCACGAAAGGTTCGACTTTGCCGTGCATGCGCACGTCCATTCGTCGCCTCGCCCATCAATTCGTACCAGCCGTAATCGAATCGATAACATTTACGGTTAAGCTGGAATGGACCTCCGGAGGTCCCAACGATGCCCCGAGTTCACGCCTACCATGTCACCCCTTGCTTACCGGCTCGCCTCGAGTGCCTGCAGAAACTGTCCCTGAATCTTCGCTGGTCCTGGCATCACCCCACCATCGAACTCTTCCGCGCCCTCGATTCCGACCTCTGGGAAGAAACCGGGCATAATCCCCGCCTGATTCTCAGCCGCATCGATCAGAGGCGGCTGGCCGAGCTCTGCGCCGATGAGGCCTTCCTGGCGCAAATGGACCGGGCCTCGGCCGATCTGGACGAGTACCTCGCCGGCTCCGGCTGGTTCGCCGCCGCGCACCCGGAAGCCGCAGGCATCCGCATCGCCTATTTTTCCGCCGAGTTCGGATTGACCGAGTGCGTTCCCAATTACGCCGGCGGCCTCGGTATCCTGGCCGGCGATCACCTCAAATCCGCCAGCGACCTCGGCCTGCCCCTGGTCGGCGTCGGCCTCCTCTACCAGGGCGGCTACTTCCATCAATACCTCAATGCGGATGGATGGCAACAGGAAACTTATCCCATTAACGACTTCCACAATCTGCCCATCCAACCGGTGGAAGACGGACCGGCGAAGCAACTCGCCATCCAGATCGACTTCCCCGGACGCCGCCTCGCCGCCCAGATCTGGAGAGCCCAGGTGGGGCGGGTGCCGCTCTATCTGCTCGATACCAACGTCCCCGAAAATGCCGACGATGACCGGCGCGTAACCGGCGCCCTGTACGGAGGCGATCGCGAGCTCCGCATCCAGCAGGAAATCGTGCTGGGCATCGGCGGCATGCGCGCCCTTCACGCCTTGGGTTTGCGGCCCACCATTTGCCACATGAACGAAGGCCACTCCGCGTTTCTTGGGCCGGAACGGACCCGGATGGTCATGCAGGAGCTTGGCTTTCCCTACCAGGCAGCGCGCCAGGTGGCCGCCGCCGGCAATATCTTCACCACCCATACGCCGGTCGAGGCCGGCTTCGACCGCTTCGATCCCGCCCTGATGGACAAATACTTTCGCCAATATGCGGCATCGGTCGGACTCACCGTCGACCAGTTCCTGGCCTACGGCAGACAGGCACCAACCGAACCTGCCGAGCCCTTCAACATGGCCTACCTGGCCGCCCGTCACAGCTCCTACACCAATGGCGTCGCCAGGCTCCACGGCGTGGTGACCCGCAAGATGGCCCAGCCCATGTGGCCCGGCTACCCCCTGGACGAAGTGCCCATCGGCTCGGTGACCAATGGCGTCCATACGCGCTCCTGGATCTCCATGGAAATGAGCGCCCTGCTCAACCGCTACCTGGGCCCGCAGTGGGGCGAGAAACCCGCCGATACCGCCCTCTGGCAGCGCATCGACCGCATTCCCGATCAGGAATTGTGGCGCGTCCACGAGATCCGCCGGGAGCGCCTGATCAACTACGCCCGCACGCGCCTGGTCTCCCAGGTCAGGCAGAGAGGCGGCTCCGACGCCGACATCACCGTCGCCGCCGGCGTGCTTTCCCCAGACGCCCTCACCATCGGCTTCGCCCGCCGCTTCGCCACCTACAAACGCGCTACCCTCCTGCTCCGCGACGTCGAGCGGCTCAAACGCATCCTCGTCAACTCCGGCCGCCCCGTCCAGATCCTGCTCGCCGGCAAGGCCCACCCTCACGATAACGAAGGCAAGGAACTGATCCGCCAGATCATCCGCTTCGCCCGCGACCCCCAGGTCAGGCGCAGCGTCGTGTTCCTGGAAGATTACGACATCTCCGTGGCGCGCTACCTGGTGCAGGGCGCCGACGTGTGGTTGAACACCCCCCGGCGCCCCAACGAAGCCAGCGGCACCAGCGGCATGAAGCTGCTCGCCAACGGCGGGCTCAACCTCTCTATTCTCGACGGCTGGTGGGACGAGGCTTACGACCGAGAAGTGGGCTGGGCCATTGGCAATGGGGAAGAGTACAGCAACCCCGAATATCAGGACCAGGTGGAGTCCGAGGCGCTCTACCACATCCTCGAAAACGACATCGTGCCGCTCTACTACGATCGCGACGCCGCCGGCATCCCGCGCGGCTGGCTCGCCAAAATGAAGGCGTCCATGAAGAGGCTCTCGCCCGTCTTCAGCACCAACCGCATGGTTGCCGAATACGCCGAGCGCTTCTATCTCCCGGCCGCCAAACGGCTCATCCGCCTCGCCGGCGACAAAGCCCGCGTCGAATCCCTGCTGGCATGGCGGAAACGCCTGCACGCTCACGGATCGGAAGTGAAGGTCACCCACGTGGATGTGGACGGCGGCAGCAGCGAGTTCCTGGTGGGGTCGAAGCTGAAGGTTTCCGCCCGGGTTTCCCTGGGTGGGCTCTCTCCAGCCGACGTCGGCGTCGAGGCCTACTACGGCCTCGTCGCCGCGGACGGCAGCATCGGCGAGGGCGCCCACATCGATCTGGCCCTGAGCCAATCCTCCGGCGCCGATCACCTCTATGCGGGTGAAGTCGAGTGCGCCCGGAGCGGAAGCTGTGGCTTCGCCGTCCGCGTCGTCCCGTTCCACCCGGACGCACTCTTGCCCTACGAATTG
The DNA here is from genome assembly GCA_003164035.1 of Bryobacterales bacterium. Classification (GTDB taxonomy): domain Bacteria; phylum Acidobacteriota; class Terriglobia; order Bryobacterales; family Bryobacteraceae; genus JBEKYD01. Next base: position 130,113 of record PLRS01000092.1, on the reverse strand, counting down.
CCCTGGATTCACTGGGAAGAGTAGTCTGCCCGTCATACGCCACCCTCGTGGTTGTACTTGTGATGAAACTAACACAAAATGCGGTGGTCACGTTGATTTAATTCTTGATTTCTGTAAGCTATTTGTATACTATTTCCCTAATCGGCTTGTTCTCAGTCTGCTTCCACAATGAGCGGTGGGAGTGAGCTAGCGGAAGCTTTGCCCAACGTGATCGACCTCGATGTGCGCTCCACATCTATCTCAGGGAAACCTGAACAATGTCAACCGGATGCCGGTCCAGGACTGCTCCGATTCCCAGCGGAGTTGGTACGCGCTGGTGGTCCAACCCCGGCATGAGAAGGTGGTCGACGAGTACCTGCGAAAAAGGGGCCTGGAAGCGTTGTGCCCCACCTACCGCGCTGCCAGGCGCTGGTCGGACCGGGTGAAAGTCGTCGATCTCCCGCTGTTTGCGGGTTATGTGTTCTGCTGTTTCTCCTACCGGCAGCGCCTCGTCGCTCTGAGTACGGTCGGGGTGCGGTCCATCGTCGGCTTCGGATCGGCGCCCCAGCCCATACCCGAAGCCGAAATCGCCGCCCTGCAATCCATTGGCAGGTCGGGCCTTCCCGCGCGGCCTTGGCCGCACTTGCGCGCCGGCGAGCGGGTGCAGGTGGTGAAGGGCTGTCTGGCCGGCCTTCAGGGAATCCTGGCTCGGGAAGAGGCCCGCGCGCGCGTCGTCATCAGCATCGAGATGCTAATGCGTTCGGTGGCCGTGGAAGTGGAGTGCGACAGTATCGCGCCCCTCCGATGAGGCGCAAACCGTTTGAGATTGGGTGACGGCGAATGGCGGTATTGAATCCCCGAAACCGGATTTTCCTGATCCGGCTGACGCAGGACGAATACGACACTTTGAAGACGGCCAGCGGCGACCGGGGCGCGCGAAGCACCTCGGATTTTGCCCGCTCGCTGCTGCTGTCGGCCCTCGGCAGAGGCGATGGCGACGGCGCCGGAACCCTGGAGGAAGTCCGCCGCACTTTGGCGGGTTTGCAGGAGGAAGTCGGCCGCATGGCGGCGAAGATCGGCCATCTGTCTTCCGAAGAGGCCCGCTTTCAGGGAGGAAAACAATCGTGAAGACCGCCATCGGCATGTTTCTTTTGGCCTGCGCTCTCTCGAACGCCGGCCGCGCCCAGACCAAGGGCGTCGTCGATAGCACCGTCGCCAATGTCGCCAACCTGCCGGCGCAAAGAATCGCGCCCGACGATCTGCTCGCCATCTCCGTCTACAACGAGCCGGAATTGACCCGCACCGTCCGCGTTTCGGCCGACGGTTCCATCCGCATTCCCATGCTCCCCAACCCGGTCCACGCCGCCGGCCTGCTGCCGCCCGAACTCGAACAGGCCGCCGCCGACGCGCTCGAAAAAGGCCAGGTACTGGTCCATCCCGAAGTCACCGTCACCATCGTCGAGTACTCCAGCGCCCGCACCATCGGCGTCATGGGCGCCGTCCGCCACCCGCTGGTCTTCCAGGCCGTGGGCAAAGTCACCCTGCTCGACGCCCTGGCCCGCGCCGAAGGCGTCAGTGCCGACGCCGGCCCTGAAGTCCTCGTCACCCACTCCGGCCCCGCCGCCCTCGCCGACCGCATCAACCTGAAGAACCTGCTCGACGGCCGGGACCCCGCCCTCAATATCCCGCTCCTCGGCGGTGAAACCGTGCGCGTCCCCGAGGCCCGCAAGATCTACGTCCTGGGCAACGTGAAACGCCCCGGCGCCTTCCCCGTCCGCGACGGCTCGGAAAACACCGTCATGAAGCTCCTCGCCATGGTTGAAGGCGTCGCCCCCTATGCCAGCAAACAGGCCTACATCTACCGCCCCGCCGGCGACGGCCAGCCGCGCGTGGAGCTTCGCATCGAGCTCAAAAAGATCCTGGCCCGCAAAGCCCCCGATGTCCCGCTCGTGCCCGACGACATCCTTTATATACCCGATTCCACCGGCAAGCGCATCGGCGTCACTACCCTCGAAAAGGTCGCCATGTACGGCAGCGGAGCAGCCGCGGCGGTGATCTACGCGGGCGCAAGGTAACGTTCCATGGAACCCCTCGAATACCCAGGCGTCCCCAAGTCCTTACAGGTCGCGCCGGCCAGGCCCGCGGCAATGCCGCCGCCAGCCGTCACCTTTTCAAGAGTCGAAACCGAAGACCTCGCCCTGCCCTTGTCTCATTACCTCTGGATACTGCGGCGGCACCTCGGGGCTATCGCCGCTTTTGTAGTCGTGGTGACGGTGGCCGCGGCCATCGTTTCGCTCCGGCTGACGCCGATGTTCGAATCCACAGCGACCCTCTATGTCGACCGCCAGGAGGCCAAGGGCGTGGTGGGACAGGATTCGCAGGTCACGAACTATTCGAATCTCGACGACGAGGCCTTTCTGGCCTCGCAGATCAAGCTGATCCAATCCGATTCGGTGGTGCGTCCGGTGGCGGAGAAGTACAGCCTGCTGGAACGGGAGGGGCAGATCCACAGGGAGTCCGACACGCTCCGTGCCAAGAACGCTCCCATCGTGTTGAAGCGCCTGACGGTGACCCGGCCGCCGAACACCTACCTGGTGCAGGTGACTTACCGGTCGCCGGACCCATCCCTGGCGGCGGACGTGGCCAACGGAATTGCCGATTCCTACATTGAGCACAGCTACAACATCCGGATTCTTAGCTCGAACCGGATGTCGAAATTCATGGAGCGGGAGATCGAAGAACTGCGGGCCCAGATGGAAGCCTCCAGTGCGCGCCTGGCGCAACTGGAACGTGAGCTCAACGTGGTGAATCCGGAGGAAAAGACCAACATTCTGGCGTCGCGGCTGCTGCAGCTCAATACCGAATACACCAAAGCTCAATCGGACCGTGTCCGAGCCGAGGCGGTGTATCTGTCCACCAAGGGCGGCGCCATGGAAGCGGCGCGGGTTTCCGGGCAGGGCGAGGAGCTGAAGAAGCTAACCCAGAACCTCAACGACGCGCGCCAGAAATTCGCCGAGGTCGCGGAGCGCTATGGCGCCAACCACCAGGAGTACCGCCAGGCTCAGGCCGTGATCCACGAGCTCGAATCGCAGGTGAACGCCGCGCGCCAGGGCATCGCGGGAGAGGTTGGCGTGGAGTACCAGGAAGCGCTCGATCGGGAGGCTATGCTGGAAAAGGACGTGGCCGATACCAAGGCCGACTACGACAAGCTCAACCTGCGGTCGTTCGAGTATCAGCGCGCCAAACGCGAAGCCGAAGCCGACAAGAACCTGTACGAAGAACTGGTGCGCAAAATTCGCGAGGCGGGCATCAACGCCGGCTTCCAGAACAACACCGTGCGCATCGCCGACGGCGCGCGCCCCGCCTGGAAGCAGGTCTTTCCCAAACTTTGGCTGAACCTGCTGCTGGCGTTTCTCCTTTCCGCCATCCTGGCTTCCGGCCTAGCCATCCTCGTCGACACCATGGACGACACGGTCCGCGATCCCGAACAGGTAATGCGGACGCTCAAGATCCATGTGGCCGGCACGCTTCCGTCGGTCAAGAACCCCACCGACCTTTTGATCAGGCCGATGACCGGCGGCCTGCTGCCGCTCATCCCCGGCCCAAATGGCAATGGCTCCGGCAGAACCGATCGCCGGCTCACTACTTACGATGAAGCCATCCGCACTATTCGCAGTTCGGTGCTGCTGGCCGACTTCGACCGGCGCATCAAGACTCTGCTCTTCACCAGCGCTACGGCGGGCGAAGGAAAATCGACCACCGCCAGCCACTTCGCCTGCGCCCACGCCGAGCAAAACCAGCGGACCCTGCTGATCGACTGCGACCTCAGGCGCCCCTCGCAGCACAAGATTCACGGCATCCCGCTCGGCGTCGGGCTTTCCAACGTGTTGAACGGCGAATTGGGATGGCGGGAAGCGATCAACCATCCGTTTCCCGGCTCCTCGTTGAGCGTCATCACCGCCGGGCCCTCCAGCCGCCGAGCCGCCGACCTGCTCGGTTCGGTCCTGGCAAACCTGCTGGAAGATATGTCGCGGGACTTTGACCTGATCGCCCTGGACGCCCCGCCGTTGCTGGGCTTTGCCGAGTCTCTGCAATTGGCGGCGACCGCGGACGGCGTAGTGGTGGTCACCCGGGCCGGCGATACAAACCGAAAGGCCGTAGCGGCAGCGGTGGCGACACTAAATCACTTGCGAGCCAACGTCGTAGGGCTCGTCTTGAACCAGGTGAAGAAGAACCACAGCGATCACTATTATTACTACGGATATTACGGGAAATACTATAAGCGGTACGAATCGGAGCCTGTCTAGGCGAGGCATGCCATGATGTCCTCGGCAGCGAGCGAGCACATGATAGACCCGGCGGCCGCCGCCGAACCGAGTGAAGGGCAGGAGCGCGCCAGGCTTCCAATGCCGTTATGGAGGCCCCAGGGTATTGTCGCCGCCGGCGTCGCCCTATCCGCGATGGCCTGGTCCCTCCCGGACGCAGGACTCAGAAAGGGCTTCACCATCAGGGAGAACCCTACCCTCGAGGGGGTGTTGATACTTGGCAGTTGGTACGCGTCGATCATACTCGCCTCCCTGGCAGGATTCCACTTCGGTCGGCGCATCTTGCTGTCAAGGCACAAGGCCAGCGTGCTGGGCCTTGCGGACATTCGGCCCTACCTGTCGATCAGCCTAATCGCGTGGCTGGGCGTGGGAAGCGCGTACTTCCAGATCATAGATCAGATCGGACTAGGAGGAGTGCTGGGCGCATTCTCGCGCAACACCGTCAACGACTTGAAAACCGCCCTCTACTCTAACTACGATATCGGCTTATGCTCTCTCCGTTATGCAGCGGCACTTGCCGGTGGTATCGCACTCTACCACCTAATAGTCGGCCGTCCGGCATGGCTACTGGACAGCCTGAACGCGGTAGCACTTCTCGGCACCTCCGCGGTCTCCAGCAGGCTGAGCCTGGTCTGGGCGACGATAATCGGAATTTCCTTGTGGGTTAGCACTGGAATCGAACTTGACCGGCGCCAATGTCGGCGCCTTGTGCTGCTGGCACTGACAGTGGTCGGCGCGCTGTGGCTCCTGAACTACAGCAGAAATGCGCACTATTACGCTCAGCGCGGCGCTGACTCCGTGATCATGGCTGGCCTAAGCGAGGTACAGGCCTATCTGGGTTCCCCGTTCCAGGTCTCCCTCGGCGTGGCGAATAACTTTGACAGCGCGCTCTCAGGTGTGACATCGCAGTACTACGTTGACTGGGAGTCGAACCTGAACCGAAAGTCGGCCTTGGAGCAGTTGGTGCCGGAAATGGGTTGGTGGGCCCTACCTTACATGGCGGCCACGGCCTTTGCTTATAGCGCCTTGGCGGGCTGCCTCCTCCAGTTTCGCGGTACGTATCTGTTTCTGGGGTATCCCGTGGTCTTGTACGCGTTTGCGGAGATCTGGCGCCTCGATTTCTTCCGTGAAGGGATCTTCTACACAAATCTGATCATAGCCGTGGTCGTGCCCCTTGTGATGTATTGTTTCATGCGGCCGCGCCTGCGGTTCTAGGCTGGAAGATCGCCGATTTCTGGGGCGCTGGGGCATCCGACGACGGTCTCGCTGCCTGCGTCTGAACGAAAAGACTGGGATATTGTGCGGATACTCGCGGATGCTCGTTGGCGCGGCCAGCACGGGATTGGGCGTTTTGCGCTTGAAGTGCTGCAGCGCATCGGCCCCTACAGGGCGGTTCCCGCGACGCTCCCCATACTGCATCCCCTGGAGCCGCTTTGGCTCATGCACACATTGAGACACTTTAAGCCCTCGGTATATTTCAGCCCTGGCTTCAACCCGCCGCTTCACAGCGCTTGCCCCACCGTCTTTGCCATCCACGATCTGATCCACCTTGGCGACTGCGAAGCCTCTCCCGTAAAGAGGCTGTACTACCAAAGCATCGTGAAGCCCGCGGCGCATCGGGCCGCCGCCTTGCTGACCGTTAGCGAGTCCTCGAAAAACGAAATCATCGACTGGGCAGGGATACCCTCCTCCAAGGTGCTGGTCGTCGGCAACGGCGTCAGCGAGGACTTCACCCCGGAAGGCCCGGCCTACGCGGCCGGGGAGCCGTACTTCCTGTACGTTGGAGCCTTCAGGCCGCATAAGAATGTGCCGCGAATTCTGGACGCCTTTGCCAAATCCGGGCTCGCGCCGCGTTTCTCCCTCATGATGTCGGGGCGCCCCGACAGCGGCACCCTGAGGCGGGTTCGAGACTTGAGGCTCGAAAGGCGGGTCCGTTTCATCGGCTCCCCACCCGATTGCGATCTGGCAGCTTACTACCGAGGTGCGACCGCGTTGGTTGCTCCCTCGCTCGCCGAAGGATTCTGCCTGCCGGCGCTGGAGGCGATGGCCTGCGGTTGCCCCGTCGTCGCGGCGGATCGCGGCGCCCAGCGGGAACTGCTCGACGGCGCCGGGATCTATGTGGATCCTGAAGACACGGAAGACGTCCAGCGCGGCATGCACGACGCAACCCAACCGCAGCGGCGGCACCACGCGATCGCGGCGGGTTACGGCCGCGCGGCGGCCTTCTCCTGGGACGCCACCGGCGCAAAAGTGAGAGAGGCTTTGGAATCAGCCACCCAATGACGGCCGCCCATCCGCGTACCGCGATCGTTCACGAATGGCTCGACACCGTGGCCGGGTCCGAGAAGGTCCTGGAGCAGATGCTTCTGCTCTTCCCCGGCGCCGACCTGTTTGCATTGGTCGACGTGCTGCCCGGCGTGGAGCGGGCCGTGCTTCATGGGCGGTGCCCGGCAACTTCGTTCATTCAACGACTGCCGCTCGCGCGCAAGCGGTTCCGCGGATTCGCGCCGCTCATGCCGCTGGCGGTGGAACAGTTCGACCTCTCGCAGTACGAGCTAGTCATTTCTAACTGCCACGCCTTCGCCAAGGGCGTGCTGACCGGACCTCATCAGACTCACATCTGTTACTGTCACACGCCGATGCGTTATGCCTGGGATCTGCAGCACGAGTATCTTGGCGCAAGCGGCTTGAAAGGGCCTAGAGCCTGGATGGCGCGCTGCCTCCTGCACTACCTTCGAATGTGGGATGTGCGTACGGCCCATGGTGTCGACCAGTTTGCCGCTAACTCAACTTACGTGGCCAGGCGCATCCAAAAGGTCTATGGCCGCGAGGCTTCGGTGGTGCACCCGCCTGTCGATACCGAGTATTTTCAACCGGGCCGCCTGCCCCGCGGGGAGTGGTACGTCACCGCCTCCCGGCTGGTTCCCTATAAGAGAATCGATCTGATCGTCCAGGCGTTCGCATCCATGCCCGACAGGAAGCTTCTGGTCATCGGCGACGGCCCGCAGATGGACCGGTGCCGGAAGCTCGCTCGCGAGAACGTCGTATTCGCCGGGCATGTGCCGGATAGCGAACTGCGCAGCAGCTTGCAAACAGCGCGCGCGTTCGTGTTCGCGGCTGAAGAGGACTTTGGCATCGCGCCGGTGGAGGCGCAGGCGTGCGGTACGCCTGTGTTGTGCTACGGGCGCGGCGGCGTCCTCGACACGGTGATCCCCGGCATCACCGGGCTGTTCTTCTCCCGGCAGACCCCGGAGGCGATCTGCGATGTGGTGCAGCGATTTGAGCAGTGCGAGTTCGATCCGGAAGCGATACGAGCGCACGCCGAGGGATTCTCGACGGCCCGATTCCGCATGCAATTCTTGTCTTTGGTGGATCGGTCGCTATCGGATCGTCAGCCGGCGGCCATGCCGCGTTCTTTAGTCGGGTAAGCGCATGGCAACCCTTGGAAGGAGAGTGGGGGCAGCAGCGGTTGTACACCGTAATGCGAGCGGAAAATCCGGCCTAACGGTGCCTGTCTCCTATCCCCCAGTTAGTGCCCAAGCAAGCCCCCGACTGTTGCAGCGCGCCCCCCAGCTAATTAAGCGGGGCGTGGATCTCGCCGCGGCTTTAGTCGGCGGCGCCCTGCTTCTTCCGCTGGCTATAGCCATCGCCGCATTGGTGTGGCTCACCTCGCCCGGGCCGGTGTTTTTCGGTCACCGGCGCATCGGCCGCAACGGGCGGGAGTTTCTGGCCTGGAAATTTCGCACCATGGTGCCGCACGCGGACGAGGTGCTGCGACTGCGGCTGCTGGGCGATCCCGCGCTCCGCTCCGAATGGGAGGAGCGCCGTAAATTGAGGCACGACCCGCGCGTGACCTGGCTGGGCGAGATCCTGCGCCGTGCCAGTCTGGACGAGCTGCCGCAGCTCTGGAACGTGATCCGCGGCGAAATGAGCCTGGTGGGGCCGCGGCCGATTGTGGCGCTGGAAGCGGAGAAGTACGGGTCGAAGTATGTGCTATACCGGAAGGTGCGGCCGGGCCTGACCGGCCTATGGCAGGTTTCCGGACGCAACAATACCACCTACGCCCAACGCGTCGAGTTCGACGAATACTACGTCCGCAACTGGTCGGTATGGCTGGACCTTTATATTCTCGGCAGAACGGCAAAGGCAATTCTGACTGGCGAAGGAGCGTATTGAGCCACGTAACGGCCACAGAGTTGGTTGACGCCAGGACACGAATTCGAGGGCTCTGTGACTATTCGCAGGCAACCGCTCCTTGACAGTCGCGGCTCTGACCCGTGGCTTTATCGTAAATCCGAGCGGGCTGGCATCGGTATCGAATGTTGGGGTCGGAGCGCTGGGCATTTCCTGGCAACCGCTCCCTGACGGTCGCGGCTCGGAAACACGAGAAACCGAGCCGCGACCGCCAGGGAGCGGTTGCCCGATACGTCACCATAATTGCGAAAGCGAGTGTTAACGGGACATCCGCGGCGCCCCGGAAGAAGATACCGACGCAGCCGAGCTGATAATGACCACTCCACCACCTACTTTCTTTCACGTAGTCGACGAGTTTCCAGGATGGGGCAAAGCACGGAACTGGATCGTCGATATAATCCAGCGCAATGGCTGTAAAGATATCCTTGAAGTGGGCTCCGGCGCTAACCCCACACTCTCTCCCGAGCAGGTATCGCAACTTGGCTTGAGGTACACGACCAACGATGTTAGCTCCGAAGAGCTAAAGAAGGCCGATCCTGTGTTTGAACGCTGGGAAGCCGATGTCTCGGCGCCTGTCATTCCCGGCGGCTACCAGGGAAGATTCGACCTTGTCTTCAGCCGAATGGTGAACGAGCACGTTAGCGACGGCGAACGCTATCACGCTAATATTTGCGCATTGCTGAAGCCGAACGGAATCTCGGCGCACTGTTTTTCGACGCTGTATACTCTGCCATTCGTCGTCAATTGGATAGCCCCCGGCGCCCTCTCGAAACTCTTGCTGCAAATCGCATGCCCGAGAGAGGATGAGGAGAAGCACGGGAAATTTCGGGCCCATTACAGTTGGAGCCGCGGACCGTCTCAGCGCATGATCCGCCGGTTCGAGTCTCTGGGCTACAGCGTAATTGAGTACCATGGCTACTTCGGCCATACTTACTACCGGCGCTGGTCGCCCCTGCTGGACCGCATCGAGAGCCTGAAGTCCCGGACGCTTCTGTCACACCCCGCGGCAGTCCTCTGCAGCTACGCGATGATCGTCCTCAGAAAGCGCCCTTGAGGTTGCTGCTGCCGGCCGGCGCGGCGATCGCCTACGGCCTGAACCGATTGAGCGAGCGCCGCCGCCGAGAGGTTGGCTGAAGCCCCTCGTCGTGGCGCGGGCAGTCCTGCCGACGTTCCTCGCCCGAGGGTGGGACAGACCATCGTTTTGTGTGGTCTGTCGGCTGCTCGCCAGGCCGTAACGGCCTGACAGACGACGAAAAACGATCGTCTGTCCCACCCCCCACGTCGAGTCCTCCCTTTGGCCGCCCAAAATGCCGAGGTGACATCTGGAGTCCCGGTCGATTCTTTTTACACCGTATTTACAAATTCCCAACGACCTCCGGCCGGCCCTCCCGGTAACATTCGTATCGAGGATTGAACCGATATGGAACCACTTTGGGCTGCAACCGCGAGCCGCGAACTCTACCGGGATGCGCGTCTGACCATCGATTTCTCCAGCCGCGCCGTGACGCTGGACTCCCGATCCATTCCGCTGACCGCCAAGGAATATCTGCTGCTGAGCTTTCTGGCGTCGCACAACTGCGAAATCTTCAGCCGCACCGAGCTGCTGCTGGCCATCTGGGGCTACGACAGCCAGATTCGCACCCGAACGCTGGACGTACACCTGGCCCGCCTGCGCAAGAAGCTGGGCGCGTTCGGCCGCCGCCACCTGGAAACCATCTGCGGCAACGGCTGCCGCTATCAGCCGCCGCGGGAGCCGCGGGAAGCGCTCCTTTCCGCTGGGTATCGGGCGTGCGCGCCCGCCAGGATTCCGATAGAATTAGGGGCCTGAGGCATGCAGACCGTCCTGGTCATCGACGACGATGCCGGCATCCGCGAAGTAATCGGCGTGATGCTGGAAAAGGAGGGGTTTCGCGCGATTTTCGCCGCCGACGGCAAGACCGGCTTGCAGGAGGCCATGACGGCGCGCCCCGATCTGATCGTGATCGACCTGCGCATGCCCGGCCTGAGCGGCGTGGATGTTTGCAAGGCGCTGCGCACCGCTGGCGTGCGGACGCCGCTGATTGTGCTGAGCGCGGTGGGCGACGAAATCGACAAGGTGCTGCTGCTCGAAATCGGCGCCGACGATTACGTGGTCAAACCTTTCGGCACGCGCGAGCTGCTGGCGCGCATCCGCGCGGTGCTGCGCCGCACCACTCCGGAAGCCAGCCACGCCATCGCGTTTTCCGACGTCGAAGTCGACCTGGACCGGTCCATCGTGCGGAAACACGGCGACGAGGTCAAGCTGACCCGGGCGGAGTACAAGCTGCTGGTCTTCTTCGTCCAGAACCCCGACCGGGCTTTGAGCCGCGACGTGCTGCTGAACTCGGTATGGGGCTACGACGCCTTTCCCAATACGCGAACGGTGGACGCCCACGTGGTGCGCCTGCGCCAGAAGCTGGAAACGGAATCGGAAACGCCCCGCCATTTCGTGACCATGCACGGCGTCGGCTATCGATTCATCCCTTAGGACGTGGAGGCATGCCGCCGCGCCGCACCGTACTTCTGGTGGAAGACGAAGCCCACTTTATCTCCACCCTCGAAATCGCCTTCGACGGGGACGCCGAACCGCGCCTGGCCCACACGTCCACCGCCGAAGAGGCGCTCCGCATCCTGGATTCGACCGAAATCGCGGCGGTCATCACCGATATTCACCTGCCGTCGATGGACGGCTTCGAGTTGATCGCGCGGTTGCGCGGGCAGCCCCGTTTCGCCGGCCTGCCCATCCTCGTCGTCAGCGGCGATCCGGATCCGGCTTCCTCGGAACGCGCCCTGAGCCTCGGCGCGAACGCGTTCTTCCCCAAGCCTTACTCGCCCAGCGCCATCCGGCGCAAGGTCAAGGAATTGATTCATGCAGCTTAGCACTAACGCAGGAATAACGCCGCAGGGATGGACTGGCTGGCCCCAAACGTCACCGGGGATATTGCCGGCCGGACGTGGCGCGGCCACTTTTGGCTGCAGCGCCGAGATTCGTCTCGGCGCTGCCTCGCCAGTTCAGTTGTGCGTGCCGAGTGAGTTACGGAAAGGCGAGTTTTCGCTCCGGTCGAGGAAGCGCCGAGACGAATCTCGGCGCTGCAGGCGGAGCGCCTGCGCCACGAGTCTGCTCGCGTTAGCCCTAAGTCTGCCCGGTGTTTTGTTGGCGCAGTCGAGCCAGCCGTCGGACCTGGAACGTATTCTGCAGCGCCTCGACCTGCTGGAGCAACAGAATCGCGAGTTGATGTCGGAGATCCGCTCGTTGCGCGCACAGATCGCTTCCGCGGGTGCAACCCCAACGGCTCCCGCGCCGGCGTCCGCGCCGGTTGCCGAGAGAGTCGACGTGGCGGAACAGCGGATTGCGGACCTGGCCCAGACACGCGTCGAATCCGAACACCATTCGGCGGTCCAGCTCACCGGCATGGTCCTGTTCAATTCGTATCTCAACGGCAAATACGGGGGCGGCCAGCAGGACCCCACCACGGCCGCGGCCGAGGCCGGCGCGAGTTTTGACGGCGCCAGCCTGCGCCAGACCGTCGTCGGGCTAAAGTTCCAAGCGCCGGAGCGGGTGGCCGGGGCCGAAGTTTCCGGCGCCGCGTACGTCGACTTTTTCGGCGGCACCGGCGACTCGCTCGGCCAACTCGTCCGTTTGCGCGTTGCCGACCTCGACTTCCGCTGGACGAATACCACTTTTACGGTGGCGCAGGACAAACCCATCCTCGCGCCCCGCGAACCGGATTCGCTGGCCCAGGTCGGCGTTTCGCCGCTCACCGGCGCCGGCAACCTGTGGCTCTGGCGGCCGCAGGCCCGCGTCGAGCAGCGATTTTCCTTCGGCGATTCCGCCGGGCTCCGCGCCCAGGCCGGCATTCTCGAAACCAGCGAGTCCGGCAACGTTCCGGCCGCATACTCCTCCAGTACACTCTCCGGCCGCCCGGCGGTCGAAGGCAGGTTCGTGTTCTGGAAACATTCCGGCGACAGCGGCGATTTTGAGCTTGCGCCCGGCTTCCATGTCAGCGACTCGCGCCTGCTGGGGTATTCGGTGCCGTCGCGCATCGCCTCGCTCGATTGGCGCATTCCGGTGGCGCGGAACCTCACGCTCTCCGGGGCCGGTTTCCTTGGGGAAAACCTGGCCGTGATCGGCGGCTTACAGCAAGGCATCGTGGCGCCATACCGAGGGGGTCCGAGGGCGGTACATGGAGCCGGCGGTTGGACGCAACTCGAATATCGCGCCACTCGCCGGCTCGCGTTTCACCTGTTTGGCGGCCAGGAAGACGACCGCAACCGCGATCTGGAGATCGGACTGATTTCGAAGAACCAGTCCTACGGGGCCAACGCCATGTACCAGATTCTCTCTGGTGTGGTGGTAAGCTTTGAATCGGCTATTGTCCAGACGGCGTATCTCGGTTCGCCCACGCGCCTCAACCCGCATTATGACCTGGCTTTCGCGTATCTGTTTTAAGGATTGTCGTGGCGCACGCACTCGTGCGTGCAGCGTCGGCATTCTTGCCGACGTTCGCCGCTACGTGGCGCACAAGCGTCGAGTAGAGACTCGACGCGGCACGCACGAGTGCGTGCGCCACGGGACATTGGCATTGGCGCTCAGCTTCGTGCTGGCCGGCCCCGGTATCGCGGCCACGCTGGCGGGGCGCGTGGAACTCGTCGATTCACGTGCGCCGGCCGTCCGCCAGCATCATGACTATTCCGGCGTGGCGGTCTGGCTGGAACCGGCCGGCCCGGCCCCTGCGCCGGCCCCATTGCACGCGCGCATGGTGCAGAAGGACAAAGAATTCCGGCCCCATCTGCTGATGGTCACGGTGGGGTCGACGGTGGATTTTCCCAATCTCGATCCGATCTTCCACAACGCGTTTTCCAACTACAATGGCCAGCTTTTCGACGTCGGCCTGTATCCGCCCGGCTCGAACCGCAGCATCCGTTTCAGCCGCCCCGGTATCGTGCGGGTGTTCTGCAACATCCATTCCAGCATGAGCGCGATCATCGCGGTGCTGGACACGCCGCTGTTCGGCCTCACCGGGACGGACGGGCGTTTCGAGATCGGCGGCGTGCCGGAAGGCGGGTACGATCTCACGTTCTTTCACGAACGCGCCACCCAGGCCGCGCTCCAGAGCGTGAGCCGGCGCGTCGCCGTCTCGGGCGGGCGCGTTTCGATTCCGCCCATCGCCATTTCCGAGACCGGCTACCTTTCCATTCCGCACAAGAATAAGTACGGGCGGGATTACCCGCCCGCTCCGGGTGACGCGGGCTACTATCCGGGCACTCACCAATAGCCGTGCGGCGCCTGGAATCCATGTCGCTGCTGTGGAAGATCATGCTTTCCACGTCGGTCGCCATCACCTGCCTGTTGGCGGTGGCCGGCTGGGCGGTGGAGAACTACTTCGCCAGCAACGCCAGCGTCATGCTGAACGAAGAAGTGGCCGCCAGTTCCCGCGCCTATGAATCGCTGTGGCGGGCGCGCGCGGAACGGCTGGCTTCGATCAGCCTGGTGCTGAGCCGCATGTCGGATGTGCGCGCGGCATTCGGCACGCGCGACCAGGCCACCATTCGCGATACCGCCAGTGAGCTGTGGAACAGCGTCGCTCCGAGCCGCACGTTGTTCTACGTGCTGGAGCCGGGAGGAGGGGTGGTGGCCTCGCTCGGGCCGGCGCTCAAAGCCGCTCCCAGTTTCCCCCTTGCCGCCGCGGCCGCCCGTTTTCCCGGCCAGGCGACCGGGTTCGTGATCGAAAATGGACGGCTGTACCAGACCGTGGTGACGCCGGTGTACGTTGCCGCCGAGCACGGATCGGCGCTGCTCAACGTGCTGGTAGCCTGCTTCGAGGTGGATGCCGCCCTGGCCCGCGAACTCAAGCAGGCCACCGGCAGCGACTTCGTTTTTTTCTCCCGCGGTCGGCCGATCGCATCCACACTTCCCGTCAAGTTCCCCGAGCGTCTGACCCGCCAGGAGCAGGTGCGGATCGGCGATTCGAATTATGCGCAGTTTGTGGTGCCGCTTGCCGATGTGGCCGGCCAGCGAGTGGGCGAGCTGCGCATATTACGCTCCTTCCAGGCCGCCGACCGGCGCCTGGCCACGCTGCGCGTGCGGATGGTCTTGATCTGGATCCTGGCGATCGCGCTCGGGCTCGCCGGCACTTACCTGCTGACCAAACGCATCGTGCAGCCGGTCCACGCCCTGGAGCGGGCGGCATCGCGAATCGCCACCGGCGATTACGACGCGCGGGTGCCCGTTTCCAGCTCCGACGAACTGGGGCGGTTGGCAGAGAGCTTCAACGAGATGTGCGCGGCGCTCCGCATTGCGCGCCAGGAACTGATTCGCCAGGAGCGGATCTCGACCGTCGGCCGCCTGTCCACGTCCATCATTCACGACCTGCGCAACCCGCTGGCAGCGATTTATGGCGGCGCCGAAATGCTGGTGGATGGGGAGCTTTCCGCCGGCCAGGTAAAAAAGCTGGCGGCCAGCATCTACGGCTCGTCGCGCCGGATTCTGGCGATGCTGCAGGAACTGGCCGACGCCAGCCGCGGCCATGGCCGACGCCGCGAAGCCTGCCGCCTGCGCGACGTGGTTCTGGCCGCCTGCGATTCACTGGCCGATGCCGCCGCCATCCCAGGCGTCGCCCTGGCGTGCGACGTTTCTCCGGAAATCGAACTCACCCTGGACCGGCCGTCGGTCGAGCGCGTCTTCCAGAACCTGATCGCGAACGCCATCGACGCCATGCCGCACGGAGGGCACGTGCGGGTGTCGGCGGAATCGGCGGACCACGCCGTGGTGGTGAGCGTGGAGGACGATGGCGCCGGCATTGCGAACGACCTGCGGCCGCACCTGTTCGAGCCTTTCGCCACCGCCGGCAAACGCCATGGAATGGGCCTCGGTCTCGCCCTGTCGAAACGCACCATCCTCGATCACGGCGGCGAAATCTGGGCCGACGCAGCGACCGGCCGCGGCGCCCGCTTCCTGATTCGCCTGCCGGCCTGATTCCCAGGCAAATCCCCAGAATTGCCTGTCCCATGAATGCAATCGCGTAGAATAACAATCATCATGCCCCTCATCGATCGCATCCAGCAGGACATGGTAGTTGCCATGAAAGGCAGGGAAGAAGCCCGTTTGAGCGCGCTGCGAATGATCAAAGCGGCGCTCATGAAACTGAAGGTGGATTCCCCCAAGCCGCTCGACGAAGCGGCCGAAATGCAGGTTTTGAAATCGCTGATCAAGCAGCGCATCGACGCCGCCGAGGCGTTTCACAAAGCCGGGCGCACCGAACAGGCGCAAAAGGAAGAAGCCGAGCGCGCGCTGATCGAAAGCTATCTGCCGGCCGGCGCCACCGAAGCGGAAATCGAAGCGGCACTTACGGCCGCGCTCGCCGAAACCGGCGTCACTTCGTTGAAGCAGATGGGCGTGGTGATGAAGGCCGCCCAGGCGAAACTGGCGGGCAAGACGGTGGATGGAAAATCGCTCAGCGAAAAAGTGAGGGCGCGGCTGCAATGACGCCCGTCAAGCACCGGCCGTTCGTGCCGGAAAACGTCAAAATGCGCGAATTGACGCCGCGCGCCATCCTGCTGGGCCTGACCATGACGGTGATCCTGGGCGCGGCCAATGCGTATCTCGGTTTGCGCGCCGGGCAGACCATCGCCGCCACGTATCCGGCGGCGGTGATCGGCATGGCCGTGCTGCGCCTGGTGAAGGGCTCGATCCTGGAGGAGAACATCGCGCGCACGGCCGGCACCATCGGCGAATCGGTGGCCGCCGGCGCGGTCTTCACCTTGCCGGCCTTTTTCATCGCCCACGTGTGGGCGCCGCCGGTAATTCCCAAGCACCTCGGTTTCTGGGCCAGCATGTGGGCGCTGGCCGCAGACCCGGCGTATTTCAAATCCACCTCACTCATGATCGTGGGCGCGGTGCTGGGAGTTCTGTTCGTATCGCTGATCCGGCGCGTGATGGTGGAGGACCGCGAGCTACCCTTCCCGGAATCGGTGGCGGCGGGAGAAATTCATAAAGCCGGACGAGCCGGCGCCAGCGCGGCCAAGTACCTTTTCTATAACATGGGCTTCGGCGCGGCGGTGTATCTGGCCGGCGTCTTCCAATGCTTCGCGCCCGACCGCGACCTCTTCTTCCGGGTGGGGCGTCTGGGAATGAGCACGCTGCGGCTGGGCCCGATGGGAAGTAAGAACGTGCTGAGCGCGGGCGGCGTCTCGGCGGTTTCCGCGCCGACGGTGAGCACGGCATTCATCGGTGTGGGCTACATTATTGGCCCGGAACTGGCGGCGCTCAACTTTTCCGGTAGCGTGCTGGTTTGGGGCTTACTGATTCCGCTGTTGATGTTTTTCCTGGGCCCGCAGTTGCAGACCTTTCTGCCGGCCAATCCGACCGATGAGAGCTGGGTCGGTTTGGCCACCGCGGTGTGGCGCTATATCGTGCGCCCGGTCGCCGTGGGCAGCATGATGGTGGGCACCGGCTACACCCTGTTCCGCATGCGCAAGAACCTGATCGCGGGCCTGGCCAAGGCATTTTCGGAGTTGAAAGGCGGTGCGCCCGATCCGGAATCCCTGAGCCGCACGGAGCGTTACATGAGCTCGAAGACGGTGTTCGCGCTGATCGGCTGCACGTTTCTGCTGATGTGCGTGCTGTACATCTATCTTTCGGGACTGGTGAGCGGCGGCATCGCGGCGGCGCTGGTGATGCTGGTGGTGGGCTTTTTCTTTGCCACCGTATCGGGGTACCTGGTGGGCGTGATCGGCTCGTCCAACAACCCGATCTCCGGATTGACGCTTTCGACGCTGGTGATCGCGGCGCTGTTGATGGTCTCGATGGGCGTCTCCGGCTCCAGCGGGGTGGTTGCCGTGCTGGGCGTGGCGGCGGTGGTGTGCGTGTCGTCGGCGGTGGCCGGCGAGCTGCTGCAGGATTTCAAAGTCGGCTACATTCTGGGCGGCACGCCGCGCAGTATTCAGATCGCCGAGTTGTTCGCCGTGGTGGTGGCCAGCGCGGTGATGTATTTCCCGCTGATGATTCTCTACCAGGGCAACATTAATAAAGGCGGCACCGGCTTTGGCGACAAAGCGCTCTCGGCGCCGCAGGCCGGGCTGATGGCGTCGCTGGCGCAGGGCATCGTGGGCGGCGACATGGCTTGGCCGCTGGTGGTGACCGGCATCCTGCTCGGTTTCGCCATGATTTTGTTTCGGGTGAAGAGCCCCATGCTGGTGGCGATCGGCATGTATCTGCCGATTTCGATTACCGCGGCAATTTTCGTGGGCGGAGTGATTCGCTGGTTCGGCGACTCGCTGGCGCGGCGAAAGGGCCTGAACGAAGCGCAGCGCGCGCGGGTGGAAAACGTGGGCATCCTGGCGGCGTCCGGCCTGATTGCCGGCGAGGCGCTGGCGGGCCTGGTGAAAGCCTTTTACGATTTCCAGGACAAGGAGCTTCCGCTGCTATTCCAAAATCCTTCGTACCTGGCCGGAGTGGGTGTGATCGCGCTGATCGCGTTCGTGCTGCTGCGCGTGCCGCTGGGCGCGGCCGGCGATCCTAACGAGCCCGCTCCGCCGGTTGCCATGATGTAGTAATGTGCCGTAATCATGTGCCCATCCGACACCACGCCGGAAGCCTGGAAGGTTTTCCTGGAACTGCAGCGCCGGATGCCGCCGGAAGAAAAGCTGCGGCGCGCGCTGGAACTTTCCGCCGGCCTGCGCCGCGCCGCCGAAGCGGGCCTGCGGGAGCGATATCCCGACGCCGGCGAGCGCGAGATCTTTCTTCGTCTGGCCCGCCTTACGCTGGGGCAGGAGTTGTTCAAGAAAGCGTACGGGAAGGCGGCGTTGCCGGATGAGCGCGCTCGATAGCCTGATCGCGGCTTTCGAAGGCCTTGGCATCCGCTATCTGATCGGCGGCTCGCTGGCCTCATCAGCGCGAGGCGTTCCGCGGTCAACCATGGACGTCGATGTGCTCGCGGCAATGCACGTGGAGCAGGCGGACCAGTTGGCCGCGGCCTTGGGGCGGGCATGGTACGCCGACCCCGGCGACATGCGCAGGGCAATCAGTGTCGGCCGCGCCTTCAATGTAATCCACATGCGCACGGGCGAGAAATTCGACGTATTCCCGGCCAGCGGCGAGTTTCATGCATCCGAACTGCGGCGGGCAACCGAGATTCCTTTGGAGTTGGCCGGCAGCCGGACGGTCTGTCGGGTCGCAACCGCGGAAGACATTCTGCTCGCCAAGCTGCAGTGGTATCGGCTGGGAGGCGAAGTGTCCGAGCGCCAGTGGTCGGACATCCTGGGGATTCTGGCCGCGAATGCGGATCTGGACCTCGGCTACCTGAACCAGTGGTCGGCGCGCCTGGACCTCGGCGACCTCTGGGAACGTGCGCGAAGAGAGGCTGGATAGCGAGTTACCGCGCGAGCCCCACCAGGCCGGCGGCGAAGAGGCGGTCGTCCACGCGGGCCAGGCGGCGGATGGCGCGCGGGGCGACGAGCGGCGTATGGCGGATCGTCGTCAGATACTCCGGTATCGCCCACACGTCTTCCTCGGCGGTCATCCAATGGATGGAATCGAAGCGGCGCAGGTTGACCGGGCGCGAGTAATTGCGCAGGGTCTTTTCCCGACGCGGATTGTAGTAGTGCTCGAAGTACGACATGGCCAGCTCGCGCAGGCCGCGATAGACCGGCTCGCGGTAGCGCAGGCCGGAGTAATTCGACTTGGCGATGGCGCCCCAGGAGCCGTCCCGGCGGAAGATGGCCAGCACGTGATCGTCGTCCCGCACCGCTTCCAGGTCGAGCAACAGCGGCGGGTAGCCAAGCATGCGTAGCGCCGCGGCGCCGAATAGGGCCCCTTCCATGCAGTGCGCCTTCCGCTCGCGTAGCACGCGCCGCGGCGAGCCGCAGGTGGGCCCGTCCGGTTCTTTGTTGTACGCCACGTCATGATCCAGAAAATGCTGAATCTTCTCCGGCGTGTTGAGGCGGCGAAAGACGGCGCGCTCGGCCGCAAGAAACGGATCGCGGGGCATCGGGCTTAGGGTATCGTGATTCCCCGACCGGCGGCGGTGCGGGCGGTCTGATTCCGGAAGAGATCGTGCGGAAGTTTGGCCACTTGTCACTGGCTCAGGTCCATGCGGCTCTGGCTTACTACCACGCCAACCAGGCGGAGATCGACGCAGACCTGGAATGCGAGGCGCGAGAGACCGAGGCCCTCGAAGCACAATACAGGCGCTGATGCGCACCTGTGAGCCAAATTAGGATCTATTTCGATGAAGACGCGATGGATACCGACCTTGTCGGCGCCCTTCGTGCTCGCGGCCGAATCGTGGTAACCGCTTGGGACGCTGGCCTTGTTGGCAGGCCGGACGAGGAGCAGTTGGCCTTTGCCACCGGATGGGGCTGAAAACAGGCCGTTGGAACAGACCCGCTCAGCCCGTCGCCGCCCCGATGACGAGGTCCAAGCCCGCCGCGTCGGCGAACGCGCGGAAATCGCGGTCCCGCGTAAGGAGCGGGAGATCATGGTCGATGCAGCTTTGGGCAATCAGGGCGTCGCCGAGACGCGCCTTGCGACGCTTTGCCAACACTTTCGCTCGCAACTCGCCCGCCCGTTGCCAATAACCGGGCCCGATTTCGACGAGCGGCAACTCCGAGAGAGTTTGTGAAACCTCTGAAGGAAGCATCGGATCGCTCAGCACTTCGGTGAGCACAACCGGCACCATGAGCACTTGCCGGTCCTGGAGCGCCCTGTCGAGCAGTGCCGCGTCTTCGCCCGCATCCCCTTCGAGGAAGGCGATCCAGGTACTGGTGTCGACGGCGATCACCGGTCTGCCGTCAACTCATCCAGCGTGCGCGAGAACCGAACCTTGCCCCGGAATTGCCGCAACCGCGCGTAGGCCTCGGATGCCGCAACCAACTGGAGGCCGGTACGAACGGTCTGAGTGATGCCGCTGCCGCTGGCTCGCTGTGCCCTGTCGAGCAGATCCGGCGGCACCTCCACAGTGATCTTTCGCGCTGCTGCTTCCATCACACTTCAATATACCATATTGGGTACCAGGGCCCAATATGGTATATGCTCACCTAACGGTCGCGGCTCGGTAAGTGACCGAAAACACACGGCGCCCGTAACCGAGCCGCGACCGCGAGGGAGCGGTTGCCGCGGCTATACTTCGAAATCCCCAGATTGGTTAAGCAGCCCTGTCCGGCAGAAATCAGGCGGCGACGACGTGCCGGCGTCCCGATTCGTAGCCGCGCACCAGGTCCACGATTGACAGGTCGAAAAAGCGTCCGACCCGCCGGTCGAGTTCCTCTTCGGCGTACAGTTCCATGCTGTCCTTGGTGAGGGTATGCTCCTCCACGAAGTCCAGCAGGACTTGTTTCAGCAGGCAGAGATCGCGCACGCACTCGTGCAACGGAACGGCCTGCTCCAATCGCTCTCTACCCACGTGCTGGAAGCGGCGTTGCAGGGTTTCGCTGTTTCCCCTGTCCAGCCAGTGAGTCAAGCTTTCCAACAACTCTTTATGCCATTGCCGTAACCCGGTTCCGAGAATGGCGCCGGTGCGCGCCATGTCGGGATCGCGACGAATCTGGTCGGCGACACGGTGGATAATTTCTTCTTCGTGCGTCTCCATCAGGTGAACGAGCTTCCCCGAAATCATGGTTCACCTCACTTCCGCCTGTATAGTACACCCAAAGAATGCCGAATGATAGGGCTTTGAAGAACCTGCGAGCCCCCGGCCGCCCCGCCATGCTACAACGGATTTAGATGCCTGTCTCCCTTCCCGAATCTCCAACGCCCGGTCTCTCACCCGCCATGCGGGATGAGGAACTGGCGCGATACATCAATCTCAAGCTAGTGGCTTTGGGGCAGCCTTCGGGCAGCGCGGCTGGGGGCGCCGGTTTTCTGGAACTGGCCCGTCCGTTGCTCCGCAATTACCAGCAGAAGGAACAACTGCTTGCCGGGCGGCTGTGCCCCAGCGACACCCGCATACAGAATTTCTTGGACAATTACCTGGCCGGCGTATGTCCGGATGGAGCGCCGCGGCTGCCGTCGACCTCTTTCGTGCTGGACCGGCCTGGCCTGGCCAGGATTCTGTCCTTCCCGTCGGACGCGGATAGCTTTCGCTCTCCCTACCTAAGCTCGTATCGCGTGGCGCAAGGGGCGCTGCATAACCCCGCCAGCGACCGGCGCACCACCAAGGGCGTATTTCACATCGTGGAGGGCGGCCTGCCGGTTCCCGCCGATAAGCTGGCGGTGCCACAGGTGGCCTTCGCCCGGCTGCTGGCCGAGGCGCTGAAACCGCCGCGTGAAATGCTGGCGCTGCCTTTTACCGCCGGGCAAACCGAACAGGCGTACGTATTTCTCTCCCTGCTGCTGCGGCCCAAAGTGTGCCCGGCGATCGGCTGCGAACCGGGCAAGAGCATGGAGACGCGTTTCTTCGCGCCGGCCAGCCTGGTGAGCAACCTGGATTTTGTGGAAGCCATCTTCGGCAATGCCGGCGACCCCTATCTTCCCGAGAACGATGCCGCGCTGGACGTGCCGCACTGGACCGGCCACACCGGATGCGTGATTCTGGCGCCGCACCTGGTGGGCCGTAAAAAGAAAGACCTGGGGCTGCCGCACTACGACGGGGCGAGCGAGCGCGAGCGGCGCGACGGCATGTGCTGGCGCGACGAGAATGAAATCTACAACGACGGGCTGCCGTTCAAGATCGTCTGCCGCGACTTCTCCGGCGTGATCGTCACCATTCTGACCGATAACTATTTCGGCTATTGCAAGAAGGAAGTGAAAAGCCAGATCAGCTTTTCCGCCAATCTGTACGGGCTGGCCGAAGAAGAGCACGCGGGCGGCGCCATCGCCTTTCCGTCCTACGTGCTGGGACAGGACTTTGCGGCCGATCGCCCGTCCCTGCGCAAGACCTCGTTCGAAGACGCCATGGGGCTGCTGGACGGCCTGGTGGAGCGCAAGCCGGAAGGCTACGCGGTGGACCGCGCCGACCCCGGCATTTTCTATGTTCCCGAGCATGCCCAATTCAGCGTGCGCGAGGGTACGGTGAGCTGGTCGAGCGGCGGCGAGCAACGGATTACGCTGCTGCCGGAGCATGTCTACGTGCTCCCCTCCGGATACAAAGTGCGGCTGGAAAAACAGCACCGCGGGACGGCCTGGCGGCTGGTAGGCTCGGTGCCGCACGGCACGCTTTGCCATAAACCCTGCACGGTTTCCGGCGGCGGCAAGTCCGAGATTTCGAAATCCATTTTGAGCATGGTGCTGCACGGGCCGGTGTTCGTGAAGGACTACTTCCACGATTTCGAAGAAGTGGAGCGGATATTGGCGCGGGATTTTTCCCGGATCTACAAGAGCGCCGAACCGCGGGCAGGGACCGGGCGGCCCATCCTGGGGCCGGAGCGGTCGCTCGGCTCGGTCATCAAGCTGCTCACGCCTTCGGCGGACTACACCGACGAATACAATGAGTGGCTGCGGAAGCTGCCGCAGACCATCCGCCAGTTGCTCTTCACCCTGAAACGCTACTACCGTCCCGAGTGGGGCGGCGATTGGCGGGAGCACTTCACCGTGGACCGCATCAACGGGTATCTGGGCCACGAGCTGAAGTACGAAAACCAGAAGCTGGTGGGGAACTACCTGCGCGTGGGGTTCGATCCCGAAGGCTCCTGGCGCATTTACAAGCTGCGGCCGGACTTTCGGCCGGCGGAGAAGGTGCAGGTGGAAGACGACATCACGGCCTCGGCGGTGGTGCCGCGCGCCCGCGTGCCGCACTTCGACGCCAAGTATCCGCACCCCAGTTTGAAGCTGGTCGAAAACTGCGAAGCCTACCTGTTCCAGCGGCCGGACGACGCCGTGCACCGCGGCTTCGACGCGCAAGCCGAAGCCGACATCGCCACCCCGGGAACGTTTCTTTCCAACTTCCAGCCGCTCGGCGTGGCCGAGGCGCGTTCCCTGGTGGAACACGTGGTGGAATTCGATCAATACACGGCGCCGATGCAGGAATTGCTTCGCAACTTCGTGGCAAATTCCACCCATGGATACGTGGTTTCTTCCGCCCACGCGCGCATTGTGGATGGCAAGCCGTCGAAGAATCCGCGCTACCTGCAGCGGCGTCCCGACCTGGTGGACCGGCGCGGCGCGCACCTGGCACAAATGTGCGCGCGGCTGGACCGCGCGATTCCGGCCGGCGAGCCGGTGCAGTTTCCGGTAAATGCGGTACTGGGCGGGCGGCGCGGCAATCCTGCCGATGCTTCCATCGGGCTGCCTCCGCTGGCGGTCTACAATCCCATTCACTATCAGGAATTGCCCGAGCTGTTCATGGATTTCGTGGCCAGCGTGACGGGCAAGTCGCCGTCCACCACGGGTTTCGGCAGCGAGGGGGCGCTCACCAAGGGCCCGTTCAACGCCTTGTGGCCGGTGGTGGATCTGAACAACGCCCTGGTGGGCACGATCCTGACGGGCTATGCCGGATTCACTACCGCCGCCGGTTGGGTGGGGCCGCACTACCGGGTGGACCACGACATCAGCATGCTGGTGCCGGAGGTTTGGTGCCGCATCCGGGTGGAGGAACGCGAGCCGCGGTTTCTCATTGAAAACGGATACCTGGAGAAGGTGGAGAACCTCGACTATCAGGGCCGCACGGTGCGCGCCAGCCGTTTGGGCTACCGCATCACCGACGCCTTCGCCGAGCGTTTCCTGGGACGCATCTTCGAAACCCCCAACGAAGTGTTTACCGAAGAGATGTTGCGCCCGGAGAAGCAGGACCCGGAAGCGTTTGCGACGGGCGTGGACGCGATTGTCGACGCCGGGCGGCGGGTCGCACTGCAGTACTTCGAAGACGGCAGCGTGAAGGGCGCCTGCCCGCCGCTGGCGGCGCTGCTCCACATCATGGCGTACGACAACTGGGAAGGCCTGGGTATCGACGCGCCGCGGGTGCGCGGGCTGTTTTCGCGCGAGGCCATGCTCGGTAGCGACTGGTATCGCGAACGGCTGCGCACCAAGCAGCGGCGGGACGAAGCGCTATACCGCCGCAACCTGAAAGCGCTCGAAGCCGCGCGCGATTCCGGCGGCCCGCTGGGTTTCGACGTGGAAGCGCGGCTGGCGGTGGCGCGCCAACAACTGGCGCGGATTTCGGCGGAGCAATACGTGGAAGAACTGGTGGGCACCATTGGCGCCGACCCGTTCGCCGGGCAAGTGTAATCGGCATTCGGCGACAGGACGGCTACCGCGCCGCGCGCTATATTCGACTTGATGAGTACAACACGCCGAACCGCCCTCGCGTCCGCCTTCGCCGGCGCGGGATTCGCGGCTTTCGATCAGGCCGAAGCGGCCGCCCAAGAGAAGGCTGGGAACAACGCCCCCATCCCGGCTCGCGACAACCTCAAGGTCACCAGGCTCGAGACTTTTCTGGTAAAGCCGCGATGGCTGTTCCTGAAAGTCCATACCAATGCGGGAATTGTGGGGCTGGGAGAGCCGATCACCGAAGGCCGCGCGCTGACATGCGCCGAAGCGGTCAAAGAAATCGAACCGTACCTGGTGGGCAAGGACCCGCGGCGGGTGGCGCACCACTGGCAGGCCATCTACCGGCACGCGTTCTATCGCGGCGGCCCCATTCTCACCAGCGCGCTGAGCGGCATCGACCAGGCGCTGTGGGACATCAAGGGCAAAGCGCTCGGCGTTCCCGTGTACGAGCTGCTGGGGGGCCCCACCCGCGACCGCGTGCGTGTGTATGCCCACGCCAGCACGGTGGACGACATGAAGAAGGCGCAGGCGCGCGGATTCACGGCCTTCAAAGCGGGCCCGGCCAAGCGGCGCCCGGCCCGCTACATCGAGACGCAGGGCGCGGTGAGCTACGCGGCGGAGCGGTTCGCCGAGCTGCGCCAGGCGATGGGACCGGAGGCAGATATCGCCATCGATTTCCACGGCGCCATCAGCCCGGCCACGGCCAAGCTGCTCATCAAGGCGCTGGAGCCCTACCAGCCCATGTTCATCGAAGAGCCCTGCCAGGCGCAGAACCACGACGTGATGGCGGAGATCGCGCGCGGCACGTTCCTGCCCATCGCCACCGGGGAGCGCGTCTTCACCAAGTGGGGCTTTCGCGAGGTGCTGGAAAAACGCGCCGCCACGGTGCTGCAGCCCGACATGTGCCACGCCGGCGGCATCACCGAAGTGAGGCTGATCGCGGGCATGGCCGAAGCCTACTACGCGACGATTGCGCCGCATAACCCGCTCGGCCCGATTTCGCTGGCCGCGGGCGTGCAACTGTCCGCTTCCATCCCGAATTTCCTGTGCCAGGAACAGGTTTCGCTGGGAGAAGGCTATTTGAAGAAGCCGTTCACCGTGCGCGACGGGTATCTCGATCTGCCCACCGGCCCGGGACTGGGGATTGAACTCGACGAGAACGCCATGGCCGACAAACTGGGCCACGACTGGCGCAACCAGGAAGCCTACGACTCCGAGGATGGTTCGGTGGTGGACTGGTAGCACTTTACTGTGGGACAGGCCGGGAGGCCTGTCCCACAACTAGAGCTCGACCGCGACGGCTTCGTGGATCAAGACTCGGGGGACGGTAAGTTCGATCCAGCCGTTACTCTGCGTGAAGGGGATCTTGTCGCCGGCGCGCAGCAGCGATACCGATTTGGGCTGCGACGGAACTTTGATTCGCACCTTGACATCCAGGAGCGGAAGGAAGCTTTCGCGCGCACGGAGATGCTTGTTCTTATTGCCGGTGTCCGCCAGTAAATGCAGGACGATGGTGTTTTTCGAGGCCATCAGATGGGGCGTGAGACCGGGCTGATACTCGACCTGGTAGGAGCGCTTGGCCGCGAGATACGGCTCGAACAGCCTGGCGAACGAGGTTCGCAGGATGGGCATTTCGGTCTCCTCGTAGACTGCTTCGAAGCCTGAGGCGATGTAGATTACTTTGCCATCGCCAAAAGTATTGCCGACGCCGGCGGGACCGATGGTGGAGCGATGGCCGCGATCGATGGTCTGGGCCAGCACCCTGCCGCCGTTGGCGCGAATGCGCATGACTTGGGGATCCTGGGGTATGAGGTCGCCGGTGCCGGCATTCATATAGAGGTCGGGCATCTCGATGGGCTCTGGGTCGAGCAACGAGGCGCCGAACACGTCGGCGAGGCCGAAGTCCGCGCGCACGCGGCCGTACTCGTCGGCGACCGATGTCAGGTGGGTAGCGATGAGAGAGCCGCCGTTGCGAACATACTCGCGCAGCATGCCGCACTGCTTCGCGCTGAGGCAGGCACAATTGGCCGCATAGATCATCTGGTATTTCGCGAGAAGCCCGGGCGCCATGTTCCAGTCGAGAAACGGTTCGGCCTCGTAGCTGTTGGCCTTCAGCAGCCGGTATGCGCCACGGAAGTAATTGGGGTAGGCTCCACTTACGAAATGTTTGCCGGTATACCAGTCGAGAGTCTGGCCGCCAACCACGATGCCGGCTTGCGGCTGCGATGTTAGCGTGCGTAGCAGCGCATCGTGCTTCTGGGCGAAGTCGAAGGTCTCTTTGATGTAACGTCCGCTCTCGTAGGCCAGCGGACCTTGTTGGTTGTAGAAGAAGCGGGACATACTCCAGTAGACGAGACCCGCTCCGGCGGCAATGGCGGCCGCGCCATCGATCAGCAGTTCCTGGCTCTCGACCGGATAACTGTACCAGCCGCGCACGGTCGAGTCCTTCATGTGTTCGCGATTGTAATCGGTGTGGCTGCCGACATAGGTCCAGGTGACTTTGCCCGTGGATTGGCCGAGCTGCATGTTGAATAACTTCTCTTCCGGCGTTTCGGCGGCTTCGAACATGAAGCCATCGGCCACCGGAATGGCGCGGCTGCGCCAACCGCGGCGGCTGAGCAGGGAGCTGTCGTTGAACAGGACCGGGACATCGCGCGTCTGGCGAATCATCTCGCGGAGCTCGCCGAAAAAGCCGATTACGACGTCGTTGGCCATCCAGTTCTGATACTCGATGTCGTCGTCGAGCGAAATGCCCTGGTCGGGGATGGCCTTGCCGAACTTCTTCCGGTAGACCGCCTGGCAGTATTGGCAGTGGCAGAAATCGCGGCCGTGATCCATGCCCTGATAGGGACCGTCGAAGTACATCACGTCGACCGCGTATTGGGCGAGCACCTCGCGCACCAGGGAGCGGATCACCTCTCGCAGAGGCGAATTCAGACAGCCTTCGAAGAAAGTTGCCCAGCCGTAGTGGCTGGTGATCATGGGCTTGCCATCCGCGAATTTCTTGCTCCAATCCGTATAGCGGGGGTCGGTCGAAGTGGAGTCCATGAAGGGGTGATTCAAGGGCACGTAGGCGACTACGCGGAGCCCGGCCTGCTTGCACAAGTCGACGGTTTCGCGCATGGGGTCGCCTTTGAGCTCGGGGTGGATGGGATAGCCAGACCTGGTCGGGAAGTAGGCGAAGTAGGATGCCGAGGGGTAGCGCAGGGCGTCGGCGTTGAGTTCGCGGGCGATGCTGACAGCCTTCTTCGCCTGGTAATCGAGTGCGGGATAGAAGGGCGGATTGTAGGCTTCCGCGATCAGAATGCGCGGATTGCGAATCCACGCATAGGTGGACATGCCGGCGGGCGCGGCGTGGGATTCTCCGATGTCGAGCCGCGCGGCGGCGGCGAGGAGGGCGGATTGCCGCAGGAGCTCGCGGCGGGTAACGATCTTCGTATGCGGCTCGTCGGCGGCGCGGGTTGTTTCCATTTCTACACCTTACCAGCCGGCCGTCGCAACGCTACATGGGGACCCTTCGCTCAGGTGAGAGCCGGCTTCAAACCAGCCGGTCGTACTCGTCGTGACCGCCGATCCAGTACCATAGGATTCGATCTTCGTTCATGACGGCCAGCGCACGATACTCCAGACCTATGCGAACTGAATAGATGTTATCTTCGCCTTCCAGCTTCTTGAATTGCAGACCGGGATGCGCCGGATTGCGCTGAAAGAGTCGGTAGGAGCGCTTGGCATCGCGTTGAGCGCTGGAGGGAAGATGCGAAAACAACCGCCAAAACCGGCGTGTTGTGCGCGACCGCACTAGAGCAGATCGTCCAACGGCAGCGTTTCGCCGCGCTCGTCTTCCTCAATGGCTTCCTGTGCCATTCGGCGGATCACGTCGCGCTTCTCGGCAAAGCGCGTCTTCCAGCCGTCCTCGTCGGCTATCGAGGCGAGGATCTGCGACGCTATGGCATCCTGCTCATCCTGAGGCAGCGCGACGACTTTTTCCAGAGCCTTCTCGAGCAACGTCGACATGCCACAATTCTATCAGCGGACAGATCCAGCCGCCATGCCGCACCCGGCTACGCCCCGGAGGATGTCCTCAACAGAACGCGGCGGCGACTTTTCGCTCATCCGGATTTTGTTCCGGATTCCCGACGATCCGTCCGCGGGTCAGGAGACGAAACACTACGCCGCTTTCGGCGAGTTCTCTACTCCTCAATACGATCCAAGCGAACGACGTGGCGTTCAAAGTCCTCGTCTACAAGCTGCACTGTGCCGACAATGTTGAAACCGGCCTTCTTGAACGCGCTGACGGAATTCAGATTCCTCACGGAGGGATCAGCGACGATAGCGCCCAGGTCGCCGTTGGCGAAAATGTAGTTCGTTCCGAACTCCCGAATAGCAGCAGGCCCCAGCCCGCGACCCGTCATCTCGATTTCTCCTATCGCGAGGTCGATTCCGGCCGACCTATGGTCAGCACCCAATCGAATCGCATGCTCCGGAAAGTCACGCCAGCGATACCATTGAATCCAGCCGATCGGAACGCCCTCGAACTGCATGAAGCACACGTGAATTGGCTTGCTCCCATCAATGCCAGGTCCGTATTTAGCCTCGAGGCTAGCCAGATCGAAGTACTCATTCCACCAGACCGCCACGTGAGGAGCCGCGAGCCATTTCTGCAGCAGAGGGAAGTCCGAACGCCCAATCGGGCGGAATGAGATTCGTCGATTGTTTTCCGCTGAAGGCCCCACTGAGGCCATCTTCTACGATTCGTCTTGCCAACTCAAGTCCTCACTTGTCGCGCAGCGTTTACCGACGTTCTCGGCCCGCCGTTGGCTGCCTCCGGCCGGATCACACGCCACCGGAGGTTGGGCTGTTCGGCGTCAACTTGAGGCGAGTGCCAGCTCACCGCTGCCGCTGTCAATCGCCGGCTCGAAATGCCGGCACCTGAGGATTACTCTTTTCATTCCTCCAGCCTCCAACGCCGGGCATTGCAACGCTACCGGCCGGGGGGTATCCTTGTGCTTCGAATGGGGCGGCGCCAGGCCGTTCCGGCGAGACATAGCGCCGGACCAGGCTCGCGCCGCCCAGAACCGGAGCATATGGGTTTCCCTAGTTCGACTCGGCCGGCGGAGAGCCCCGAGGTCCGCCAGCGTTCCGCGCACGAGGCCAGCATGACCTCGCGAGAGCGGCTTCTCACGGCGCTTGCCGGGAAAGTTCCGGATCGCCTTCCCGTCACGACGCACCACGTCCTGACTTGTTTTCTTCAGGAACACTTTGGCGGGCGATCGAGCCGCGAGTTCTTCGACTGCTTCGGCCTCGACGCCATCACGTGGACGGTGCCGCACCTCCCGCACACCGACAAGGGCGAGTATCCCGACCCCTTGCAGGCTGAGCCTGGGTTCCTCGAGAGCCGGCGCGTGGCTTCGCCGAGTTGGCATGTGGAGTTCGAAGACCTGCCCGGACGTGACCGCAAGACCACGCGCTATCGTTTTGTGACTCCGAAGGGCACGCTCAGCATGGTGACCGAAGACGACGGCCGCTCCACATGGGTCGCCGAACCGCTTATCAAGCAAAAGAGCGATATCGACCTCATCGGCGAGTTCTCGACCGCCCCCAGGTGCGACGTGGAAGCGGTGAACCGGGAGGCGGCCGCGTTTGGGGACCGGGGCATCGTGCGCGGCCACATCTGCGCTTTCGACGTCTTCGGGCAGCCGGGGTGCTGGCAGGATGCCTGCTGTCTTGCCGGGACCGAGAAGCTCATCCTGGCGGCGCATGACGACCGGGAGTGGGTACACGAGTTGCTGCGGATCTTGCAACGGCGCAAGATCGTTTTCATCCGGTCGCTGAAGGGCGCCCGCTATGACGTGCTGGAGCTGGGCGGCGGCGACGCTTCTTCCACCGTCATCTCGCCGCGCATGTTCGACCAATTCGTGGCGCCCTACGATTCGGAGCTGATCGCCGAAGCGCACCTGGCCGGCCAGCGCATCGTCTACCACACCTGCGGGGGCATGATGGCGATGCTGGAGCGGATCGCCGCCATGCGGCCCGACGCCATGGAGACTTTCACTCCGCCCGCCATGGGAGGCGACACGGTTCTTGCCGAGGCCAAGCGCCGCGTCGGCACGAAGGTCTGCATGATCGGCGGTTTCGACCAGTTCCATTTCTTCGTGGGCTGCTCGCCGGATGAGACTCGGGCGGCCGTGCGCAGGTGCTTCGCGGAAGCGGGCGCCAATGGCGGCTACATCCTGAGCCCTTCGGATCATTTTTTCGATGCCGAACCCGAACTGATCGCGGCTTTCGCCGATGAAGCGCGAAAGTGTGTTTACTGAATGCCTGCCGGATTGATGCTGGTAGTTTTCGCCGGGCTGATGAACGGCAGCTTCGCCACGCCGATGAAGGGGATTCGCGGCTGGCAGTGGGAGCACACCTGGCTGGTGTGGTCGGTCACGGGCCTGGTTGTTTTGCCGGCGTGCGCCGCGCTGGCGACGGTGGTGCGGCCGTGGCACGTGTATGCCGCGGCGGCGCCGGAGTCGGTGGGGATAGTCGTTTTGTTCGGGTCGCTCTGGGGCATCAGCTCGATCCTGTTCGGGCTGGGCGTGAGCCGGGTCGGGCTGGCAATCGGATTCGGCGTGATCATCGGCATCTCGTCCATTCTGGGCTCGTTAGTCCCGCTGATTTTCCTACATCCGGAAGCTCTGTGGCGGCCGGCGGGACTGCTCACCATGCTCGGCGTCCTGCTGCTCGGGAGCGGCGTGGCGTCGTGCGCCATCGCCGGGCGGAGCCGCGGTGCCTCGATTCCGGTGACGCGCGGCGGTCTCGCCATCTGCGTGCTGAGCGGATTGGGCGCGCCGATGGTCAACTTCGGGCTGGCGTTTGGCGCCGGCATCGTCGCCAGCGCCGAGAAGACCGGCACGGCGCCGATGCACGCCCTGAATGCCATCTGGCCGCTGCTGCTGAGCGGAGCCTTCCTGAGCAACGCGGGTTATTGCCTCTACCTGATGCGCCGGAAATCGGGATTCCAGGCCTTCGGGCAGCCTCGCGCCGCCGCCAACTTTGCCTTATCCGCCCTGATGGGCGCGCTGTGGATGGGCAGCAACCTGGCCTATGGGTATGGAACCTCGCGCCTCGGCCCCTTGGGGTTGGTCCTCGGATGGCCGATCATGATGGCCTGCGTGGTACTGACCGCCAACGGATGGGGCGTGGCAACCGGGGAATGGCGGAACGCGAAGCCGCGCTCGAAGGGATGGATTGCGGCAGGTGTGTTACTGCTCGTCGCGGGAGTGGCGGTGATTGGCAGCGCCGCAATGTAGCGGGCCGCCCTGCCCCGATCCCTTCGATCAGCTCGATGCGACTGCCGGCCAGCCCAGTCCCTCCAGTTGCTCGACGAGAAACCGGCGCATCGCCACCACGGTAGCTCCGGCGCGCATCAGGGTGACCCCGTCCTCGATCGAAGCCACGCCGCCCGAAGCCTTGATGCCGAGCGTAGGGCCGACCGTTTCGCGGATCAAGCCGATGTCGTGTACGGTGGCGCGGCCCGGTCCGAAACCGGTGCAGGTCTTGATGAAGTCCGCGCCGCTATCGAGAACCAGCTTGGCGACGGTGACCTTTTCGGCCTCGGTCAAAACGCCGATTTCGACGATGACCTTGAAGGGGATCTGATACGGCCGCGCCACCGTCATAACCTCGCAGATGTCCCTCGCCACGCGGGCATAATCGCCGGCTTTAAAGGCGGCGATGTTCATCACCATGTCCATGTCGGTGGCGCCGCGGCGGAGGCCTTCTTCAGCCTCCAGGCACTTGACGCGCGTGGTTTGACCACCGCCCGGAAAGGAGATGGGGATCTGCGCGCGCACCGGGGAACCTTTCAATTCGTCCACCAGGGCGCCTAAGTGTTGCGGGAAGGCCACTACGGCGCGAAAGCCGTAGTTCCTGGCCGCACGGCAGGCTGCCCGCGCCTCTTCCTCGCTGGCCGTAATGGTAAGCGCTTCCGAATAATCGATTGCCGCTACCAGGCGGCCAATCTCTTCCGATGAGATGCAGTGCATACGCTCCGATGATAACGCCTGGATCGAGCCGCATGGCTTAGGGCTGGCTCCGTAACAATTGCCGGCAACCGCTCCCTGACGCTCGCGGCTCTGAAAGGCGCGAGACCGAGCCGCGACCGTCAGGGAGCGGTTGCCGGCACGTCCGAAACGCCGCCGGCTCAGGCCAGCTTGCACAATATCTGGCCCGTCTTCACGGTTTCCCCGAGCCGCACTAGAACTTCCTCCACCACGCCGTCCAGCGGCGCGCCGATCGTGTTCTGCATCTTCATCGCCTCAATCGTCGCCACCGGATCGTCCTGGCGGATCCTTTGCCGCGGCGAAACCTCGATGGATACGACCACGCCCGCGATGGGGCTGCGGCAGATCCGGTCCTCCGGCATGGTATCGGGCAGATGGGGCGGCTCCAGCACCGACTCCGGCACCGCGGCCGGCGGGTCCTCCTCTGGCCCGGTGGCCTCCGGTTCCGGGAGGAGTTCCACGGCCACGTCATAGCTTCTGTCCTCCAGCGTGATGCGAAGTCTCACGTTCCTCCTCCTTGCGGGCCGCTTCGGCACGAACCCGGCTTTGGCGGCCAGTAGCCGCGCGTGGCCGGATTCCAGATACGGCCGCCATTTTTCCAACTCGCCCCGGAAGCTCGCTTCCGCCGGACTGATTTCCAGAATGCGGAAGCGGCTGCCCACCAGCGCAACGATGGCTGCCGCGATCAGAACCCGGTGCCGTTCTCTGGTCTCCAGCCGGCTCTCGAGTTCGGTTTCGATCTGGGTGACGGGCGCCATTCTGCCGCTTATAACGGAATGTTTCCGTGCTTCTTGGTCGGGCGCGGCCGGCGCTTGGTGTGCAACTCGTCGAGAGCGGCCGCCAGGCAGCCGCGCGTCTCCGCCGGCTCGATGATGTCGTCGGCCAGGCGCGCGCCCGCCGCGACGTACGGGGTTGCGAAGGTTTCGCGGTATTCGTCGATCAGTTCCTGCCGCCGCGCGTCCTGGTCGTCGGCCGCGGAAATCTCCCGGCGGAACACGATTTCGGCCGCACCCTCGGCACCCATGACGGCGATTTCGGCGCTGGGCCAGGCAAACACCTGGTCCGCCCCCAACTCCTTCGAACACATGGCGATGTAGCCGCCCCCGAACGCTTTGCGCACCACCACGGTCAGCTTGGGCACGGTGGCCGAGGAGTAGGCGAACAGCAGCTTGGCCCCGTGGCGAATGATGCCGCCGTGTTCCTGGTCGATGCCGGGAAGGAAGCCGGGCACGTCCACCAGCGTCACCAGCGGGATGTTGAACGCGTCGCAGAAGCGGATGAACCGCGCGCCCTTATCGGAAGCGTCTATGTCGAGCGCGCCCGCCAGCACGCTGGGCTGGTTGGCGACGATGCCCACGGTGCGCCCCACGATCCGCCCGAAGCCGATCACCAGGTTCCTGGCGAACTCCTTCTGCACCTCCAGAAAATCCCCCCGGTCGGCGATGCGGGTGACGATCTCGCGCACGTCGTAAGGCAGCTTGGAGTCGTCCGGCACGATCCGGTTCAACGACTCGTCGTACATGTGACGCTTGTCGGGATCCACCCGCGGCGGATCCTCCAGGTTATTGGACGGAAGGAAGGAGAGCAGGCGCTTGCAGATTTTGACGGCTTCCACGTCGTTTTCCGCGATGAAGTGAACTACTCCGTTCTTGGTCTGCGCGCGGGCGCCGCCAAGTTGCTCCGCCGTGATCACCTCGTTGGTAACCTGCTTGATGACCGCCGGTCCGGTGATGAACATGTACGCGTAGCTGGTCTGAATGATGAAATCGGTCAGGGCCGGCGAGTAGGCCGCGCCTCCCGCGCAAGGCCCGCAGATCAGCGAAATCTGCGGCACCACCCCGGACAGCATCACGTTGTGATGAAATACGCGGGCGTACCCGGCGAGGCTGCCGACGCCTTCCTGCACGCGCGCCCCGCCGGAATCGTTGACGAACAGAAAGGGCGTGCCGGTATCGAGCGAATGGCGCATGGCGTCGGCGATCTTGATGCCGTGCACCTCGCCGGCCGAGCCGCCGGCCACGGTGAAATCCTGGCTGGCGATGTGCACCGTCCGGCCGCCGACCTTGCCGAAGCCGGTGATTACGCCATCGGCCGGCAACGGCTTGTCGGCCATACCGAACAGCACCGCCCGGTGCTGCGCAAACAGCCCCGCTTCCTGAAACGTGTCGCGGTCCAGCAACATGGCCACGCGCTCCCGCGCCGTGAGCTTGCCGTCCTGGTGCTGTTTGGCGGCCCGCTCGGCGCCGCCGCCGGCACGCACCCGCTCCCGGGCCTTTTGCAGCGCCGCAATATTGTCCTTCTGAGTTTTAGTGGCCGTCATAGATACACGAACCTTAAATGCCTATTCTAGGCTCTGGCAAGGCCGCGCGCTTGCCCACTTTGTGGGGCGGAATGGCATTCCAATGCCACATACCTTTTCATCCCGGCTGCGTTTCCGAGCAAACTGGGCAGCCAATTCTGGCCAATGCCACATGGTTTTCACTTTGGCGCCGTCCCGCGCGAATCGTGGGGCAGCCAATTCTGGCTGCAGCCGGCTTTTTAGCCGGCTCTCGCCGGGATGGAAGACTCGCCACGCCTCGAAAGAGCCGCCTAAAAAGGCGGCTGCGGGCAAAATTACCCCCCCACAACTTATGCAGACTGTCCGCGACGAAAAAAGCATGTGGCATTGGGATGGCATCCTGCGCGCCCGAGCCGCGACCGCCAGGGTTGCCGCGGTTTTTTGCGGCGGCTTGGTTGCCACATGCCATAATCGCGATATGGAAATTTCCTCGCACGGGCCTGGCGCGGATTCCGACCGCGAGGCTGCCGTGCCGGCGCCCGCCCCTTCCGCCCCGCATTCGGCGCCGCCCTCGCGATCCCGTTCCGCGGCGTTGCGGCTGGGGCGTTTTGCCCGCTCTCATGCCGCCGGGCCTCTGCTGGCATTTCTTCTCTGCTGCGCATTCTGCTGGAAGCTGACGCTTTCCTCCCAATACACCTGGCTCGACAGCCCGGACACCGTTCGCATGGATACGCCGCGGTTGCAGTTTGAGCGCACCGCCTGGCATGGCCGCGAGTTTCCTCTCTGGGATCCTCACCTATGGTGCGGGCAACCGTTCCTGGGCATGATCGTCGGCGCCGCCTGCCCCTTGAACTGGCCGCTGTTTCGGCTGCGCCTGCATGGAGAAGACCGCCTTACGTTCGTCCTGCTGAATTGGTATTGGGTGTATTTGCATTTCCTGGCGGCTCTGTTTGCGTACTGGCTTTGCCGCGACCTGGAGGCTTCGCGGACGGCCTCTCTGCTCGGCGGGCTGGTATTTTCCTTCGCCGGTTTTTCCGGTCTGTTGCGCTGGCCCGAGGTGTTGACCGGGCTGGTGATGGCGCCGCTGGTCCTGCTATTTCTGTTGCGGGCTGTGCGCGGGCGCCGGCCCTGGTCGTCCGCCGCGCTTTCGGGCATGTTTCTCGGATTCGCCTGGCTGAGCGGCCATCACGAGGTGCCCATCTATCTCTCCTTTATGGTGGCGGCCCTCTGGCTTTACGATTGCGCTTCCCGCGCCGCCGGCCGCCTCCGGTCCGCCGCGCTGGCCGGCGTCACCGTCCTGATCGCCATTCTGACCAGCGGTTTTCAAACCATACCTGGCTACGAGTACGCCAAGTTGGCGGTTCGCTGGACCGGCGCGGATCACCCGCAAACCTGGAAGGAGGCCATCCCCTACGAGGTACACGCGCAGTATTCGCTGGCTCCTTCCTCTCTGGCCGACCTGGTGCTGCCCTGGTTCGGCGCGCACACGGATGCGTTCATGGGGATCGTGGTGCTCGCGCTCGCAGCCCTCGCCGTTTGCCTCCGCTGGCGGGAACCGTCGGTGCGTTGGTTGGCGTCGATCTCGGTGGCGGGCTTTCTGCTGGCGCTGGGTGGATGGAACGTGTTTCATGGCGTGATGTACGCAGCGCTCCCGCTGTTCGGTAAAGCGCGCAGCCCTTACCGGTTCCTGTCCATTTTCCTGCTCGGCGCGGCTCCTCTGGCGGCCCTGGGCGTGGACGCCTTACGGACTCATGGCAGCTCTCCGGCGCTGCGGTCCGCCGGCCGTATCCTCCTCGCTTTCGGCGCGGGCGTATGGGTGCTGGGGCTGGTTTCTCCCGCCCTCCACACTCCCGGGCCGAACGATTTCCTGTACTTCGCCGCGCTGGTGGCCTTACTATTCGGCGCGCTGCTGGTGGCGCGCCAACGGGGCGCCGTATCCGGCCGATGGATCGGGCTGGCGGCATTCGGCCTGGTGTTCATGGAACTGGCGACCGTAAGCAATGGCATCTACCTGGATCGCAACCCCGGCCAGCGCCAGAGCTTTCTCCCCGAGTTGACCCGGTTCCACGCGGCCGCCGATTTCCTGCGCACCCAGCCCGGACCGGTTCGCGTGGATGCGGCTGAGGCCACCGACGCCTTCAATTTCGGCGAATGGGAAGGGCTGGATACGCTTTACGGATTCGGCGCCGGCGTCACCACCAACCTCATCTCGATGAACTGGCCTACCGTGCCGGTGCAGAACCTGCTGGGCGTAGGCTATTCGTTTTCAAAGCACGATCCGCGGCCGGATCAGCAGCTCGTATTCCACGATCCCTCCGGCTTCAATATTTACAAGAATCTGAACGCCCTTCCGCGGGCGTGGGTGGTGCATCAAGCTGAGCGTGCTTCCTCGCTGGAGGCATTGAACGCGCGCACGCTCGACGCCGCCTTCGACGCTCACCGCTCGGTTCTGTTGCTCGATCCCCCGCCGGCTCTCGAATCCTGCGTGGACACAGAACCGGCGCGGGTGGACTGGCGAACGGCCAATACCGTGGGCCTTTCGGCGCATCCCTCCTGCCGCGGTATGTTGATCCTTTCCGATACCTGGTACCCCGGCTGGGAGGCTACCGTGGATGGCCGCAAGGTGCCGATCTACCAGGCCTATTCGGCGCTGCGAGGCGTGGTGCTGGAGGCCGGGTTCCATCGTATTGAATTTCGCTATCGGCCGGCTTCCGCGCTGATCGGCGGCTTGATGTCCATGATTGGAATTCTGACCGCCTGCGGGGTAGTCGTCTGGGAGCTCCGGCGGAGGGTGAAATAGAAGCCTACCGGCGGTGCTTGCGCGGGCGGGCTAACCCGGCCTGTGTCACTGTATTATGCAGTGGTCTATTGGCGCGGCAACCGCTCCCTGACGGTCGCGGCTCGGTTATGGGCGCCGCCAGGGAGCGGTTGCCAGGGACGGCTTTCCCCAGACCGGCCAGGCACCCTCTCTCAAATCGCTTCCAGCTCCTCTTCCAGCATCTGCTTTTGCGCCAGACTGGCGTACTGGCCGCCGAGGGCGACCAGGTCCGCGTGGGTGCCTTGCTCCACAACGCGGCCTTTTTCGAGCACCACGATGCGGTCGGCCTGGCGGACGGTGGAGACGCGATGGGAGATCAGAATCACGGTGCGGCCGCGCATCATCCCGGCCAGGTGGGTGAGAATGCGCTCCTCGGTCATCGTATCGACGCTCGAAAGGGCGTCGTCCAGAATCAGGATGCGCGGGTCTCGCAGCAGGGCGCGGGCGATAGCGGTGCGCTGCTTCTGTCCGCCGGATAAAGTGATGCCGCGCTCGCCCACCACGGTATCGTAGCCATCGGGGAAGGCTTCGATATCGCCGGAGATGCCGGCCATTTCAGCGGCGCGGCGGATCTCGGCGGGGGTGGCGCGCTCCACGCCGAAGGCGATATTTTCGCCGATGGTGGCGCTGAACAGGAAGGTTTCCCCGGGCACGAAGCCAATGGCGCGGCGGACCGAGGCCGGGTCGAGCGCGCGCAGATCCTGGCCGTCGATCTCGACGGTGCCTTCGGTTGGGTCGAGCAAACGGGCCACCAGGTTCACCAGCGTGCTCTTGCCGCAACCGGTGGGCCCGACCACGGCCAGGGTGGTGCCGGCTTCCACGGTCAGGTCGATTTCGTCGAGCGCGCGGGCACCGTCATATTCCACCACCACGCGGCGGAAGCGGATCTCGCCGCGCACTGGCGAGGCCAGCGCCTTGCCGCTATGGGCGAGGGAGGGCCGCTGGTCCAGAATCTGGTTGATGCGGTCGAGCGAGGCGGTGCCGCGCTGGATCAGGTTCACCACCCAGCCCAGCGCAATCATGGGCCACACCAACATGCCCATGTAGGTATTGAACATGACGAAGCTGCCGATCGAAATGCGGCCGGCCAGCACCTGTTCGCCGCCGAACCACAGCACAGCCAGGAAGGTCACACCCACCAGCGTCTCCAGGAGCGGCTCGAAAACCCCCTGGATTCTGACCAGCGCCAAGTTCTGCGCGATGTACTTGCGGTTGAGCGTTTCGAAACCGGCGATTTCGGCGCGCTCCTGCACGAAGGCGCGCACCATGCGCACGCCGGCCAGGTTTTCCTGGACGCGGCTGGAAATATCGGAGAAGACTTCCTGTATCCGTTCGAAGCGGCGGTGAATGGCGCCGCCGAACAGGATCACGGCCAGGCTGACGAGCGGGGCCGGGGCGAGCGAGCACACGGCAAGGCGCCAATCGGCGCGCAGCATGATGGCGATGGCCAGGGCGAAGGTGAGGCCGGTTTCGAAGCAGTACATGACGCCCGGACCGAGCATCATGCGGACGGCGTTCAGGTCGTTGGTGGCGCGCGCCATGATATCGCCGGTGCGGGTGCGGGCGAAGTAATCCGGAGAGAGACCCACCAGGCGTCCGAATAAGTCGTTGCGGAGGTCGTATTCGATATCGCGGGAGACGCCGATCAGGATGACGCGCATCCAGAACTGGAACAGTCCCTTGACGGCGGCCAACGCCAACAGGTAGAAAGCGAAGCGGACAAAGGCGCTGCCCGCGCGGCCGGAAAGGGCGTCGATGGCGGCGCGAATCATGAGCGGCTGCCCGGCCTGCGCCAGGTCTTTCAGCACCAGGCAGAAACCGCCCAGGGCCATGGCCTTGCGATAGCGCCACAGATAGGGCCCGACCGTCGCCAGAGACTTCCACATGCTACATCCCCACGGCGGCGGCGAAGGTCTTCATCCACTCGGCGAGCACGATCTTGCGCGCCTGCCGGTTGCGCCACCAGGCGGACGCGGTGAAGTACCGGTCGCGCGCCGCCACCACGCGCATGGCCGGGGCGTAACCGATGCTTCGTTCCGCAGCGCGAAAAATTCTAGCCGATCGGCCGGTGTGGTAATCGCTGGTGACCAGCAGAAACGAGTGGACGTTGCGGCGGTGGAGCTCGGCCAGCACCACTTGGGCCTCTTCCGCGGTGGAATTCGTCCGGCAGGGCAGCGGGATGAACCAGGCGGCGGGAAACCCTTCGCGGGTAATGAACGTAATCGCCATGTCGGATTCCAGGAAGCCGTAATTGTCGTCAGTCCCATCCACCAGGACGGAGGAGACGTAGCCCTGGCGGACCAGATCGGCGGCTTTCTCGATGCGGTGTCCGTACCCGTCGCCCGCCAGCACAACCGCGATCTCGGCCTTTGCCGGGCCGTCGTCGTGAATCAGCAGGCGCCCGATGGCGGCGAGCCAGGCGTCTCGGCACAGGTAGAGAGCGCACGCCGCGAGCAGGAAACCAAGGAAAAGATATCGCCGCCGCGGCAAGTGCTATTTCTCGTCCGTGGAATTCTTCTGGTCGAGATTGCCGACCGTTTTCAGGCGCTGGTAGAGGCGCTCCACTTCGGCTTCATCCTCCGGGAGGAGAATGCGGTAGCGGGGCGGCATGACGGGCGGCTTTTCGGCGCTGTCGGTCAACACTTCACCCCAGTATTGGCGGTAAGGAACGCCATCGATGAGGGCGTCGCGGGAGAGGCGGCGGCATTGGCGCAGCAGCGCGTTGCAGGAATCCAGGTCGCCGGGATAGATGACGATCAGGCGGGAGTCGTCAAAAAGGGTGATGCCCAAAATCAGCGGCGAAATCCACCCGGTGCGGTCCACGCGGCGGATATCCATCCACGGGATCACCCGGCGGCCGATCTTCAGGTGAGCCTCGCGAATCTCGATCATGGGCCGCAAAGCCATGAAAAATAACGCTGCGGCGGTCAGCACGAAGAGCGCGCAAGGCAACAGCGCCAGGACCATGGCGGCTACCGATTCCGGGGCGCGATACCA
Source organism: Bryobacterales bacterium (assembly GCA_003164035.1). Classification (GTDB taxonomy): domain Bacteria; phylum Acidobacteriota; class Terriglobia; order Bryobacterales; family Bryobacteraceae; genus JBEKYD01. Next base: position 89,255 of record PLRS01000092.1, on the reverse strand, counting down.
GGCATACCAGGCGGATGCCAGAGCCAACACTACGGCATGGATGCCAAACCAAAAGTAGTAGCGCGCCGGTTGGTATCGACTCATCGAGACGCCCGTTATTTTTAGACTACTCCCCTGCGCTCGCAGCGTCAATTGGGGGAAACAAGGGATGGAGTTCTTTCGCCCGCTATTCGACGGTCGGCTCCGGTTTCCCCCAGCGTTGTCTCCGTGGAACAGGCAGGCGCGCGAAGAGTTGACGAGGGGGTTGTGCGGCGGGGCGCGGGGCTCTATGCTGGCGGAGGGGAATCGTTCATGACGGAAACCAACCGCCGCCGTTTTCTGGGAGCCGCAATTGCGACGGCGGCGTCTTACGGCCGGATCCAGGGCGCCAACGACCGGCTTCGGTTCGGCGCCATAGGCACCGGGGAGCGGGGTCAATACCTGCTGAGTAACGTCGCCCAACTGGAAAATAACGAGCTGGTAGCGGTGTGCGATGTGTACCAGCCGCACCTGCTGCGCGCCAAGAGCCGCTTCGGCGCCGACGCGCGCGAGTACGTGGATCACCGGGAGCTGCTCGACCGCAAGGAGGTGGACGCGGTAATCGTCGCCACGCCGGACCACTGGCACGTCCCCGTCACCATCGACGCGGTACGCGCGGGCAAGGACGTTTATTGCGAAAAGCCGGTCACCCATACGCTGGCCGAGGGCGAACCTTTGATTGCGGCGGTGCGCGAATCGAAGCGGGTGGTGCAGACGGGGACTCAGCAGCGCAGTTGGGAGCACTTCATGCATGCCAAGGAGCTGATTGCCAATGGCACGCTGGGGCAGGTGACCCTGATCCACACCTATTGGTATCAGAACCACATCGCCAACCAGACGGCGGGACCGGCCATCGATCTTTCCAAGCTGGACTGGAAGCGGTTCCTGGGAACAAGTTCGGACCGCCCGTTCGATGCCGACCAATATGCGCATTGGCGCTGGTATTGGGATTTCGGCGGGGGCGCCATGACCGATCTGTTCGTCCACTGGGTGGACGTGGCGCACTGGTTCATGGGCGAGGACACACCCACGCGCGCCACCGCCACCGGCGTCAAGGCCCTGCTGCAGCAGCGTCAAACGCCGGATACGATGAGCGCCGCGCTGGCTTATCCCAAGGCGCTGGTGGAGTTCGACAGCGCGCTGCTGGGTTACCTGGAAGGCGGCGGGCTGATGATTCGCGGCACCAAGGCGGCCATGCGGCTGCATCGCAGCGGGTTTGAAGTGTACGCCGAAGTGCCGCGCTACACGGAGGCGTTTACCACGCCGCCGCCCATCTTGAAAGAGACCTCGCCGCGGGATGGCGGCCTGGACCACATGAAGAACTTCATCGATTGTGTGCGTTCCCGCCATACGCCGACGGCTCCGGTTGAGGTTGGCGTCGCCGCGGCGCGGGCCGGGCACGTGGCCAACCTGGCGATGCGCGGCACCGGCGTGTGGACGCCCGACGGGCAGGGGTAGGGTTAAGAGAAGTTCATCGTTTCGGTTTCGATTTTTTCTTGACACCGCAAACATTCGAGCGGTACCTTGAAATTGGATGGATATGGCGTGTTTTCTGCTGTATCCACCCGATTGGCATGGATCCTCGGTAGGCGAGGCGTCCGCGCGGCAAACAGGCCACTGCCCTCCGGCGTCGAAAGATGTTCGTCAGGGTCGACCAGGGACTCCCGAGTTAAGGGTTTCCCTAACGTGGCTGAGGTCTTGGATCTCTCACGGCGCGCGGTGCTGAAGCTTGGACCTGTGGGGGAATCCGTCAGCAATCGCTCGCGATAGTTGGCCATTTCTTCCGCCCGGGGGAAATGGTCTTTTTATTTCCCTCCCAAGCTTCGAACTCGTCTCCAGAAAGGTATATGGAACCGAACGACGATAAGCCTCCTAGTACGGAGGATACGGCGCGGAAGTTCCGGCGGTAAACCGATAGGCAGTCAGCTATCGCCTTCCCCGCCGCGACTTCCACAGATGTTGCGGTGGTGAATGCGAAGGGCTGACGGCCGGCGCTCTGGTTCCCGGAGCGTGTAGTCTCTCTCCCTTCGACATCTCCAGCTAATGTTTACGCCGGCTTGCGGCTAAGGAATCGCGCCGCCAGCCACAGCGCCCGCGGTTTGTGTACGCGCGGGCGGAACGGGAGGTGTGACGATGAACAGCAAATTGGTAATGGCGCCCGCCTCCGGCCTGCAAGCGGAAGTGCTGCCGGTCCGCGGGCGAGTAGTGAAGTCCAAGTGGGCACGTAATCTGCTGACCTTCCTGATGGTGTTCGGTCCCGGACTCATCGTCATGGTGGCGGATAACGATGCTGGTGCGGTCTCGACTTACAGCCAGGCCGGCGCGCAATACGGCATTCATTTATTGTGGATAGTTCTGCTCTTATTGCCGGTCACTTACTTTATTCAGGAAATGGTTGTCAGGTTGGGAATCGCTACCGGCAAGGGCCACGCCGCCATGATTTACCAGCGATTCGGGAAGTGGTGGGGGCGCTTCTCGTTGATCGATCTGGAGCTGGTGAACTTTCTGACTCTGGTCACGGAGTTTGCCGCCATCGATCTGGCGTTGAATAAGATGGGTGTAGACCCACGGATGGGCGTGCCGCTGGTAGCCGCGGGCCTGGTTCTGATTGCCGTGACCGGCAGCTATCGCCGCTGGGAGCGCATCGTGGTTTTCCTCTGCCTGTTGGATTTTGCCTGGTTTGCGATCGCGTTCCGGTCGCATCCGCCGGTGTGGCAGATCGTGCGCGGCTCGCTGATTCCCGGCATGCCCGCGGGCGGGCTGACGCCAGACCTGGTGTTCCTGACCATCGCTATCGTGGGAACTACGGTGGCTCCCTGGCAACTCTTCTTCCAGCAGAGCTGCATTGCCGATAAGCGCCTCCGATTTGCCGACATGAAGTGGGCGCGGCTGGACACTTTCCTGGGCGCTTGCATCACCATTACCGTGGCCGGCTGCATGATGATCGCCGGCAACGCTTCCCGCCTTCATGGATTCACTTTTACCGATCCGGCACAGATGGCCGTGGACATCGGCACCTTCACCAGCGGGTTTTTCAGGCACGCGATTCTGCTGATGATGATCAACGCAGCGGTGCTGGGCACGACGGCGATCTCGCTATCGAGCGCGTGGGCTTACGGCGAGATACGCGGGTGGCCGCACAGTTTGCAGCTTCCGATACGCCAGGCGCCGGGCTTCTACGTGGTTTACCTGGCGTCGGTGGCCGCTGCCGCGGGGCTGGTGCTGATTCCCCGCGCGCCGCTGCAACTGATCATTCTGGGCGTGCAAGTGCTGGCGGGGGTGATGTTGCCCTCGGCCATCATCTTCCTGCAACTGTTACTCAACGATAAGGAACTCCTGGGCGGCTACGCCAACAAGCCCTGGAACAATTGGGTGAACTGGACCATCATCATCGCCCTGTTCGCCTTGTCTCTAATTTTGGCCGCGCAGGTTGCGGCCCCGAACCTGTTCCCGGCCGCATCGTAGGGCGGGGCTCTCGATGGAGAAACGAACATGGCGACAATGACGAATGCAATCGAGAGCGACCGGATCGCCGACCATTTCGTAGTGGTCCACCCGCTGGACGATGTGCCGGAAGCGAAGGTCGATACGGAGAATCTCGGCCCTATGCGGATGACCCTGGCGGTGCGCCTCTCGTTGCTCAGCCTGCGGGCGTACCTCGCCTTGATGATGCTCCTGGTCTTCTATCACGTGCTGGACCTGGCCGGTCTATTCGGCCATCGCGCGTAGGACATTGGGAAAGAGCCCGCGAGCGGACGCCCCAAGGCCGGGTGTACTCAATCGACGGAGACGGGAATCATGATCTTATAATGGTGTTGAGGGTGAAGAAGAAAACCCGATGAAGAACATTAAGGCTCCGGCGCCAACAGCCGTCGACGAGACGCGGAGTCATGGGCTCGACGCCGGTGGCGCCAAAGTTCATATCGCAACGACCGGAGCGCACACCGTCGACCTCGACGGCATTGTCACCGTGACCGCCCGCGCGATGGAAATATTCGGCTCGCGGGAGAAGGCGATCCGATGGCTTCGTACGCCGTTACCTCCCCTTTCCGACCGAACGCCGCTGTCCATGCTGAATACGGCCGACGGAATCGAGCGCATTGAAGAAGTTCTCGGCAGGATCGAACAGGGCGTCTGGTAACCGATGTTCGTGTACCGGATCGTGAGCAGCCGGTACCCTGCTAACGACGGAAACGGCGCGGCTAAGTACGGGGGCCGGTGGAATCATAGGGGTACTCCAGTCATCTATGCAGCCGAAAGCCGCGCTTTGTGCGCACTGGAGATCCTTGCCTCGGGCCGCGAGCTTGCAAACGACTACATTTCCATTCCCATTGAGGTGCCGGACGATATACCGCGCCGGGTTTTGCCGATTACGGAGCTTCCCCAACGATGGAATACGGCCGAGCACGGGAACGGCACGCGCGAACTGGGTACGAGCTGGGCTGACTCAAAAGAGACGGTTGTACTTGTCGTTCCGTCTGCCGTACTCCCTCGCGAGCGCAACTACTTGATCAACCCTCGGCACGCGGATTTTTCGCGCATCGCTTTCCACGATGCCGAACCGTTCTCCTTCGATAGCAGGCTGGGGGCTGGGAAACAAGGGTTGCTCGCGGGCACTCCACCTCCGATACACTGAGGCTTATGCCGCTACACATCATGGTTTCCCGTCACTCGGCCTTTTATAGCCCATTGATTACCACCATCGCCGGCGGTTTTCTGGAGCGGCACGGGTTGGCGGCGGAGTACGCGGTTTTGGCGGCCGGGCAGCGCTCCAGCACGTTGATCGGCGCGGGCGCGGTGGACGTCATGCAATCGGCGGTGTCGTCGAACTGGAACCCGATGGAGCGGGGCGAATCGCCCTTGCCGGTACACTTCGCCGAGATCAACCGGCGCGACGGATTCTTCCTGGTGGGGCGAGAGCCGGACACGGCTTTCGAGTGGAGCAAACTGGCCGGAAAAGCGGTCGTGGCCGACCACGGAGCTCAGCCCTTGGTCATGCTGAAGTACGCGGCGCGGTTTAATGGCGTCGAGTGGGCGAGCGTGGAAGCCGTCGATGCCGGCGCGCCCGAGGAGATGGCGCGGGCGTTCCGCGAAGGACGCGGCGCCTATGTCCATCTGCAATCGCCCGCCGCCCACCAACTGGAATCGGACGGCGTGGGCCACGTGGTCGCCTCGGTGGGCGCCTCCATGCCGCCGGTGGCCTTCAGCAGCCTTTGCTGCTCACGCGCTTTCGCCAAAACGGAAACCTTTCGGACGTTCCTCCAGGCTTACGGAGACGCGCGCGAATGGGTGCGCACGGCTCCCGCCGCGGAGGTGGCCCGGGCGGAGGCGGGCTTCTTCGAGGGGTACTCGATGGACGCGCTGGCGGCCGCCATCGGGCGTTACCAGGCGCTGGGCTCCTGGGAGGGCGGTCTCGACATTCCGCGCGATCTCTACGAGCAGGCTCTGACCGTGTTCCAAACCGAGGGCGGCATCGCCCGCCGTCATGCTTACGAAGACGTTTGCATCGACTGTTCGGGCTTTTGACATCGGATCCCGAATCCATTATCGCTTCGTCAGTTGCGGTTACGGCGAGCCAACTGCAGACGCTGTAAGGCTTCAACCAGAGCGTCGAGATCCTCGCACGTGTTGTAGCGTGCGAGCGAGGCGCGTACCGTGCTTTCGAGGCCGAAACGCCGATGGATCGGCTGCGCGCAATGGTGTCCGGCACGAACGGCGATGCCATCACGATTCAGGTAATCGCCGATCTCCCCGGTGCGGATCCCATCGATCACAAACGACAGAACTCCCGCCTTTTCGCGAGCTTTGCCAATAATGCGAAGGCCAGGGACGCGCTCGAGGATCACCTGGCCGCCGTCATCGACGGGCGCCACTCGAAGGCGTGCCTCCTTCTCGGAACATAACATCTGCCAGGGCACGATATTGGCGTGATGTTCGAGCCAGGTGATGACGATCTCGTCGTCCTTGCGGATGTTCTGGCGCCCCCAACTCTGGGCCACCAGGTTGATTCCCTCGGTAGTTCCGCGCACGAACACGATCTCGCGCGCGGCGGAGGCGTTGAGGAAGCGGCGGACCTTCTCCCTCGCCGATTCGTACGCGTCCGTGGCTCTCGCCGCCATCTCGTGCGCGGCGCGGTGCACATTGGAATTTTCGTGAGCGTAAAAATAGCTGAGGCGGTCGATCACGCTTTGAGGTTTTTGGGTAGTGGCGGCATTGTCCAACCACACCAGCGGAAACGAAAACCCGGATAGGGCCGAAGAGGCCAGAGCCGTGGCGCTGCCCGGAATCGCCGGGACGGTCGGTTGAGGAACCGGCACGGCCGCTGGTGGAGAGATTTCACTGGCGACCGGTGGGCCGGGGCTTGCCCCAACCGGCGGCGTCCCAAGATCACCCGGAAGACTCACATGGTGAGGAGCGCCTGGTGGTTCCTGGAGAGTCGCGGCCAATGTCTGACCGGTTGCCGCGGCGCCGGGAAAGGAGCCGAAGAATTCGGCCGCCAGGCGCGCCAGCACCTCGTTCAGGAACTCGATCGGAGCCGGGAGATCGTGGCCCTCTGTAAGATGGGATCGCGTAGCGCGAAGGCCGTGCAAATGCTGCAGAAAGCCGGATTCTCCCATGTCCGGAACCTGACGGGCGGCATCAATGCGTGGTCGGATCGGGTCGATCCGAACGTCCCGAAATACTGACCTCGGCAACGAGGAATCACCCGCGCCATTGGCTGGCCAAGTGCACATGCTAGTGTTTTCCCGACGAGTTTGACGTTTTCTCGAGCGGTGGAAGAGGCGCGGGGTCGAGATAGCCGCGCGTTCCGTCGGGCCGGATCGGGCCCGGGCCGAACCCGAGGTGCTCTCGATCCACATTGTTCTCGCTGCACGCGTACTCCGACAGCAGTTGGCCGGGTGCTCCGGCTACCCAGGCTCGCGAATACGTGAATGGCTTGGTGTAAAACTTGGGGTCTTCGATCAGCGTTTCGACATGGATGTGATCGGCATCGGGTCTGCTCCAATGTTCCACCACGTGAAGAGCATCGCTGTGGGGCTGATCGATGCGCGCCGAGTGACGCTGCCTGACGGACGCGTCATTTATGGCGGAACGCCTGGCGATGGAGGCCCAGGCGATACCGGGCCGGCGAAATAAAGCAAGAACCGACTCGCTTGTTTTCTTTCAAATCCTGTGCCGCGTCCATCCATTATCATCGTGCCGCCCAAGGGCATATGCTACTATCTCTATAGACATTATCATTACGCCCATTCACCGTCAATAGCAACCGGCGAAGGCTGCCTCAGCGCGGCGCTTTTCGAGAATTTGGCATGAACTCTTAGTCGGCATGAAAGCCGTTTGGAAAAACGGTTGGAAGTATTTTAGAATCAATATAGGGGCCCGTAGCTCAGGTGGATAGAGCACCTGCCTTCTAAGCAGGTGGTCGCTGGTTCGAGTCCAGCCGGGCCTACCAAGAAAATCCGGGGCTTCCGAGGAATGCCAGTCTGGTGAGAGGGGCGGTTGTGACGCGGTTAGCGGCGTAGCTTGCCCTACGCTATGATTGAGTTTCGTACCAGAGTATCCCAGGAGACGGAATGTTCAATCGAGTTGCGTTCGTCACAGGCGCGAGCCGCGGCATCGGGCGGTCGATCGCCCTGACGCTTTGCCGGTCCGGTTTCGAAATCGTGGTGGCATCGCCGGAGATCGAGAATAACGAAGCGGTGGCGGAAGAGATTCGCGCCTGCAGCGGCCAGGCCATGACTCTGAACTTCGATGTCACTTCCGCGGAATCCGTCACGGAAGGCTTCGCCAAGACGCTCAAGGACAAGACGCGGATCGATGTGCTGGTGAACAACGCAGGCATCACACGCGACGGCCTGGCAGTCCGCATGAAGCCCGCCGATTGGGACTTGGTGCTGAAGATCAACCTGTACGGCGCCTTCCTCTGCTCCCAGCATGCGCTGCCGAGCATGATGCGCAACCGCTGGGGCCGTATCATTAATATCGCCTCGGTGGTGGGACAGGCGGGAGCGGCCGGGCAGGCCAATTACGCCGCATCCAAAGCCGGCCTGATCGGCCTGACCAAGGCCCTGGCACAGGAGATGGGAAGCCGGGGAATCACGGTCAATGCGGTCGCGCCCGGATACATCGACACCGATATGACCAAGGTCCTTCCAGAGGAAGTGAAGCAAAAGATCCTGAGCACGATTCCGCTGGGCCGGATGGGCACGGTCGAGGATATCGCGGCGGCGGTGAAATTCCTGGCGTCGGAGGCAGCCGGCTACATCACCGGTCACGTGCTGGCAGTAAACGGCGGGATGTACATGTAAGAGTCACCGATTTCGAAAATATTGATTACCCCTTCCGCCTCATCGCCTTAGCGCCGCCCAAGTCCGAAAAGGAAAAGCCCGCCAGTATGGCCGGCCTGTTCGCTGCGATGGAGGAACCCGGCCGCGTGCATTCCCAGCAGGCCGCAGAACCGCCAGCCGATGCACAAAATTGCACAACCGTGCCCAACGAACCTGACTTCCACATGCACAATCCCGCACAAACATTGCTGCCTCGGTCAGTCCTCAGCCGCCGCCTGATGGTCGTGGAGGTCACAACAACACGGCACAGACGGCCAAACGACTTACACCCATATCGGGAACTAAGATACCGCGCCGTCGTCGCCAGTGGCCGCCCGGGCCGGAAACGTCCGCTTCAGTCCTTCGGCCGCGCCTACGCGCGGACGCCAATTGAGCAGGGTGGCCGCGGCGGTGAGATCGAACGGGTGGAGCGGCTGCAAGGAGCGGATGCGGTAGCGGGAAAGCGGTACGCCGCGCCTGAGGACTTTGCCGAGCAACTCGACCAGGGAAGCCAGCACCAGGAGCAACCACACCGGCATGCGTATCACTTTCTTGCGCCCGCAGGCCGCCAGGTACTGGTTTTGATCGATCGGCGCGGGGTCCACCAGGTTCACGATGCGGCCCAGTGCGGCCTCGCTTTCGGCGGCCTGGAGCAAGCCGTCGACCACGTCGTCGCAATAGACCAGGGGCAGCTTTCGGCGCCCATTGCCGGCTACGATCCACCGGCCGGCGATGCCGATCACGCCGTTGGGAGTGACGTTCTCCGCGCCCGGGCCGAAGATCTGGCCGGGGCGGATGACGACGGCGGGAAGCCTCCGGCGAGCGGCCGCATCGAGGACAATTTGCTCCGCTTCGAGCTTGGTTTGGGTGTAAGCGCCGCGCCGGTCGGGAAAGGGTTCCAGCGGCGAGGTTTCGGTAACGGGGTCGCCGGTGACGTGGCCGGCGTGATCGAGAACGCCCATGGAACTGACGTAGACCAGGCGCTTGACCTGGTGGCGCAGGCAGGCTTCGACAATATTGCGGGTTCCCCAAACGGTTCCCTGCTGGAATTCTTCTTTGGGGCCCTTCATCGCGGCGCCAAGATGAAAGACCAGATCGACGCCGGCCACGGCGCGATCGACCACGTCGGGCTGGCCGAGGCTGCCATAAACGATCGAAAGCGGCGCGCCGGGGGCGGCCGGATCGGCGGCGCTGCCCGCGGGTGGGGGACGGCGGAGCAGCAGGCGCAGCCGCTCCGGGTTCTGGCGCAGCCGCTCCACCAGCGCGCGCCCGAGAAACCCGCCGCCGCCAGTCACCAGAATGCGGGCGGCAGGGAGCTGCTGGGCAGCGGCAGCGGCAAGCCGGTCCGCTTTTTCCGTGTCCGCCTCCTGGCAGGAACGCGCCACCCAGGCGACGGCGCGCCGGCCTTCATCCATCGATACCGGAGGCTCCCGGCCCGCCGCCAGCGCGCGATAGAAGTCCTGCACGCCGCGATAGATGCCGGGCGAGGGCTTGAGGCGTCCGCTGGCGAAGCGCAGCATGTTCCACGGAACGGCGAAGGATTGGAGCACGGCGTTGCGGGTGCCCTCGATTACCATGCCGATCTGTTTCGGGCCGGGCAGAGTGCGGCTGAGGCGACAGGTTTGCAGGAAACAATCGACGTGCATCACGCCGCGCGTGCCGTGAATCAGCAGTTCATTTTGGATGGGCCGGGAATTCCAGGAGAGGAACATGTAACCGCTGCCCGTGCTCCCCCGCACTTCGGCCCGCCATTCGTCGAAAGTCAGCAGCGGATCGCGGCCGCTTTCGCCATAGGTGACTCGCATCTCCTCGACCGGGCCGAGGAACAGTTCCATCAGGTAGAATCCGTGCACGCCGAGGTCGCGGAACGGGTATGATCCCTGGCGGTAGGGGGCCGGCAGCGGACCGCCCGCGTACGGCGGGTAATCCGAGCTGCGAAGAAAGTGGACCGCGACGATGTCGCCCACCAGGCCCTGCTTCACCCATTCGGCGGCGCGCAGCACGACCGGGTCGAAACGGGCCGAATGGTTGACCGAAAGGATGCGGCCGTTGGCGCGGGCCGCGGCGATCATGCGATCGCACTCTTCGGCCGTGTCGGCCATGGGCTTCTCGACAAACACGTGGCAGCCCCGCTCCAGCGCTTCCACGGCCAGGGCGCAATGCGAAGCGGGCGGGGTGAGCACGTGAACCACGTCCGGCTTCGAGGCGAGCATGTCGGCAAGGTTGCCGTAGGCAACCACTTTACTGAACTTGACCGCCGCCTGGGCGGCTCGGGCGGCATCCTGATCGGCGATACCGACGAGGTCGACGAACGGCAGGCCGCGCACCGCGCGCAGATGGTGGTTGGCGACGTAACCGGCTCCCACGATGGCTGCGCGAATCCGGCGGTTCGGCCGAGCGGCACGGGTCTGGGCCCGGCTCGGTTCCAGCCGGCTCGGCTGAACCTGCTCGGAATGTTCCTGGTTGGGTGGAACCATGGTCGAGACTCCAGAATAACAACGGGAGTCGGAAGCTAGCATAAATAACTACGAAACAAGCCGCTGGCCGATTCCGGCTCCGGCTTACCTTTTCCCGCACTCCCCGGCTGCTTTCGAGCGGCTCAGGTCTTGGCCGCGGCCGTATTAGTTGAGAAAAGACGCCGTTCGGCGGCACCACTAATTGTGGCATACGAAACCAGAATCGCAACCGCCCCGCCGGATTCGGAGCGCATCGACGAGTGGCTCGAAACTGTTCCGTGCCCGGTGTGCGGCGCGGAGCCGTTCGATGTGCTGCGGCCAGCCCGCTATCCGGCTTCCGCGGGCAAACGGGAGTTGAAAGAGATCTACTACGCTTCGAGCGACCACGCGCCGCTCGACCAGGTAGTGAGGTGCCGGTCCTGTTCGATGGTTTACCTCAATCCGCGGCCCGTCCCCGCGCTCGTGTTGAGCGGCTACGCGGAGGCGGAGGACCCGATGTTCGTGGCGCAAAATGAGGCGCGGATCCGGGCATTCGAAAAAACCCTGGGCTCCCTCCTACAGCGGCTAAAGCTCGACGCCCGGTGGCGGCGTTTGTTGGACGTGGGTTGCGCCGGCGGCGCGTTTCTGGTGGCGGCGCGCCGCTACGGTTTCGAAACGGTGGGGCTGGAACCGAGCCGGTGGCTGGCAAGCTATGCCCGCAACCGGTATCGGCTCGACATTTGCGACGGCGTGCTCGAAGCTGGCATGTTCGATCCGTGCAGTTTCGATGTGGTGACTCTCTGGGACGTGATGGAGCATCTGCCGAATCCTCACGAAACGCTGGCGGTAGCGGCTTCACTCTTGCAGCCGGGCGGGCTGCTGCTGGTAAATTACCCGGACATCGGGTCTTTGGCGGCGCGCCTCCTGGGACAACGATGGCCTTTCTGGCTGGGAGTGCATTTGTTGTATTACACCCGGGCAACCATCGCCCGGCAGCTTGGGCGCGCCGGCTTCCGTGTCCTCGATTGCCGCCCTTTCTGGCCGGCTTTGCCGCTGGGATACGCCGCCCAACGAGCGGCACCGTATTTCCCAGCGATGGGTAAGGTGGCGGACTTACTGGAAGACCTCGGGCTGGCGCGGATGCGGCTGACTTACAACATGGGGCAGACGCTAGTGGTGGCCCGGCTGGACTAACCCGATCGCGTAGAGAGGTTCGCCGCCGGAAGCCCGGCTCACCGGATCGCGGTTAGCGAGGGCGCCGTCCGGCCACAGGTGCTCGAGTATCGTGCAGGTCGAATCGGGGCAGAGTACGCTGGCGGGGGCGGCAGCCAGAGACTCGCCCGCCAAACGCGCACCGCTCCAATCAGTATCGTAACCGGTCACCGCGACGGCCGGGCGGTAATAGTGCAGCGTAGGCACAAGATCGAAAGGCAGGAACAGCTTCCGGACGCCCGAACGGGCGGTGTACGAAAGAACGTCGGCAGCCAGCGACGGCGCTTGCCGGTCGCTCGTCCGCTCCCGGTAGAAGCCGGTATCGAGCCAGACCAGCGGCAGCACCACCAGGGCGGCGATGCCAATTCTCGCCAAAGCCCGGGTGTGCAGCCAAATCTCGCCCAACACGCAGCCGGCAACGACTGCCAGAGTAGACATTAAAGAAGCGTGGTAGTAAGTGAACGGCGCGGTGACCTTGAGTGTGACCAGGAAAAACAGGACTCCATAACAGACGAACGGCACCAGGGCGGGACGGGCCTTCGGGCGCCGGATCAGCCACACCCCCGCCAGCATGGCGGCCATCGGCAGGACGAACTCGGCCGGATAGGTCTTGATCTTGAAAATCCACAGGTCGGTGGCGCTGATGGGGCTGAACGTTTTTCGCTCAATGGCCATGTAAGCCAGGTACAGATAGCCCTTCAGAGCGTTGAGTTCGAGCAGCCCTTTGGGCCAGAGCACCACCAGCGCGAGCAGGAACCAGGCCGCGCCTCGAGCCAGCAGGCCGGCGAGCGCGCGAAACCCATCCTTCCACCGCAGCAGGACGAGGCTCAGCAGGAGAGCGCCCATCAACACCGCCGCGATTTCGACGGTGGCGAATCCGGCGGCGGCGAGAACCGCGGTCAGGTACCACCAGCGGATCTGTCCGGTGCGAAAGAACAGCGCGGCGGCGAATAGGGTAACGAGCGAGAGAACTTCAAAGGCAACGTGCTGGGTAATGAACGTGGCCGCCACCAGCGCGGTGCGGTTCATGACGAACAGCACCGCCGCCAGGAAGCCCGCCTCGGGCGGAAGTTCGGGAAAAGCCGCCAGAAACAGCCAGAACAGTGCCAGGGCGGCCAGGGCGTGCAGCGGAATGCCGCTGGCGCGGTACGTCACTTCGCTTTGGGCGCCGAAAGCGTGCCATAGCGCCAGCCAGTAGGCATAGACCGGGCCATGGTAGTGGCGGTAAAAGGATAGATCGCCGCTCGACCGCACGAACTGCGAAACGCTGGCACGCTCCTCCGGATGGCGCGCCAACTCGAGCCCTTTGCGCACATATTGGCTGAACGGAATGGCATCGCGGTCCAGGAAATTCGCGGCGAATCCGCGGGTTCCGGCGTACATGTAATCCGCCTCGTCGTAAGCGAAGGGGACGCCGACGGTCGAAGTGGCGAAAAACAGCGACACCGCGGCCACGATCGGTACCAGTGCTCCAAACAGGAGCCAGACTCTGCTATTGCGCATGGGATTGTCTCAAGTTCCAGCCGGCCAGCCGCGCCGCCGCGCCGGCCCATTTCGCTAACGGGGTGCAGCCCAGCAAGCCCACGAAGAACCAGGGCAAGCGCCAATCGGAGGGCCGGACGAAGCCCCGCACCAACTCGCGCGCCCGCTCCGGCTGGCCGAAGTAACCGTACACCCCGGCGGTTTTGCAGGCTCTGAGCGCCAGCACGGAGTGCAGCAGGTGGCGCAATTCCGGCGGGCACAGGGTTTCGACTTCGTCCGGATCGAGCAGAAAGGGCTCTACCGGGCGAACCCCGGCCAGGTTGGTGCTCAGCTCGGCGGCGGCGCAATCTTTGTGCACCGCCGCGTGCGAGCAAAATGCGACCTCCGCGGTGAGCAGCAGCTTCAACCACAGGTAAGCGTCTTCGGCGTAAAGGCAGCGGTTTTTCTCGTAGAAACCGCCCAGGTGGAGAAATACCGGGCGGCGCATTACGGTGGACGAGGGCAGCATGTGGGCCAGGAAACCGGCCATCAACTCCGGGGTGGTGGCGGCCGTAACCCGGTAGCGGCCCTCGGGAATCCCGATCCGCTTCCAGCGCGGAGCGGTCGATACGGGACCCGGAAACTCGAGCATAGCCCAGGTCAGGCAGGCGACCGCCGTGCCCCAATCGTCCAGGAGGCGCGCGCTTTCGGCCAGATAGCCGGGCTCCCAGGAATCGTCCGCATCGAGCCACGCGACCAGATCCGCGCGGGCTTCCCGCACACCGCGATTGCGCGCCGCGCCAGGGCCGGCGTTGGCCTGGCGGACGAGGCGCACGCGGGGGTCCCGGCACGCGCTCACCACGCCGGCGCCGCCATCGGCCGACCCGTCGTCCACCACGATGATTTCGATCTCCGCCAGGGTTTGCGCCAGAACGGAATCGAGCGCGCGCCCAATGTAAGGCTCCTTGTTGTAGAGCGGAATCACCACCGAAACGCGCGGCTCCCCCACATGTCCGGTCATGCCGCCAGAATCTCCCGGTAGAGACCGATCAGGGCGCGGCGGTAAGCGTCCGGGGAGTAGGATTCCTCCGCCAGCCGCCGGGCTTGTCCGGCCAGGCGCAGAGCCAGGTCTTTATCCGCCAGCAGGCTCGCCAGCTCGCGTGCCATGGCCGCGGGGTCGCGCGCCTCCACCAGCAAGGCCGTTTCACGGTGCGTCACGATCTCCGGAATTCCGCCCACCCGCGTGGCGACGATGGGCCGGGCGGCGATCATGGCTTCCAGCAGCACGTTGGGGGAGCCTTCGGAGTGAGAGGGAATGGCCACGATATCCGCCATGGCGTAATACGGCCGCACGTCGCCGCAAAGCCCGGCCAGGGTGACGTGCGCCTCCAGGCCCAGGCGCCGGCGGGCTGCCTCGATCCGCGGACGTTCGATGCCCTCGCCCACCAGCACCAGGTGAAACCGGTCCTGAACGCGGCGGAGTTGCGCGGCGGCTTCGAGCAGGTCCAGGTGACCTTTTTCCGACGACAGCCTGCCGATGGTCACGATCAGCGGCGTGCCTTCAGCGGCGGGGATTTCGGCGCGCACGGCGCGAAGCGCTTCAGGTTCCGGGGGCGGAAAGGGTTTCACCGAGTTGTGCCGCACGCTGATGCGCTCGCGCCGCACTCCGCGCCGCACCAACTCGCGGACAAACGGCTGGCACATGGTCACCACGTGGCGCGCCGCCGGCAACGACCAGCGGGTGGTGGCATTGTACAGGCGCATTTTCAAGTCTTCGGCGGTGAACCCGTGGTGAAACGCCACCCAGGGGCGCTCGCGCCACAGCCCGGACTGGCGCAGAAAGAAGTGAGACTTGACGTTGTGGGTCTGGACGATCTCCGCTTTGTGCGTCCTGACGAGTTCGGCAATCCGCGCCGGGACCGCGCGATCGAAGCGTCCGTTTTCGGAAATCGTTTCCACCCGCAAGCCAGCCCCGCGAGCCGCGCCCAAAAAGGCGCTCTCCGGCTCGCCGCCCCGGCGGTACCCGGCCACCACCAGCTCGATATCCGGAAGCTCATCCGGCGAGTTGGCGCTGCGCCGGGCGAACTCAAGTAGGTTCTTGGCCGGTCCGGTGACGAAACTGGCCTCCATGATCGAGAGTACTCTGATTTTCGGTCTGATCACGCAGAAAGTCCAGCATAGCAGCCCCAGGGCTGCGCGCTGAAAACAGCCTGAGGCCCCGCTGCCCCATTCCAGCTTCCGTGTTCTGCGTCGACGGCCTCCGCCGATGTTGGCGCTCCGGGCCAGAGTATGATGGGAGCTTAGCCTTGCGGATCGCCACCGATATTCACGGTCTGGAACGCGTTGCGCCTGCCGGAACCGTGATTTGCAATTTTTCGGCCAGCCGGTACCCCTCGGCCTGGGAGCGGCGTTTTCGGCTGCTCCGGGCGGCGCTCGGGAGCGACCACCTGGTCATCGATTTTTCCCTGCCGGATGCGATTTGGTTTCGGGCCGCGCTAGGGTTGATGCCATTTCACCGCTGCCGCATTACCACGCTGGATTTTTTCGTCGGCGATCCGCGCGGCTGGCGGCTCAAGCTGGCCGGTTGGACCCTGCGCGGTATCGACCGCATGCTGGTGTATTTCAAAGACAGCTCGGTGTTCCAGCGCCAGTTCCGGATCCCGGCCTCGCGCTTTCATTACATCCCCTTTAAAATCAATGGCATCGAGTTGATTGAAAAAACAACGCCGAGCGACGCGGGCTATATCTTTTGCGGCGGGCGCTCGCGGCGGGATTTCGCCACCCTGTTCGCCGCAGTCGCGCCGCTGGGATATCCCGTGAAGGTGGTAACGTCGCCCGAAGCCGAGATGCTGCCGCACGGCTCCTCGATGGCAGGTCTGAAGGTGCCGCCGAACGTCGAGGTCAGCACGAACGATCAATCGCGGCCTTTTTTTGTGGAGACCATGGCGGCGGCGCGGCTGGTGGTGATTCCGATCGTGCGGGACTCCACCACTCAGGCCGGGATCGGGGTGTACCTGCAGGCGATGGCGCTGGGCAAATGCGTGATCGTTTCGCACAGCCTCGGGGTGAGCGATGTATTGACCGGCGAGGAGGCCATCCTGGTTTCGCCAGGCGACCCCGCCATCCTGCGCGAAGCCATCGAGCGCGCCTGGAACGACGACGTCCTGCGAAGCCGTTATGGCAGCCGGGCGCTGGAGTACGCCCGCCCGCTCGGTGGAGAGGATACGCTACGGCGTTCCGTGCTCGCGGCTTTGCCGTAGTACCGGGGAACAGGTACCGCAAACTGGTGCTATACCGGCGGTCCCTGCCATAATACGGGGAGTGTCCGTTTCAGACCCGCACGGCCGTTGGGCTTATTTCCTGAACATCATCTGGAGCTGGTTGGGATTCATCGTCATGCTGTTTTCCAGCCTGGTGGTGATGCCCTTCCTGATTCGCCGGCTGGGAACGACGCGGTTCGGAGTCTGGACGGTAGCGGCATCGCTGGTGGAATCCTTTTGGATGATCGACCTGGGTTTTCGGCCGGCCACCGTCAAACTCACGGCGGAATTCCGCGCACTGGGCCGGATGACGGAGATCAACCGGCTTCTGAACACGGCGGTGGCTTATTCGGTGGTGGCGGGCGGATTGGTCCTGCTGGTTGTATGGCTGGCGGCGGAGCGCATCGGCGTGGTGTTGCACGTGAGCGATCCGGCCTTCCAGTTCCTGTTGCGCGTGGTGGGCGCCAGTTGGGCGGCCGGACTGGTGTTCAACGTTTTCGCGGCGGCGCTCGAAGGGTTTCAGCGATTCGACCTGAGTAATCGCGCCCAAATGCTGGCTCCCCTGGTGCGGGGTCCGCTCAGCGTGATTCTGGTGATGTACGGATACGGTTTGAGGCAGATGGGGATTGCCTTGCTGCTGGGCCAGACCTGCTGCTATATCGCGACCTATGTATATTGCCGGCGCGTCTTTCCCGAGCTGCGCCTCTCGCCTCGGAACATCCATCTGGGGGCGGCCCGTGAGATTTTTTCTTACGCCAGCCAGACCGTCAGCGGGATGATTGGAACCAGGTTCCAGCAGGGAATGCTGCCCGGCCTGATCAGCCGCTATTCATCCACCCGCTCGGTGACCTATTTTTCCCAGACGCAGCGCCTGCTGGATTACGCCGCCGACGGTATCAGCCGCGTGGCTCTGGTAACGACGCCCAAAGTGACCCATTTGCAGGCCAAGGGCGAGATGGAAACCATCGCCCAATTGACACGCACGGCCAACCGCTATTGCCTGGCCCTGTGGTGCCTTCCGGCCGGGTATCTGTTCGTATTCGGCGGCGCCATCTGCCGGGTTCTGGTGAACCGGGAGTTCGGCGACCAGGTGGCCGTGCTGATGCCGCTGCTGCTGGTGGGCTACACCTGCTGGATGGGCCAGTTTCTTTCGGCCTCGGTGCTGATGGGGATGGCGCGCTATACCGCATACTCGGTGGGGTTGCTGGTGGAAGCGTTGGCGGTGACGGGCGCGGTGGCGCTGGTGCTGCCGCGTTGGGGATTGCCCGGCGCGGCGGTGGTGGTCGTCGGCGGCATGATTCTGACGCGCTGTCTGTGGTTAAGCCACCTGGTATGCCGGGAACTGAACATGAAACAATTCGTCTTTCTGGCGGGGGTTTTCAGCCGCCCGTTGGCGCTTCTGGGAGTCTCGCTGGCGGGTTTGCTGGCGGCGCGCTATTTGCTGCCGCCGCAACCGCGATGGGCGCCGCTGATCGCCATCGGAATCCTGTACTCGGGCGTGTACGGGCTGCTGGCTCTGTGGTTCGTTCCGGATCCGGGACACCGTTCTCAACTGTGGAGCTACCTGCGGGAGAAACTCTCGCGGCGGCCTGCCACCGCGGCGCCACTGCCATGAAAAATGGAAACTCGCTCCCCTTGCCATGTTGAAGCTCGGGATTTTTGAGGCCGGGTGCTACCCCGGCCAGGCCCGCGGGCCTTTGGGCTGGCTGCGCCGGAACCGCTTCGCCTATACCCTGCTCAAAACCTCGCTTCCGCCCAAACCGGAAGAAATCGTGGTCTTTGAGCGCATCATGCGGCAGATGAAGCTGACCAGCGGCGTACATCGCATGACCGCGCGCAACCGGTTCGCCGATCTGGACGAGTGGGCGCAGCCGATTCTGCAACGGCGCCTGGCCGGACGGCCCGCGATCCAGGTGGAGGATTGGGCGGCTTCGGCCTGCCTGACGTCGCTCGAGTGGCACCAACGCCTGGAGGAAGCGTTTCCCCGTTTCCACCTCACCGCCTCGGACCTGACCCTGTACCTGGTGGCGCTGGAGGTGCCGGGCGATGGGATTTACGTGCTCGAAACCGGCGGCGGCCTGCTGCAGTACATTCGCCCGCCCTTTGCCATCCGCATCGAGCCGCCCGAACCGCGTCTGCTGATTGTCAACCGCGTCCTCGCGGAACGGGCCCGGCGCCGGCTGAAGCGGATCTGGCGGGAGCTGGGCGCCGGACCGGACCTCGAGCCGGGCCTTCTGACCCTGCCCGAGGGCACGGACGAAAAACCGCTGGGAGCCATGCGGTTGACAAGGCTTCCGCTGGTACATCCGGAGGCCCTGGCATTGGCCAACCTGGCGCCGGAATCCTTTGCCATCCGCGGGCATTCCGTATTCACGCCGGCGCCGGCGCCGGCCGACGTGGTGCGCACCATGAATATCCTGAACCGGGTATACTTCGACGAAGCCCGGCTCCTCGAAGGCGCGCGCAGCGTCTGGCACAGCCTTCGCCCGGGCGGCATCTGGATGGTGGGGCGTACGGTGCGGGAGCGGCCGCCCGAGCATCGGGTATCGGTTTTCGAAAAGACGGCGGAGGGATTTCGCCTGATCGAGCGCTACGGCGGCCCTTCGGAAATCGAGGAAATGGCGCTCGCGCTGCGTCCATGAGCCGCCCTGTTCCAGTATTGTATCTGATCCATTCGCTCGGGCACGGGGGGAGCGAGCGGCAAGTGGCGGCAATGGCGCTCACCATCGACCGCGGCCGATTCGCGGCGCACGTGGCCACGGTGAAAGGCGGATTCCGCGTAGCCGACCTGGAGGGCGCGGGGATTCCAGTGGTGGATCTTCCGTTGCGTTCCTATGTGGGGAGCGGGGTGACGGCGGCGTGGCGCAAGCTGCGGGCCTATATCCGCGAGCACCGGATCGCCATTGTGCACGCCTTCGACTACGCGGTGGCGCCGCTGGGCGTGGCGGCGGCGCGAACCGTGCCCGGAGTAATCGCGCTTTCGAGCCAGCGCTTCCTGATGGACTCGGTTCCGCCGAAGTACCGCTACCTGACGCTGGCGGCCCACTGGCTGGCGCACGGAGTCGTGGCCAATAGCGAGGCCGCGGCGGCGTGCCTGAAGGGCTACGGATATCCGGCATCGCGCATTCAGGTTTGCCATAACGGGCTCGATCCAGCCGAGTTTCCGCCGCTGCCGCGCCAGCGCGTGCCGGAATTGGCGGATGCGGAGCTGGTGGTGGGAGTGGCCTGCGTGCTGCGTCCGGAGAAGAACCTGGGCCAGTTGCTGGAGGCTTTCGCCCGGGTGCGCGGGCGCGCCGCGGGGATGCGGCTCGCGATCGTCGGCAGCGGACCGGAAGAGGCCCGGCTGCGCGGGTTGGCCCAGCGCCTCTCGCTCGGGGAAGCTTGCCTCTTCCTGCCCTCGACTCCGGACGTCGGCCCGCGGCTCCGCAGTATCGATATTTTCGTTCATCCATCTTTGAGCGAGGGACTGCCCAACGCCATCATGGAGGCCATGGCGTCCGGCTGCGCGGTGATCGCCAGCCGGGTGGGCGGATGTCCGGAATTGATCGAGCACGGCGTGGACGGGTTGCTGGTCGACCCGGGCGGCCTGGACGGCTTGACAGCCGCGCTGGGCGCCTTGATCGACAACCCGGGTGCGCGCACGAAGCTGGCCGCGGCCGGAACGGCGCGCATCGGCCGCGAGTTCTCCTTGCAGGCTTCGGCCCGCCGCCTGGAACGGATCTACGAAGGTTATCTGACGCGCGCGGACGGGCGAGAGACGCACGGGCGAATGCTACAGTAATGGCAGGATATTGAACCCATGTGTGGCATAGCCGGATTCTACTTGCGCGAGGGCAGGGCCAGCGTGTCCGCGGTGCGCGCCATGTGCGACCAGATACGGCACCGCGGGCCGGACGATGAGGGCTACCACGTGGATGGCGGCTGTGCCATCGGCATGCGGCGCCTCAGCATCGTCGATCTCAGCACCGGCCATCAGCCCATGACGAATGAAGACGAATCCGTCTGGGTGGTCTTCAACGGCGAAATCTACAACTATCAGGAGCTTCGCCGCGATCTGATCTCCCGCGGGCACCGCTTCACCACCAATAGCGACACCGAAACCCTCGTGCATCTCTACGAAGAACAGGGCGCCGAGGGGTTGAAGCGCCTGCGCGGCATGTTTGCTTATGCCATCTGGGATGCCCGCCTGCGGCGTATTTTTCTGGCGCGCGACCGTTTCGGCAAGAAGCCCCTTTACTACGCCGTATTGCCCGAGGGCCTTTATTTCGGCAGCGAGCTGAAATGCCTACGCGCGGCCGGCGTGCCCGCCGAGATCGACGCCGAGGCCCTTCGCCTCTTCTTTCAGTTCACCTACATCCCGGAACCGATGAGCTGTTTTAAGGCGGTCCGCAAGCTGCCCGCCGGGTCCTGGCTGACTTACGACGCCGACGGCACCGTCCGTCAAGGCCGCTACTGGCAGTTTCCCACCCCGGTGGCCGAGACGCCGGCGGGCTTCTCCGAGGCGGACGCGTGCGCCCGGTTGCGGGACAAGTTCGACGAATCGGTGCGTATCCGCATGATCGCCGATGTGCCGTTGGGCGCCTTTTTGAGCGGCGGTATCGATTCCAGCTCGGTGGTGGCGTCCATGGCGCTTGCTTCCGCCGAGCCGGTGCGCACCTTCTCGATCGGTTTCGAGGAGAGCGCCTTCAACGAACTGGAATACGCCGCCATGGTGGCGCGCCAGTATGGCACCGACCATCACGAGATTGTGGTGCGGCCGGATGCGGTGGACCTGGTTTCCCGATTGGTCTGGCACTTGGACGAACCGTTCGGCGATTCTTCCGCCATCCCCACGTTTATCGTTTCCGAATTCGCCGTCCAGCATGTGAAGGTCGCGCTGAGCGGCGATGGCGGCGACGAGATGTTCGCCGGCTACGATCGCTTCCAGACGCTCGACAAACTGCGGAAGCTGGATCGGGTACCCCGGGCGTTGCGTGCCTTCATCTCCTGGGCGGCCGACCGGCTGCCGTATTCGGCTTACGGGAAGAATTATCTGCATATGCTGAGCCGCTCCACCGCCTTGGAGCGATACTTCGAGAGCAACTTTGCGCCTTGGTTTCTGCGCCAGGAGTTGCTTCAAGAAGAGTGGATGCTGCCGGCCGACAGCGCCTATCTGACGCGCACGCTGGCGGACTTCCTGCTCCCCGCCGGCGCCGATTTGCTGTCGCAAGCGCTGTTTTTCGAAACCACCCAGAACCTGCCTGGCGACATGCTGGTCAAGGTCGACCGCATGTCGATGGCGAACTCGCTCGAAGTGCGCTGCCCCTTGCTCGACCACGAGCTTGGCGAGATGGCGGCCGGAATCCCAAACGGCTGGAAGATCAGGAACGGCCAGGGCAAGTACATCTTCCTGCGCGCCCTGGGAGACCGGCTGCCGCCGCCTCTGTTGAGCCGCGGCAAAATGGGCTTTGGCGTGCCGCTCGCGCTGTGGTTCCGCGGCGCCTTGCGGACGTTTCTCTGGGACCACCTGACCAGTGCGACGTTCGCCGGCCGCGGCGTGGTTTCGCCGCCTTTCGTGCGGCAGATGCTCGCGGAACACGATTCCGGACGCCGCGACAGCGCGCCCTTTTTATGGTCGTTGCTGATGCTCGAACTTTGGTTTCGCCAGTTGGATGCGCAGCCCGCTTCGGTGGCGTCTCGCTGTTCGGACTGAGCACTATTCGGTGGGCCGCGGTTGTCGCGCCGCGGCCCCGGTGTAGACTGAGAGGGAAGCTGGAATCCACAAAGGAAGGCCGGCTTAGGGGTCCGTGATCTCAGCCAATCGAAGTCTACGCGTGGTCTTCCTGACCGGCCGCGATTCGCGCGCGGTGCGCCTCGCGCTGGAGGCCGTGTGCCAATGCTCCGGCGTCACCGCGGTCGCGGTGCTGATCGACACCCATCGCGACACCCTCCGGCAGCGCTGGCGAAACCTGCGCCGCAACCTTCGGCGTGAAGGCTGGGCCTACGCGCTCGGCCGCTGTGTTCGAGCCCTGCGCGACTATTCCGACCGGCTGGCCGACCGCTGCGGACCTTCCCTGCCGGAGACTCTCGATCTGCTCCGCCAAGCGTTCCCGCACCGTTGTCAGACGCTGGAGGATATTGCGCGCGCGCACGGCTTCGAGGTCCGCGAGGCGGGAAATCTGAACGGTCCCGAAGCCGTGCGGCTGCTCGAACACTACGGCGCGGACCTGGGAATCGTACTGGGCACGCGCATCCTCAAACCGTCGACGTTCCGCGTGCCGCGGCTGGGATCGATCAACCTGCATAAGGGGAAAGTGCCGGAATACCGCGGCCTGCCGCCGGGCTTTTGGGAGCTCTACGAGGGGGCCCAAACGGCCGGCGTGACGGTGCATTTCGTCGATTCGGGCTTGGACACCGGCGACGTGGTCGAAACATCCGAAGTGCCCATCCGCCGTCTGGAAACGCCGGAAAGTCTTGCCGAGCAACTGGACCGGGAGGGCGCTCGGGCGCTGGCCCGCGCCGTGGAAAAAGTGGCGGCGGGCACCGCGGTGCCGCAAAAACAGCCGCGCGCGGACGCCAGGACGCGCACCAAGCCAACGCGTGCCCAGGTTGCCGAGCTTCATGCGCGCCTTCCCCATTGGCCGCGGGCGCAGAGCGATATCGCCGTGCTGGCGAAGAACATCCTCTGCCTCGCCATTTTTCGCTCCGGAGCGTACGACCTGATTCGCGGGCGGCGTAAGAAAGCGCGCGCCGCGATTTTGCTTTATCATCGCGTCAACGATTTTTCCCGCGACGTGCTGACCATAGGAACCGAGAGCTTCGCGGCGCACTTGCTGGCGATTCGCAGCCGCTATGCGGTGATGTCCACCAGTGCGCTGGTCGAGTGCATTTGTGCCCGCAAGGCCCTTTCCGCCACGTCGGTTCTGATCCACTTCGACGACGCCTATCGCGACGTTTACACCGACGCCTTTGCCATCCTGGAGGCTGCGGGGGTTTCGGCCACCGGGTTTGTAAGTTCAGGCTTTGTGGATACCGGCCGCGCGTTCCAACACGACCTGGACCGGTTCCCATTCCAGTATGAAAACTGCCGCCGCGAAGATCTGAAAAAATGGACGGATGCCGGTTTCGAGGTTGGCGCGCACACGGTGAATCACGTGAATCTGGGCCAATGCGAATTGGAGCAAGCCCGATTTGAAATCGTCGAGAGCGGCCGGCAATTGCAAGCCGCGACCGGCCAACCGGTTTCGCTGTTTTCGTTTCCGTTCGGACGGATTCAGGACATCCGGCCGGAAGTGCGCGCCTTCGTGAAGGAAGCCGGCTATGCGGCGCTCTTTTCGGCCCATGGCGGATTCGCGGACCCCGGCAGCGACCTTTGGGACATTCCGCGGATCGGTGTGGGCGAAGGACATAAGCCGCTCTATCTGCTGCTCGAAATCGAGGGGCTCACTCCCGCCGCGATCGGCCGCCGCCTCAGACGGTTACTCTGAACGCGGAGTCTCAACAACCGGCGACGCCATGTGGCTGGAAAAGCGGAGCGGGGTGCGTTATGATGCTGGTAGCGGGGAAACCGCAGGCAACGGTCCCCCCGCGCGGCGTTTATCGCCGGCCCTTACGGGTCCAAACGATCAGCGCCGTAAGCCGGCCGACAACGGACCGGAACTTTACCAGCAGAAGGATCATAAGCTGGATCCTCCTTTCCAGCTTCGTGTGGAAGGCCCGGACTCTTCTCCGGGCTTTCCCGTTTGAAGCCTCAGGTAGCTTCTCCCGGAAACCCGCCCAATCCACAGTCCGCCGGAAGGCCGATAGTAACAGCAATCGCCGGTGGAGGCTGTACCATGGAAGGGTGATGGCTACTGCTATTTCGACTCGATTCCGCAACGAAGCGCTCGCCGATTTTGCCCTGCCCGAAAACCGGCGCGCCATGGAAGACTCGCTCGCCAAAGTCCGCTCCGAATTCGGACGCGAATATAAGCTGCGGCTGGCCGGCGAGAGCATTGCCACTGGCGACCTGCTGACCTCGCTGAACCCCTCCGCTCCCGGCCAAGCCGTTGGCATTCACCATAAGGCGACCCCGGCGCTGGCCAACCGGGCGGTGGAAACCGCGCTGGCATATTTCCCGGAATGGAGCCGCACGCCGGCCACCGAGCGCGTCCGCATGGCGCGGGAGACGGCCCGCCTGCTGCGCTTGCGCCGTTTCGAGTTCGACGCCTGGCTGTGCTATGAAGCCGGCAAGAGCTGGATCGAAGCCGAAGCCGAAATCGCCGAGGCGATCGACTTCTGCGAGTACTACGCGCTCGAAATGGAGCGCCTGGATGGGCCGCACGCTATGGTCCAGTTGCCCGGCGAGCGCGACGAAATGACCTATATCCCGCTGGGAGTGGGGGTGGTGATCCCACCATGGAATTTCCCGCTGGCGATTTTGGCGGGCATGACCATCGCGGCCCTGGTAACCGGCAATACGGTGGTCGTCAAGCCTTCGAGCGACACGCCCACCATCGGCGCCAAGTTCGCCGAGGTGCTGCTCGAAGCCGGTTTCCCGGAGCGGGCGTTCACCCTGCTGACGGGCAGCGGCGCCGCCGTCGGCGACGTCCTGGTGGCGCACCCCAAGACCCGCTTCATCGCCTTCACCGGCTCCCGCGACGTGGGCCTGCGCATCAACGAGCTGGCCGCCAAGACCCAGCCGGGACAAATCTGGATCAAGCGGGTGGTAGCGGAAATGGGCGGCAAGGACGCCATCGTGGTGGACGGCGATTGCGACCTCGACAAAGCCGTCGACGGCGTCGTGGCCTCCGCCTTCGGTTACCAGGGTCAGAAATGCTCGGCGTGCTCCCGCGCCATCGTCGATGCCAAGGTGTACGACGCCTTTCTGGAGAAACTGGCGCCGAAGGTGGCCGCTTTGACTGTGGGCCCGTGCGACGATCCCGCGCATTACATGGGGCCGGTGATCAATCGGGCCGCCCGCGAGACCATCCTCTCTTACATTGAGACCGGCAAGTCCGAAGGCCGTCTGGTGGCCGGAGGCAGTGCCGCGCCGGGCGACGGATATTTCATCGCGCCCACGGTGATCGCCGACGTGGATGCGGGCGCGCGCATTTTCCAGGAAGAGATTTTCGGCCCGGTGTTGGCGGTAACCAAGGCGAGCGATTTCGAGCACGCCCTGGCGCTGGCCAACGATACCCAATACGGCCTCACGGGAGCGGTGTTTTCCAACAACCGGCAGCATCTCGCCGAAGCGCGCGAGCGCTTCCACGTGGGCAACCTGTACTTCAACCGGAAGTGTACCGGTGCCATGGTGGGGGCCCATCCGTTTGGAGGTTTCAACATGTCGGGCACCGATTCCAAAGCCGGCGGCCCGGACTATCTGCTGCTGTTTTTGCAGGCGAAGGCGGTAGGTGCGCGGCTGTAAACGGCCTGCCCGTTGAGCGCTGTCGAGGGTTCTGTTATTCTCTAGTAGTTGCAATCATTAAGTTCAAGAATCCCGGCCATGTTGGCTGGGCCTACCCTCGAGAGGTAACATGTCAGGCCATTCCAAATGGGCCACCATTAAGCACAAGAAGGCGGCGCTGGACGCCAAGCGCGGGAAGAGTTTCACGCGCATCATCAAGGAAATCATGATCGCCGCGCGCAGTGGCGGCGACCCGGATGGGAACCCGCGGCTGCGTACCGCCATTGTGGCCGCCAAGGCCGTCAGCATGCCCTCGGACAACATCAAGAAGGCGATCATGCGCGGCACCGGCGAGCTGGAAGGCGGGCAGATCGACGAAGTCATGTTCGAAGGCTACGGGCCGGGGGGCGCGGCTGTGCTGGTGAACGTCGCCACCGATAACCGCAATCGCACCGTCAGCGATATCCGCCATGTCTTTTCGAAGAACGGCGGCAACATGGGCGAGCAGGGCAGCGTCGCCTGGATGTTCGAACGCAAGAGCCAGATTTTCATACCCGGCGACAAGGCCACCGAAGATCAGCTCATGGACGTGGTGCTCGAAGCCGGCGGCGACGATCTGCGCAACCTCGGCGACCAGTGGGAAGTGCTTTCGCCTCCCGAGGCCCACGAAGCCGTGCTGAAAGCGCTGGAGGCGAGCCACATTCCGACCCCGGAGGCGAGCATCGCTTTCGTGCCAAAGAACCTGGTCAAACTGGAGGGTAAGAACGCCGCCGCCATGCTCCGGCTCAACGAGGCGCTGGAAGAACACGACGACGTGCAGAACGTCTATTCCAATTTCGACATCGACGAGAAGGAGCTGGAGGCTCTGTCGTAAACCTGTGCGCGTGCTGGGGATCGATTGCGGATCGGAGCGAACCGGTTACGGCGTCATCGACAGCGACGGCAGCGCGCACAGGCTGGTGGCCGCTGGGGTAATCCGCACCAGCCCGAAGCGGCCTTTCGAAACGCGCCTGGCCGAGATTTCCAGGGCCTTGCGCGAGCTTCTGGTGCGCTACGCGCCGCAGGCGGCCGCCGTCGAGGAAGTCTTCTACGCGGCCAACGTAAAGACCGCCTTGAAACTGGCGCACGTGCGCGGGGTGGCGCTGGCGGCGGTGGCGGAGAGCGCGGTGGAGTTCGCCGAATATTCCCCGCTCACCATCAAAACCAGCGTGGTGGGCTATGGCAGGGCGGAGAAATCGCAAGTGCAAATGATGGTGTGCGAACTGCTTCAGCTGGACGAGCCGATCGAATCCGAGGACGCCTCCGACGCCCTGGCGGTAGCCATTTGCCATGCCACCCACGCGTTTACCAGCCGGCGCCTGGCGGGAGCGATGAAATGAAACCGAACCGTTCCAGGATGCACCCCTGGTTGCCGCTGGTCGCCGCCGCGGCGCTCCTGGGTGCCGTCCCGATTCCCGCGCAGCAAAACGCGCCGGCCGCGCCGGCCCGCGTGTTCTATTCGCGCGATTTCAAAGGCAGCGTGCCGCCCTATTTCCAGGTCGCGTTAAGCAAGGATGGCAACGCCGAGTACCGCGAGGCGGTGGACGACGACCTGCCAGTCAAGTTCAAGTTGGACGAAAACGCACTGGGCGCGGTTTTCGGTCTGGCGGAGAAGCTCGGCTTTTTCGATCACCCGCTGGAAGCACCCGTCAAGGTGGCCTTCATGGGCACCAAGACGTTTCGCTACGAGAACGGCGCGCAAAAGACCGAAGTGAAATTCAATTACTCGCAAGACGCCAACGCGCTGGCCCTTCTGGACTGGTTTGAGCGCATGGGAGAGTCCGCGCGCGCCCGCATCGACCTGGAGCGAACCGCCAAGTACGACCACCTGGGAGTGTTCCAAGCCGTCACCGCGCTCGAAGCCGCCATGGAAGGGAACCGCCTGGTGGCGCCGGAGCAGTTCCTGCCCATGCTCGATCGGGTGGCCAAGAACGAAAGCTATATGCATACGGCGCGCGTGCGCGCGGCTGAACTGGCCGATGCGATTCGCGCCGCCAACAAATGAAGGGCCTGCTTCTTCTTGCCGCCGTGGCGCTGGTTGGAACTGTGCTGGACTGCGGCGCGCGGCAACCCGCCGCGCAAGCCGCGGCCGAGCAGCAGGACCTGGCCAGCGCCCTTTCCGAGGCCGGCGCCAATCCGCTCGAATACCTGCGCGCACTCGAAAGGCATCTCGCCAAGTATCCCGATACGCCGCGGCGCGCCGAGCTGGAGCGGGCGGCAGCGCGGGCGGCGATCGAAGCCGGCGACGATCCCGCCATCATTCTCTATGGCGAGCGCGTGCTGGCCCGCCAGCCCGACGACGTGGAGACGCTCGACCGCGTGGCGCGCGCGCTTTCGCTCTCCGAAAGGAAGGACGCCGCTGGGCGGACGTTGCAGTACGCGCGGCATTTCGAGGAATTGCTGCGGCAGATGCAGGCCGACCCGGCGCATGGCGGCGTTACCGTGGCCGAGTGGCGCGACCGCACCGATCGCGCCCTGGCTCGCGCGCTCTGCTACGAAGCGCGAGCCGCCGGCACCCTGGGCCGCGCCGATCAAGCCCTGACGCTGGCGCGGCGGTCCTTCGAGACTTACGCCAATGCCGAATCGGCGCGTGAGGTGGCCCGCTGCTACGAGCGCATGGGGAAATTCGCCGACGCCGCCCGCGCGCTAGCGGACGCTTTCACCGTGACCGACCCCAGGAATACCGACGACGATCGGGCGCGGGACCGCCAGCGCATGGGTGACTTGTATCGCCGCGCGACGGGCTCCCAAGCGGGTTTGGGCGACGTGGTGCTGGAAGCGTACGACCGCAACCAGGCCGGGTTGCGCGCGCGCCAGTTGCGCCTCCGCGCCGAAGATCCCAACGCGCAATTGAAGAACGCGATGGAGTTCACCCTCAGCCGCCTCGACGGACCCTCCCTGCGCCTGGATTCGCTGAAGGGGAAGGTGTTGGTACTCGATTTCTGGGCCACCTGGTGCGGGCCTTGCCGCGAGCAGCATCCGCTCTATGCCGAGGTGGAAAAGCGCTTCGCCGCCAACGCCGGGGTCGTGTTCCTTTCGGTGAATGCCGACGAGGACCGCGCCCTGGTGAAGCCCTTTCTGGCGCAAGAAAAATGGACCGGCCCGGTGTACTTCGAAGACGGCCTGGCGCACGCCCTGACGGTGATGTCGATCCCCACCACCCTGATCGTCGGCAAGGACGGTAAGGTGTTCAGCCGCTTGACGGGTTACGTGGTAGAGACGTTTGTGGATACGTTGACGGAGCGAATCCGGGCAGCGCTGGGAGAGTGATTTGGGAGCTTTCAGCAGTCAGCGCTCAGCGGTCAGCTAATACCGCGGGGTGGGCGATTCGCTTGCCCGGAGTTGCCGCAAGAGCTGAACGCTGAAAGCTGAGTGCTGAACGCTCCCGTCACACCGCCACGCCCGCCCTCCAAAGCACATACCCAATAGCTTGTTTGAAGCAGTTCCAGGGGTCGCGGAAAGCGGCGCGGCCGGTTTCCTTGCGCGGGGATCCGTAGGCCGCAAAACCGCGCGATTGCAGAATCTTCTTGACGCGGTAGATGTGATAGCCGTCGCTCACTACTACCACCGAGTGCAGGCCCATGCGGTCGAGGATTTCGCCGGACCGGGCGACGGAAGTCATGGTGGAATCGCCTTCGTTTTCGACGATGATGGATTCGGCAGGCACGCCGTGGCCGATGAGGTAGGAGCGGCCGACGCCGCCTTCGGTAAACAGGCGGTCGCCGCCGGCGCCGCCGGTGGTGAGGATGCGGGGAGCCAACTTCCCGCGGTAAAGCTCCAGGGCATGGTCCAGGCGCGCGCGCAGCACAGGCGAAGGCCGGCCATTGTATTCGGCGGCGCCCAGAACCATGATGACGTCGGAAGGCTGCGCTTCATCGATCGCCGCCTGGCGGTCGATTCTTACGGCGGTAACGGCGACGTACGCGCCCAAGGCGGTCAACCCCGCCACCGCACCCATCCAAACCGCTCGTTTCATCTGCGCTATGCTGATCGTGCGAACTCCTATTGTAAGATGCCCCGAGCGGAGACGATAACCAGCGCGGCCAACCCCCTGATCAAAGACGTGCGGCGGGCCATCGGGCGAGGCGGCCTCACCACCGATGGCTGCTGCGTGGCGGAGACTTTCCACCTGCTGGAAGAGGCGCTGCGCAGCGATTGCGAAGTGAAGGCGGTGCTGGTGGCGGCTTCGGTGGAAGCCGCGGCCGAAGCATGCGTGCGCGGGCGAAACGGGATCAAAATCGTGGTTCTGCCGGACGAATTGTTCGCCAGCGTGAGCGGCACCGAGGCGGCGCAGGGCGTGATGGCGCTGGTGAAACCGCCGGAGTGGAACTTGCCGGACCTGTTTCGCGGCTCGCCGCTGGTAGTCGTGCTGGACGGCTTGCAGGACCCCGGCAACGCCGGCGCCATCCTGCGCGCGGCCGAAGCGTTTGGAGCAACGGGCGCGATTTTCGTCAAAGGCACGGTGAGCCCATTCAACCCCAAGACGGTCCGGGCTTCGGCCGGCTCGCTGTTCCGGGTGCCCTTTCTGCATGGCATGGACGCGGCCGTAGTGCGCGCGGCGCTCGAACAGAATCGGGTGAATGCGTTTGCCGCGGTTCCGGCACGGCCGGGTGAGGAAGCGCGCTCGCTGGCCGAGGTGGATCTGTCGGGGCCGGTGGCCCTCATCATCGGCAACGAAGCCCGCGGGGTGGGCGCCGAACTGCGGGCGGCCGCGCTGGCGATCACCATTCCCACGGTTGTGGTGGAATCGTTGAACGCGTCGGTGGCCGCCGGCATTCTGCTCTACGAAGCGCGCCGGCAGCGGGCATTGCCGTTATGAGCCTGTTCGACCTGGCGCCGCTCGAAGCCGGAAACGTGAAGCGTCCGCTAGCGGAGCGCATGCGGCCGGAGCGCCTCGAAGACCTGGTCGGCCAGGAGCGGATTCTGGGGCCGGGAAAGCCCCTCCGCCGCGAGATCGAGCGCGACGAGCTCAGCTCCATCATCTTGTGGGGACCGCCGGGCGTGGGCAAGACATCCCTGGCGCGCCTGATCGCGCGGCTGACGCGCTGCGAATTCGTTCCCTTCAGCGCCGTGCTGGCGGGAATCAAGGAAATCAAGGCAGTGATGGTGGATGCGGAACGTTTGCGCCGCGCCGGACGCCGCACCATCCTGTTCATCGACGAGATTCACCGCTTCAACAAAGCCCAGCAGGACGCCTTTCTGCCCTACGTCGAACGCGGCGATATCATCCTGATCGGCGCTACCACCGAAAACCCGTCGTTCGAGGTGAATTCGGCCCTGCTCTCGCGTTCGCGCGTTTATCTGTTGCGCAGCCTGAGCGTGCCCGAGCTGATGAACTTGTTAAAACGGGCGCTGCCGGTGCTGAAGCTGACCGCGGCGGACGGCCTGCTGGAACAGATTGCCATTTACTCCAACGGCGACGCGCGCCAGGCCTACAACACGCTGGAAGCCGCGGCCGCGGCATCGGAAGGAAGTGAGATCGCCGCGCAGGCCGTGGAGGACGCCATCGCCCGCAAGGTGCTGCTCTACGACAAGAGCGGCGAAGAACATTTCAACCTGATTTCGGCGTTGCACAAATCCGTGCGGTCGAGCGACCCCGATGCGGCGCTCTACTGGCTGGGGCGCATGTTCGAAGGCGGGGAAGACCGCATGTATATCGCGCGCCGCATGGTGCGCATGTCCATCGAGGATATTGGCCTGGCCGACCCGCGCGCCATGGAGCAAGCCATCGCCGCCATGCAGACCGTGCATTTTCTGGGAACCCCAGAAGGCGACCTGGCGCTGGCCCAGTTGGCCATCTACCTTTGCGCCGCGCCCAAGTCCGATGCCAGCTACCGCGCCCTGAACGCCGTGGCCGAAGATGTGGCCCAGACGGTGGCCGAACCCGTTCCCATGAACCTGCGCAACGCTCCCACCCGCCACATGAAAGAGTGGGGCTACGGCCAGGGCTATCAACACGCGCACCAGTTCGAAGATGCCATCGTGGATATGGATTGCCTGCCGCCGTCGCTCCAGGGCCGGCAATATTATTTCCCGACGGACAGAGGCATGGAGCAGAGGATCGCCGCGCGGCTGGCGGAAATCCGGGAGAAGCGGAAGAAGAAGCCGCAGGCCGGGCCAGTTTCGTGAACCCCGGGCGTGAAGTGCCATAATAATGGTCTAGGTAGAACATGCCGACAGCAGCCGCAAGGATTACGATTGAGCCCGGCAAGCGGGGCGGTAAGCCGTGCGTTCGCGGTTTGCGCATCACAGTTTGGGATATTCTCGGATGGCTGGGCGCCGGAATGACCGAGGCCGAGATCCTTGATGAACATCCCGACCTCGAAAAGGACGACTTCCCCGCTGTGTACCAGTTCGCCGCCGAGACGGGGCGCAAAGCGAAGACCGGGTGAGCCTGCTTCTGGACGAGAATCTCTCTCCACGCCTGATTGGGCGGCTGTCGTCGCTGTTTCCAGGCATGATCCACGTGCGGGACCTTGGTTTGAAGCAGGCTTCCGATGAAGTCATCTGGGAATGGGCGGGCAGGAAAAGCTTCACCATTGTCACCACGGACGCCGATTTCGTGGATCTCCGCTACGCGTGATCGAACAACTTCTGCGGGAGAACGCCATTCGGATTTCGGAATTCGAGAAAGATCCGGGTACGGGCCTGTTGGGTGTGCGCTTCCCCTCTGACCGGGGTTTCCGGTGAGGTGCTGAAGGGGATTCGCGCTCGTCCTACGGACAGGCAAACGCTGAGCTTGCAAGGCGGATTGCTGGTCCGCCTGATCGCATGGACTGCTCATCGGGCCATGCGTCGACGACGACCCGCAGACGTGGTCCCTGTTCGATCGCAAAATCGTCTCTCGGGAACCAGAAGGAAAAATCGCGCCAGTGCCCCGCAGGGATGATCCGAAATTTCCATTTCTCGGCAGGCACGCCGCCGAGTACGGCGTCTTTGGTCCTGAGCCCTACCCGCTGCCAGCCCTGGCGAACCTCGCGCTCCAGGTGCGTCGGCAGGTTACATAGCGCCTCAGTACCGCCTTCGCCTTCTCCACAGTAGGGCACAACCAGATCCTTCGCGGCCGAGAATAGCCGAATCTGGACTGAGACCGACCTCACAAGACGGACATCTGTCAATTGTGCGGTTGGGCGCAATACCCCCTGGCCTGACAGCGAGCCGCAGGCGCTCATGAGCAGTATAAGGCCAGCGGTCGAAAACGTCGGGCGACTGTGCGGCTGGCTTGCACTGTGCATACCTTCGCCCTAATCTAGCACCACGCAACTGTTTTGATTGGAGCATCCTGGTAGGTATGGGGGCTCTCCGGAAGCTACGGCGAACCGAAAACCCGGGATCTCTACCCACCGTCCGGTTTCACCGCCCCCGGCAGCAGCGGCTTCAGCCACCGCGGAACCGGCCGCCGCAGCTTCACCGGGCGTCCGCTTTCAAAGATGGCGACCAGGCGATACGGAGTCCGCAGGTCGTTGTTGTCGAAGACCCACACGCTGGGCAACTCGCGGAGGGCCGCTTTGAGGTTGTCCTGGATGCGTGGAAAACGCCCGACCAGCTTCTCAGTCGGAACATCGTGTCCGCCCTGGGAGACGCGCATCGCCACACGTTGTTCGGACACCTCCGGCGCGGCAATTCCGATGAAGCACAGAATGGTCTTGTAGCCTGCCTCCGCCGCGCTTTTGAGGAAGGCAAGCTTCTCGCCAGCGGGGTCGGAAAAGACCGTCTCGAAAATGAAGCTCTCCCGCTGTTTCACAAGCTCACGCCGGAGGGCATCGGCCACACGGGCGGCGGCATAAGGCTCGATCTGGAGTTCCTGGGCCAGCACGTCCGCGTTCACAAAGAGCAGCCCGGCGGATTTGAGGTGGGCGTGGTAGAACGTCGTTTTCCCCGCGCCATTTGCCCCGGCCAGAGCGACGATGACCGGGCGCCGGTCGAGCGGCAGGCTCATCGCCGCCCGGTCTTCGCCTTGACGGGCCGGAACTGGCGCTTCACGAACCGGCCCACCGTGCGGCTGCCGTTCGCATCGATACGCACCAGCAGGCCGGGACGATCCGGATGCGGCTGGTAGTGAGGGAACGGCCGGCTCTCGAGGAAATCGGCCACGCGCTGACGACCTTCCGCGGAATCCACCGATTCGATGCATGCGGAAAGCGGACGAGCGGCGCCCGCGCGGCATAATGCCAGCACCTGTCCCCCTTCCAGGAGCAGCTCGACCGACCGCCCCAATCGCGCCCAAAACTCGACCTGCCCCGCAATCGAGCGCTCCACCACTGCCCCGGCCACCCGGGCATCGATTACGAGGCTGTCGGAAAGCTTCACCGGCTGGCTCATAGTCATAGGGTAGCATATTGCTACCGGAGAGTTACGTTGCTCAGCCGTCATGGGTGCTTGACCGATCTGGGATTTGGCGGTTTAGGCGCGACAACCGCTCCCTCACGGTCGCGGCTCGGTTACGGACACCGCGTGTTTGCGGCCACTTACCGAGCCGCGACCGTGAGGGAGCGCTGGACTGGAACGGATTTCCCCGGAGCAGCTAAGCGCCCCGCGGTCACTGCGTTTGGATCCCAATGCCCTCCGGTAGTACCATGCGTGCATGCTGCTACCCGACCGAGGTGTCGTGCGTTTTCACGCCGGAGGTGCCCGGTGACTGAGCCCGCGCCTGCCGGATCGAAACCTGGTATCGACCGGTTCCTCGTCGCCTCGGCGTTCGATGCGGAACTGCGCCGGCGGCTGGTCGAATCTCCGGAGGAAGCGTTCCAGGGCTTCGACCTTACCGAGGAGGAAAAAGATCTCCTGCGGCGGCCCGATCATCGCCTGCTTCCCTTATTGGGAGCGGCGCTGGCTCGCGAGCGGGATTCCCGCGCCGAGACGAAAGCGTCCACCGCCGCGCCGCAGCCTCACGCCGTAATCCGGGCGCGCACTCTGCCCGATATTTCGCTGGCGCTGACGCTGGTTCCCTGCGCGCAATACGAAAACGGCCGGCTCCACGCCATCGCCTACGCGGCGTGGGTGAATCCGCTGCCCCAGGGCGCCGATCCCTCGAGCCTGCCGCCGCCCCAGGGCGCCGCACTCCCCGGCCAGCCGCTGACGCCGTTGCACGCCGTGATTCAGGTTTGCGCCGTCCAGACCGAAGACGCCGCCGGTGGCCCGCGGGTCAACCTGAGTGCCTCCTTTCGGCAATCCTCGAACGTCACCGCCCCACCCCGGCCGGAGGCCGCTGGAAGACCTGGCGGGTCTCCCTTTGGAAGCGGCCTGGCTTCCGAATCGGTGCGGGCGGCCGTGACCGCGGTGCGCAGCGCTCCCAGCGGCGAAAGATACGGCAAGCTGATCGACCTGCTGCACGCCCTCGGCGGCGGAGTCGGGCGATGACCGACATCTGGATCGCCGGGCTCGGTCTACAGACCGTCACTCAGGTGACTCGCGAAGTGGAACTGGTCATCCGCTCCTCGCGCGAAGTTCTCTATCTCGACACCGGCGTGGGCACGGGGTCTTTTCTGGAACCGCTGTGCCCGCGCGTCACCTCCCTGTACGAACAGAGTTATTCCAACCAGAGACCGCGGGTGAACGCCTACGAGCACATGGCCGCCCGTGTGGTCGACGCGGCTCTCGATCATCCGCCGGTTACCTTCGCCATTCACGGCCACCCTTTGGTCGCGGCGCATCCGCCGTTCCTGGTCCTGGAACTGGCGAACGCGCTGGATCTGCAGGTCATGGTACTGCCAGGCATCTCCGCTTTCGACGCGATTCTGGCCGACCTGCGGCTCGACCCGGTGGTCCACGGACTGCAAATGTACGAGGCTACCGACCTGCTGTTGCGACGCCGGCCCCTCGATCCCGAGGTGCCCGCGTTGATCTGGCAGATCGGCCCGCTCGAAACCTGCCTGCACAGCTTGGCGGTGTCGCGGCCGGAGCGGTTCTCGCGATTGATCTCTCACCTGCGCCAGTATTATCCGCCACGCCATGAGGTGGTAGCCATCTACTGCTCCCCTCACCCGATTCTGCCGCCAGCCATCTTCCGATTTGCCCTGGAAGACATGGGCGGGTATGCCCACCGGATCCACGCCGGGTTCACCCTCTACGTGCCGCCGGCGGCGTCCCGGCCGATTCAGGATTACCAGGTACTCGCCAACCTGTCGAGCGTGGAACACTTGCGAAGCATCACCCGTTCCTGAACGGGCTCCATTTCTGCTCGTTTCTGGCAGAACCGGTGAATTTCGCAATAGCAACAACTGAGTACCAAACTGCTAGACCACTCTTCCAAAAATTATTGCGCCTCGGAGAGCCAGAACTTCGGGGCCTGTGATAAGCTAGGCCCTATCTGGGAGCCGAAGCGGAATTCCCGGCTTAAAGTAGAGCCGTACGCGCTTAACAGCGCTCGCACGGATCTGGGGGCTGCTAGCCAATTGGCCTTTCCACCGCGACCGGCTCGAGGCTCCGTGGGATGGAGCATGGATCCAAATAACTCAGAGAAGTTCGAGGGTGCCCGTTTGACTGAATGCAGAGATCGCTCCGGCGAAATCCGGCCTTGAGCAAAGTGCCGTCCAGCGCTCTCCATTTTGACGCACACCCTCAAATCGGGAGAAGACTGTGTTCAACCTCAATACGTTCCTGGCGACGGTGCAGATCGACAACCCGGCTTTCAAGAATTGGGCTGTCACGAGCAGCCTCGATCCATTGATTAAGGAACTCAAGACCAACACTTGGGCAACGGCGCCGGGCAAGGCCAGAATCGAACGCATCATCGCATTCTTGCCCCACGCCAAGAAGGCCAGGTACAGCCGTTCCCTGGCGTACTTGCATTTACAGCTTCAGGTGAGCATCGGCGCAATTCCCGCCAACACGGTCATGAAGTTCGATGCGTTCCGGGTCATGCGGGGAAATTATAAGGGTTATAAGACGAGCGGCGAATCGAAGATCGTCCCTTTGGACGAGCGCACCGTCGGAAGTCCCGGCCCCAGCTCGTTCATTCACAGGCACACGCTGACGTGGTCGAGCAGCGACGGCTCGGTGGCCTCGCTGGGCCAGGTCCGCACGCGCGAGTACGTCAAGTTCCTCACCGACACCCAGGCGCCTCCCTTCAATGTCATCCAGGATCCGGACCGCGAGTTTTACGCCCCGGGAACCCAGGGCGCCACCGGCCAAACCTCAGGCATTGACGATCACAGCACCAAGCTGCCGTCTCTGATCTGCGTCTATCCCAGGCAGGCGGGCCTGCTGCAGGCGGAGCAAAAATATCAATATTCCGTGGACAACGGCACGACCTGGGTGGATATGGACAACGGACAGTTCCTCCTCGAAAAGAAGGTTCGCCAGGTGGGAAACGATTGGGTCTTCAGTTTCAAGAAAACCAATTGGGCCCCGCACAACAAGAAGAGTTTCCATTTCGAAGTGGAGTACACCGTCGGACCGCTGCCCGAGTATCTCCCGCGAACCGAAGCGGACTATAACAAGGGGATGGAATATGCCGGCGACATCAAGCAATACGCCCGCCGCGTGATCGCCACGGGTTGATTTTCGGCTCTACGGCCTCCGGCCCTTTGGAGAATTTGGAGAACATTGGAGAGGAGTTTAGAACATGGGAACGTGGACGCTGGAGAGATTGGCGGGGCGGTTCAGCGCCCTGAACACAGGACACCAGTTTGGCCATGATTTTTACGCCGACTATCGGCTGGTCTACAAGCCATCGACGTTCGACACCTGGGTTGAAACGCCGCGGCTGGATTGGCACGAGAGGATCATTAAGCTGGAGCACAACACAGGCCAGTGGTATGAAGTCGAGGTAAACTACTACCTCGTCAAGCCCCAGAGCAACACTTACCTGGTCTGGTCGAGGCGCTACATCGAAGCTTACAACGCCGCGGCCGGCCTGCCGCCGCCCGTGGTGGTGGGCGGTTTCAAGGGGAGCAGCAAGCTTCTAGACAAGTCCGGCTCACCCGTTCCGGTCGCCAAGCTGGGGGTCAACAAAACGACCGGCGACGAAAAGGCCAACGCCGTCCGGAGCTTCCTCAAAAAGAACGGCGGCATCCTCGCCATCGAAGTGCACGACATCCCCAATATCTCACTGCCCTTGTCGCCGAACGAACACGTCGATCGCTACCTCATGTTCAACGTAGGCGTGGAAGGCGGCGCCTTGAAGCTAAAGGCGGAACAGCATCTGCACGTCGACGCCAATGCATTGCCGGCAACCTGGACGCAGGCCTTCAGCCTCGACTGGCGCGCTCAATGGGCGACTCGGGGGCTGAATAAGGTGGCCCCGCCGGCCAATCTCGTCAACCCGGTCGCTCCCCTGTTCAGCGGCGGCGAGTACTGGTAGACAACTGTGGGGCAGACCATCGTTTTCTTGTGGTCTGCCCTGCCCCTTTCATAGAGCATGCCCTTTCACCCACGCAGACATAGGGTGCAATGGCTTTCACTCTGCCACCACATTCCGGCGCTCGGACCCTCCGGAATCGATCCGGGGGCATGGAGTCTGTTACTCTGATTAACGGGCCGTTTCTATGCCCATCGAAGAGAATCGTCTATTGTCCGCCGGCCCGACGCCTTCCCGCGATTCCACGCGCCCGCGGCCATGCCGCGCGGCCGCGAAGCCCACCTTTGCCGTCGCCAAGTTTCTAAAATGAATATACTGATTGCCGAGCCTATCGCCCCCGCCGCCGTGGAGCTGTTTCGCGCCCAGGCAGGTTGGAACGTCATCGTTTCGAATCCCAAGGAGTACGCCCCGCACCTGGCCGAAGCCGAAGCGCTGGTGGTGCGTAGCGCCGTCCAGGTGAATGCCGCCGTGCTCGAAAAGGCGCCCAAACTGCGTGTGATCGGCCGGGCCGGCGTGGGCGTCGACAACGTCGATCTGGACGCCGCTACCGCCGCCGGCGTGGTGGTCATGAATACCCCCGGCGGCAACGCCATTTCGGTGGCCGAGCACACCCTCGCGCTGATGCTGGCCATGGCCCGCCATATTCCCCAGGCCAACGCCTCCACCCGCGCCGGCAAGTGGGAAAAGAAAAAATTCATGGGCAACGAGCTGCGCGGCAAAACCCTGGGCGTGGTGGGGCTCGGCAGTATCGGCCGGGAAGTGGTGAAGCGGGCCCGCGCGTTTGAAATGCGCGTGGTGGCGCACGACCCGTATGTCACCTCGAAGACTGCCGACGATCTGGGGGTCGAACTGGTCGATCGGGCCGCGCTCTATGCCGCCAGCGACTACATCAGCCTCCACGTCGCCGCTACCGAGGAAACTATCGGCATGCTCTCGCGCGAGGCGTTCGCCGGCATGAAACCCGGAGTGCGCATCGTGAACTGCGCGCGTGGCGAGCTGGTGGATGAGGCCGCCCTGGCCGAGGCCGTCGCTTCCGGCAAAGTGGCGGACGCCGCGCTGGACGTGTTCGCTAACGAGCCGGTCAAAGCCGACTACCCGCCCTTCGCATCCGAAGCCGTGCTGGCGACACCGCACATCGGCGGATCCACCGAAGAAGCGCAGGAAATCGTCGGTGTGCGCATCGCCGAACAGGTGGTGGAGTATCTTTCCACCGGCGTGGCGATCAATGCCGTGAATATGACGGCGCTTTCTCCCGAACAGTACCGCGCCATCAGCCCTTATATCACCCTGGCCGAGCGGCTGGGCATTTTCGCCGCCTACATCGCCACCGGCAACCCGCGCACCGTGCGCCTGACTTACTTCGGCCGCATCGGCGACGGCAACACCAACCTGCTGCGCAATGCCGGACTGGCCGGCGTCCTGGCCCGGTCCACGTCGAAGCGCGCCAACCTGGTGAACGCCATGCCGATCGCCGAACAGCGCGGCTGGAACGTGCAGGAGAGCCGCCACCGCCGCACCGGCCACATCGACACCATCCGTCTCGACCTGATCACCGATGCCGGCACCACCTCGGTGGAAGGCGCCGTGGTGCTGGAAAAGCCCCGGCTCCTCCAGGTGGAGGGAATCTACTGCGAAGCGGCGCTTTCCGGCTCCCTGATCTTCATGAAGAACCACGATGTGCCCGGCGTCATCGGGCATGTCGGTACCGTGCTGGGCAAGAACCAGATCAATATCGCCAATTTCTCCCTCGGCCGCCGCGATGCACCCACCGCTCCCGGCCGTCCGCTCGATGCCGTGGCTCTGGTTTCGACCGATGGCCTGGTGCCCGAGTCCGTGCTGGCGCAACTGCGCGAAAATCCGGCGGTCCGATTCGCCCGCGCGGTGGAATTCGAATAAGTGGTCGAGTAAGTATATGAAGCCATCCCTAACTCCTACCAATCCCTGTTTTTCTTCCGGACCGTGCGCCAAACGGCCCGGCTGGTCTCTCGACGCACTGAAGGATGCCGCCGTTGGGCGATCTCACCGCGCTAAGATCGGCAAGAAAAAGCTGGCGGAAGCGATCGAGCGGAGTAAGAAGCTGCTGGGCATGCCGGAGGGTTACTTACTCGGGATCGTGCCGGCTTCCGATACCGGTGCGGTCGAGATGGCGCTCTGGTCGCTGATTGGCCCGCGCGGCGCCGACGTATTCTCGTGGGAGAGTTTCGGCGCCGGTTGGGCGGCCGATTGCAAGAGCCAACTCAAGCTGAAAGACCTGCGCCTCTTTCAGGCCGGCTATGGCAAGCTGCCGGACCTGAGCCAGGCGGACTGGTCGCGCGACGTGGTCTTCCCCTGGAACGGGACCACTTCGGGCGTGAAGGTTCCCGATGGGGATTGGATCGCCGCCGATCGCCAGGGCCTGTCCATATGCGATGCCACTTCGGCGGTCTATGCGATGGACGTACCGTGGCACAAGCTGGACGTGGTCACCTGGAGTTGGCAGAAGGTGCTGGGCGGCGAGGCGGCGCATGGCATGATCGCCCTCGGCCCGCGCGCGGTCAAGCGGCTGGGAGAATACACGCCCGATCGCCCGCTGCCCAAAATCTTCCAGATGGCGAAGGGCGGTAAACCGATCGCCGGCATCTTCGAGGGCGACACCATCAACACCCCCTCGATGCTGTGCGTGGAAGACGCCCTCGACGGGCTGAAGTGGGCCGAGTCGATCGGCGGCCTGCCGGCTCTCCTGGCGCGGTCCCAGGCCAACCTGAAGGCGATCGAGGATTGGGTCGCGCGCTCTTCCTGGGCCGGGTTTCTGGCGGAGGAAAAAGCCATCCGGTCGAGCACCTCGATTTGTCTGAAGATTGTCGACCCCGCCTATCTCGCGCTCCCCGCCGAAGAGCAGGCGAAGAGCGCCAAAGCCATCGTCTCGCTGCTCGATAAAGAGGGAGCAGCCTACGACATCGGCGCCTACCGCGACGCCCCGGCCGGCCTGAGGATTTGGGGCGGCGCAACCGTCGAAACAGCCGACATCGAAGCCCTGCTCCCCTGGCTCGATTGGGCCTACGCGGAAATCAAAGCGAACTTTCGGTAACGGGCCCTTTGCCCCCGGCGATAGACGACTACGTGCCCCGCTCATCCGCTCAACGAGTATCGCGCCAGCGCCATCCTCTCCGCGTAAACGTATTGGAAATCGGGATCGGCGGCAAGCTCCACGTGCCGCGCCAGCGCCCGAATGCGCCGCAACCGCGCCGAACGGGTGGATGGCGCCAGCAGCAGCATGCGCGCGCCGCGCAGCGCGCTGTTGCCCACCGGCTCTATCGGTAAATCCTCGGGCAACAGCCCGATGGCGCGCGCGCTCGCCTGGCGGATATAGTTGCCGAACGCGCCCGCCAGGTTCAGCTTTTCCACGCCTCCGCCGGCAAGCATGCGCAAGCCCGCCGCCAGCGCGCCTTTGGCCAGTTGCAACTCGCGGATGTCGCTCTGCGCCAGCGCGACGCCATCGGCCAGCGGCAAGCGCTTCTCCGCGTTCGTCAGCCGCCCGTTGGCCCCGATCCAGCCCAGTTCGATGCCGCCCGCCGCCGCGTCCACCAGCCCGCTGCCGCAAATTCCCCGCGCCGCGCCCCCGCCGATCACGTGGCAATCGAGGCTGCCGTCGCGCACGTGTACCCCGTCGATCGCCCCGGCGCCCGCCCGCATTCCCGCCCTAATCCGGCCGCCCTCAAAGGCCGGGCCGGCCGCCGTCGACGCGCACACAATCCCTTGCGCCGACCCCACCACCACCTCGCCATTGGTGCCGATGTCGAACAGCGCACGCGGCCGCGCCTGCTCGTCCAGACGCGTGGCCACGATGCCGCACAGCAGGTCGCTGCCCACGAATCCGCCCAGGCAAGGCAGGAATTCGGCCGGCCCCGGCCATCCCAACTCCCAGTCGGCGAAGCGGTAGCCGCCCGGCGTCGGCGAAAGGAACGGCGTGTGCGTCAACGGCTCCACATCCAGGCCGCAGAAGAGGTGGTGCATTACCGTATTGCCCGCTACCAGCACCTCGCGTAGCGGCTCGCCGCCCAGCATCCTCCCCAGCGTTTCGCGGATCGAGCGCCCCAGTTCGCCCGCGTGCCGAAGCTCGTACTGCAGCCGGCTCATCACGTCGGCCCCATAGCGCGCCTGCGGGTTGATGCCGGTCTCCACTCCCAGCACTTCGCCCGTCCCCAGGTCCACCACCTGAACCACCAGCGTGGTCGTACCCAGGTCGATCGCCGCCCCCCGTCCCGCGCGCGGTTCGATCGGCACCCGCGCTTCGTCGGTGAGCACGTCGAGCGACCATTGCTCCACCTCCACCACCACGCGTTCCGCTCCGGGTGCCCACCCCGCGCAGCAGGCCAGGCGCCATCCGTCGCGGATCTCTTCC
Organism: Bryobacterales bacterium; assembly: GCA_003164035.1. Classification (GTDB taxonomy): domain Bacteria; phylum Acidobacteriota; class Terriglobia; order Bryobacterales; family Bryobacteraceae; genus JBEKYD01. The sequence goes on along the minus strand of PLRS01000092.1, from coordinate 46,457 downwards.
TCGCTGAGCGCCTGGCGCATGGCCACGGTCGCCGGTACTTCCCCTTCCAGCACCCGCACCTTGCAGCCGCCGCAGGCGCTCTCGCCGCCGCAGGGGAATTCCACGCCCGCTTCGAAGAGCTGATCGGCCATCGTCTGCCGCCGGTTGTGTTGGAGTTCGAGCTTCACGAGCCGCTGCGCGCGCCGTCCCGGGCCTTCACCACGCTGTCGTCATAGGTGGCCGCAATGCGCTGGCCCGGCTCGGTCACCACGAACTCGGTTTCCGCCCACTCGCCATCCGCCATGCGCCGCAGCCACCCCAGGTCGCCCGTCAGCCGCTCGAAGCTCCAGCCGTTCTCGCCGGCTTCGGCCTCCGCTTCGGCCACGAACTTCCCGCCGGCCTCCAACCCCGTCTCGATGAACGCCAGCTTGCGGTACTGCGAGCGGTAGCGCGTCATCTCCTCGTACAGGTAGCGCCCGTTGTCCTCGCCGTATTTGTCGATCAGCGCTTGGAGCGGCGCGTCGATTCCCACCGTGTTGTGGGTCAACTGCTGCAAGCCCTTGCCGCGCTCGAGCCACCCGGTCGAGCGGTAATAGGTGCCCGGATTGGTATCGAAGTACGCCTGGTAGCGGTCGCGCCCGCCCATCAGCAGCGCGATGCAGTCGTGCGCGCGCGGCAGCACCAGCCGCGTATGCCGCGCCGCCACCCCGTCCAGCCCAAGCCCGCACAGCCCGTATCCCAGCAGAATCGCGGCGTACATGCCCTCCGGCGCGCGGTCCACCGCTTCCTGGACCTTCGCCGCCATCGGCTTGCCTCCCAGGTCGTGCAGCCCCTTGGGCAGAAACTCCACGTCCACCTGGTGCGGCGAATGCGCGCAGGCGTCGCACATTTCGCGTAAGAGAACTTCGCAACTGATCAGCTTGAACCGCATGGGATACCAGCCAAAGCGCGAATGAACCTACATGGTAGTACGGCTCAGCGTGCCGCGCCCGTCACCACTGTTTTCCGTGGGGCGGACTCTCACTCTGCCACGCCGGGACACCTCCGGGCGTTCTTGCTCGCCGCTATACTCCTCCGCGGAGCAGAACCATCGTTCTTTGTGGTCTGCCCCGCAATTGGCTGCTTGTTGCGGCTTGCCGCGATTCGGAGTCCGCCTTTCGGCCCGCGATTTGTTTATTCCCCTTCCGCCTCATCGCCTTAGCGCCAATCCTCATTCGCTACTCCATGCCGGCATATCCCGGCGTCGATCCGGACTGAGAGTCCGCGCCACAAAAAAGCCGTTGCGGCGGGAGAGTCCCCAGGTTCGGCCAAACGCTATAATCGGGTTTACTGACGGAGCGTTCCTCATGCAGTCACGGCGAATTTTTATCAGCCAGGTAGCCACGGGATTGGCGGGCACGCTGGCCTCTTCGGGGGTGCTTGGCGCCAACGACCGGATTCGGATCGGGATCATTGGCGCGGGGGCGCGCGGGTCGGAGATACTGCGGCAGGCGATCGAGTGCGGCAACGTGGAGTGCGTGGGCGCGGCGGACGTGTACACACGGCGGCTGGAGGAAGTGAAAGGGATCGCGGCGGGCTCGAAGACGTATCTCGACTACCGGCGGATGCTGGAAGACACGTCGATCGACGCGGTGCTGATTGCGACGCCGCAGCATCTGCACGCGGAACATTTTACGGCGGCGCTCGACGCGGGCAAGCACGTTTACCAGGAAAAGACGATGGCGTTCACGCCGGAACACGGGCGGAGGATGCGGGCGGCGGTGGAGCGGGCGGGGGCGGGACGGGTGGTGCAGATCGGGCACCAGTGGACCTCGAGCGGCCCGGCAGTGGACGCGGCGCGGTTTCTGCGGCCGGAGCTGATGGGGCGGATCACGGCGATCGAAGCCCACATGTACAGGAACACGCCGCGGGGCAAGCCCCAGTGGTCGCGGCCGGTCTATCCCGATATGACGGCGGAGAACATCATGTGGAAGTCGTTTCTGGGGGACGCGCCGGAGCGCCCGTTCGACGCCAACCGGTACATCAACTGGCGCTTCTACTGGGACTATTCGGGGGGCAACGTATACGAGAACATGTGCCACCAACTGGCGTTCTGGTACAAAGCGCTGAAGCTGGAGATTCCGCGGAAAGTGACCATGACTGGCGGGCTGTACCTATGGAAGGACGGCCGCGAGGTGCCGGACACGATGAGCGTGGCGATGGAACACGAGGAGGAGATTCTGTTCAGTTGGGTATCGGGGTTCGGCAACGACTCGCTGGGAGTGGAGGAAAGCGTACTCGGGACCGACGGAAGCATTTCGCACACGCCGCAGGGGATTCGGTATGCGCCGCAGAAGGTGAACCGGCGGGACGGGGTGGAAATGCAGGGGACGAGCCGGGCGGACCCGAAGGCGCACATGCAGAACTTTCTCGACGCGATTCGCGGGCCGGCGCGGCAGGTGAACTGTCCGTTCGAGTTGGGATACCGGGTATCGATCGCCTGCCGGATGTCGGTCGAGAGCTACCGGGAACAGCGGAGCGTGACGTGGGACGCGGCACGCGGGGAGATCGTGTAGGGGGGAGGGGCTGGAGGGAGCGAGCCAAGCCCAGGCAATAGCGGAGTCCTCGTCGAAGGAAGGCGGACCAGGGGGTCCGCCCTACCAAGCTTCCGCGTCGGCGGGACATAGGCTAGCGGATATGGCAGTTGACTATCACGACGTGAAACTCCGTAGATGACCGAGCTGGCCCGACAGATTCGCGGTGGCGATTTGCGGAGGCTGGCGCGCGCCATGACGGCGGTGGAAAACCGCACGGAGGAAGGCGCCGCGATTCTGGCGGAGCTGGGGGCCTTGGCCGGGCAGGCGCGCGTTGCCGGCATCACGGGGCCGCCGGGAGCGGGCAAGAGTACGCTGATCGACGCGCTGGCGCGGCATTTACGCCGGCAGTCGAAGACCGTGGCGATACTCGCCATCGACCCTAGCAGCCGGATCACGGGCGGGGCGATTCTGGGCGACCGCATCCGCATGCAGCGGCACTCGGGCGACGCGGGGGTGTTCATTCGGTCGGTGGCCACGCGCGGGAACTCCGGCGGGGTAGCGGGGGCGACGGCGGAGCTGGTACGGCTGCTGGATGGGGCGGGGCGGGACGCGGTGCTGGTGGAGACGGTAGGGGTGGGTCAGGACGAGACGGAAATCGCCGGGCTGGTACCGGTTACGGTGGTCGTGCTGGCGCCGGGGATGGGCGACGAGGTGCAGACGCTCAAGGCGGGCATCATGGAAATCGCCGACGTCTTCGCGGTGAACAAGTCGGACCTGCCGGGAGCGGACCGGGTGGCGGCGGAAGTGCGGGGGATGCTGGATCTGGGGACCGGCGGCGACCGGGCCATGCGGCCGGCGGTGGTGCGGACGGTGGCCAGCGAGGACCGGGGAATTGGCGAGTTGTGGGAAGCGATGGAGAAAGCCTGGGCCGGCGGCAGGCGGCGACCGGCCCCGACAGGAGACTGAATTTTGGAAGCGGAAATCGGAATCATCGGCGGCAGCGGGCTATATGCGATGCCGGGATTTGAAGCGCAGGAGGAAGTCGTGCTGGAGACGCCATTCGGCGCGCCCTCGGACAACTATGTGGTGGGGAGGCTGGCGGGCCGGAAGGTGGCGTTTCTCGCGCGGCACGGGCGGGGGCACCGGATATCGCCTTCGGAGCTCAATTATCGCGCCAACATTTACGGGATGAAGCGGCTGGGGGTGGAACGCATCATTTCGCTGAGCGCGGTGGGCTCGCTCAAGGAGGAGCACAGACCTCTCGATTTCGTGATTCCCGACCAATTTATGGACCGTACACAGGGGCGCGCGTCGACGTTCTTCGGGGAGGGGCTGGTGGCGCACGTGAGCTTCGCCGAGCCGGTGTGCCCGCAGTTGAGCGAGGTGGTGCGGGACGCGTGCCAGGCAGCCGGGGTATCGGCGGCGCGAGGCGGGACGTACGTGTGCATGGAAGGCCCGGCGTTTTCGACGAAAGCGGAATCGTTCCTATACCGAAGCTGGGGCATGGACGTGATCGGGATGACGAATTTGACCGAGGCGAAGCTGGCACGGGAAGCGGAAATCTGTTACGTGACAGTGGCGATGGTGACGGATTACGACTGCTGGCACGAGGACCACGATGCGGTGACGGTGACGCAGATTATCGCCACGCTGACGAAGAACGCGGAGAACGCGAGTAAAGTGGTGGCGGAAGCGGTGGCGCGGACGCCGGCCGAACGCGGTTGCAAGTGCGGCTCGGCGCTGGCCCATGCGATTCTTACCGACCGCAAGCTGGTGCCCGAGCCGACGCGCCGCAAACTGGGGATACTGGTTGACAAGTACTTCGTGTAACTCCATTGCGCGCGAGGTGCTGGCCGGCGCGGTGGCGGGAAGGGCTCCCAAGCTGCTGCCCCGCGCGTTGGTGGAGGAGCATTGCAGTCGAGCGCTGTTCGGCGTGCTGGCCGAAGGGCTGGCGGACCGGTTCGACCCGCGTCTGTGCGACGTGTACGCGAGATTGTTCGCGCAGGCTTTGGAGCACACCGAGCCGGGTCTGGAGGCGGCCGCGTTGGTGGCGCGGTATGAGCGCGTGCGGCGACCGCGGCCGGTGGCCAAGGAGCCGCGGCAGGTGTTCGTGCTTTCGCGGGTGACGTTGGGCGCGGACGTAGCCGTGACCAGCGTTTTGCTGGCCGCGGCGAAAAACCGGTTTCCCCGCTCGGCGATCGTCTTCGCGGGGCCCGAGAAGAACTTCGAGTTATTTGCGGGCGATCCGCGTTTGCGGCACGTGGCGGTGGAATACCGGCGCGGGAGCCTGCGCGAGCGGCTGGCGGGGTGGAAGGAGTTGCGCGACATAGTGGCCGGGAAAACGGCGCTGGTGATCGACCCGGATTCGCGCCTGACCCAGCTTGGATTGCTGCCGGTGTGCGCCGAGGAGCGGTATCACCTGTTCGAAAGCCGCGCCTATGGCGGGGACAGCGACCGCGGGCTGAGCGAACTGGCGGCGCGTTGGGCGGCGGATACGTTCGGAGTTCCGGCGGCCCGACCGTACCTGGCGCTGGGTCAGTCGCCGGCTGAGCGGGCGCCGATCACGGTCAGCCTGGGCGTGGGCGACAACCCGAACAAGCGGCTGCCGGACCCGTTCGAGGCGGAACTGCTGCGCGTTCTGGCAGCCACCGGGCTCGAACTGTGCGTGGATAAAGGAGCCGGCGGGGCCGAAGCCGCGCGGGTGGACAAGGCGGTGGCAAGGGCCGGGGTGAAGGTGCGTTTCTGGGAAGGTTCTTTTGCCGGGTTCGCCGGCATCGTGGCGCAGAGCCGCTTATACGTGGGCTACGATTCGGCGGGCCAGCACGCGGCAGCGGCATCGGGAGTGCCGCTGATTTGTATCTTCGCCGGGTTCCCTTCGGCGCGCATGTTCGAGCGTTGGAGGCCGGTGGGTCCGCGGGCGGTGGTGATTCGGGTGGATCGGCCAGACCCGAAGGAGGTGCTGGCGAAAGTGCGGGTGGCAGTGGCGCGATGGCGAGCGTTGGCGTAAATCGACGGCTGCTCCACGGTAGGAGCCGGGCACCGGGCGGCCCACAAAACGATGGTCGGCCCACGGAGCGGCTAGCGGCAGCCAAAGATCGCCGGCGCTACGAGGGAGAGCAACGCCGTCGCGAGGCGCAAAGGGATTCGCCGGCAAGAGCACGTGGCTTCAGCCGAAGTTCTGGTATGCCTTCCAAAACTGAGGCCAGGGCTGGCGCGGGCCGGCACATACAAAAATGTCGGCGTGGTCCCGGCTCTCCTCGTTGCTAACGCCGTAGGGATTGGCGACATGTCCGGCCACCTGGCACGACGTAAACGCCCTTTCCGCGGCCCGGCGCGAGAAGCCGAGCACGATCAGGGTCGACGGAGGCGGCGCGGGATATCCGCGCAGCCAGGCTGAATTGGTGATGCTAATCGGCGTGGGCAGGTGGTAGGCCGGGCCGAGAATCTCGATGGCTCCCGCCTCGCCGTAGTTCCCCACCAACACGCCGACGCTTGCCCGCTGCGCCGGAGGCAGCGAATCGCGAATGCCGGCGACGGTTTCGACCAGTTCGTTCCAACCGAACTCCTCGCGCAGACCGTCGTTGTTGCGGAGGGCGAAATCCCGAAGCGGGCCGGAGGACGCCAGCGGCAGAACGACCGCGGCCACGAACAGGCCGTACTGCGCCACCCCGAGGAAGAAGGCGGCCTCCACGACCCGGCGCCGGAGACTCGGCAGCGACGCGACCCAGCGCTCGCCCGCGGCCGCGCCCATCGCCATCAACATGGGATACGCCGCCGCCAGATAATAGCCGCGTCCCTTGCCAAACCAGAAAAGCGCGAGCGGGACCAGGTACATCCACGCCAGCGGGCGATATCGCTTATCGCGCAGGAAACAGAGCAAGCCGGCGATCCACAGCGGCGCGGCAAACAGATTGGTGCAGAGCAGGAACTGATGAAGCACAAACCCATTGGCCCGCCCCTCGGCTACGTCGCGCGCATGAATATGCCTGAGGAAGTCGAGCGAGATGAATCCGTGCCGCACCTGCCATAGAAGATTGGGGAGAAAGATCAGCAGCGCGAGCGCGGCCCCGGCCCAGAGCCACCGGGTGCGGAGAAAACGGCGCGCGGGCGTGAACAAGAGCCCGCCCAGAATTCCGGCCGCCAGGAACAGGATCGTATATTTGGTCATCAGGCCCAGGCCCACGGCTGCGCCAGCCGCCAGCCACCACCTCGGGTTCCCGGTCTTCAGGAGGCGAATCAGGAAGTACGCAATCAGCACCCACCACAAGTAATCGAAGGAGGTGTATTGGAACTCGGTCCCTTGGAACAGGGGCAGCGGCGAGAGCGCCACCGCCAGAGCGGCGGCGGCCTGGGCCAGCCTTCCGCCGCCGAGTTCGCGCGCCATCAGCCCGGTTACCAAGATGGCCAAGGCTTGCGCGATTACCGAGAACAGGCGCAGCCCCACCAGCGAAACGCCAAAGATCCCCAGGCCGATGCGCTCCAGAAAAGGCGTCAACGGAGGATACGCCACGAAGCCCCAATCGAGGTGCCGGGCATCGCTCAAGAACTGGAGCTCGTCGCGGTGAAAGCCGTAGCGATTGTTCGTCAGCAGGTGGACGATCGCGACCGCGGCTGCGATTCCCGACACCGCGAGCGAGCCGGCAGCGATGGGCCGCCGGCTACCCGGCGCCATCGCGTTTGATTCGTCGCCCATCCGGTCTCTCTCCATGCGGGCCTACGCACCACAGGCCGCTTCCGTTCCTATTATTGTCTCTCTATACGCCGGAACAAGATGTGGGCCGCTTCGGAATGTATCAGAATAGGAACGATGCAGCGCTTCGACGACATCGCGTGGTATCGAGACCGAATGAGGGCCCCCCGGTGCGTCGAGCAGTTGCCGACTTGATCTAATGCCCTCAAACGCCCTCGATTACATCACGATTCAAGGTTTCAAGAGCATCGCGTCGGTGGAGAAGCTGGCGCTTAGGCCAATCAATATCGTGATTGGTCCGAATGGCTCCGGGAAGTCGAACTTCATTGGCGTCTTTTCTTTTCTGCACGAAATTCGCGAAGCTCGGCTCAGGGAGTATGTGACGAGAGCCGGCGGCGCGGAGAAGGTGCTGCACTTCGGCTCGAAAACGACGAAGGAGATCCGCTTTCAGCTCTCATTTGAGGGCGAGGTGAATCAGTATAGGCTGACGCTTTCTCCTACCGCGGATGACGGTCTATTCCCGACCGAGGAACGGGCCGATTACTGGGACAAGGCACGGCACCCCCACCCGATCTATCTTCATACCGTTCTCCTACCAGCGCAGCAGGGCCGCGAGGCCGGGATCAGCGATCCGAAGCCCGGCGACAGAGTTGCCAGGCGGGTTCATTCTCGCCTGGGTAGTTGGCGGCTTTACCACCTGCATGACACCAGTTTGTCTTCGCCCATGCGCAAGACGGCGAGAGTTGACGACAACGATTTCCTGCGTCCGGATGGATCGAATCTCGCCGCTTTTCTGTATTACCTCAGAGAGAAGCACGAAGCCTCCTACAGCCTGATACAACGGACGGTACAGAGGGTGGCGCCTTTCTTCGACGACTTCCAGTTGAAGCCTCTGAAGCTGAAGCCGGACGACATCAGGCTGGAATGGCGGCACAGAAGCTCGGACCAGTACTTCGACGCATCGTCGCTCTCCGATGGTACGCTCCGCTTCGTGGCGCTGGCAACGCTTTTTCTTCAGCCCGAAGAATACCGGCCGTCGGTGATCCTGGTGGACGAGCCTGAGTTGGGGCTCCATCCCTACGCGATCGAGATGCTGGCGTCTTTGATTCGGCAGGCGTCGGCGGGCACGCAGGTAATTGTGTCCACGCAGTCGTCTCTGCTGCTGGATCATTTCGCGCCGGAGGATGTGCTGGTGGCGAACCGCGTGGATGGAGCTACCCAGCTCACGCGACTGGAATCGGCGCAATTGGGCGCGTGGCTGAGCGAATACAGTCTCGGCCAGCTTTGGGAGAAGAACGAGTTTGCCGGCCGCCCGGTCCGGGAGTAAAGCGATGCCCCGCCTCCTTGTGCATGTCGAAGGCCAGACGGAGGAAGACTTCGTAAACGAAGCGCTTAGGGATCATTTGTTGGCAAAGGGTTACGACAGCGTTAGCGCCCGAATCGTCGGCAACGCGCGCCTGCGCCGGCGGCGAGGCGGCATTCGCGGTTGGCCCTCCGTTAAAGGCGACATCGTCAAGCACCTTAGGGAAGATCCGGAATGTATCGCCACGACCATGGTCGATTTCTACGCATTGCCTCAGCAAGGCGGTGCCGCATGGCCCGGACGCGCGGAGGCAGCGCAAGCAAAGAGCGACAGAAAGGCGGGCATGGTGGAGGATGCTCTGCTGGGGGAAGTGATCGAAGCCATGGGTGGGCGTTTCGACCCGCGGCGCTTTGTTCCTTTCGTGGTCATGCACGAATTCGAAGGTCTGCTCTTTAGCGACTGTCCTAAGGGATAATCGCTCGGTAACCGCTGGCGCCGCGCACTACTTTTTCGGCCTCGCGGGACGCATTTCCAGGTAGCTGACCATGGTGCGCGCCGGCATGCGCAGCACCAGCGCTACGACCTCGGCCACATCTTCGGGCGCGATCATCCAGGAGACGTCGCCCTGCCGGTGGGATGGGCCGCCAAACTCGGTCGCCACGCTGCCGGGGGCAATCGAACACACCCGCACGTTGTCGTGGCGATGGTCGAGCAGCATGGCTTCGCTAAATCCGTTGAGGCCGAACTTGGAGGCATTATAGCCGGCGCCTCCGGAAAACGGGTTCTTGCCGGCCAGGCTCGAGATGTTCACGATGTGGCCGCCGCCGCGCTGGCGGAAGCGGGCCAGCGCCTCGCGGGAGCAATAGAACACGCCGTTGAGATTCAGGTCGATGTTGTGCCGCCACTCGGCGATGGTCATTTCGCCGGTCTTGCGGAAAACTCCCGCGCCGGCGTTGTTGACCAGGATATCGAGGCCACCCAGCGCCTCATCCACGGCGTGAAAGAAATCGGCCACGGCTTCCGGCTGCGAGACGTCGGCCGGATAGCCGAACAGAGGACCGATTTTTCCCAGCTCGTCCACGGCGCGCTCCACGCTGTCGCGCCCGCGGCCGCAAATGGCCACCTTCACTCCGTCGCGGAGGAGGCGCTCGGCGATGGCTCGGCCGATGCCGCGCGTGCCGCCCGTGACCGCGGCAATTTTACCCGATAGCGATTCCATCTCTCGATTCTAGTGCAGTGTTGCCACCGGCGATTCACCCGGATTACGCCAGGGTGCTTAACCGATTTGAGGGAATTAGTTCCCGACAACCGCTCCCTCGCGGTCGCGGCTCGGTAAGTGACTGGAAACACGAGGCGCCCGTTACCGAGCCGCGACCGCGAGGGAGCGGTTGTTAGGCCTAAACTGCGAAGACCCCAAGCTCGGTTAAGCACCCGCGCGGGGAGCGGCTGCGCCGCCTCTGTTATCCTTAAGTCTTGATCCCTTCTCGTTTTTTCCGCGTGGCGATTCTGGTCCTGGCCGCCCTCGCCGCGGCTGCCCGATCGAGGGCTGCCGAAAGCAATGTTCTGCTCGACACGATGGCTGGCGAGTTAAGCCGGAACTTCAACATTCTGAAGCAAAAGGCCGATCCGCCGCCGTACTTTCTGAGCTACGAGGTGACCGAGACCGATTACGCCACCATCGAGGGCACGCTGGGCGCGATCGAGGGGACCAATCGGACCAGGAGCCGGACCCTGGACACCTCGGTGCGGGTGGGCTCGCCGGAGCTCGATAACTATCATCGGGTGAACCTGGGCGGGCGGGGCTCGGGCAGCGGCCAGGTGACGTCGGGGGCGATGCTCACGTTCGAGGATAACCCCAACGCGATTCGCCAGCGTCTGTGGCTCGATACGGATCGCGCCTACCGGGCGGCATCCGAGCGCTTCATCCGGATCAAGACCAATAGCCAGGTGCAGGTTGCGAGCCGGGATACCTCGGCGGATTTTTCGAGCGAGCCGCCTTCGGTGCAGGTGGAGCAGGTGCACAAGCTGCAGTTCGACCGGGAAAACTGGACCGAGCGCGTGCGGCGGCTTTCGGCGCGGTTCGGTAACTATTCGAGCGTGCTGAACTCGCGGGTGACGGTATGGTGCCAGGACGAGACGCGCTATTTCGTCAACACGGAGGGTTCGCGGCTGGCTTTCGGGCGGGGCTACGCGCGGGTGCTGATTTCGGCATCGGGCAAAGCGGCCGATGGGACGGACGTGAGCCAGTTCGAGACGTTCGAAGCCCTACAGCCGGACGGGCTACCCGACGATAAAGTGTTAGAGGCGGCGATAGACCGCGTGGCCGGCGACGTGGCGGCGCTGCTGCAGGCGCCGGAAGCGGAGCCGTTCGTGGGGCCGGCGATTTTCTCGGGCAAGGCGGCGGGCGTGTTTTTCCACGAAATTTTCGGGCACCGGGTGGAAGGGCACAGGCAGAAGGACGAGAGCGAAGGCCAGACGTTTACCAAGAGCGTGGGGGAAAAGGTACTGCCGGATTTTCTATCGGTGGTGTTCGACCCGACCAAAAAGAAGATCGGCGGGGTGGATTTGAACGGCTGGTACGACTACGACGATGAAGGGGCGAAGGCACGGCCGGTAATGGCGGTGGAGAACGGGGTGTTGAAGACGTTTCTGATGTCGCGCTCGCCGATTCAGGGCTTCGATCATTCCAACGGCCACGGGCGGCGGCAACCGGGGCTGGAGCCGGTTTCACGGCAATCGAACCTGATCGTGGAAAGCGCGCACGCGGTTTCGGACGACCGGTTGCGGGCCATGCTGATCGAAGAAGCCAAGCGGCAGCACAAGCCGTACGGACTCTATTTCCGGGATATCACCGGTGGATTTACGACCACGGCGCGGGCCGGCCTGCAGGCCTTCAAGGTGATTCCCATCGTGGTGTACCGGGTATACGTGGACGGCCGGCCGGACGAGTTGGTGCGGGGCGCGGATATTGTGGGCACGCCGCTGGCGAGCTTCGCCAAGATTCTGGCGACGGGCGACCATGCGGAGGTTTTCAACGGCTACTGCGGAGCGGAGTCGGGCAGTGTGCCGGTGTCGGCGGTGTCGCCGGCGATTCTGGTGTCGGAAATCGAGATCGAGAAAAAAGCCAAGGCCAACGACCGGCCCCCATTGTTGCCGCAGCCGACCTCCATGGAGCCGAAGGGAGGGGCGCGGTGAACCGCCGGGGGTTGAAGCGGATGGCCGCGGGCACGGCGATGGCAATGGCGGCCGCGGGCGCGATTTACGCCCAGGCGGCGGATTCCGGCCAGACGCTGAAAGCCATGCACGACGAAGCCATTCGCTCGTTGACGCTGGCGGTGGCGAACCTGGAAAAGCCGTACTTTGTGGAGTACCTGCTGGACCAGGAGGACGTGTTCAGCGTGTCGGCGACCCTGGGCGGATTGCTGTCGCGCAACCGGGAACAGCTTCGGGCGCCGGAAGTACACGTGCGGGTGGGCGACTACAGGTTCGACAACGGCAACTTCGCCGGAGCGGGATTCGGTGGAAGGTTTCAGGGCCGTCTGCCGCTGGAAGCGTCCTACGACCTGGTGCGGCGCGATTTCTGGCTGGCCACCGACGCGGCTTACAAAAGCGCGGTGGAAGCGATTGCGCGCAAGCGGGCGGCGCTGCGGAACGTATCGGAGAGCGGCGACCGGCTGGACGATTTCGGCCGCGTGACGCCGCTGCGCGCGGTGCGCGAACTGGGCCATTTGTCGATCGACGAGGACGGCTGGGCGGCGCGGGTGCGCAGTCTTTCGGCGGTGTTCGCGGGCTACCCGGCGGTGAAGGATTCGCGGGTCGACCTGGAAGCCAACGCGGGCGGCTACTACGTGGTGAATTCCGAAGGCACCGAGGTAAGGGTGCCGGAAGACGTAACGTTTCTTCGCATGCGCGCCATGGCACTGAGCGCGGATGGGGCGGCGGTACGGGATCTGGCCGGCTTTCACGCCATCGAACCGGCCGGAATGCCGGGCGAGCCGGACCTGATGGCGGCGGCGCGCGAGCTGGCCAAGAATGTAACCGCGCTGGCGGCGGCGCCCAAGGGCGAAGATTACAATGGGCCGGTGCTGTTCGAGGGAACGGCTGGGGCGCAGTTGATGGCCGAGGTGGTGGGCCGTAACCTGGTCCTGGCGCGCAAGCCCGAAGGCGGACGGAACGGCGCATTTCTGGCCAGCGAATACGAAGGGCGGGTCGGATCGCGGGTGCTGCCGGAATCGTTCGACGTGGTGGACGATCCCACTCAGAAGGTATGGCGCGGCCGGCCGCTGTTCGGCGCCTATGAAGTGGACCGGGAAGGGGTGGCGGCGCAACCGGTGAGCCTGATCGAAAAGGGTGTGCTGAAGACGTTTCTTCTGACGCGCCAGCCGGTGAAAGGCATGCCGGGTTCGAACGGACATGGGCGTCTGCCCGGGGCCTACGGCGCGGCCGAAGCCGGGATCGGCAATCTTTTTGTGCGTTCCAGCGAGGCGACGCCGGCGGGCGAGCTGAAGCGCAAGCTGATCGAGGCGATTCAGGCGCGGAGCAAGCCGTACGGCATCCTGGTGCGGAAGCTCGATTTTCCCTCGTCGGCGCCGTTCGACGAAGTGCGGCGCCTGTTGAGCGAGACTTCGGGTATGGCGCAGCCGGTAAGCGCACCGGTGCTGGCGTACAAGGTATATCCCGACGGGCGGGAGGAGTTGATTCGCGGGGTCGAGTTCAAGGGATTGAACGCCCGCTCGCTGAAAGACATTCTGGCGGCGGGCGACGACGCCAACGTTTTCGAGTACATGGACAACGGCGGGCCGCTGGCGGTGCTGGGCGCCGGCTCGTTCAACATCGAAGCGTGCGTGGTGGCGCCATCGGTGCTGGTCGACGATCTGGAGCTTCGTCCGGTTGAGGAAGAGCTGCCCAAGCTGCCGGTGGTGCCGGCGCCCGAATTGATCGCGGCGGAGCCGGTGAAGTAGGAAGCCTGTGTTCCGTCTCCTGGGCAGATACGTCTTCCGCGAGGTGGTGGAGAGCGCGCTGCTGGGCACGCTGCTGGCGACGTTCATCATCTTTTTGCAATACGCGGATAAGCTGTTCGCGGCGCTGGTGAGCTCGAACAACGTGAGCGCGGGGACGGTACTGGCGCTGCTGGGGTGGACGCTGCCGCCGGTGCTGCCGTTGACCATTCCGTTCGGCGTGCTGGTGGGGATTCTGATCGGGCTGGGGCGGATGGCGGCGGATGGCGAAATTGTGGCCATGCGGGCTGCCGGAGTTTCCAGCCGCACGGTGATCGCACCGGTGTTGGCATTCGCGGCGCTGGGGACGGCCCTGGCGGGGTATGCCGAGCTGCGGCTGACGCCGCTGGCATATCGCCAGAGCACGCACATCCTCAACGACATTCTGGCTACGCAGCTTTCGGCGGCCATCGAGCCGCGCGTCTTCAATGAGAACTTCCCCAATAAGATTCTGTACGTGGACGACGTCGTCACCGGGTCGGTGGACAAGTGGAGAAGGGTGTTCGTAGCCGACATCACCCCGCCGGAGCAACGCCAGAACGGGATGCGCGATAAAGCCGATGGGCCCATGATCACGCTGGCGCGGGAGGCGGTCGCCGTTTCCGACCCGCGCCACAACCGCATCGAGCTGACCCTGGAAGATTACACCCAGCACGAAATGGGCAAGGACCGGCGCGCCAACGACAGTTCCGCCCCCTACGGAGTGCAGGCGCTGGACGCTTCGCCGCCGGATTTGAAGACGCTGCGATCGAGCGCCATGAATACGCGCGAGCTGATGCGGTATCCGCGCAGCGGGCCGGACTATACCGAAGTCCAGATCGAGCTGCACAAGCGCTTTTCCCTCCCGCTGGCCTGCATCACGCTGGCGCTGGTGGGGATTCCGCTGGGCGTGGCCACGCGCAAGGGCGGCAAATCGGCCGGGTACGTGATTGCGCTGTTTCTGGGGTTCTTCTGCTACAACCTGTCGTCGCTGGCCTTGATCGGGGTGGCCAAACAGCACACCCTGCCGGTGCCGGTGGCGCTATGGCTGCCCAACGCCGCGTTTTTCGTGGCCGGCGTCATCTTTCTGTACCGGATGGAATCGCCGGGCGACCGCGATCTGTTGGGCGGGCTGAACGATGTTTTCGGACGCGTGGCCGGACTGTTCCGGGCGAAGCGTAGCGCGCCGCGCGTGGAAGAGGTCGCCCCGGGGAACGAGCCGGCGGCGGTTAGCGAAGTGCGGGCGGAGCCGCGTACCATGCGCCGGCGCCTCCCGCTGCTGCCGCAAATTCTGGACACCTACCTGTTGTCGAGCTTCCTGTTTTACCTGGCCGTGATGCTGGCCAGCCTGGTGTCGATGCTGCTGGTGTACAACTTCTTCGATCTGATGGGCGACATGGTCAAGAACCGGATCCCGCTCAGCAAGATGTTCACCTACCTGTTTTTCCTGACGCCGGAGCTAATCTACGAACTTTTTCCGTTCGGGGTGCTGGTGGCGGTGCTGGTGCAATTGGGGGTGCTCAGCAAACAGAACGAGATCACGGCGTTTCGCGCCTGCGGGGTGAGCTTGTACCGGCTGGCCACGCCGATCCTGGTGGCGGGGGTGCTGTTTTCGGGAGGTCTGTTCGCCTTCGATCACTACTACGTGCCTGGGGCCAACCTCAAGCAGGACGCGCTGCGGGACGTGATCAAGAACCGGCCCACGCAAACCTACTATCGCACCGACCGCAAGTGGATCATGGGCTATGGGGCGCACCGGATTTACTACTACCGCTATTTCGACACCTCGGCGCACGTGATGCTGGGGGTGAACGTGTTCGAGCTGGACCCGCGGCCGGGAGCGTTCCGGTTGCAGCGGGAAATCGTCGCCCAGCGGGCTACCTGGAACCCTTCGATCCGGACGTGGGTGTTCGAAAACGGCTGGAGCTGCACCTTCGAAAACACCTCCTGCAGCCACTTCACCCCGTTCAGCGAAAACGACCCCAACCAGGTGGCGACGTTTCCGGAGCTGACCGAGCCTCCCGACTATTTTCTGCCGCAGGGAATGCAGGAGAAGCAGATGACCTTCCTGCAACTGGAGCGGCTGATCGGCGAGCTGGAGCAGCGCGGCTACCCGACCGTAAAGCAGCACGTGCAGTTGTACCTGAAGTTCGCGGCGCCGCTGTTTGCGCTGATCATGGCCATGATCGCGGTGCCTTTCGGATTCCGGGTGGGGAACCGGGGCGCCATGGCGGGCATCGGGCAGAGCCTGGCGATCGGAGTTTCTTACCGCGGCCTGGGCATCCTGTTCGAGAAGGTCGGGGACGCGAACCTGCTGCCGCCGACCATGGCCGCCTTCTCGCCCGACGTGCTCTTCGGACTGGCGGGACTGTACCTGCTGCTGCGCATGCGAAGCTGAGCAAGGGTCCGCGGCCGCGCGCCGGGTCGATGGAGCCTCGCGCCATCCACGGTTTTGGAGCCGTGAACAACCAAGTTACAGGCGCCGATGACCACCGATCAGTCCCTCGATTTCTCTATGGGCGCTTATCGGGTGTCATCGGCTCTCCAATGTTACTGGTGCATTCCCGCCGCGGCGGCGAGGGCCTGATTGGGCGTTGCCGAAGCAATCATGAGTGCCGCGTTGGCGTCGGCCGGCTTGCCGGCCGCAATCGCCGCGGTCTTTTGCAGCACGTCCTTTTCATTCTCGCTCTTAAACCACTTCGCGCCGCCGAATCCCAGCAGAAGCGCGTTGGCAATGTCGGCCGTCGAGAAGGTGGGCGGAGGGACGGCGGCTGAGCCGGAAAAGACAAATGCTTTCGCCATTCCCCAGGAAGCAAGCGCGGCCGCGGCGCCTACAAAAACCGTCCCCATATAGCCCGGCTGGAGCACGCCGTTTTCGACCTTTGGCAGATGCAGCCCGTTGTCCCCTATGAAAACATTGACGAAGCCGCCCGCGGCTCCGCAAACAACCACGATGAGGATCATCCATCCGATGTCCATGCCGTCCGGTTCTCCTTTCACTCGATTCGGCCCGGCGCCCGGCAGCGTGCCGGAACGCGAATCCGAATTCCACGGTTTGCTCCGTAGGTGGTCAATTATACATCCAACCGCCCGGGATGGAGCGGCGGTTTTCGCCTGCTTCATAAGTTCGCCAACACACTCCGGGCAACCATTCCCTGACGGTCGCGCCGAGATTCCGAACTCCTGAGTCGCCCCGGCGGTTTTCTGGTGCTGAGGAAAATAGGCTGACCCAACTGACGGGGACCCGCGCGGGAGCCAGGTGGGACAGACGATCGTTTTTTGTCGTCTGTCAGGCGCGGGCGGCGTGTCGAGGCCTGACAGACGACGAAAAACGATCGTCTGTCCCGTCTGTCCCACCTCTGGGTCGCCGAAACTGGCTCAACTCAAATTCCACGACTTCAGGAGAGTTCGGAGATTCGTCTCGTGGCGCTGCAGCCAAAATGGCCGCGCCACGCCGGAATTGACATGGTTATTTCCCGGCAGAACGGTCGCGGCAAGCGGTTGGTTAGTATGTGGCCGTAATTCCTGGATTGAGCACTTACTTTATTTCGCCGGCCTTTTATACACCACGCCGCCTTTCATGACGAAGTCGACCCGCTGAAGGGCGGCGATATCGGCCAGCGGATCGCCGGAGACGGCTACTATGTCGGCCAGGTAGCCGGCGTGGAGAGCGCCGATCCGGCCCTCCCAGCCGAGCAGCTTGGCGGCGTTTAAGGTGCCGGCGCGGAGAGCTTCGAGCGGGCTCATGCCGTATTCGACCATCAGCACGAACTCGCGCGCCTGGGTGCCGTGCGGGAAGGGGCCGACATCGGAGCCCATCGCCATCGGCACGCCGGCGGCGAGTTGCTTGCGGAATTCGGCGGCGTGGAGAGAGATCGACTGGCGTTCGCGCTCGGCGGTACGCGAGTCGGCGGCCTGTTCGGCGAAGTAAGTCACAATGGCGAAGGTCGGGACGGCGAAGATGCCGCGCTCATGCATGAGGCGCATGGTTTCGTCGCTGAGCTGGTTGGCGTGGTCGATGGAGGCCACTCCGGCGCGGGCGGCGTAGAGCGTGCCGGGTTCGCCGCTGGCATGCACGGCAACGCGCTTGCCGACGCGCGCGGCCTCCTGAACGGCGGCCGTCAGCTCGGCTTCGGTGTATTGATAGGGCGTGTGCAGCTTGCCGCCAACCACCGAGTCGCGGCCGGTTTCGTAAATCTTGACGAAATCCGAGCCTTCTTTGAACTGTTGGCGGATGACGGTGACCAGCTCCAGCGCATTATTGGCGATGTCGGCGTTGGAGAGCACGTGTTGAGCGGGATTGTAGCCGGCGGCGTCTTCGTGGCCGCCGAGGATATCGACGGCGTTGCCGCTGATGCGGAGGCGCGGGCCGGGGACCAGGCCGCGCTCGATGGCGTTGCGAACGGCGGTATCGGCCGAACCGGCGCCCTCGGTGCCCATGTCGCGCTCGGCGGTGAAGCCGCCCATCAGGTCGTCGCGCGCGGCCAGGACGGCGCCGATGGTGCGCTGCGGCACCGATTCCTGAACGGTCTGGAGGTCTTCGGCGCCGGGGTGCAGGAACAGATGCACGTGGGCGTCGATCAGGCCGGGGACGAGGGTGCGGCCGCCGAGATCGATCACCTCGGCCGAAGCGGGCCGATCGACGCTCGGGCCCACCGCGACGATCTGGTCGCCCTCGACCAGCACTTCACCGGGGATAATCGCCTTGCCGTTCTCCACATCCACCAGGCGGGCGGCATGCAGCACCGTGGGACGGCTGCCGGGCTGGGCCCAGGCGGCAGCGGCCAGGGCGCAATAAACAAGAAGACGCAGTTTCATGGCGGGTTCTGCTTATTTTACCGAGCCGCGACCGCGAGGGAGCGGTTGCCGCGCCTAAACCGCGATATCCCGGGAACGTGCCCCGGTTATTCCGGCTGCACAAGCTGGGCGTAGAACTTGGTGCGGTCGCCCCGGTGCTTGGCGACGAAGTATTCGAGAGGCGTGCCATCGGCCACGAGGCCGATGCTTTTCAGCAGCAGGGCCGGGCTGCCTGGCTTGAGGCGGAGCAGGCGGGCGTCGGCCCGGTCCAGGCCGATCGCCTCGATGGTGCGAAAACCGCGAACGATTCTCAAACCGAATTCGACAGCCAGGGTCTCGTGGAGCGAGCGGTCGGTCAGGTCCTCGCGGGCCAGCGAGGTGCACAGCCTTCCCGGCAAATACGAAACCACCAGCACTTGCGGTTCGCCATCGAGGAATCTCAGCCGGTTCAGCATCAGGACCGAATCGCCGGGCGCAATTTTCAAAGCCTCGGCGACCTCGGCGTCCGCCGGGACAACCTCGCAGCCGAGGACCTTGGTGGAGGTCTTCCGCCCGTGCGCCGCGGCGTCCTGTTGGAACCCCTGGAGATTCTGCATCAGGCCGCCCTCGTACTTCGGCGACGCGACTTTGGTCCGCTTGCCGTTCTGCTTGACCACCAATCCCTTGCGCTCCAGGTCGACCAGGGCCTGGCGGACCACCGTGCGGCTGATGCCGAGCGCGGCGCACATCTCCTGCTCGCTCGGCAGGAACTGGCCGGGCCGCCAATCGCCGGACTTCACCCGGGCGGCAATGTAGGTGCTGAGCTGAAAATAGTACGGGACCGGGTCTCGCTGTTGGATCACTCCCGCACCGTCGAATGGCACGCTTGGAGCGATTTTCGGTTCCCTCGCGGGCGTCGCGTTCATTCTCGCCGTTCCCTTTGCGCCTGCAGCCCGGGCGGCATTTGACAGCGGGATTCGCAGGCTGCTACCGTTTAATCCTGTGATTATAGCATTATAGGACGAATCTTGAACCTGCCATTTGCCTTCGACGTCCTGCCGGAAGCGAGCCGCCTGTCGCGGTTCGACCGTCACATCGAGCGGCGCCTCTCCTCGATGGACGGCCAGTATTCGAATCCCGACGCCTGCCGGCGCCTGATCGAATCCGGCGACCCGACCATCTACGAAGTTTACGAGATCGCACGGCCGGAGGTCGCGGGCGAGCTGCGCACGGGGCTCTCGGTGGTTCACGCCGGCCGCGTGGGCGACGAGTATTTCATGACCAAGGGGCACTTCCACGCGGTCGTCGATACGGCGGAAACCTATTACTGCGTCAAGGGACGCGGGTTGCTGCTGATGGAGAACCTGCAGGGGGACTGGCACGTTGAGGAACTGCTGCCCGGCCGCGCCGTGTACGTGGCGCCGGGCTGGGCACACCGCTCGATCAACACCGGCGAGGAAGAAGACTTGGCGACGCTATTTACCTACCCGGCCGGCGCGGGGCACGATTATGGCACCATCGAGCGGCACGGCTTCCGCAAGCGGGTGGTGAGCCGCGAGGGCGGATACCAGGTGGTCGACAACTTTAATTGGCTGCCGCCGCGCGTTACCAAGACCCGCCCCACCATGTATTTTTTCGGCGTCACCACGGCCAAATCGTCCATCATGAAAGTCTTTCCCCTGTGGATGAAGGAGCTCGGCCGGGAAGATGCCGTCATTGAGGGCGTCGATTTCAAGCTTCACGACGATCCGCAAAACTACCGGCGCGCGGTGGCGCAAATCAAGTACGATCCGCTTTCGCTCGGAGCGCTGGTGACCACCCACAAGGTCAATCTGCTCGAAGCCGCCCGCGATATGTTCGATACCCTCGACCCCTTTGCGGCAATCTGCGGCGAGGTGTCCAGCATATCGAAGGACGGAACGTCGCTGGCCGGCCATGCCAAGGATCCGGTCACCTCCGGGCTGAGCCTGGATTCAGTACTGGGCGAAGGCTATTTCGGCAGGACCGGCGCGCAGGTGCTGTGCTTCGGGGCGGGTGGATCGACCACCGCCATCGCCTTGCATCTCGCCCGCAAGCCGGACCGCGCGGACCGGCCGCGGCGTATCGTCGTGGTGAACCGCTCCGCGGGGCGGCTGGACTCGCTGGCGCGAATGGTGGCCGGGCTCGACACGGATATCGGGTTCGAGTACCACTGCAACGTTCTGCCGGAGTTCAACGACGAGTTGATGGGCAGGTTGCCGCCGGCCTCGGTGGTGATCAACGCCACCGGGATGGGGAAAGACTTGCCGGGATCGCCCATCACCGATCGGGGGCTGTTTCCCATCGGTGGCGTGGCGTGGGAGCTGAACTATCGCGGCGAGCTTCCATTCCTGCACCAGGCGCTGGCTCAGCGCGAAACCCGGCAAGTGCGCGTCGAGGACGGCTGGCTCTATTTCCTCCACGGCTGGACGCAGGGGATCGCCGAAGTTCTGAAAGTCCGGATCGGCGAGCCGCTGTTTCAACGGCTCGCCGCGGTTGCCGGCACCGTCTGCCAACCGGCGCTACCGCCGTCGGCGCGGTGATGGGAAGTGGGGCAGACCTGGGCAGACCATCGTTTTTCGTGGTCTGCCGTCTCGGGGCCTTCGGCCCTCGCAAGCTCATGAAAACCGTGGAGCGGACTCTCAGTCTGCCACGCCGGGACTCGTCCCGGCGCGTTTTCGACCCTGCCCCCAAACCACTGGTCCGGGAGCGGTTCCGTGCGAGTGGCGAATGACGAGAACAAATGAGCGTGGTCGAGTGCCAGAGTGTAGGGCAGACCACAAAAACCGATGGTCTGCCCCACGGCGATCGTCCGCAGGGTTATTTCCCTGACCGATCCTTACTGAATTGTCGCCACCGAGTTGTTCGATACAAACACGGTAAAGATGCCTGCATCGAGTCCCGGCGAGCCGGCCACGGTGAAGGTGGCCTCGGGAACGCCCGCGATCGAGACGTTGACTCCACGCTTGATCGGGCTTGAGCTTCCATAGCCGTTGGTGGGAAGCAGATTGAGAATCGCGGAGGGAACCGTGAATGT
The DNA here is from genome assembly GCA_003164035.1 of Bryobacterales bacterium. GTDB lineage: Bacteria > Acidobacteriota > Terriglobia > Bryobacterales > Bryobacteraceae > JBEKYD01. Next base: position 25,162 of record PLRS01000092.1, on the reverse strand, counting down.
TCCCGAGGACGCATCGGCGTCGCATACGATAAAGGCCCAGGAGTTCAGAGACGACGCCAGTGGAATACCGCTGATCAGGAAGATGCTCGCCACCTGGTATGCCGAGCCTCCGGTCCAGGTCAGTTTCAGGTCCTGCGCGCGGTTGACGGTGGCTGGGATATTGGTGGGCACGACGGAGGCCGGAAGCGTCAAGTTCCAGGTGAAGGCTCCCACATTGGATCCGCCCGAGCCGTTTGTGGCCGTATAGCTTCCGGGCTGAATATAGGTGGACGGCGCGACGGCGAGATCCGCCGCGAAGTATCCGGCCGAACTCACCGGGATGGTTTGGGTTCCCCCGGGCCCGGTAATCACCATGTCCGCGCCCACATTCAGATAGGCCGGCTGAACCGGATCCACAAGTGCCGTCTCGATCGAACTTCCCCCAACTTCATAGGCGACACAACTGCCGATGGATGGGCCGTAGTAGCCTCCGTAGGACCGAATGAGGCTGTTGAGCGGGTAGTTCCCGAAATATCCGAGCAGGGTGTCGTTACCGGTGGCGATGCGGCTGACGACGACGCCGCCCATATTCAGAGAACCGTTAGTAACCGCTTTTTGCAGGTTAGCCGCGGTCAGGAAGCCAAAACCGTCGTTGCAGGTGCTTTGCCCGGCCGGGGCGACGGACATGCTGGTGACGTTGCCTGTCACTCCCTTGACCAGAACGGCAATGGACGTCCTGCACCCGCCGCTGATTCCTGTCGGTACGGTGAAGTCGATCTGGTCGAGCGCCGGAGAGCTGCCCCGTCCGCCGTAGAGCACGGTAGCCGGTTGGTTTTCGACGAAGACCTGCACGCCGGTGCCCAAGTCGACCTGCACCGGCGGCTCGGTCTCGTCGCCGGTCACCGCGCCCAGGCCGCTGCCCCACAGAATCAAGTCCTCGCCCGGATGCGCGGGGTTGATCATGGTGATCACGTTGTAGTTCAGATCGGTGACCACTCCGGACCCGGTGCCGGCGCCATTCAACGTATCCATGGCGAAGTTCGCGGCCAGGACCTGGACCGAAATCGAGCTGGTTCCGCCCTGGTAGGAGAGCGTAATCGTGCCGGTTCCCGTGGGCGTAGCCGAAGGAAGAATCGCGTTGACCTGGGTGGCGCTGACGTAGTCCATAATACAGGTCTTGGTTACGCTGCCGACCGTGACCTGGACCGTGGTTCCGCCTAGTCCCTGCGTGGTAGGCAGGGGATAGGCCTGGACCTGCTGCGGAGTGGAGGGGCCGAGCCCGGTCCCAACAAGGGCGAAGAAAGCGCCCTGCGCAATCCCGGAGTTGGGCAAACCGGGAGCAACCCATGCGGTATTATAGACCCCGGTAACGGCCGGGGCGGCAGCCAGGGCGGCGGCACCGATGAACTCGAGCGCGGTAAGACGAACCAGCCACGGACAGGCCAAGTGGTTCCAACGGTTTTTCATATCGCATTCTCCTCTATCGAATACGGCGTAATCCCGATGCAAATCGCGCCAGCCGCGAATGATAAAATCGAAGGCGTGGCGGACGCTCCCGGGGAAGTGACGGTCTGGCTGGAGCGCTGGTCGAAGGGAGAGACGGAAGCTCTGGAGCAGCTCGCGCCGCTGGTATACGACCAACTGCGCAAGGTGGCCGACGGGCTGCTGCACCACGAACGGCTGGACCACACGCTGCAACCGACCGCCCTGGTGCACGAGGCGTTTCTACAGTTGGTCAATCTCCATCGCGTGACGCTCAGCGACCGGGCTCACTTTTTCACCTTCGCGGCAAAACTGATGCGCCGGATCCTGATCGATCACGCCCGCCGGTTGAAGGCATCCAAACGGTGGTTGGCATTGGACCGGATCCCGCTGAATGCCGAGCTTTGCTGGGTGGGTCCGGCGGGCACGGACACGCTCGATCTTTCGCTGGCATTGGACGAACTGGAAGCCACCGACGTGGAGAAGGCCCGCGCGCTGGAACTGCGCTACTTTCTGGGTTGCACGGTGGAGGAAACCGCGGGAGTGCTGGGCATCTCGCCTTCGACGGTGGATCGCGGCGTGCGTTTCTCACTGGCGTGGCTGCACCAGCGGCTGAGTGCGCCGGGGTGAAGTGGGGTCACCGGTGAACTGGTAAAATCGAGAATAGAAAGCGGATGTTGAGCGAAACGCAACTTCTCACCATCGCACTCGCCACGGTCCCAACCATCCTGTTGGTTGCCATTGGGATTCTCCTGAACAATCACCGGCTAGACGATATGAAGGACCGGCTGGGCGGCATCAAGGACACCCTCCGGGCTGAGATCAAGGCTGGAGACGCCGCCATCCTCTCCCAGATGGCGACGTACCGGATGGACATCATTTCCAAAATCGCCGAGCTCGATAACGGGATCACCCGGCTGGAGCGATAATACTTCCCACCCAATAGTCCCGGCCCGCTTTGGCGATGGCGGTCGATTTAGTGTATGATTTGCGAAATGCGGGTTGCCGTCGTCTGTGAAGCGGGGTGCCGTCGGAGGTGCGTCTCACCATGACTGCCCACCCCGAAGAGCGATTCCGGCAATTGGCCCGGCTGTTTCAGGAGGCCGTGACGCTGCCGACCGGGACGGAGCGGGAGGCGTGGCTGGATTCGCGGTGCGGCGGCGACGCGGGGCTGCGCCAGGAAGTCGCCCGTTTGCTGGCGTCGGACGCGACGGTACGGCAGCGGGGGACCCCGGCGCCGGCTCGGCTGCCCCGTTTCGGGATCTACCAGGCGCGGGAGGTAATCGGCGCCGGCGGCATGGGCGCGGTCTACCTGGCAACCCGCGAGGACGGTGAAGTGCGGCAGCGGGTGGCCGTCAAAGCCATCGCCTCGCCCTATCACTCTCCCTTGCTGGAGGACCGGCTGCGAAGCGAACGCCAGATTCTGGCCGAGCTCTACCACCCGAACATCGCCGCGTTTCTGGGCGGCGGCGTCACCGACGAAGGGTTTTCCTACCTGGTCATGGAATACGTGGAGGGCGAGCGCATCGATACCTGGTGCGATTCCCGGCGGCTCTCCATCGAGCGGCGCCTGCACCTGTTTCTGAAGGTCGCGGCGGCCGTGAGCTTTGCGCACCAGCGCCTGATCGTACACCGCGATCTGAAGCCGGGCAACGTTCTGGTAACGCCGGCCGGCGAGCCGAAGCTGCTCGATTTCGGCATTGCCCGAACCCTGGAGGCGGATGGCGACAGCGCGCAGGCTACCTCCAATTTATTTCTCACGCCGCTCTACGCCAGCCCGGAGGTGCTGCGGAATCAGGCGGTCTCGGTGGCCGCCGACGTGTATTCGCTGGGGGTCCTGCTGTACCAGTTATTGAACGGCACCTGCCCTTTCGGGGCGAGCGGGACTACGCCGGCGGAGATCATCCAGGCGGTGCTTTCCTCGGATGCGCCGGCTCTCAGCCATGGACTGACCGGGGAGGGCGCGGCGGCGCGCGGGGTGGGCACCGCCGCACTGGCGCGGCTTCTGCGGGGCGACCTGGAGGCGATCGCCGCCAAGGCGCTGGCGCGCTCCCCGGCCGACCGCTACGCTTCGGTGGAGCAGTTCGCCGACGACATCCTCCGTTACCTCGATGGCCATCCGGTGCAGGCCGCTTCCAGGGGGCGATTGTACCCGGCCCGGAAGTTCGTAACGCGGCACAAATCCGTCGTGGCGACGGTGATGCTGGTGACGCTCTCGCTGGTGGCCGGCCTGGTGGCGACGCTGTGGGAAGCGCGGGTGGCGGAGCGGCGGTTCGCGGATGCCCACGAGCTGGCGCGCTATCTGCAGTACGATCTTCGCAAGTCGGTGGCGAAGCTGCCCGGTTCCACACCGGTGGAGGCCGACATGGCCCGCCACTCCCTGGACTACCTGGACCGGCTGTCGGCCCAGAAGATCCACGACCCGGTTCTACGCACGGAGGTGGGCGAAGGGTATGCCGATCTGGGCGCCGTGCTGGGGAGCCCATTTCAGCCCAATCTGGGCGAAACCGCCAAGGCGCGGGATAGCTTCCGCAAGGCGATTGCGATTCTGGAGCCGCTGGCCGCCCGGGACCCCAACAATCTGCGCGCGCGGGTAAGCCTGGCACGGTCGAAACTGGAGCTGGGGCGCAGCATCGGTTTCGGCGGAAGCGCGCCGGCGGGGCTCAGGCTGGTGGAGGATGCCGCGCGGGAATTCGACGGGCTGGCCGCCCACTGGCCAGCCGATTTCGAGGTCCGCAGCCAGGCCGCTGTCGCCTTCCAATCCCTCGCTTCCGCGCTGAGCGTCAACAACGGCTATGTCAACGCGCAGAACCTGGACGCGGGCCTGGCGGCGATGCGGAAAGCCATCGACAATGCCACCGCGGCGGCGCGGCTCCATCCGGGTGTAGCCGAAGTGCTGACCGCGCTGGGGAGCAATTACAAGCGCATGGGCGACCTGACGGAATTGCGCGACCGGCCTGCGGCGACGGCTTTTTTTCGCCAGGCGCAAGCGGTTCTGGAACAGATTCCGGAAAAGGAACGGGACACGCCGCAGGCGCGCAACGCCCGCTCTTCGGCGCTGCTCGGGCTGGGCTGGAATTTGGGCAACCTGGGCGACTTCACAGCTTCGCTGGCGGCTCTGGAGGAAGCCCGGCAAATCCGCGACCGCATGTCGGATGAGGATCCGGCTAACGTGATGGCCCTTTATTTCCGCGCGATCCCGTACCGGGATCTGGGAATCGTCAGCGGCTACGCGGGCCACGCGGATGCGAAGCTGCGCTATTTTCTAATCGCCATCGAGATCTACGACCGGCTGCGGGCGAAGAATCCGGCCAACAAGGCGTACCGTTTCGCGCAGGCCGAGCTGGAGGCCGATGCCGCCGGTCTCAGCGCGAACGCGGGACGGCCCGCCGAAGCGCTGCGCCTGGCGCAGGCGGGCATTGGCACGCTGCGAGCGATCGCAGCGGTGCCGCAAGCGTCTCCGGTAGAGTTGGCCGTGGCGGCGCGGGCGCTGCTGGAAACCAGGGTTGGGGCGATGGCCGATCCGAAGCTGGGCCTGGAGCTTGCCAAGCGGGCCGCCGCCCTCGATCCCAAAGATTCCGAAGTGCAGGAAATTCTAGGCGAAGCGTATTGGCTCAACCGCGATCGGCAATCGGCGGTCGAAGCCATCGAACAGGCGCTGGCCCTCATTGAGCCCGCGCCGACTCCGGCCCGCCGCGCGCTGGAAAAGACCCTGGCTCAATACCGCGGCGCGCGGTGAGGTTTCGCCGATTGGGGTTTTGATTGCCCCGCGATATACTGACCGCATGTTGCAGCGTTATTCGTTCCTGCTGGCGCTGACGGCGTTGACAGCCGCGGGCGCCGATCGTCCTCCCATCGTCGGCGTGGCGCACATCGGCCTGAAAACCAGTAACCTGGAGGCGGCGCGCAAGTTCTATGGCCACGACCTCGGGTTCCTGGAGCCCTTCACCGTCGACAAGCCGGCCGGCGGCTTGATGCTGACCTATTTCAAGGTGAACGACCATCAGTACATCGAAGTGTTTCCGGAGTTGCGCGACGCCGCCGAAGACCGGCTCTCTCACATAGCCTTCGAGACCACCGACGTCCGCAAACTCCGCGATTACCTGGCCAGCCGCGGCGTCCAGGTTCCCGCCGAGCTGAAGCCTGGCCTGGACGGCAATCTCAGCATGATGCTGAAAGATCCGGACGGGCACAACGTGGAATTCGTCCAGTATATGCCGGGCTCGCTGCACAGCCGGAATTTCGGCAAGTTTCTTTCCGAGGCCCGCATCTCCGACCACATCATTCACGTGGGCGTGACGGTGGCCGACCGCGCCGCGGCGGACAAATTCTATCGGGACATCCTGGGCTTCCGCGAAACCTGGCACGGCGGCATGCGCGACGACCGCACCGATTGGATCGATATGCGCGTGCCGGAGGGCACCGACTGGCTGGAGTACATGTGCAACGTCGCCAACCCCTCGCCGAAGACGCTGGGCGTAATGCACCACCTGGCCCTCGGAGTTCCCAGCGTGGATGCCGGCTACAAGAAGCTGTTAGACCGCAGTGTCGATCTGAAGACCGAAAAACCCAAGATCGGCCGCGACGGCAAGTGGCAGTTGAACCTCTACGACCCCGATCTTACCCGCACGGAGCTGATGGAGCCGAAACCGGTCCAGAAACCCTGCTGCTCGGAATTTGTGAACCTGAAGCCGTAGCGCCGCGCCGATCCTTTTGCTGTGGGGCAGGTTATCCAACCTGCGGACCGATTTTCAATCGGTCCTGCCGGGCGCCAGCCCGGCCGTTCGCCGGCGAGCCCGAAACATGGCTCAACCTAAATTCCACCGCCCACGAGTTCCGCGGCTGGCCGCGGGAAAGAGAGCAGCGGTAACGTCTTTGCCGACCTCGGCTTCCCCACCCCCGAGCGGGAGCTGATCAAGGGCCGGGGACTGACGCAGGCGAAGGCCGGGGCGGTACTGGGCATCAGGCAGCCGCACGTTTCCGCCCTCATGCGTGGCGGGTCCGGCAACTTTTCCGTCGAGCGGTTGATGGACTTTTTGACCGCGCTGGGGCAGGATGTCGAGGTCACCGTGAGGCCGGCCCGCAAGGAGCACGGCGGCGTTTCCCTGGTGCTGGGGTGACGCCGCCGGCCTTCACCGTCAGAGGACTTCTTCGGCCCAGTCCTCGAGCACGCTCTTGAGCTTGCCCAGGAACTGATCGGCCAGCGCGCCATCGATCAGGCGATGGTCGAAGCTGAGCGAGAGATGGCAGATGGAGCGAATGGCGATGGCGTCATTCACCACCACCGGAGTTTTGTCCACCGTGCCCACGCCCAGGATGGCCACTTGCGGCTGGTTGATGATGGGCGTGCCGACCAGGCTTCCGAAGCTGCCGAAGTTGGTGATGGAGAACGTGCCGCCGGCGACTTCGTCGGGCTTGAGCTGGCGCGAGCGGGCGCGAGCCGCCAGGTCAACGATGGTGCGCTGCAGCCCCAACACGTTCTTTTCGTCGGCGTTGCGGATTACCGGCACGATGAGACCGTTTTCGAGCGCCACGGCGATGCCGATATTGACCTCGTTATGGTACAGAATATTGGCGCCGTCGAGGGAAGCGTTGAGCAGGGGGAAGTGGCGGAGCGCTACCGCCGCGGCTCGGGTGACGAAGGGCAGGTAAGTCAGCGGCAGGCCGTAGTTCGCCTGGAAACTGGCTTTGCTGCGCTCGCGCACCTTGGCGATCGCGGTCATATCCACGCGATGAATGGTGGTGACGTGCGCGGAGGTGCGCTGGGAGAGAACCATGTGCTCGGCAATTTTGGTGCGCATGGTGCTGAGCGGTTCGACACGGGTTTTAGCCGTACCGGGAGGCGGTAAAGGCGGCAGGGATTGCGGTACGGGGGCAGGGGCCACCGGCGCGGCAGCCACAGGAGCCGGCGCGGGCGGAGCGGCTGGTGGCGCCGGAGCGGCCGCCGACTGCGCCAGGTAGGCTTCCACGTCCTGCTTGGTGATGCGCCCGCCCGCGCCGGTCCCTTTCACCTCGCTCAGATCGATGTTGTGCTCGCGCGCCATTTTGCGCACCAGCGGCGACATGGGGCCGCCTGGCTCGGCGGGAGCTTCCGGCGAGGGCACGGGGGACGGTGACGGCGGTGGTGCCGCGGCAACCGGAGTAGGCGCGGGCGCCTCCACCGCGGCCGGCGCGGGCGCCTGGGTTACCGAAGCGCCCGCCGAAGCGGCTGGTTCGGCGGCTGCCGTGGCGCCTTCCTCAATGCGCGCCACCACCGTATTGATGGCGACTGTCTTTCCCTCTTCGACCAGAACTTCGCTCACTACGCCGGCCGCGGGCGAAGGGATCTCCGTATCCACTTTATCGGTGGAGATCTCAAACAACGGCTCGTCGCGCTCCACGCGCTGTCCCGGCTTCTTCAGCCACTTGGTGAGGGTACCTTCGACAATGCTTTCGCCCATTTGGGGCATCACGACGTCAGTCATAGGTCAGTTCCGTTATCTCACAATCGAATATGCGGCCGAAATGCCCGGCCAGTCTCTGTCCCACTTCTTGCAGGCTTGCGCCAACGCCCAGCGCGGCCATCGAGGTCACCGGCTTGCTCAATCCGCATGGCACGATGTACTCAAAATAGTGTAAGTCGGTCGAGACGTTCAGGGCGAAACCGTGCGACGTCACCCACCGGCTCAAGTGTACTCCGATGGCGGCGATCTTGCTGTCGCCCACCCAGACCCCGGTCAGCTTGGGGATGCGCCCGGCCTCGATGCCGTAGTCCGCCAGGGTATCGATGATGGTCTGTTCCACCGCGCGCACATACGCCCCCACGTCGCGGTTCCACAGCTTCAGGTCGAGAATCGGGTAACCCACCAGTTGACCCGGCCCATGATAAGTGACGTCGCCGCCCCGATCGGTGGGGAAAAATTCGATGCCGGCGCGCTCCAGAATCTCGTCTCCGGCCAGCAGGTTTTCCAGGTGCCCATTGCGGCCCAGCGTGATGACGTGGGGGTGTTCGAGCAGCAGCAGCCGGTCCACGCCCTCGCCGCGTTTGCGCTCTTCGCAAAACTGCTGTTGCAGCGCCAAAGCTTCGGCGTAGCCGATCCGGCCCAGCTCGCGCACTTCGCAGCGGCGCCGCTCAGGCATTGATGGAGAGCCCGTAAACGGCGTTGAAAGCCTCGCCCACCGCTTCGTACAGGGTGGGGTGGGCATGAATGGTTTGCATCATGACGTCCACGGTGGCTTCGGCTTCCATGGCGGCTACGGCTTCCGCGATCAGCTCGAAACCCTCCGGGCCGATGATGTGCACCCCCAGAATCTCGCCGTAGGTCTCCTCCGCCACCACTTTGACGAAGCCCTCGTGGTGACCCAGGATGGTGGCGCGGCTGTTGCCCGCGAAGGGGAAGCGCCCCACCTTTACCTTGTAGCCTTCAGCCTTCGCCTGCGCCTCGGTCAGGCCCACGCTGCCGATGCCGGGCTCGGTGTAGGTGCAGCCCGGAATGCGGCGCTTGTTGATGGGCACGGCCGGTTTACCGGCCATGTGCGCCACCGCGATCATGCCCTCCCGCGTAGCCACATGGGCCAGTTGGGGCGTGCCGGCCACCACGTCGCCGATGGCGTAGACGCCCGGCTCGGCGGTGCGCTGGTTGGCATCCACCTTAATGAATCCGCGGTCCAGTTCGACTTTGGTGTTCTCCAGGCCGATCTTTTCGGTGTTGGGCTTGCGGCCCACCGCTACCAGCAGCTTTTCGGCCTCGAGCGCCTGCTGCTTGCCGTCCTTCAAAGTGACCTGCACCTTCACGCCCTGGCCGGTTTTTTCCACCCGCTCGACGCGCGCCCCCGTTTCCACCCAAATGCTCTGCTTGCGGAAGTTGCGCTCCAGTTCCTTGGAAATGTCTTCGTCTTCCACCGGCACCATGCGCGGCAGCATTTCGAGCACCGTCACTTCGCTGCCGAAACGCCGGAAAATGGAAGCGAATTCCACCCCCACCGCGCCGGCGCCGATGATGATGAGGCTCTTCGGCACCTCCGTCAGGTTCAGGATTTCGACGTTCGTGAGGATGAATTCCGGATCGGGATCGAGACCGGGCAGCATGCGCGCTTCCGAGCCCGTGGCGATAATGATGTTGCGCGCTTCGAGCGTCTGGGTGCCGCTCTCGGAAGCCACCTCCACCTTGCCGTTGCCCCGCAGCGTGGCGTAGCCCGAAAGCCGCTCCACCTTGGCGCGCTTCAGCAGCAGGCCCACCCCGCTGGAGTGTTTGTTGACGATGCCATCCTTGCGGTCCTTGACCTTGGGATAATCAAGACGCGGGTTCTCGCAATGGATTCCTTCCCGGTCCGAGTGCACAAACCGGTCCCAGACGTCGGCTGTCTGCAAAAGGCTCTTGGTGGGGATGCATCCCACCAGCAGACAGGTGCCGCCGAGCTTGGCCTGTTTCTCGACCAGCACGGTCTTCAATCCGAATTGGCCGGCGCGTATGGCTGCGGAGTAGCCGCCGGGACCACTCCCGATCACGATCAAGTCGTAGGGCACTTTTTTCATTGTACCCGCGTCCCTGGCGTGCGTGCGTCAAACATGCGAACAACCAGATGAAGCGGCTCTGTGTATTATGGATGGCGGCAGCCTTGCCGGGATTCACCCAAGCCGGGGCGCCGGCGCAGAAAAAATCGGCGGCGGCCCCGCAGCGTTGGGTCATCGAAAGCCTCACCGTGGAAGGCACGCGGATTTATTCGGCGAACCAGGTGCTGGCCATCGCCGGGTTGAAAATGGGGCAGGTCGCCGGCAAGCCGGAATTCGAGGCCGCGCGCGACCGCCTGGTGGCCACCGGCGCATTTCAAACCGTGGGTTACCAATTCAAGCGGGCGGCCGATGGCAAAGGCTACACGGCCGTGTTCCAGGTGGCCGAATTCGAGCAGTGCTACCCGGTGGAATTCGAGCAGTTGCACGTCTCCGAAAAAGACCTTCGCGCCGACCTGGCCGCCCGCGATCCGCTCTTCTCCTCCGACCGGTTGCCCGCCGCGCAGCCGGTTTTCGACCGCTATTCCAAATGGATTCAGGACTTCCTGGCCGCGCACGGGCAGAATGAGAAAATCTCGGGCTCGGTGGTCAAGACCGTGACCAACGAATTCGCCATCGTCTTCCACCCGGCTCGCAACCTGCCGCCGGTGGCGCTGGTCACCTTCCGCGGCAATAGCGTGATCCCCAGCGAGGTCTTGCACGACGCGGTTTCGCTGGCCGCCATCGGCACACCCTATACCGAGGACCGTTTCCGCGAGATCCTGAACGCCTCCATCCGGCCGTTGTATGAAGCCCGCGGCCGCCTGCGGGTAGCGTTTAAGGAGCTGCGCACCGAGCCGGCGCAGGGCGTGGCAGGCCTGCGCGTGTATGTGACAGTGGAAGAAGGCGACAGTTACACCCTGGGCAAACTGACCATCGAAGGCCCCACCCCCATGAGCACCGGAGAGTTGCTGCGCACCGCCAATATCAAGACCGGAGATATCGCCGATTTCGAGCGCGTCAACCAGGGCCTAGAGGCGATGCGCAAGGCCGTGCGCACCAACGGTTACCTCGAAGCCCGCGCCACGGCCGACCGTAAGATCGACGATGGCAATAAGACCGTCGACGTGACCGTCCGCTTTGACTCCGGCCCGCAATATCACATGGGCAAGCTGACCATCAGCGGCCTCGACATAGAGGGCGAAACCGAGATCCTGCGCATGTGGATCATGAAACCCGGCCGCCCGTTCAACCCCGATTACCCCGATTACTTCCTGGACATAGTTCACAAGGAAGGCATCTTCGAGCACTTAGGCAAGACTAAGGCCAACGTGCAGGTAGACGAGAAGACTCATACTGCGGCGATAGAGCTGGTGTTCGCGGGAGAAGGGGCAGCGGCGAAGAAGAAGCGATGAAGAAGGCGCTGACTTGTCAAACCTGCAGAGCCGAGAGCCATCTCGGTTTTTCTTTGGAGGGAGTTAAGTACTCCATTTCGGGATTACGGCCACATATCAAGCAACCGCTCCCTAAACGGTCGCGGCTCGGTTTCGCGCGTTTCCGAGCCGCGACCGTTAGGGAGCGGTTGCCCGGAAATACGTTAGCGAACTTATGAAGCTGTGTACTAAGCGGACAGCCTTGGAACTTGGCGTTGCCACCACCCGAGCAGCGCCATTGATCTCGACCGAGTCGAGCAATTAGAATTGCGCTAAATGAAGCCCTCCGAACGACCGCTGCCGTTGAAGAACGCTCCGCTTCGATACGCACCCGAAAACGAGTTTGGCGTGGTGTACCTGTTCTCCAGTGTCGCCGTGCGGTTACAATTCCGAGCACCCCTCCCCGTTGACCCTACGCGCCGCTATCCCTACACTGGCAGGCATGGAAGTACACCTCAATTCAGAAAAGGAAGCCCTGCTCGCCCAAATCGCCGCGCAGAGGGGACTGAAGACGGACGAGCTCGCGGAGTTTGTCCTAAGCGGCTGTCTGGAGGACGATGCCCGGTTTATCGAAGCGGTGAACCTGGGCCTAGCGGCTGCCGGCCGTGGCGAGTTCGTGGAGCACGAAGAAGTGTGGGCTAACGTCGAGAGAGCTGAAATGGACCTTGCCGGCGAGAATCATTTTGTGCTGCCGCCCGAGGCGTGGGCCGCATTCGTTAAGACCGTCGACGCCCCGCCGAAGATTCCGGCCGGACTGAAGCATCTGTTTTCACGCGCCCCGGTCGCCGAAAGCCGCTAAAGAACACTCCACATTGTTCCGGAATGTGTGGGGCAGGCCCTTGGCCTGCGGCGGCCTCCCAGGCCGCCCCGGCGCACTGCATCATCCACACCGCGACCGGAAAGGAGCCCCCTTTCCGGACCCTCCGCTTACTTGATCGCTCTGGCCGCAGCTTGGCGACCTGGCTAGGCGCGTTTGCGGGTGGTATCTTTCGGCCGGCTTTGCTAACCTCAATCCATGCAGGTCACCGTCGAAATCCCCGACCGCTTTTTCCAGAACCTCGTGCCGCCGGGCCAAGACGCGTCCCGTTCCCTTTTGGAAGAGTCCGTGGCCGGAGCGTACCGGGACGGCCGGCTGACGATGGAACAGGTGCGCCAGATCCTCGGCTTCGGGACGCGCATTCAGGTGGATGCCTTTCTTCGGCAGCATGAAATCTACGACTACACTGTCGAGGACCTCGATAAGGATATGGCCACTTTGGACCGGCTGCTGGCAACCAAGGCCGGGTGACCGCCGCGACGAGTGTGGGATGAACGACTGCATCGTGGTTTCGACCCGTACGCTGACTGAGATGGAGCTTGCGAACGAGAATCATTTTGTGCTGCCGCCCGAGGCGTGGGCTGCGTTCGTCAAAGCCTTTGACGCTCCGCCGAGGGTCCCGGCGGGACTGACGCATCTGTTTTCACGCGCCCCGGTTGCCGAAAGCCGCTAAAGAACACTCCGCATTGCTCCGGAATTTGTGGGGCCTGCCCCACAATCCCCCGCCCTAAATCCTCTCCGCCGCCTTCTTCGCCAGCGGCCGCAACTTATCCAGCGTCTCCTTCTTGCCGGCGAAGTCTTCTTTTTCGGCCGCATCGGTGACGAAGATCTGCAGCAGGGTTTCTCCCTTCACCACCACGAAGCCGGCTTTACCCGCGGAGCTTTGGGCGCTGCGTTTGATCATTTCGGCATAGGCGGCGGCGCCCATGCCGGGTTCGTCGCCTACCAGAAATCCCCTTTTGGCGGACTGGGCCTTCATCCCCGCCCAAAAGTCCTTCACGGTAGAGCCGACATCGACCAGCGTAATCGTCAGGCGGATGCCGCGAGCGCGCACCGAGTAGCCGCAGCCCAAGGGGCCGACTTTGATTTCGAGCGCCTCGCCGCCGAGCAACTGGTTGGCTTCGTCCTGGTGCACCAGATCGCAGGCGGCATGGCTCTGCGCCCAGATCCCGGGCACCGCAAGAGCGGAAAGAAGAATCAGCTTCGTCATGCCCATATACGCCCGATCGGCGGGCGGAACGGCTCAAAATTCCGGCCCGCGCCGCCAAAATCGCCTATAGTACTCTTTATGGCAATCATTGCCGTAAGCGGGCGCAAGGGTGGCGTGGGCAAGTCCACCGTGGCCGGCAATCTGGCGGGCGAATTCGCCGCCAAGGGCCGCAGCGTATTGGTATTGGACGCGGATCCGCAGCACAGCATGGCGGCCTGGGCCGCCGAGGGCCAGGGACTGCTCTCGCGCGTGGTCGAAAAAGTGGCCCCCACCGGCGATCTGCGGGCGCGGGCGCGCGCCGCCGCGAAGGAAACCGACGTGGTGCTGATCGACACGCCACCGGGCGACCCCGAAATCGCCTACCAGGCGGCGCTGGCGGCCGACCTGGTGCTCCTGCCCTGCGGACCCTCGCCGCTCGACCTGTTTGCCTTGAAGGAAGCGCTGTCGCTCGCGCTGAAGGCGCGGGCCGAAAGGCGCTCGAAAAAGCCGCGGGTGCGTTTCGTGCCGTCCAGGGTGGTCATGAGCACGAACCTGGGGCGGACGCTGGCGTCGTCGCTGGAGCAAATGGGCAAGAAGGTTCTGCCGCCCATCTGCCTGCGGGTGGTGGTGGCCGAAGCGGTGGCGCAAGGGTTAACGGTGGCCGAGTACGCGCCCGGCTCGCCCGCCCACGAAGAGTTCCGCGCCCTGGCCAAGGCGGTGGAGAAAATTTTGGAGAGGTAGGGAGAGGCCAGCAGGGCCGTCGCACAGCGGCATGGTTTTCCTGGCGGAGCACGGGCGTCGAGATGAGTCTCGACGCGGCAAGCAGGAGTGCGTGCGCCACGAAAACCGCGTGTTACCGTAAACTGCATGCCGATTTCCAGCCTTCCGCAAATTTCCGAATGGACGCCGCGCTCCTGGCGCGGGCGTGAAGCGCTGCAGCAGCCGGATTACCCGGACCAGGCATCGGTGGAGCGAGTGCTCGAAGAACTGCGCCTCCTGCCGCCGCTGGTGACCAGTTGGGAGATCCTGCTGCTGCGGGAGGAACTGGCCGAGGCCTCGCGCGGGGAACGCTTCATTCTGCACGGCGGGGATTGCGCCGAGCGCTTCGCCGATTGCCAGTCGCCGCGCATCGCCAACCTGCTCAAGGTCTTGCTGCAGATGAGCCTGGTGCTGGTGGTGGGTGCCAAGCGGCCGGTGACGCGCATCGGGCGCTTCGCCGGCCAGTACGCCAAACCGCGCTCTTCGAACCTGGAAACCCGCGAAGGGGTGACGCTTCCGGCCTACCGCGGCGACCTGATCAACCGCTCCGAATTTACCGCCGAAGGCAGGACCCCGGACCCGCAATTCCTGTTGCGCGGCTACGAGCGGTCCGCGCTCACCCTGAACTTCATCCGCGCGCTCATCAAGGGCGGATTTGCCGACCTCCACCATCCCGAATACTTCGACCTGGATTGGGCCGCGCACTCGCCCCTGGCCGCCGAGTATCATCGCACCGTCGAAACCATCGGCGAATCCCTCCGCTTTATGGAACACGTGCTGGGAGTGCGGGCCGGAGAGACCGACCGCATCAACTTCTTCACCTCTCACGAAGCCCTCCACCTGGCCTATGAAGAAGCCCAGACCCGCCAGGTGCCGCGCCGCGATGGCTGGTTCAACCTGGGGACGCACTTCCCCTGGGTGGGCTTACGCACCAACCGCCCGGCCGGCGCGCACATCGAGTACCTGCGCGGCATTTCGAATCCCATCGGCATCAAAGTGGGCGCCGCCACCACGCGCGAGCAGGTGGTGCGCTGGTTCGAAGCGCTCGATCCCGAGCGGACTCCGGGCCGGCTCGCCCTAATTCACCGCTTCGGCGCCAAAAAGATCGCCGACGGGCTGCCGGGCTTGATCGAAGCGGCGCGCGCCGAAGGCGGCCGGGCGGCATGGATTTGCGACGCCGTCCACGGCAACACCGAGACCACCGCCAGCGGCCTCAAAACCCGGCGCTTCGAGGACATCTATCGCGAGGTGGAGCAGGCTTTTGAAATTCACCGCGCCTTCGGCCAGCAGCTTGGCGGCGTACACATCGAACTGACCGGCGAAAACGTCACCGAGTGCATCGGCGGGGCGAGCGTTCCCACCGAGAGCCACCTCGCGCGCGCCTATGAAACCGAAGTCGACCCACGCCTGAACTACGAACAATCGCTGGAGCTGGCCTTTCTGATTGCCAGAAAAATGAAGAATGAAGCTGACCGCTGATCGCTGACCGCTGAGAGCTCTCTTATGTACACACCTGGTTCGTTTTCAACCGCGTTGTTGATGACCATCCTGACGGCCGTGTTCTGGGGGTCATGGGCCAATACCTACAAGGGCACCAGGCGGTATCCCTTTGAGCTGTTCTATTGGGACTACATCATCGGCGTGTTGATCTGCGCGTTGGCGTTCGCCTTCACGCTGGGCAGCACGGGCGGCGCCGGCGAAAGTTTCCTCGTCAATCTGCGTGCCACCGATACTTCGAACATCGCCCTGGCCGCGGTGGCGGGCATCATCTTTAATGCCGCCAACCTGCTGCTGGTGGCGGGAATCGATATCGCCGGCTTGGCCATTGCCTTCCCTATCGCCATCGGCATCGCCGTGGTGGAGGGCGTTCTGTTGAGCTACGCTTTGCAGCCGAAGGGTAACCCGGCCTACCTCGGCGCGGGGCTGGCGCTGGCGGTGGCGGCAATTCTGTTCGATGCGGCGGCGTATCGCAGGCTCACCGGGGCGGGCGCGGCGGTGTCCCGTAAGGGGATTATCGTCAATGTCGTTTCCGGGCTGCTGATGGGAACCTTCGCGCCCTTTGTCACCCGGTCGATGACGGCGGGCCATGCCATGACCCCCTATGGCGTGATGGTGCTGTTCGCGTCGGGCGCGCTGGCTTGCTGCTTCGTGGTGAACATTTACTTCATGAAACATCCGCTGGTCGGCCCGCCGGTGACGTTTGCCGGTTTTCCCGGAGCCGGAGCCCGCAACCACCTGCTGGGCGTCGCGGGTGGAATCCTGTGGAGCTGCGGCATGTGCCTGAATTTTTCCGCCGCCGGCTTGGTTGGGGTTCCGATCTCTTACGCCATCGGCCAATCGGCGCCCATGATCGCCGCCTTATGGGGCGTGGTGGTATGGAAGGAATTCGCCGGCGCGGATCACAAGGCGTGGACTTTTCTGAAGCTGATGTTCGCGTCGTACATCGCCGCCATCGGTCTGATCGCGCTGGCTTACAACGCCTGACTTCGGAAATCCGAGCCGGCGGCGGAGCTGGCGCTGCCGGGTGCTTAACCGATTTGGGGGTTTTCGCGGTCGCGGTTCGGTTACGGGCAGAGCGTGTTTTCAATCATTTACCGAGCCGCGACCGTCAGGGAGCGGTTGCCCGGAAAGGACTTCCCCAGATCGGTTAAGCACCTGACGAGGCCCGTGGCCGCAATCGAACAGCCAAGAAGCGCTATCCTGACGCTTGGTGTTCTGGTACTGGTTCTGGGTGGGGCCGGCGCTGTTGCTGGCGGCGCTTTCGGTGCGCAACGCACCGAGGCGATCCCGCTACATTCGTTCCCGTTTGAGAGAAGCTCCGGCGAAATTCCCTCCCGCCACGGTGATTGTTCCGGTAAAGGGCGAAGATTACGGTTTGCGGCAGAACCTGGCGGCGCTGGCTTCGCTCGACTATCCGGATTTCGAGCTCATGCTCGTGGCGCAATCGGCCGCCGACATCCCCGCCGGAGTGCTGCCGGCGCGGGTGCGGGTGGTGCTGGCGCGCGCCCCCGGCGAAAGCGGCGGCAGCGAAAAGGTGCGGAACCTGGCGGCAGCGGTGCGCGCCAGCCGAATCTCCAGCCAGTTGCTGGCATTCGCCGATTCCGACGCGCGGGTCGCACCCGGCTGGCTGCGCGCTCTGGCCGCGCCCTTGCGCGAGGAGGGCGTAGGCGCCTCCACCGGCTACCGTTGGTTTCTGCCCGAAGCTTCCGGCCCGGCGCGCGGCTGGGGATTCTGGTCACTGCTGCGCTCGGCCTGGGATGCGGTTTCCGCCGGCATGCTGGGCGCGGGCAACTGCCCGTTCGCCTGGGGCGGCTCGATGGCCATCTTAAAGAACACCTACTTTGAGGCCAAAGTACCGGACTATTGGCGCGAGGCCGTGAGCGACGATTACGCGCTGACGGCAGCCCTGCGCGCCGCCGGACTCCGGATCGCGTATGCGCCCGGAGCGCTGGCCGCTTCGCACGAGCCGATTACAGCGCGCGGCTTGTTGCGGTGGACGCGGCGGCAACTGCTGCTGACGCGGGTTTATTGCCCCCGGCTGTGGTGGCCGGGCCTGGCGGCACACGTGTTTTACGCGGGTGCGATGGTGGCATCGGCGATTGCGATCGGGCGCGGCCACCGGCTGGCTTTGGCGGCGCTGGCGGCGCAACTGGTTCCCGGGATGTGGAAAGCGTACGAGCGAGCCAGGCTGGCGCGCGCCTGCCTGCCAGCCCACGACAAATGGTTCCGGCGCTGGGGCTGGACTCACGCCGCGCTGTCGCCGGTGGCAACCTGGCTCTGGCTGCTGGCCCTGGCCGGCTCCGCGTTCGGCCATTCCATCGAGTGGCGCGGCCGCCGCTACCGGCTGCGACGAAACTGGTGAAGGGCGCCGTTGCAGACCATCGTCTTTTGTGGTCTGTCGTCTCGGGGCCTGCGGCCCGCGCATGAAAATTCCTCATTATGAGGCAATGTCCTACACAGACGGGAGACGTCTTCGACCCTGCCCTACACCCGGCTCGCGCGGGACAACCCTCGATCCGGTGACTAAGTACTCCATTTGGAAATTACGGCCACATAATGAACAACCGCTCCCTAGGAAGCTGTGAAAAAACTCTCCGAAACGCGCTGAGCTGGCGGAACCGCCTGCTCCACCACTGAAAACAATGCACCTGCTTTGGTGGCGCAGGCGGTTCCGCCTGCGATTTGTGATCTTTTCACAGCTTCCCAGGGAGCGGTTGCCCGGAAACACGTTAGCGAACTTAGCGAACCCGCTCGCCAGCTTGACAAGCCCGCGCCGCGATTTAGTGCGACAGGTGCAGAATGTAGCTCGCGATCAGTTGGAACGCGCTGGCTAGGCCGTCGGCACTGTCCACCTGGACATACTGCCCCACCGACTGCCCGCTGACGGTGCCGGAAGGCTGCGCCTGCGGCGTGTTGGCCAGGCGATTCAGCAGCCCGGCGTCCACACCGCCGTCGCCGCTGTATCCAATGCTGTAGATGGTGATCTGGTTCATGGCCGTCTGCGAACGAATCATCGTGCCGACGTTGTCTACCGCATTCCAGGCGGCAATCGCGACGTTGGTGCCGCAGGTGCTGCCGTTGCTGCCGCAGTTGGAGTTGATCTGCGAGGAGTTGTAGCTGCCCGCCGAGTAAGGCGAGGAGGATGTCCCATTGGACAGGTTCAGAGTGGAATATTGATAATTCGTTCCGCCGGTGGACACACCGTAGATAGTATAGTCGGGAATCTGGCTCAGGTCGCTGAGCGTGTAATTGCTGGCGCTGTTGCCGCCGTTCTTGCCGAGACTGTTGCAGCCGGCCAGCGCCGCGGTTGGATTGGATTGCACCTGGTCCCCCGAGCCGACCTGCCCGTTCGAAGGGGATGCCTCCCAATCGCTCAGACTCGTATTGCTGCTGGAGTTGTAGTAGCCGCCAAGCAGGAACAATCCGTAGGGCGTGTCCCAGGGCGGGCCGCTCCCGAACGCGATGATTGTGCCCATCATCGTGTCTGCCAGGTTGCTGGTAGACTTGTACGTACACCCGCTGCCACTGGCGAAATGGGTGGTGATGCCTGTCAGCCAGGAGTTGGTGTTGATGTTCCAGACCTGGGTCGCATTCGGACTGACCGCGATTGAATCCGGGACTCCGTCGGTAAACAGCAGAATGGAATTTAGCATACTATCCACGCCGTTGGCGGCGAGATCGCGAGTGTGGGCCTGCTGCAATTCGACGTAGGCCAGCGATAATGCTTCGGCGGTGCCCGTGCCGCCTCCGGCCGCCATGTTAGCCAGCGCGGTCGACAATGGGCCCGTGGGAGGGTCCGAGCTGGTATTGAAGTTAGTGTCCGGACCTCCGCTCACATTGCCTTTGACGGGGTAAACCAGCGGATAAGTTGTGGGATAGCCCACGTTGGCACTGCCTTCGAGCATAACCAATCCCACTTCATCGGTGCCGGGCAGAAAATTGGCGGCGAACGATTCGGCGCCGCTCTGCATCCAGGTGAAGGGAGTTCCCGTCATCGAACCGGAACGGTCCAGCACCATGATGGTGCGAACCGCGCGCCGGGTTGCCGTGGCGTTGGCCCCCACCGTTGCGACGGTTTGCGGGACCAGCTTCGGCACCGTGCGCAGAAACAGCAGCGGCACCTGCACGGTCGCGTTAATGGTGATCGTGTAAGTTCCCAGATTATTGGTGAAGTTGATGGTGGGGGTGAGGTTGTAGCTGCCCCAGACCCCGGTGGGACCGCCGCTGGAACCGGTGTTGCACTCGTACCCGCAGAAGTTGGCCTTGATGAACTCGCCGGCGATTTCGGTGGTATTGGCATTGGTTCCCAGCAGCCGTCCGGCGCCCAACGCGGCCCCATCCACGGCGGCCGAAATCTTTGCCTCCACAACATACAGAATGGTGCCATCCACGGCGATGCCAATCAACCCCAGCAGAACCGGCAGGCTCAACGTGAACATGATCATGACGGACCCGCGCTGCCGCAATCGTCGGGGCGAAACCGGTATTTTCATGGCATTACCTCAAAAGTAATCGAACGCGTAAGTGGAATGATTCTGGAAGTACATCCAGGCCCATGCCTGCGCACCCGCCTCGGCGCAGTACAGAGTCTGGCCGGAA
The DNA here is from genome assembly GCA_003164035.1 of Bryobacterales bacterium. GTDB lineage: Bacteria > Acidobacteriota > Terriglobia > Bryobacterales > Bryobacteraceae > JBEKYD01. The sequence goes on along the minus strand of PLRS01000092.1, from coordinate 4,934 downwards.
GGCAGCCCGCTGATCACCCCGCTGGTGTTGCTATATGGATTGATGGCGCTGAAGTTCGCCACCGCGCCGGCATTGGTCACGTAGTTGGCCTGAGTGATCTGGCCGGTGGTCGAATTGACGATGGTACTGAGGGGGTTGCCCAGGTTACTGCTGCGCAGGCTCGTGTTGCCGAACTCCAGCCGCTGGGTGAAAACCCATTTCTGGTAATTGGTACACGCGATCCCGGTGGGCCCCACCGGCGTGCTGGGGTTGGTCCAGGCGTTGGCGGCGAGGCACTGTCCCGAATCCACATAGATCAGGTTGGATAGGATCACGACCGCGGCGCTGGTGCTGCTCGAACTGGTCAGGCCCAGACTCGAGCCCAGTTGGTACATCACCGTCTGGTTGGCCGACTGCGAAAAATCGATGCCGCGCGCGTACATGTGGCCCAGGTCGCGCGCCAACTGAATCGTTTGCAGCGTGCGGATCAGGTTCACCCCGATGGCGCCGGTGCCGTAGAACAGAGGGAAGAGCACCAGGAAAACGAAACACATTTCGATGGCCGACCCGCCGCCCGAGTTCTTCCCGCGAATAGCTTTCCCGTCCATCGTTCCCACCTCGATCAGGGAGCCGTCCCTACGGGGGGCGGGTTGGTGTTGGGTTCGATAATGTCCGCCGAATATACGGTTACCGACGTGGGCGAGTTATCGACACCCTTACCGGGGCCGAAAATGCGCGGCACCAGAGCGCCGATGGACAGGCCTTGCACCGAAACCTGCATGATGTTGCCCGACGCATCGGCCACGGTGGGGCACGAGGGCAGCGCCACGGCGGTACAGGTCGATACCTCGGTGACCGAGCCGGTCGTGCCGGAGGCGGGCGGATAGTAGTAGTTCACCTTGATGTAACTCAGGCCGGTGGTGCCGTTCAGCAGCCATAGGGAATTACTCTGCACCAGCCCCTTCACGGCGCCGGTAAGAGTACCGCCGCCGCTGGTAATCTGCGGCGAAGTAGCCGTTAACGTAATACCGGTACGGACGGCTATGCGCACCGCGCGCTGTACGGTAGCTTTGGCCATCACCGCCCACGCCGTATCCACCAGCACGAAGGTGAATGCCAGCAGCGGTAGGAAAGCAAACGTGAATTCCAGTACTTCCGACCCGCTCGAACGCCGGCGGCGGAGGCCGCGCGCACCCAGGTCCGCGGCGGGCATGGTCCCCGATGTGTTCGGAAGGCTGACCATTCAAGGTGTATTATCAGCTCAAAACGAGTGTCTCGGTAGATAGCAAAAGGTTAGTCGTGGGAGTGATAACCAAGGGAGTAGGGGCGATGAACCGTTCCGGGGAAGTTAGCTCCCAGCCAACCGCTCCCTGACGGTCGCGGCTCGGTAAGTGACTGAAAACACGCGGTGCCCGTAACCGAGCCGCGACCGTCAGGGAGCGGTTGGCTGCGCTCAAAGCGCGAAATTCCCAGATCGATTAAGCGCCAAGGGAGAAGACGGGAGCTATCGGCGGTCGCCTAGACCGGCTCCGCTGACCGCTCCTTCAAATACCGGCCGGTATACGAATCGGCGCATTGGGCGATCTGCTCGGGGGTGCCGGCGGCTACGATTTCCCCGCCGCGCGCGCCCCCCTCCGGTCCCAGGTCGATCACCCAATCGGCCGCGCGAACCACGTCCAGATTATGCTCGATCACCACCAGGCTGCCGCCGTTTTCGATGAGCCGCTGGAGGCTCGTGAGCAGCTTCGAAATATCGTCGAAGTGGAGGCCGGTCGTGGGCTCGTCGAGAATAAACAGCGTGCCCCGGCAGCTCGACGCGGCCAGGTGAGCGGCCAGCTTGACGCGCTGGGCTTCGCCACCGGACAGCGTGGTGGCCGATTGGCCCAGGCGCAGGTAGCCCAGGCCCACGTCGTCGAGCACCTTGAGCCGGTCCACCAGGCGCGGGGTCGCGTGGAAGAAATCCATGGCCTCGCGCACCGTCAGAGCCAGCACCTGGTGGATGTTCAAACCGTTGTAGCGAATCTCCAGAATGCCGCTCTTGTATCGGGTTCCCTTGCACTCTTCGCACACCAGTTCCACGTCGGCCAGAAACTGCATTTCCACCGTGACGGTGCCGTCGCCCTGGCAGGTTTCGCACCGGCCGCCCGGGATATTAAAAGAAAAGTGGCCGGCCGTATAACCGCGTTTTTCGGCCTCGCGGGTGGAGGCGAACAGGGCGCGCACCTGGTCGAACGCCTTGATATAAGTGATGGGATTCGAGCGCGGCGTGCGGCCGATGGGCGACTGGTCGATCATCACCGTGTGGAGGATGAATTGCGCTCCTTCCACCCGCGCCATGGCGGGCCGCGGCGCGCTGTCCGGTTCTTCCCCTTCCGAGGGCGCGTCGATGGCCTTGTGAACGGCGTCGAGCGAGCGGTAAATCACGTCGTGGACCAGGGTCGATTTGCCCGAGCCGGAGACCCCGGTGACCACCACCAGCATCCCCAGCGGAATCTCCACGTCGATGTTCTTCAGGTTGTGAGCGCGCGCCCCGCGGAACCGGAGCAGGCGTTTGGAATTGACCGGCCGCCGCGGGCGCCCAGCCGCCACCTGCAAATCGCCACGCAGATATTGGGCGGTCAGCGAGCCGCTGCCGTCCGGCGAGGCCAGCAGTTCCGGCAGCGAGCCTTCGAAAACGATCCGTCCGCCGTGTTCGCCGGCGCCCGGCCCCATGTCCACGATATGGCTGGCGGCGCGCATCACTTCCGGGTCGTGCTCCACCACCACGATGGTATTGCCCAGCTCGCGCAGTTCGCCCAGGATGCGAATCAGCCGGCCGGTATCGCGGCTATGCAACCCGATGGAAGGTTCGTCGAGCACGTAGCAGGCGCCCACCAGGCGCGAGCCGAGCGAGGTGGCCAATTGAATGCGCTGGGCTTCGCCGCCGGAAAGCGTCGAGGCCAGCCGGTCCAGGGTGAGATATTCCAGTCCCACGTCGTTGAGGAATTTCAGGCGCTGCTGAATTTCCACCAGCACCTTTCCGGCGATGGCGGTTTCTTCCGGGCTGAGATCGAGAGCGCCGAAGAACCGGTAGGCCTCGGCAATGTTCATGCGCGCCACCGCGGCGATGGAGTTGCCGCCCACGCGCACCCACAGCGCTTCCGGGCGCAGGCGCGCGCCCTTGCATTCCGGGCACAGCGCGTAGCCCCGGTAACGGCTGAGAAAGACGCGCACGTGGAGCTTGTATTTCTTGGTTTCCAGGTACTGGAAAAAGCGCTGGACGAATTCCTCGACGCGCTCGCGTTCCTCCGCGGTCAATTGGAAATAAGGCGTGCGGAGGCGCACGCCGGGGGCGGCTTTTTTGAAATTGCCGAGCCAGGACCGGTGCTTGGGCTTGGTCCAGGGTTCCACCGCGCCCTCTTCGAGCGATAGCGATTGATCCGGAATCACCCGGTTCATGTCGAAATCGATGGTGTTGCCGAACCCCTGGCAGCGCGGGCAGGCGCCGGCCGGCGAGTTGAAGCTGAACAGGATCGGCTCGGGCGGGGCGAACTCGCGGCCGCAGGTTTTACATTGAAACTTTTCGTTGGCGCGGATGCGCTCGCCGGTGGCGGCGTTTTCGAAGATTACCTCGCCGGCTTCGCGGTAGCAGATCTCAACCGAATCGACCACGCGCTGGTGCAGGTCGGGGCGAATCGCCAGCCGGTCCACCAGCACGAACAGGGGCATCGAGAAATCGATTTCCAGCAGCGATTCCGGGGTGGAAAACTCGAACAGCCGGCCGGATTGAAACAGGCGGTTGAAACCCTTCTTGCGCAGCTCGAAGAGGCGGTCGCGGAGCGCCTGGCTGTTCCCGTGAGGTTCGGCGCCGGCCGGGGTGGGACACGGAAACAGAACGTACCAGCGCGAGCCTTCGGGCAGGGCCAGCGCGCGGGCGGCCACTTCATCCACCGAATCGCGGCGCACTTCGCGGCCGTCGTCGGGGCAGATAGTGCGGCCGATGCGGGCGTAGAGCAGCCGCAGAAAGTCGTAGCATTCGGTCGAGGTCGCCACCGTCGAGCGGGGATTGCGAGTCGTGTTCTTCTGCCGGATGGCCACCGCCGGCGCGATCCCGTCGATGTCGTCCACGTCGGGCTTTTCCATCCGCTCCAGAAACTGGCGGGCGTAGGCCGACAGCGATTCCACGTAGCGCCGCTGCCCCTCGGCGTAAATCGTGTCGAAGGCCAGCGACGATTTCCCCGAACCGGAGACGCCCGTGATGACGGTCAGCTCGTTATGGGGAATGGAAAGCGAAATGTTCTTGAGATTGTGGACCCGTGCGCCACGAATCCGGATCGAGTCTTGCACGCCAGTAGGAACTTGTTCCTCTTCAGTATAAAACGGAAGGGACTGTCGGTCCGCGGCGCCGCTATGCCGCTCCGTGGGGCAGCCAATCATGGCTGCAGCCGCCTTTCAGGCGGATCTTCCCTTCGCCCACCTGCCCACCTGTTTTGTGGACGCTCCACTACCTCCCGGAAATTCGAGCCGCGGATGTGGGGCAGGTTGCCAACCTAAGGACCGATTGTCAATCGGTCCAGCCGGGCGCCAGCCCGGCCGTGTGCCCACGAGTTCCTACGCTCGACTAATTCCAGCCGGCGTGGAACACTTTTTTCATCCGTCCCGGTGACGGCCCCCGCCGGGGCCGTGTAGTTGAATCACAGCAAATACTAATAAATCTCACCCCATCCCTTCAACCACTTACAGCCCTCGCCTTCCCCTCCACCCCCCACCCGCGTCGTACAGTATAGTCGGGAAGTCCCGTGGAGCGGACTCCCAGTCTGCCACGCCGGGACTCCTTCCCGGCGCCCGTCTCGCATCGGCTGTGATGCCACGCGGGAACGCCACGCGCCTCGCCGCTGCTGGACTAAATACGTTCCACCACCCAGGAGAGTTTTAACCATGGCCTACGAACCATCCACCCCGAAACCGCGCGATCC
>PLRS01000065.1 GCA_003164035.1 Bryobacterales bacterium | reverse complement strand
CCCGTAGGACACAGAAAATCATAGCAGTTAACGGAATTCGGCGGAGCAAGAAGGGACGTACTCGCCGATGGCGCCTGGTTCGGTGCCGTGGCGCAGACAGGACGGCCGACGTTGGCCTCCGACATTGTGTCGCAGGGTGGAAAAAGTGTCGAGACGCACTAAGGACGCAGGACTGCGCCCGTAGTAGAGCTAAGGCCCAAATTAGTACTATCGTCACCGCCACACCGGCAATTAAGGGCGAGCATAGAGGCATGGGGACATTGTTCCTGACTTTGGCTTGGAGCGCGATGCTGGTTCAACCGCAGAGCGCGAGACCGGCCTGCAACGCGAAGACGGCCGGGCACCTCTGGCCAGCCGCGGCGGTTAGCGACGCGGGAGCCCAGTGGCGGCTGGCTCAGGACGGAGACCTGGAAATGTGCATGTGCCACAACCGGAGATACCATTGGCGGCCGGTGACGGTAAATGTCCATCGATTGGCGGCGGCTCGCAAGTAAAGGTTTCGTGGATAAAACTGTCGCGGGCGCCAAGCCCCCCCAAGAGCCGGCGCCGCACGCGACAAGCGGGGGAGAGGTCCACCACTACCTCCCTCCCTTGACTGCACGTGTAACATCCGGACACCCAAGAACGGCCCTGGCGCGGGCGCCGGATCTGCCAGTAAGCGGCAAGCTTGTCAATGGTTTGCAGATTATTTTGAAAGCTTGTGACCGGGATTGGAATGTTTCGCAGGCGAAAGCCCGGTTTCGAGACTCGTGGGCACACGGCCGGGCTGGACCCGGCCCAGGGCACTCCACAATCGGTCCGCAGGTTGCCAACTTGCCCCACAGCGCAGCATAGCCGCAGCCAAAAGCGCCGGGGGGAGTCCCGGCGTGGCAGACTGAGAGTCCGCTCCACGGAAAAGCCGTTGCGGCGGGAGAAGAACCCGACGAGGTGCCGCGGGCGCGCAAAGCTGTCTGAAAAAACAAAAGGAGCCGATTTTCTGGTGGAGGATGTGCTTTGTTTCAATTATATGCAGCTATATACAGCCTAGAATGGGTTCATTCGGGAAAACCGATTGGGGTTCGCTGCGGAGTGGGCCGGCAAGGGCCGGTCAGGGCTGGAGAAATCGCTGGGCGCCTTCTGTTTCAGGGTTTTTTCGGGGACGCGGGTGAATGGTCTTTGAGAACCGCAGACCGTCGCGGGCGCCAGGCCCCGCCCAAGAGCCGGCGCCGCACGCGACAGGTCAGGAGAGGAAGTTGCGCAACTTCTCTCTCCTGACAGAACATGTAACATTCGGACACCCGAAAACGGCCTTCCCAGAAGTAGCGGATTTACCGGTAGGTGGCTAGCGTGTCAATGGTTTACAGATTATTTTGAAAGCTTGTGACCAGCTGGCAAGCGGAACCGGCTCCGCCCACCCTGAGGCCTCTCCGGGCTGTTTGAAAAAACAAACGGAGCCGATTGACCGCGGCAAGAAACCGTCTACTCGATTACGGCCTGGGAAACGGCGTTGTCGAAGTCATACTGTATGGAACGGCTTCCTGTCTGAATGAAGAATACGACCGCCATCTGCTCTTTCCGGTTCACCCACCAATAGGTACCGAAGGCCCCGTCCCAGCCGTAACTTCCGTTGGGCTTGCGGAGGCGGGCATCGGCGGCGTTCAGGACCACTTCGCCGCCCAGGCCGAAGCCAACGCCTTTCGGGGCGCGGCCGCTCTGTCCGTTGAACAGATCGCCGACCTGGTTCGAGAGCATCAGGTCCACGGTCCAGGGGCTCAGGATCCGCTTACCGTTCAGAATGCCGCCATTACAGAGCATTTGGGCGAACTTGTAGTAATCTTCGGCGGTCGAGATGAGGCCGCCGGCGCCGGAGAAATAAGCGGAGCCGGTGAATACGGGCGAGTTGGCGAGCTTCTCCAAACCGGTTTCGGTGCGGCGATAGATCGTCACTTTACGGGCGGCGTCTTTTTCGGGAACATTGAAGCCTGTATCGGGCATATCGAGGGGCCCGAACAGGCGTTCGCGGAGGAATCGATCGAAACTCATCCCGGAGACGATCTCGACAATGCGCCCCAGGGTGTCGAAGGCGGCAAGGGGGCTATAGCGCCACGCGGTGCCGGGCTCGAAATCGAGCGGGAGCGCCCCCAGGCGGGGGATGAAATCGGCGAGCGTATCGGTGGGCGTCCTGGCCTTCATGATTTTCTGGTAATCGGCGTCGGTAATGCCGCCGCTTGCCAGGCCCGACCCGTGGGTGAGGAGGTCGATGATGGCGATGTCGCGGCTTGCCGGCACGGTGTAGTAGGGACTGGCGGCGCGCGGGGTACCATCGGCCATGGGAAGCGCGGGGCGTTTAAACTCGATGGCGACTTTCGAGTCCCGGAACTCGGGAATGAACTTCGAGACAGGGTCGGTAAGCTTCAGCTTGCCTTCTTCGAGCAGGATCAGGATGGCGGCGGCGGTTACGGGCTTGGAACTGGACGCCAGGCGGAACAGGGCGTCCTTGGCCATGGGCTTGTTCGAGTCGATGTCCATGAGCCCGTGGGCCTCGTAGTGAACCACACGTCCCTTCCGCGCCACGATAGAGACGGCGCCGGAGATGTCGTGCGCGGCGACGTGGCGCATCACCATCTCGTGAATTCGCTGCAACCGCTCGGAGGAAATGCCTACGTCTTCCGGTTTGGAGACTGGCAGCGAAGCGGCCGTCAGGCAGCAGATCAGCGGGAGGCCGGCGAATGCGCGCGTACAGCAGGCGGGAATCATAAATATAGTAAGGAGTCCTTCGACTAAACATTAGATCACAGGCGGTGGCACGCGGCGGTTGACAATGGCGAATTCGGGTATTAAAGTCGGAAAGCGCGGAACCTTAAGTCGCAACCCGAAGAAGGAAACCGCGAGGTTCTTGCCTCACCATGAACGAGGTGGCCCCAGCGGCATTCCCGTTCATCGCTTTGCGGGAGACGCCCAAGCCGGCGCGTCCCGCCATGGTTTTCCGAGGTGACAAGATGAGACTTCGAATTCTGGCTGCTTGCGCGCCGCTGATCTTGATGGCGGCATGTTCCCAGACGACCCAAACGAAACCGGCTGCCGAGATTCCCCGATTGCAGAAGCAGGGCACGGCTACGCAGATGATTGTCGACGGCAAGCCGTACCTGATGCTGGCGGCGGAGTTGCATAACTCCAGCGCCTCCAGCCTGGAGTACCTGAAGCCGATCTGGCCGCGGTTGGCGGCCATGCACATCAACACGGTGCTGACGCCGGTCTACTGGGAATTGATGGAGCCGGAGGAAGGCAAGTTCGACTTCAGCCTGGTGGACGGCCAAATCGAGGCGGCGGGGGCTAACCATCTACGCCTGGTGTTCCTGTGGTTCGGGAGCTGGAAAAACGGCATGTCGAGCTACATCCCGGTTTGGGTAAAAACCAACCAGGACCGCTTCCCGCGAGTTCAGGACAAGGACGGCAAGGGCGTGGAAATCCTGTCGACCTTCAGCAGCGCCAACCGCGACGCGGACGCCAAGGCCTACACGGCGCTGATGAAGCACATCAAGGAAGTGGACACCGAACACACGGCGATCATGATGCAGGTGGAGAACGAAGTGGGCGTGCTGGGCGACTCGCGCGACCGGTCCGAGGCGGCGAACAAGGCGTTTGCGGAGCAGGTGCCCAAGGAGTTGATGGACCATTTACAGCAGCGCGGAGCCGACTTGTACCCCGACTTGCAGAAGCTGTGGAAGGCCGCCGGTGGAAAGACGGCCGGAACGTGGGAGCAGATCTTCGGCAAGGGACCGGCGACGGACGAAATCTTCATGGCCTGGAACTACGCGCGCTACATCGACCAGGTGACGGCGGCGGGCAAAGCCGAAGATCCGCTGCCGATGATCACGAACGTGTGGCTTTCGGGACCGGATCGCAAACCGGGCGACTGGCCGAGCGGCTGTCCCGAGGCACAGGTAATGGACGTGTGGCAGGCGGGCGCGCCGAGGATCGAGGCGTATGCCCCGGACATCTACTCGCCCAATTTCGCGGAGGTGGCCGAGAGGTTTCACCGCGCCGGAAACCCGCTGTTGATCGTCGAAACCAGCCTGCAGACGGCGGATGTGAACGTGTTCTACGCATTCGGGCAGCATGGCGCCACGTCGTTCTCGCCGTTTGCCATCGATTCGCTGGGCGCGGCGCGGGACGGGGGAGAGATGACGCCGCCCGAGAAGCTGCCGTTCACCAAGAGCTATGAGATTATCAGCGAGCTGGCGCCATTGATATTGCAGAATATGGGAAGGGGCACAATGGCGGGAGTGTTGATCGGCGATGAAGATTCACCGCAGACCATCGCACTGGGGAATTACAAGCTGGAGGTGAGCCGCCCGCGTTTCCGCCGGCCGGTGCCTCCGCCCACTCCCACGCCGGCGGGCACAACCGCAGCCGCGCCGGCCGCGCCCGTGCTGCCGGGGCCTCCGGTGTCGCCCGAACGCTCCTCGGCGCTCATCATTTCCATGGGACCGGACGAATACCTGGTCGCCGGCAGCGGCGGCGTGAGTATCACTTTTACTCCAAACACGCCCGGCCCGCCGATTGCCGGGATCGCCTACGTGGAGGAAGGCACGTATACGAACGGACAATGGGTCGCGGGACGGCGATTGAACGGCGACGAGAACAGCCAGGGGAAGAACGTGCGGATGGGAGGATTCGGTAACAACGGGCGAATCCAGCGGGTGAGGCTCTACCGGTACCACTAAGTTCGCCGATCACCCGAGTGCCGCGTGTTTTCAGTCACTTACCGAGCCGCGACCGGCAGCGACGGTTCCCGGAACGGATTTCCCGAAGATCGGTTAAGCACCCGCACGGCGCACGGCCTGGCTCCCGGCATTTTCCCCAGGCGTCAATGTATAATTGGAATTAGGTTCTTCATGAAGTTTCCCGTATCCTTACGTTCGTTTTGTCGGCTGTTCCTCCACACCCAGATGTTGCCGCTGCTGGAGAGCGGGGAGGAAACGCTGGTCGGCGGCCAGGCCGTGATGGAGGGCGTCATGATGCGGGCTCCGCACAGCTATTGCGTGGCCGTGCGGAGGTCCAGCGGCGAAATGGCGACCGATACCAACGCGCTGTCGCGCCTCTCCGATCGCCACCCCATTTTCAAGTTGCCGATCCTCCGCGGCGTCGGCACGCTCTGCCAGGCCATGGTGCTGGGTTTTCGCGCCCTGCGTTTTTCCACCGACGTGGCGTTGCAGGAAATCAGCCCCGCTCCCGTCGGCGCGGCGCCTAAAGAAATGCCTGGATGGGCCGTAACCGGCAACCTGATCTTCTCGCTGGCATTTCTGATTTTCCTCTACAAATTCGTCCCGCTGTTTCTGGTGACCAAGCTCGAAAAGGTCTATCCGGTGCTGGCCGGCCGCATCGCCTTCAACGCGGCCGACGGGTTAATCCGCATCGCCATTCTGCTCGGCTTCATGTACGCCATCTCCCGCACCAAGGATATCCGGCGGGTGTTCCAATACCACGGCGCGGAACACAAAGTGGTGTTCAATTTCGAAGCCGGCGAAGCGGTTACGGTAGCCAATGCGCAGCGCTACAGCACTTTCCATCCCCGCTGCGGAACCAGCTTTCTGCTGGTGCTGATGTTCCTGGCGATCCCGGTCTACACCTTGATTCCGTTCGATGGTTTCGTGGCCAGGCTGGTCTGTCGCATCGTGCTGCTGCCCTTCGTGATCGGCTTGAGCTATGAACTGATCCGCTTCGCCGCCAGGCATCCGGGCTCGCTGCTGGCGCTGGTCACCGCCCCCGGCCTCTGGCTGCAGCGCATCACCACCAAGCCCCCTTCCGACGAGCAGGCGGCGGTCGCCATCCATGCCCTCGAAGGCGCCATGAAGCTGGAAAAATCGCAGGGCGGCGAGATGGTCATCGCGTAGGAAGCTTTCAGCGATTAGCAATCGGCTAAACCGGGTGTCAACCGGCAGCAGTGGCTGAACGCTGAATGCTGACCGCTGAGAGCTTCCTGCTAAACTGGTTATCTGTAACTCCCCATGCAATTTGCCGCCAAACTCGAACAGCTCGAAAAACGCTTCGACGAACTCAATCGGCAGATGGCCGATCCCGCCCTGATCGGCGATGCCGAGCAGTATCGCAAAGTCGCCAAGACCCATAGCGAGCTCGCCGAAATCGTCTCCAACTATCGCGAGTGGAAGAAGGTGGAAGACAGCCTCTCCCAGGCGCGCGGCATGCTCCAGGACAGCGATGCGGAGCTCCAGGCCATGGCGCAGGAAGAACTGGCCCACCTGGAGCCCGAGCGCGAGCGGATCGAGAGTGAACTGAAGATCCTGCTGCTGCCTAAAGACCCCCTCGACGACAAGAACGTGGTGCTCGAAATCCGCGCCGGCACCGGCGGCGACGAAGCTACCCTATTTGCCGCCGAAATCTTTCGCATGTACTCGCGCTACGCCGAAACCCAGAACTGGAAGATGGAAGTGACTTCGGCCAGCGATTCGGCGGTGGGCGGATTGAAGGAAGTCATCGCCCTGGTGAGCGGCAACAAGGTCTTCAGCAAGCTGAAGTACGAAAGCGGCGTACACCGCGTGCAGCGCGTCCCGGTCACCGAACAGCAAGGCCGGGTGCACACGTCCGCCATCACCGTGGCCGTTCTGCCGGAAGCCGACGAGGTGGAAATCAAGATCGATCCCAAGGATATCCGCATCGACACCTTCTGCTCGTCCGGCCCCGGCGGCCAATCGGTCAACACCACCTACTCGGCTGTGCGCATCACCCATCTCCCCACCGGGCTGGTGGTTTCCTGCCAGGACGAAAAATCGCAGATCAAGAACCGCGCCAAGGCGGAGCGCGTGCTGCGTTCCCGGCTATATGAAATCGAGCTGGAAAAGCAGCAGGCCGCCCTCGGCGCCGAACGCCGCAGCATGGTCGGCTCCGGCGACCGCAGCGAGAAAATCCGCACCTATAACTTCCCCCAGAATCGCGTCACCGACCACCGCATCGGCCTCACCCTCCATCAGCTCGACTTCGTAATGGACGGAAAGCTCGACCAGCTCCTCGACGCCCTGACTGCCTATTACCAGACCGAGAAGCTCAAGCACCAGGGCGATCAGGCGGCCTAGGAGGGTCATGCCGCGAGTCAGAGCCGCGACCGTTAGGGAGCGGTCCCTTGGCGAAGCTGCGGGCACCTTTCGGAATCGCGTTTCCGAGCCCGTAAAGGACAGGCCTGGAGGCCTGTCCTAATAGATGACCATCCAAACCGCGCTCCTGCAAGGCACCGAACTCCTGGATCGCGCCGGCATTGCCGTGCCGCGCCTTACCGCCGAGGTCCTGTTGGGCCACGCCATCCACCGCGACCGGGTCTATCTCTACGCCCATCCCGAACGGGAATTGGCCGAGGTGGAATGGCTGCACTATGGCCGATACCTGCACGAGCGCATGGGAGGCAAGCCCATCCAGTACATCACCAGGCGCCAGGAATTCTACGGCCGCGAATTTCGCGTGACGCCCGACGTGCTGATTCCCCGCCCCGAGACCGAGCATGTCATCGAAGTCGCCTTGCCGCTGGCCCGCGGCGCGGAGACCATCCTCGATGTCGGCACCGGTTCCGGGGCCATCGCCGTCACGTTGGCTCTCGAAACCGGTGCGTCTGCCTTCGCCACCGACATCTCGCCGGCCGCCGCCGCCGTGGCGCTCGATAACGCCGTTCGCCTGGGCGCGCGGGTGAACGTCACCGTATGCGACCTGATGGAACCTATCGCCCCCGCCTCCGTCGGCCTGCTCGTTTCCAACCCGCCCTACGTTCCGCTGCGACAACGCGAGGGCCTGCAGCGCGAGGTCCGCGACTTTGAGCCGCCAGTGGCGCTTTACGGCGGCGAGACCGGCTTCGACTTCTACCAGCGCATCGTGGCCGGCGCTCCACGCGTGCTGCGGCCCGGTGGATGGCTGGTGCTGGAACTCGGCTTCGGCTGTCACCAGCGCGTCGCCGAAATGCTGGCCTGCTGGAGCGCCGTGCGCATCGAGCCCGACTTGGCCGGCATCCCGCGCGTGATCGCCGCGCGGAAAAGCTAAATCCACCGATTACGATTCCGCCCGCTTCAACTTGACTCCGCCGTTGCCCGTCGTGATGTGAATCAGCGGGCCGCCGGAGCCAACGCGAAAGTCCAGCCGCCGCGGCCTCAAATTGCCGTCCAGCGTCACGGGAAAATCCGACTCAATGCTGCCGCTTCCGGTCTCCGCCTGTACATGCGCCGAATAATAGGACGGCATCACCACGGTTACGCCCCCGTTCCGTGTGCCGACCTCCAGTTGCCGGCCCTCCCACATCGAGCCGGTCAGCTCCACCCGAATCCCGCCATTCACCGTCGCACCGCTCACATCGCCCGCCACCCGCTTCAGGCGCACACCGCCGTTGTTCACATCGAAGTGGATTTGGCCGCGCACGTCGGAAATCGTCATTCCCCCGTTGTAAGTCTTCAGGCTCAGATCGGTTGTCTGCGGCACGAAGATTTCGTAACTGACGCTCCACCCGGCATTGTGGGCCGGCTCCGGCCCCGTGGCACGCACCTCTCCGCCCGAGCTGGCAACCGAGACCCGGCTCGCCATCAGCGCCGCGGCCGCCTCCGTATCGCCCGAGGCCTCGACTCGTGCGCGAACCAGTACATCGCTCCGCAGCCAGCCCTTGACGGTCGTGCCGCCGTTCTGGCCCGCGTCCACGCTGAGCCGCCCCGTGGCGGGTACGGTTTGCTCGCGCATCTCGCAATGGCGCGCGTGTTCGCCATCGTAGCCGCCGCTCGCGCAAGTCATTTGTTTTTCGCTGTTGTCCTGCAACTGAGCGAATAAGGGAACGTTCCCCGTCCAAACCGCCAGGCCGATCCCGGCCGCGATGGTGATCGCCGATTTCATCGAATCCTCCTTCTCGTACGGGATCCCCCCGCGGAGTTCCCGTCAGGTGTTCATACCGGCCAATCCGGGAAAGGTTACACAAAAAGTGGGACAGGCCTCCTGGCCTGTCTCCTTCCGGCCTTCCGTGAACCCAGGCCAAAGGCCTACTCGCAAGTCAGCCCGGAAGTCCTCTCCCGCTCGGGTAATATAAGAAGATATCGCAACGGAGGAGTATGGGAGTCGGCATTCGCCTGGAAAATCTTCGCAAAGTCTACGACACGCCGCCGCCATCGATGGCTCGGGGCGCGGCCTTTTCGTTCGCGCCGCGCCGCAACGGCTCTAAGGAGAAGAAGAAAAAGTTCGAGGTGGTCGCCGTCGACGGCATTTCGCTTGAAATCGGCGCCGGAGGGATTTTCGGCCTGCTCGGTCCCAACGGCGCCGGCAAATCCACCACCATCGGCGTCCTCACAACTCGCACCCGCCCCACCAGCGGCAGCGCGTTCGTCGGCGACTACAACGTCTGGGAGCGGCAGGTGGAGGCCAAGCGCCTGATCGGCGTGGTCCAGCAGCGCCCCAACCTCGATTTCTCCCTCACCGCGCGCGAAATCCTGCTCTTTCACGGCCGGTATTTTGGCGTCCCGGATCGCGAGAATCAGCGCCGCGCCGCCGAACTGCTGGAAAAATTCAAGCTCACCGACCGCGCCGACCAGGCCCTGCTCGGCTTTTCCGGCGGCATGATGCAGCGCGTGTCCATCGCCCGCGCCATGATGCACGATCCCCAGGTTCTGTTTCTGGACGAACCCTCGGCCGGCCTCGACCCGCAAGCCCGCCTGCTGCTCTGGGAGATTACCCGCGAATATAACCGCCAGGGCAAGACCATCGTCCTGACCACTCATTACATGGACGAAGCCGACACCCTCTGCGACCGCGTCGCCATCATCGATCACGGGCGGCTGATCGCCCAGGGCTCGCCCGCCGAGCTGAAGCAATCCATCCCCGGCGGCTACCTGTTGCGGCTGCGCTTCGACCGCGTTCCCGAGGAGATGATCGAAACCCTGCGCGCCATGCCGGGCGTACGCGAAGTGCGCGCCAAGGACGGCACCGCCGAGCTCTACGCCGACCGCGGCGGCCCGCTGATTCCCGCCATCGTCAATACCGTGCAAGCGGCCGGCGTCGAACTGCGCGACGTCAATATTTCCGAACCGAGCCTGGAAACCCTGTTCTTGCACCACACCGGAAGGAGCTTGCGCGATTGAACTGGAGAACCTTTTACGCCCTGCTGAGCCGCGATGGGCACGTGGCCCGCAAAAACCTGTTGATGACCCTGGTGCAGAATCTTCTGCAACCGCTGCTGCTGACCTTCGTCTTCGGACGCGTGCTCACCTCCAGCGGAATGATGAATGCCGGCTTCAAAGCCGTGCTGCTTCCGGGCGTCATGGCCATCAGCATGGTGATCTCCGGCATTCAGGCCGTGGCCATGCCGCTCATCACCGAATTTCAGTTTTCGCGCGAGATCGAAGACCGCCTGCTGGCGCCCATCGAGAATGTATGGCTGGGGGTGGAGAAAATCGTGGCCGGCATGATCCAAGGCGTGGTGGCGGGGCTGGTGGTGATTCCGGCGGCCTGGCTGACCATGGGCGCCGGCACCAACATCGATTTCGGCCGTCCGCTCCAGTTCGCCCTCATCTGTCTGCTGGTGGCGCTGTTTTCATCGGCCGGCGGCCTGGCTTTGGGTTGTTCGGTCGGGTCCACCCAAATCGGCCTCATGTTCAGCGTCATCGTTACCCCCATGATGATGTTCGGCTGCGCCTACTATCCCTGGTCCTACCTCCATTTCCTTCCGCCGTTGCAATACGCCGTGCTGCTGAACCCGGTGGTCTATGCCAGCGAAGGGCTGCGCGGCGCCCTGGCTCCGCAAGTGCCGCACATGCCCTTTCTGGTCGCCGCCGGAGCCCTGGCGCTGATCGATGGCGGCCTGCTGCTGCTCGGCCTGAAAAAGTTCCTGCGCAAGGCCGTGAGCTAAGGAATCGTCATGAAATAACCATGCCAAATCCTGTAGCCCAACGTGGCGCACGCACTCGTGCGTGCCGTGTCGAGACTCTCTCGACACCCGCTTGCGTAGGGTACGCCAAGCGTAGGCAAAAGTGCCGACGCGGCACGCACGAGCGCGTGCGCCACGTCCAAACGGCATAGTTATTTCTTGACGGGAGCTAAGTACCGTTTCCGCTGCCGAGTGGGACAGGCCGGGAGGCCTGTCCCACCAAACGCGGGCCCTAAGTACACAACTTCCTGACTTCGCAGCCAGCCGGTCCGCCGCCGCCGCTCCCGACAATTTCGACGCCGGGGCCTCCCGCGTCGCATCTCTATAATTGGGGCAATGTTTGTGGAGAGCCGGACGCTGTCAGGGGTAGCTGGTGCGGGCGCGTGGGCCATACGGATGGCGCCGCAGTTTTTTGAGCGATACCGGCAGGAATCGCGGCGGGCGGTGGCGCCGGCGCCGGCACGGCCCAATCCGGCGGCGTGGCCGGATTCAGGCATCCATGCCGCCTGGTTGGGCCATGCCACCGTACTGATTCAGATCGACGGTTTCACGATCCTGACCGACCCGGTCTTCAGCCTTCGCGCGGGACTTCGCGTGGGGCCGCTCACCCTGGGCGTGAAGCGGCTGGTGGCGCCGGCACTGGAAATTCCGGCTCTGCCGAAGCTCGATATGGTGCTGCTCTCGCACTGCCATTTCGATCACTTCGACATTCCCAGCCTGCGCCATCTGGAAAGCCGCGGCACCACCGTCGTGACGCCGGCTCGAACCAGCGACCTGCTGCGCGTTCGCCGCTGGGGAGACGTGAAGGAAGTGGGATGGGGCGAACGCACCCGCGTCGGGCCGGTGGAAATCGGCGCGTTTCGGGTGAATCATTGGGGCGCGCGCATGCGTTCCGATACCTACCGCGGCTACAACGGCTACACCATCGAAGCGGGACGGTATCGCGTCCTGTTCGGTGGCGATACGGCCTACACACCGGCGTTTGCCTCACTGAACAGCCCGCGGCCGTTCGACCTGGCCCTGATGCCGATCGGCGCCTACGATCCCTGGATTCACTATCATGCGACGCCGGAGCAAGCCTGGTCCATGGCCAACGACGCCGGGGCCGACCGCATCCTGCCCATCCACCACCAGACCTTCGCCCTGAGCCGCGAGCCATACCTGGAACCGATCGAACGCATGCTGGAAGCCGCTGGAGCGGACGCCGGGCGCGTGGTAATGGACCGGATCGGACAGGAATGGCACTTGTGAGGATCGCCGTGGGGGCGGAACATCGTTCTTTGTGGTCTGTCGTCTCTGGGCCTGCGGCCCGCGCCAGCGCATGAAAATTGTGGAGCGGACCCTCGGTCTGCTACGCCGGGGCTCCTCCCGGCGCGTTTTCGACCCTGCCCTACACCAGCCCGGCTGTCACTCGACGAACTCGAAACCCGGCTAAACCCAAGTTCCACGACCTCAGGCGTGCGGAGTCTCGACACCAACGAGTGCGTGCGCCCATCGGGCTCCAGGACCTGGCGTGGTGATTCCTGACGAGTTTTTAAAGCTAAATCCGCAAAAAGTTCCGCTCCCCCCTAAAGGATTATTTTGCTCCGTCGATATGGTGTCTGGAGGACCTGTTAGACCGGTCGCCTCCTCCACGAAATCGTGAAGAAAATGCTCCTAAAACGAAAAGGAAGGTTCTCCCTGAACGTACCACGATGATTAACCGTTGGGGGCCTGACCGTCTAGCGGCGTTCATGTCGCGATTAATCTGCCCCATCACCGTAACTTTGGGAACCGAGAGGAATTCACTCTAATGTCAAAACGTCGATATTCTCTACTGTTTGCGGTGCCCATGCTACTGGGCGCCGGCACAGCTTACGCCACAACCACCTTGTCCCTGACTTCTCCAGCTAACGTGGCAGTCACATACACGTTGGGCACCGGCCCCGCCGCGGCGACGCCCGCCACCCTGACGGGTACCACAACAACGGCCGCCGTAACCACTGCGGCGTTCAATCTCAGCGGTACCGCCCCTTCATGGCTTAACGTGACGCCGCAGACCGGCAACCTTACGGGCACCGGCACGTTGGTGAGCGGCACTGCCACTCTGACCTATACGGGACTTTCGTTCCAGGCAAACGCCGTTGCCGGCACCATGGCGCCGGGAACGTATACCGGTTCTGTCACTTTCTATTCACAGACTCTGAGTGCCAGCACAGCGTCGATTACTGTCACGTTGCACGTCATCTCCGCCACCACTACCGATAAATTCAATTGCACCACGGCCAACGCGACCCAGACCTGGGACAACACTAACCCGATCACTGTGGCCATCTCGTGCGCTACCGGCGGTCAAGATGTTGCCTTCACCGCCGCAGCCGCGGGTATCAACGGGATGACGGTATCCCCTGCGAGCGGCATCGCCTATCCGTGGGGCACCTCGGTAGCCGCGACCATTCCAGTTGCGACCTTAAAGGGGCTCGCCTATGGCGCTTCCTTGCAGGGTACCGTAACCTTCGCGCCTGACAATGGCGCCAGCAACGTTGTGATCAACGTCAATATCAACATCGCCCCGGGAGTGGCAACCATCAGCGCCTATTCCATCGCTGAGCTGCCGGTGGATCTTGCCACGGACCACACCGTCGTGTTAACTGGAACGAATTTTGTAGCGGGCATCACCCAAGTCCAGGCCGCGGCCCCATCCGTAGCTTGCACCAGCGGCACGAGTGGCTACACTTCGATCGATCCGAGCCACATCCAAATCGTGAGCCCGACCACCATGATATTGACGCTGGATCACAGCACCTATCTGAGTGCCGCGGCAAAGCTATGTATCCAGGTCGCGAACCCGGCGAACAGTGCCTGGGCGCCCGCCAGCCCCTTGACGACACTGAGCGTGGTCACTACACCCATCATTTACTCCATCACCAACGCCGGCTCCTTCGTCGAACCCGCCACCGGGAGTAATCAAGTCGTTTCCCCGTACGAAATTATCAGCATTTTCGGTGCGAACTTCGATCCGTCTAACGGAATCGAGGTGCAGGGAAACCTGACAACTGCCCCATATGCATTTGGGCCTACAATGAACAATAGCAACGGCAAGGCGGTGTATGTCACGTTCTGCAAGGGTAACACCACTACCTCTTGCACCCCGACGGGAACCGTCGGGGTCGGCACCTTCCTCGCAAACGCACCCCTGATCTTTGTGTCGAATACTCAGATCAACGCCATCGTTCCGGACGCAATAGCGGGGAACCTCGGAGCCAACTCCGCAACCAAAGGGGCCAACGTCCTGGTCACCGTCAACAGCAACGCCAATGACTCTAACAATCAGGTCCTCCTGGATACAGCCGTGGCGACTCCGGGGATCTTTACTCCCGGCGGTTCTGGCCAGGGCCTTGCCGCGATTCTAGTCGGTGCCAGCCAAATGCTTAATAGCCAGACCAATCCCCTTACCAAGGGAACCGGCGCCAACAACTATATGTCCATTTATCTGACAGGCATGGGCGAGCCAACCGGAAGCGTAAGCACCGACGCGGCAAACGCCGCCAGCTTCGTGGAGTCCACCAACTGTGTCAGCCCAACGACTTGGCTGAGCATCATCAACGGCACTGACACCACGTTACCTGCTGGTTACTTAGCGTATGCCTCTTCCGGGACTTTCGCCAACATCGACGGCACTATCTTCCAAACCGGCGCTTTCTTTACCAACGTCATGCCGCCCTGCCTCGCCATCAGTCCGGCGACAACGATAGCCGGTCTAACGGCCACCACCTCGGGCAACCTCACCAACCCAGGCGTCGCCGTGACCATCGGCGGCCTCCTCGTTCCTGCTGCCGATATTCTTTACGCCGGATTCGCACCGGGTAGCGTCGCCGGTCTGTACCAGATCAACGTGACGCTGCCCACCGGTTGGAGCTACACGGGGTCCGTGCCCGCAGTAACGGCCGGCGGCACCGCCGTTTCCGTGCCTCTCGTCGTTTACGTAAACGGTCTGCAAAGCCAGGCTGGCGCGACCGTTTGGGTGAATTAGAGTCGAGCAACTCACCTTCTTTCTAACTCGCGGCGGGGGGAATGTTTCCCCCGCCGCTTTTTTGCGTTCCAGCCATGTCCGACTCGATATGATTCCCGGCTGTAGCAGCACGTTACCTGCCCACCTGTTTCTTGGACACCACGTCGGAAGCCGGTAAATCAAGAGAAACCAAGGAACTTATCCGCGTTCGTCTGCGGTATGAATTTTTTCAGCCTCCGAACTCCTGATGGCGTGAAGTTTAAGCGAGAGCCATATGTCGGCGGTGAGGAGGTGGGACCGACCATCGTCTTTCGCGGTCTGTCGGGCCATCGCTCAGGCCGGAACAGCTTGACAGACGCGCAGTCAAGGAAAATGAGGTGGGCCTTCCGTTCGCACTACGACCGCTGGCAGGCACCGGGGCAGACCATCGTTTCTTGTGGTCTGTCGTCTCGGGGCCTTCGGCCCTCGCAAGCTCATGAAAATTGTGGAGCGGACTCTCAGTCTGCTACGCCGGGACTCGTCCCGGCGCGTTTTCGACCCTGCCCTACACCACCCGCCCGAACATGCTCGTTCGTCCTCCTATTCAGCCTCTCGACACAACACGCAAGAATGCGCGCGCCACGTTGGCGATTGCTATTCCGCCGCGGTGAAATACGCGCAATCGGGGTGGTGGAAGACTAATGCGCTGACGCTGGCTTCGGGATCCATCATCATGCCTTCGGTCAGGTGCACGCCGATGTCGTCGGGGTGGAGCAACTTCCAGATCCCTTGCTGGTCGTCGAGGTTGGGGCAGGCGGGGTAGCCGAAACTGTAGCGCTTGCCGCGGTACTGCGAGGTGAAGCGGTCGTGCATGGTCAGGGTGGGCGCGTCGGGGAAGCCCCAATCTTCCCTTATGCGGCGGTGCAGCCATTCGGCCGCGCCTTCGGCGGTTTCGATGCCCAGGGCCTGAATGGCATGCGCCTTGAGGAACTCGCCGCTCCGCTTCCAAACTTCCGAGCGCTCGCGGATGCCGGCGCCGGCGGTCACCACGAATAGCGCGAGCTGGTCGCGCCGGCCGTCTTCGGCATCCAGAATATAGTCACTCAGGCACAAGCCGTCGGACTTATTCTGACGTCCGAATCGGAAGGTATGCACGGGGCTGGTGCAGCCGGGCACGAAGAGATTGACGGCGTTGCCATCGCGCTCGGCCGCAAAGTACCGCCAGACGGCTTTGACGTGCATGAAGCCGAGGGCCGCCTGTTTGACTTCTTCGATCTGGTGGTAGAGTTCCAGGGCTTTGGGCTCGCGGCCGGCAAGGTCCTTTTCGAAATTGCCTTTGTAGCCCAAATGTCGGCCGTAGAGCATGAACGGGTTGATGTAGCTCCACACTTCGGTGAGGTGCGGCAGGTCGCGCACCTTCCGGTCCAGGTAGGGCGCAGCAGGAATGGGAATGGCGGTGCGCACCTTGGAGCTGCGCTGGGTGGTAAGCGGGACCGGCGGTTCCATCACGGCAGTTGCAACAGGCAAATCGGAAGCGGCCTGATGGCTGGCCAGAACCTGGGAGCGCTCAGCGGGGTCCATGAGCCGGTTCATCAGGCTCAGGCCGGTCATGGCATCCTTGGCATAGCAGACGGCTTCGCCGTAGGCCGGGGCGATGCGGGTGCGGGTGAACTTGTCGCTGAGCGCGGCGCCGCCCACCAGCAAAGGCACGTCGATGCCGGCGCCGCGCAGATCGCCGGCGGTAACCACCATCTGCTGGGTGCTCTTCACCAGCAGGCCGGAAAGTCCGATGGCGTCGGGCCGGTGCTCGTGGAAGGCCTGGATGAGCACGTCGGGCGGTACCTTGATGCCGAGGTTGATCACCGTATAGCCGTTGTTGGCCAGAATGATCTCGACCAGATTCTTGCCGATGTCGTGGACGTCGCCCTTGACGGTCGCGAGCACCACTTTTCCGCGCGCGCTCGACTCCGACCGTTCCATGAACTGTTCCAGATAATTGACGGAGGCCTTCATGGTTTCCGCCGATTGCAGCACCTCGGCCACGATCAACTCGTTGTTATTGAAAAGGCGCCCGACTTCGCTCATGCCGGCCATCAGCGGACCGTTGATGATTTCGAGCGGAGCAGCCCCTTCGGCCCGCTTACGCTCCAGGTCGGCGATGAGGCCGTCCTTGGTACCTTCGATGACGTAACGGGCCAGGCGCTCGTCGAGCGGCAACGCTTCGGCGCTTTCGCGGGTGCGCTTGACGGCCTTGCGGAAATGCTCGGCGATGGCGGCGATATGGAACTGGTTGATGGCGGCCTTCTGTTCCGGGCTCTGGGCGCGCCAGTCCTCGGGCGCGGTGCGGAGGGATTCGTCCGCGGAATCCACGGGAGGCGAATTGAACAGCAGGCTTTCGGCCAGGCGGCGCTCGTGTTCCGGAATGGAGGCAAAGCGCTCCAGCTTTTCGGCGTTGACTATGGCCAGGTCGAGGCCGGCCTTGGTGCAGTAATACAGGAAGACCGAGTTCACCACTTCGCGCGCCGCCGCCGGCAGGCCGAAGCTGACGTTGGAAATCCCGAGCACCGTCTTGACGTAGGGCAGGCTGGCCTTGACCAGGCGGATGCCCTCGATGGTTTCCACCGCGCCGCCGATGTAGTTGGCGTCGCCGGTGGCGCAGGGAAATACCAGCGGGTCGATAAGGATGTCTTCGGGCGGAATGCCGTATTTTTCGGTGAGCAGCTTATAGGATCGCGCGGCCACGGCCTGCTTGCGCTCGCGGGTGAAAGCCTGAGCCTGGAGCTTATCCTCGTCGATGGCCCCCACTACCAGGGCGGCTCCGTAGCGCCGGGCGATGGGGCAGAGGCGCTCGAATTTCTCTTCGCCGTCTTCGAGGTTGATGGAATTGATAATGCTCTTGCCCTGGCAATAGGTAAGGGCCAGCTCAACCGCTTTGGGATCGGTGGTGTCGATCATCACCGGGGCCTTGATCTTGCGGATGAGCTTGCCGTAAAAGGGCGGGATATCGGCGATCTCGTCGCGATCGGTGGATTGCAGGCACACATCCACCACGTGCGCGCCGTTGCGCACCTGCCAGCGTGCGATTTCGGTGGCTTCTTCCCACTTATCGGCGGCCACCATGTTTTTGAACAGGCGCGAACCAATGACGTTGGTGCGCTCGCCGACGATCAGCGGGCGATTGGCGTCCTCGGCTTCCACCAGCTCGATGCCGGAGAAATAGGCGCGGTGGGAAGGCTGGGGCAGGGCGCGCGGGCGTTTCCCTCGGGCCATTTCGGCGATGGCGCGGATGTGCGCCGGGGTGGTGCCGCAGCAGCCGCCCACGATGTTGAGCCAGCCCAGGTTCAGGAATTTCTCCAGTTGCGCCGCCAGCGATTGCGGCGTTTCCGGGAAGTGGCCCTCGGCATCGGGCAGGCCGGCGTTGGGGTAGCAGGAAATCGGGAAGCGCGACATTTCGTCGAGGGTGCGGATGTGATCGGTCATCAGGTCCGGCCCGGTGGCGCAATTCATGCCCACGGCCAGCAGGTCGTGATTGGCGATGGAGGCGTAGAGCGCGTCGATGGGCTGGCCGGCCAGCATGGTGCCGGTGCGTTCGATGGTGACCGAGGCGACCACGGGAATGTCGTACCCGAGGTCGCGGCGCAACTCGTCGATCGCCACCAGGCCGGCCTTCAGGCTGCCGGTATCGAAGCAGGTCTCGATGAGCAGATAATCGGCGCCGCCTTCGACTAGGGCTTTGGCTTGGGTGTAATAATCGGCGCGCAGGCGTTCGAACGCGATGGTGCCCTGGATATTGATGTCTTTATTGGTGGGGCCGATGGAGCCGGCGACGAAGCGCGGTTGGGCGGCGGTGGAGTATCGGTCGGCGGCGCGGCGCGCGATTTGGGCGGCGGCAAAGTTGAGCTCGTAGACGCGGTCGGCAAGATGGTTATCGGCCAGCGCCACCGCGGAGCCGCCGAAGGAATTGGTTTCGACGATGTCGGCGCCGGCTTCGAGATACTGCAGGTGAATATCGCCGATGACGTCGGGACGGGTGACGTTGAGGATCTCGGGACAGTTTTCGCGCCCCAGGTAGTCGGTCTCGATCGAAAGCGGCGCCTGGTGGATCATGGTGCCCATGGCGCCATCGATGATGAGGACACGTTCGGCGAGGATCTCTTTGAGCGCCTTCCGGCGCTCCTGGGGGGTGGTCATAAAGGGTGCGCTACCGATAGTCTAACAACCTGCCAGAGCTTCAGGTTGTATCAGTGGTATCGTCATATCTTGATTCATTGATATTATATTGCGAAACCGGCGATGGCGTCAATTTCGGCGATCGCCGCGGCGGACCCAGGCCGGCTTGTCTTGTTTGCGGCCGGGTGAACAGGCCGGGGAAACGCCTCAAGCAGCATCCGGCAGCCGTTCCGTACTAAGATCGGTATTGACGAAGAGGTAAGGGTATGACGTTGACCATCACCCTTTCCGATGAGCGAGCAGCGGCCCTTCAGGCGAAAGCTGCCGCTGAGGGTCTCTCCTTGGAAGACTGGATTCAAAAGCTCGCCGGTGAAGAATCGGCGGCTGGCCGGTCGCGGCAGCATATTGCCGAGCTGATCCTCGAAAACATGCGGGGCGTGCCGGCAGAGATTATGGCGCAAATGCCCGAAGACGGCGCTAGCCAACACGATCATTATATTTACGGTTGGCCCAAGAAAGAATGACTGCCGCGCTCTTCGGCGATACCTTCTATTGGATCGCCCTGGCCGATTTCAACGACGGCGCCCACCGGCGCGCCGTGGCCCTTACCTTCGAAAGGGCGGATTCGACCATCGTAACGACGGATGAAGTGCTGGCCGAGTACCTGACCTTCTTCGCGACGGCGCCGGAGCAGGTTCGCCGGAAGGCTGTCACGAACGCCCAGCGGATTCTGGACAATCGCGGAGTCCGCGTGGTGCCGCAAAGCCGGCAATCGTTTCTGTCCGGCATGGCTCTCTACGGAGCGCGGCCCGACAAGGGCTACAGCCTTACCGATTGCATCTCGATGCAGACGATGCGCAGGGAAGGGGCTGACCGAGGCGCTAACCAACGATCACCACTTCGAGCAGGAAGGGTTTCGCGCGCTTTTTCGGGGGTCATGAAACAAGCGGAACGCGGGGGCCAGTTGTTGCGGAGCGGGATAAAGTTTTATAGTCGTGTTTGAGCGGATGAACATTCCCAACGCACTCACGATTCTCCGGATCTTCTTCGTGCCGCTGTTGGTGGCGGCGCTGGTGCAGGACAATTTGGGCTTCATGGTCCGCGGGTATCCGATCACCAACGAGTGGCTGGCGCTGGCTATTTTCCTGTCAGCCGCGTTGACGGACCTGCTGGACGGGTACCTGGCGCGCCGGTGGCGGCAGGTGACCACGATCGGGACGCTGCTCGATCCGATTGCCGACAAGCTGCTGATATCGGCGGCGCTGATTTCGCTGGTTCAAGTGCGCGTGCTGCCGGGGTGGATGGCGATTCTGATCGTCGGGCGCGAGTTTGCCGTATCCGGCTTGCGGGCCATCGCGGCGGCCGAGCGGTATACCATCAGGGCCAGCGACCTGGGGAAGACGAAGATGCTCTCCCAGGTGGCGGCGGTTTCGTGCCTGCTGGTGAGCGTGCGCCATCCGCGGATGCAGCGGCCGGGATTGTGGCTGATGTGGGTGGTGATCTTCTTCGCACTGGCCAGCGCGGTGAGCTATTTCCGCAAATTCTGGCACAAGGTGGACGCGCGGGTAAAGAAGAGACGGCGGCGCGAACTGCTGCTGCTCGAGCGCAAGCGGCAGCAGGAACTGGCGGCTCAGAGAGGGTCGAGGGGCGCGACGGAACTGCGTGCGGCGACAATCTGGAAGCCGCCGGAAGTGAGCTGAAGGTTGCGAACCTCTCCGCGAGAACCCACCGAGCCGATGGGTTTTCCGTTGAGCGCGATCGAGACTCCACCGGCATTGCCCACCTGCAGGAACACGCTCGAAGCGGCCTCCACGGTGCGGCTCTGATTCGGGCTCAAAGTGCCGGAGAACATGTACTTGCCATCGGAACGGACCAGGATCCACACGGATTCTTCGGCGGTAAGGTCCACGCGGACGGCGCCGTGATCGCCCACCACGTCGGTGGAACGTAAAACCGCGTTGACCACCTGGGGAGCGGCATTGCCGTCGGAAGGATCCGCGTGCGGCGCGACGGTGGTTTCCGCGGCCTTGGAAGCGGCGTAGGCGCGAGTCGGGGCCCTGGGCGCCACAATTTGCGCCGTTTCATGAGCGGGTTGGGAAGCCTGCCGCCGTTGGCGCTGCCACCACGTGTACACACCCGAGCAGATCACCATGGCGAGAAATACCAATACCAGCGACCGCAGCGAGGAAAACCACCGTCCGCGATCGGCGCCCACCATCTGCCACTCCTCCAGGCGAGGCAATTCGATAGGCTTGGCGCTTGGTCTTGCCGGGGCCGCGGATTCTACCAATCGCGGAGCGTAACCGGGCGACGGCGGCGGCTCCAACAACTGGCGCACGGCACGTCCCATTTCCTCTTCGTCCAGGCCGACCAGGCGGGCGTATTGGCGCACCCAGCTTCGCGCGAATACGTCACCGGGCAGCTTGGAAAAATCGTCGGATTCAATGGCTTCGAGAAGGCGCTGGGAAACCTTAAGCTCCTTGGAAATCCGCTCCAGGCTGAGGTCGTGTTTCAAACGCTCCCGGCGCAACGTATCGCCGATGGATGTCATAATGGCTCCGCCCTGTATCTCCCTTTCATCATACAAAATAGGGACGTGCGAGGACCAGAGGGACTAAAGTCGGGAAAGTCGAGATAGATCCCGGCACGGCGGCGCGGTGAAGGGAAACGGCCGCCGTGGAACGCCGATAACCAGATCGATACGTTCATTTTCATTGATGTCTATCGGTGGTTCGAATCGAATACTTTACGGCTTCCCCGCCCGCGGATCGAAGGATTCACAGCTCGCCGTTGGAACAGGCGGCCGCGGCGGCTTGCGCTTCCTGCCGGGGGAAGAAGGGGGAAACCGAGGCGAGAGACCGGCCGAGAAACTCGCGCGAGGACTGGCAGCCTCCCTGCAGCACCGCGGCCAGATGGCGCCAGGCAACGGCATCGGCGCGCATGCTTGGCGCCACATCGAAATTGAGGGCACTGGAGAACTCCGCTTCGGCGCCGGCGTAGTCCCTTCGCCGATAAAGCAGAATGCCGCGATACAGATGGGCTTCGCCGGACGCCAGTTCCCTAGCCGAAGCGAAGGCGGCGCGGCTGGCCAGATTGTAGTCGGTCAAGGCGTCTTCGGCGTGTCCGCTCCGTTCGCGGGCCAAGGCGCGCAAATAGAAGGCGCGCGGGTTTTCCCGGCTGAGGGCGGCGGCTCGGTCCAGGGCGGAGATGGCACCGGCGAAATCGCCGGCAAGAAGACGCGCGCCGCCCCATTCGGTCAGCGAAGCGGTCCAATCGGGCTGCGGGCGCAAACGGCGAAACCAGCCGCTATCGGCGCGGTCCCGGTCCCAATCGGCGATGGCCTGTCCAAAACGCGCCGCCGCGTCCGCGTACCGGGCGTTGCGAAAGGCCTGCAGTCCTTCCGCCCAGTTGTTCCATCCAGCCGCGGCCGGACTGGAAAACTCGCGGGCCGCGCCGGCCGGATCACCCGAGCGGAGGGCCATCCAGCCCAGCCATTCCCGGCCCACATCGACATATGCCTGGCACAATTCGGGGGTGGTGAACCCGCCGCCGCAGGAGGGATGTTCTACCGCCGCGGCCAGTGCGCCTCCATTCTCTCCAGCGCTACCCTCCGCGCCGGCGCCGTGAATGCGGGCGAGAGCCTCGGCCACCGGCAGAATCTCCGGTACTGGTGGAACGGCCTGGCTTCGCTTCGCGGGATGGGCGGCGGGCCAGGATTCGATGGCCTGGTGAAACTCCCCAGCCGCGTCGTTCCATCCTTGCCGTTCATTTTCGGGCGATGCCTGGCTTCCCAGAGCCGCGGCCACCAGCGAGCAGTAGCCTTTACGGTAGTGAATCAAGGGCAATTGGCCGGGTGCGGCGATGGATACCAAAGCCGCTTGCGACTGCTGACAGGCGGAAGCCTCGATCAGCCCCGGCGAGACGGCCAGAGCGACACGTTCGTAGTCGGCTTCGGCGCGCGCCGTCAAATCCGCCCATGGGGCGTCCCCACCTGCCGATAGCCCGGGTGCTAGGACGATGGTTAGTACGAAAATAGTACTCGGGAGGTACCGGTTCTGGCGCTTCACACCTATATAGTGGCATCCCAAGGGCCACCTCTCGCAGAATTTCATTCCAGCACAGATAACACCAGTAACCCAATTGTTTTCTTCATCTCCCGTCATCGGCGGTTACCCCGCGCACTATTTTCTTCCGCCGCTGCCCGGTCAGCGCGTGTAAATTGTCACATCCACGTTCATGCCGGGCCGTAGGATCAGTCCATTGGTCTGATCGACCAGGATTTTCACCGGGATTCGCTGCACCACTTTCACGAAGTTGCCGGTGGCGTTTTCGGGCGGCAGGAGGCTCATGCGGGCACCGGTGGCTCCGGCGATCGAATCCACGTGGCCAATGACGCTCTTGCCGTACATGTCCACCTGGATTTCGGCGCGCTGGCCGGGTTGGACGTGGGCGAGCTGGGTTTCCTTGAAATTGGCGGTGATCCAGGTGGTATTGAGCGGGATGACGGCCATGAGCGCCTGGCCGGGCTGCACTACCTGGCCCACTTCGACGCTCTTGCGGGTGACCACGCCATCGACCGGCGCGACGATGGTGGTGTAGCTGAGCTGGAGCCGGGCGGCTTCGAGCTCGGCGCGGGCCTCGGAGACGGCCGCGGCGGCGGTGGCGGCATCCGCCTGGCGGATGGCTACCTGTTTGCGGTTCGCTTGGGAAAACGTCAATTGGGCTTTGGCCTGATCGAGACGCGAGCCGGCTGCTTCGAGGGCGGCCCGCCTGGCGGCGGCGTTTTGGCGCGCGGATTCCAGCTTCTGCTGGTCGGCGCGCAACTGGCTGGCGGCCACTTTGGCGGCGGCCACGTAGGCGTCGTACTGCTGCTGGGAAATCTCGGCCTTATCGACCAGCGGCTTCATGCGAGCGAGGTCAGCCTGGGCCTTATCGTTGTCGGCTTCGCGGGTGCGCACGTTGGCTTCGGCAACCGCCAGGTCGGCGCCCGCGGCTTGTTCCACGCCGATGCGCGCGCGTTCCAGTTCCGCCTGCGCGTCGCCCACCCCGGCCGAAGAGGCGACGGTGGTGGATTCGGTGGTCTGGTTGGTCAGCGGAACGCCCACCTGGGCGGAGCGCAATTGACTTTCGGCGCGCTCGAGGGCTGCCTGGGCCAAGTCGACGCGCGCCTGGAAATCGCGCGGATCGATGCGCACCAGCACCTGGCCTTCTTTGACCGGCTGGTTATCGAGCACCGCGACCTCGACCACGTTGCCGCCGATCTTGGGAGCAATAGCGGTGATGTGACCGTCCACTTCGGCGTCGTCCGACGAGACCCGATCCTGGTAGTGCAGGTACAGCGCCACGCCCACTGCCACGGCGACGAGCAGCACCATGGCCAGCACCCACTTAGTGCGGTTGTTTCGGGCCGGCGTCCGATCGGCCGGCGCTTCGGTTGCTGGCAGGGTTGCCACGGGTTCCTCCAACGATCGCATCTATTCCACCATAACCGGCCCTTTGACGGGTCCGGCCTTTCTCATGAAGAACATCAAGGGGACGATGGCCAGAAACAGCACGGCCATCGCCAAAAAAGCGTCCGCGAACGAGAGCATATTGGCTTGCCGCAGCATGCCGCCGTAAATCAGCCCCCGCGCCTGCGCCTCGGCGCCGGCCAGGCCCGGGCCGCGGGTCGCGACCATAGCGGCCGTATTGGCCAGCGAAGCGCGGTAGAAGGGATCATAGGGAGTCAGATGCGCCACCAGGGTTTGCTGATGCACCTGGGCGCGCCGGGCCAGCATCGTGGTAATGGCGGCGATGCCCGAACTGCCGCCGATATTTCGGGCCAGGTTGAACAGCCCGGTGGCGTAATTGGTCCGTTCCTTGGGCACCCGCGCAAAGGCGGCGGCGCTGATCGGCACGAACAGGAATCCCAGCCCGAAGCTCTGTACCACGCGGGCCCGCACCGCCGTGCCGTAGTCCACGTCGAGGTTGAATCGCGACATCATGAGCAGCCCGGCGGCGGAAACCAGGACCCCGAAGACCACCAGCCAGCGTGCCTCGTACTTTCTCAACAACAGGCCCACCACCGGCATGCACACGCAGACGGCCAAACCGCCGGGGGACAGGACCAATCCGCTGAGCATAGCGGTATAGCCAAGCAACGTCTGCAGGAACAACGGCATCAGCGTGGTGCTGCCGTAGAGGACGAAACCCATGATCAGCATGGATACCGTCGCCAGCATGAAATTGCGCTCCTTCAAGACGTGGAAATCGATGATCGGATGCTCATGGTGCAACTCCCAGAACACTACCGCCACCAGGCACACAACCGTAACGACGCTGAAGGCCACGATGAATTGCGACGAGAACCAGTCGTTTCTCTGCCCTTCGTCGAGGACCACTTCGAGCGATCCAAGCCCGAGAGCCAGCAAACCGAAACCGGCGTAGTCGATTTTCAAACCGTCGCCGAACGAGCGCCGGACCTGGTAAGGGGGGTCGAAAACCAGCAGACCTGTCAGGACCAAGGACAGCAAGCCCACCGGCAAATTGATGAGGAAGATCCACCTCCAGGTAGAGTTGTCGGTGATCCAGCCGCCCAACGTGGGGCCGATGATCGGCGCCACCACCACCCCCAGGCCGTACACGGCCATAGCCATGCCGTGCTTCTCGCGGGGGAAAGTCTCCACCAGGATCGCCTGCGACATGGGCTGCAGGGCGCCGCCGCCAATGCCCTGGAGCACGCGAAAGAAGATCAGCAGGCCGATCGTGGGCGCCAGCCCGCACAGCAACGAGGCGGCGGTGAACAAGGCCACGCAGATCATGTAGAAGCGCTTGCGGCCCATCAGCATGGCGAACCAGCCGCCCATGGGAAGAATGATCGCGTTCGAAACCAGGTAGCTGGTCAACACCCATGTGGATTGATCGATATCGGCGGAAAGATCGCCGGCGATGTGCGGCAGGGCGACGTTGGCCACGCTGGTATCGAGCACTTCCATGAAGGTCGCCAGCATCACCGTCATGGCGATGACCCACGGGTTGATTTGCCTACTTGGCGTAGAGCGCCTCCATCTGTCCGGCGGCGTGGGCCACGTCGGCGCGGGCCTGGTTGAAGCGGTAGAGGGCCGCGATCTGGTTATCGTTGGCGCGGGCCAGGGCGTCCTGGGCGCTGATCACTTCGATGTTGTTGGCCACGCCGGCCTGAAAACGGTCGCGCGCCTGGTCCACTTCCTGGCGCGCCAGCTCGATGCCCTGGTTGGCCACGTCGACCTCGTTGCGGGCCGCCGCCATCTGTGCCACGGCGGTCTTCACCTCGAGGGCGATGCGGTTGCGCAGGTCCTGTTCCTGCTGGGAGAGCTGGCGCAGGGCCAGGTCCGCCTTGGCACGCTCGGCTTGAATCCGCCCGCCGGTGAAAATCGGCACATTCAGGGCGAAGAAAAACTGGTACTGCGGAATGACGGAGTCGGGCTCGAGGCCCAGTTGCGCCCACGAACCGTTCGCCGAAACCTTCGGCAGGCGTTCTTCGGAGGCGGCCTGGCGGCTCAGCTCCAGCCGCCGCCGGTCACTGGCGACCCTTTGCAGCTCAGGGCGGGAGGCGTAGGCGTGTTCCAGGGTCTGATCGGCATCGGTCCCTGGCGTTTGAAAGAAGTTGCCCTGGTCGGCCAGCTCGATCTTGCGTTTAGGATCGATGCTCAGCAGCCGCGCCAGAGCGAACAGGGAGGTCTCGAGGCTGGTTTGCGCCACGATCAACCGCTGTTTTTCGTTTTGCAGCTCGACGTTCGCGCGCAGGGTATCGATGCCCGTACCGACGCCGTTCTTTTGCAGGTCGGCGGCTTGATCGTAAAGAGCCTGAGCCAATTTCACCCGCGATTGGGCGGCTGCCACGTCCGCCGCCGCGCGCTGGCTGCCCAGGTATTGCGACACCACCAGCAGCACGCTCTCTTCGCGTACCGTGGTTTCGTCGGCCCGGGCGGAGCCGGCGCTGGCCTGGGAGGCGCGATACCGCCGCCACAGCGTAAGATCGAAAACCGGCGCCTGAAAGCCTGCCCCGATCTGGAATACTTCAAAAGGCCCAATGTGCCCGGGGAAACCCGGGATCGGCCCTCCGAACAGGGCCTGGACGTTTTCCCGGTTCACCGACTCGGCGACGGTGCCGTCGATGCGCGGCAGCAACCCGGAGCGAGCCACGCGCACGTCCTCGGCGCTCTGCGCCACCTCCAGATTGGCCAGTATGACCCGCGGATTCTGCTTGAGCGCCAGATTCACCGCGTCGTGGAGGTTCAACTGCAACGGAGCCGCGTCTTGGGCCCAACCACGGCCGGCCAGCAGCCAGAGAAGACCCCCCGCAATCGTCGTCCATCTGTTAGTCACGCCTGGAATATTGCAATCCCAATGCCGGTGTAGTTTGTTGATTTAATTGGAAAGCGGTGCTACTGAGTGCCAAAATATGGGCAGTGCCAAAGGGCCAAGCCTGCCTACTCGAATAGCTTTTCCAGCGGGAGTGTTACTTCGCCGGCATTCAAACTGCCTTGGACTTCCACCACCGCGCTGCCGTCGTAATGGTACGCCTTCTTGCCGCGAGGGTCCAGGATCCACACGTTGCGGCAGCCCATGGCGTAATAATCTTCCAACTTACGCTGCATTCTCACCATCCGGTCTTCCGGCGACAGGATTTCCACTACGGCCAGGGGCGGCGATGTGAAAACCTGCTCGTCCGGCTCCTGGAGGTAAACGCAGACATCCGGGACCCGAAACCGGCTGGCGGACACTCGAATCCGAACCTCCGGAAAGACGGCCAGGGTGGCGGGCAGCAGCCGAATCAGCTTCGCTTGCAGCTTGCTGTGGTCCTTTTCACCCACGTTGCGGTCCTCCAGTTCCCCATCCACGTAGTCCATCTCCGGCTCGTACACCGTCGATAGGTATTGCTCGATGGCCACCGAAGTAGTGCTTGCCATGCCTGCCATTATGGCACGGGCGGTCCGGGGAGCCGTGAAGATCTCAAGCTTGGAGATGTGTCAGTTGAACGACTCTGACGGCGCTTTGCCATCTTCATTGTGCGAGTTGGTGGGACGGCAGGGGAGCAGTTTGAAAAAACAGATTATAGCTACCGATAAACACCGATAAATCCTTTGGTTCCTTCATCGGTGTTCATCGGCGGCTATGGTTCTTTACTTGCTCTTGTCCAGCCCGAGCTTGCGCATTTTGGCCTGGAGGGTGGTGCGTTTCATGCCCAACCGTGCGGCGGCGCCGGTTTCGCCCCCTACCTTGCCGCCGGATTCTTCCAGGGCCCGCTCGATGGCTTCGCGTTCGGCGTCGGCCAGGGTGACCGCGCTGGCGGTGGAAGCGGCCGGTGCGGCTGGCCTCACCGGCACGCGCGTGAGTTCCCGGACCGGCGCTTCGAGCGAGGGGCCCGGCGACAAAATCACGGCCCGCTCGATGAAATTCTGCAATTCGCGGATGTTCCCCGGCCAGGCGTAGCGTTCTAGAGCCTGCATCGATTCGGCGGGAATGTGGGTGATGCGCCGGTTCATCCGCCGGGCGAACTGCTGGACGAAATAGCGCACCAGCAGAGGGATATCATCGCGCCGTTCGCGGAGGGCCGGCGCGGTGATGGGAAAAACGTTCAGGCGGTAATAGAGATCGGCCCGGAACTGGCGCTGTTCCACCATTTCCGCCAGGTTGCGATTGGTGGCCGTCACCAGCCGCGCGTCGGTTTGGATGGTCCGCGAACTGCCCAAACGCTCGAATTCGCGCTCCTGCAGCACGCGCAGCAGCTTGGTCTGCAGCTCGAGCGGGATCTCGCCCACTTCGTCCATGAAGATGGTGCCGCGGTGCGCCAGCTCGAAACGGCCCAGGCGTTGGGCGATGGCGCCGGTGAAGGCGCCTTTCTCATGGCCGAACATTTCGCTTTCGAGCAGGCCGGTGGGAATAGCGGCGCAGTTGAGTTTGACGAACGTGCCCTGGCGCCGCGCACTGAGGTCGTGGATGGCTCGCGCCAGCAATTCCTTCCCCGTACCGGTTTCGCCATAAATCAGCACGGTGGAATCGGTGGGAGCGACGGTTTCGACTTGTTTGAGGATGGCTTTGAGAGCGCGGCTTTGTCCGATAATATCCTCGAAGCGGTTGTCGGTGCGGATCTCGTCTTCGAGATAAACTTTCTCTTCCGCCAGGTGCGCATTCAGCTCTTCGATGCGCTTGAAGGAAAGGGCGTTTTGCAGGGCGATCGCGATCTGCCCCGCCACCTGGGTGTAGAACGGGATGTCTTCGGGATTGAAAAAGCCGGCCTGTCGCGAGCCTACGCTCAGCATTCCCAATGTTTCGCCCAGGAAAATCATGGGAGTGGCGCAGATCGACCGGAGTCCCTCCCGCTCCATAATCGTGTTGGTGACGGGCGACATGCGGCGGATGTCCTCGGTTTCCAGCACGCGTCCTTCCCGGCCGCGGAAAATGATGCCCGCCAGCGTATTCGCCACCGGGATCTCCGCGTCTTCCTGCATGGCGCCCTGGCTATCCGGGAAATCCAGAACTTTCAGCCGCAGGACGTCTTTTTCGCCGTCGTAGGTCATGATACTGGCGAAATCCAACCCGAAAATGCGCCGCAAGGCGGAAGCCACGGTCTGAAACAGGGACCTCATCGACAGGCAGCTTACCGCCGCGTTGTTCACTTCCAGCAGCGCGCGCAGACGGTCGCGCTCCTGCGCCAGTTGCCCTTCGTACGCTCTGGCGGCCTCGGCGTTGAGGGCATTTTCCACGGCGATAGCCACCTGCCGCGCCACGTGCTCCATGAATTCGATATCTTCGGGCGAATAGGCGTTCTTTTGGGTGGAACCGAAGGTCAGCCCGCCCAAATCGCCCTGCGCCGTGAATAAAGGCAGGGTACAGAAAGATTCGCAGCCGTTAGCCTGAATCAACTGTTGCACGCGGGGAAACCGGCCCAGCGCCTGGGCATCGGGAGCGTAATACGGCCGGCGCTCGCGCAGGGAAAGCGCGGTGGGGGTTTCCTCGCCGGCTACTTCGTGTTGCGCCTCTCCCACCACCGCGCGGTCGGTTTCGAGAATATGCAGCCGCACGGTCTGGCTCTTCGGATCGAGCAGCGTCAACACGATGAAATCGAAGGTAACCAGGCTCTTCAGGCAGCGGCTCAGGTCGGTAAACAGGGTCGAGAGCTGGCGGTGCGCGACGATGCTCTGCGCTACTTCGAGCAGCGTCTCATACCGAACCTGAATTGGGTTTGGTGACATCGGAGTGGGGACAAGCATGTCGTTGCCGCGCCGGCTTTTCTTCAACCGTAGCACAACCACTCTGGTCGCCCCGTATGGCGCACTCCCTGGGCAGCAGGGCTCGTATGAGAGGTGAGCCCGCCCGCAGGCGAACTCCGGCCTTTTGCATTTCCGCCAGCAGGGCCTGACCTTCGCCGTCCACGAAATCCACTTCTTTCAGATCGACGGTTGCCGTGCGGGAATGTAGTGTCGAAGCCGCCGTTTGCCAGCATTGCCGCAGTTCCCCCACCCAGGGACCGCAAAGCCTGCCTTCCAGGACAAAGAGCAAGCTGGCCTGGTAATCGTGAAGCGTGATCTTCAACATCCAACAGCCTGAAGATGCACGAAGGATGCCAAGCCGAACCGGCTTTGTAATCAGTGGTTTGGCGCGACGGAGAAGGTCCGGGACAGGCACTTGCCCAAATAGTGGCAGGCGGTTTTTGGGCATCGGCAAAAAAAATTGAGCCGGGGGAGCGAACCCCGGCCCAAAAAAAAGGAGACTTAGACGCAAACTCAGACGCAACTTCGGCCGGCTCTCCATCCTGGACAGGGTCTGGAGCGAGCCGGAACCGTCGCCGGATCCGGCTGACCGAAATCCCATCTTGACCGAAATCGGTCCCCAAAGACAGTCCCAGCCGTACGGACGGCGGACTAAGTACCCGCATCCGTAGGAAGGTAAACTATCCGGGTCTGAGTTTTCAGGCGTCAGCCCTCAGCCGCCGCTCCCGTGGCGTGTCGTTCCGCTCGAAATCCCTATCGGGACGAGGTTTGGTTCTCGGCGAGCAGCCGCTCCACCTCCGCGATAAACTCGGCCTTCGCTTTGGCGTATAAATCGCCGCTGCCGGGGCTCGGGAAACCGGCGTGTACGGCCTTCACCAGCCCGTCGCGGCCCACGAAGAAGGTTGTGGGCCATGAGTCCCAATCCTTGGCCTGCGGCAGCTTCTCCTTGACGGAGCGTGTTTCGCCAGCCAGCAAGACCGGGTACCTGATCCCATATTCTTTGATCAGGGTCTTCAGCCTTGCCGGGTCGGCGAGCTGTTCGGGCTCTTCGAAATTCAGAGCGACGATTTCCAGCCCTCTTGCGTGATACTTGTTATAAATCACGGGGAGAAACTCATCCTCGTCATGGCAGTTCGGGCACCAGCTACCCGTGATATTGACCAACACAACCTTGCCTCGGAAGCGCTCGTCGGTATTGGAAACCAGATTGCCATTCAGATCCTTGAAACTGAAAGCGAATGGCTTGGTTGGGTCCGTCACGCCCGTGTGCTGGTCCGCGTCGACGGGTTCGGGGAGACTTTTGGCCCGCGCCTGCTCCGGCCGCACGGCGGTGATCGCCCCTTCATGGTGTTGGCCGCTCAGGTGGATCGTCAACGTGCCGTCGTTCTGTGGCGTGATTTCCAGCAGCGCGGCGCGCGCGCCGGAGAAATGGCTGAGCACGAACTTGCCGTCCTTGTAACTGCCGGTAAGCGTTCCGGTGTCGCCATCCACGCGAAGAATCGCACCCGAAACGTCCGCCCCCTTCTGCCGCACAAAGAACCGCCATGCCTGTTCGTCGTGCTTGGAACTCTTGACGCCCTCCAGGTACCAGAGGCCGGAGATGTCGGGCGCCTTCCCATTGGAAACGGGCTGCCGGACGGCGCGAACCGCATGGATGGGGATCGGCGTGCCGCGCGTGCTGTACTCGCCGTCCAGGACTCCGTCCTTTACCGTCGCCTTCAGCACCGAAGCGTAGGTGTCGAAGTGAAGCACCAGCGAGCCGTTTTCGAACGTGCCGCCGGTTGAATTCTCATGCTCGTCGCCATTGAAAAACCAACCTTTGACGTTGGACCCATCGCCGGCAAACTCAATCTTGAAAGGGATCTCAGTTCCGCTGACAGTGATCGTCGCGTTCCAGAGTCCCGCCAGGGACTCAGCCCAAATCGCGGGCGCGAACGCGAAAACGGTTGCAAGTAATAACGTCTTCTTCATATGTTTACTCCTCGGTTGTTCGTGTTGAGGTCTGCTGCTATTGACGGCTATTCAGTTAATTCGACGCCTTCTCGCCGTGTGGATCCAACTCAGTTAGGGGACGATCCCAGTGCTCCGCGGTCAGTTGCCAACGTTGTTGCTCCTCTTTGCGGAACGTCTCCTGATCGGGAAACAACTTCTGCGCGATGCCGCGCCCTCTAGATCCGCCTGAATCCCGCCGCTTCGACCGTTACGGCATAAGTGGAAGGCGTCAGTGCCGCGAAGGTGTACTCGCCTTGCTCGTTGGTGATTGTTCGCCGCCGGACCGCTGTACCTTCGTCAATTAACGTGATCGTCGCCGCCGGCGTCGTAGCGCCTTTGGGATCCAGAACTCGCCCGCGCAAGGAACCTTGGAAAGATTGCGCCAATGCCAAACCCAGAACGAGAAGGGCTGAAACAAATAACCTCATATATGTCTCCTTTCAGTAACCACAAATCCGGCTCGCGAGAGCAATGACTCGCTCACTCGAAAAGCACAGACACGCGTCCCGACCGGTTGATCGAGAACCCGCTAACTGCACGATTCACTTAGTGGAAAAGTGCTAGGGGGTGCCTAGCCCTAAGAAACGACACTAGAGGCAACAACAACAGCGGCGGGGCAATCCGAAACTACGCGCGTCTTCAAGCGCGGGAAGCCGGCGGACAGCCAACGAGCAAAAAAATGCTGACGATGTCATCGCCGGATCGGAATACGAATCGAACTTCCGAATCACGCTCAATCCTCCAACTTCTACTCAACCGAAAATGGTGAGCCGCGCCGGGCAAACAACCAACAACCGGCGCCTCACGGAGATTTGTCTACTATGTACATGGATTATATGGTGAATCCGTGGATTCGTCAAGATTCGAATGAAATAATTCGGCTAAAAGGTAAAGAAGCGGTCAGTTGCCGGCCAGCGGTACTTAACCGATCTGGGGGGAAATCCGTTCCGGCAACCGCTCCCTCGCGGTCGCGGCTCGGTAAGTGACCGAAAACACGCGGCACTAGTAACCGAGCCGCGACCGCAAGGGAGCGGTTGCCGCGCCTAAACCGTGAAATCCGTAAATCGGTTAAGCACCCCCGGCCAGCCGGACGCTACACCGGCTCCCTCCGGCTGCTACAATCCCAATTTGGCAGCCTCCCCACAGAACTCCACCGCCCAGTTTCGGCGCGTCTTCAAGGCCTTTGAATACCGCGATTTTCGGGTGATGTGGATCGGCGCGTGTACTTCCACAATCGGCACCTGGA
This sequence comes from Bryobacterales bacterium, assembly GCA_003164035.1. Classification (GTDB taxonomy): domain Bacteria; phylum Acidobacteriota; class Terriglobia; order Bryobacterales; family Bryobacteraceae; genus JBEKYD01. The sequence goes on along the minus strand of PLRS01000065.1, from coordinate 62,544 downwards.
TGCAGATCGTGGCGCAGGCATGGCTGGTCTACGAACTCTCCCATTCGGCCTTTCTGCTGGGCCTCGATACCTTTCTGGGGGGCATCCCCATCTTCCTGTTTTCGCTGTTCGGGGGCGTGTTGGCGGACCGCTTCGAGCGCCGCAAGATGCTGATGGCGTCGCAGTGGGTGCAGATGGCGAGCGCGTTTATCCTGACGGCACTGGTGCTGCTGCATCTGGTCCAGGTCTGGCAAATCCTGATGCTGTCGTTCGTTTCGGGTTTCGCCCAGGCATTTGGCGGGCCGGCCTACTCGGCGCTGATTCCCACCCTGGTTCGCAAAGAGGACATGCCCAACGCCATCGCGCTCAACTCCATCCAATTCAATCTCGCCACCATCATTGGCCCCACCTTGGGCGGCCTCGCCATGGTCAAGCTGGGCGACGCCTGGTGCTTCGGCCTCAACGGCCTGTCTTTCTTCGCGCCGATTATTTCGCTGTCGATCTTGACGGTTCGATTTCTCCCCGAGAAGACCGGTGAATCGATCCTGTCGAGCATGAAACAAGGGTTCCGCTTCATCCGCGACCGGGACGGGATGGTGGCGCTCATGGTGCTGGCTTTTTGCATGACATTCCTGGCCGTCCCGATGCGAACCTTTCTGCCGGTCTTCGCCAGGGACGTGTTTCACGGCGGGCCCGAAACGTTCACCGCTTTTGTGTCGGTGGTGGGGGTCGGTTCGGTGGCGGGGGCTCTGATGGTGGCGTGGCTGGGGCAGATTCGCCAGAAAGGCAGGGCCGCTTTGATTATGCTGGTCATCCTGGGCGCGGCCATCGGGGGCTTTGCGCTGTCGAAACTGCTGCCGCTCAGCTTCATCGTGCTGTTCATTTGCGGGGCTTCCACCGTTGGGGTTTTCACCATGGTGACCTCGCTGGTGCAGTTAATCACCACCAACGAAATGCGCGGACGGGTGGTGAGCGCGTACAATTTCGCCTTTCGGGGCGGAATGCCGATGGGGAACCTGGTGACCGGAGTGCTCGTCCCAAGATATACGGCGCCGGTAGTGCTGGCCGTGGATGGGGCGATGCTGGTGGTGCTGGGCATCTATTTCCTGATGGCCCAGCGCAAAGTGGCGGCCCTCTGATCGGGTAGAGTTAGGAACATGGTGCTCGAACTCGTCATCGCCGGATTCTTCGTCCAGGCCGCAACCCCGCTTGAAGCGGCTCGCGACCGCCAGGACCGGCCCGCCCTCGAAAGGTCCGTCCGCGAAACCGAAGCGTCCGCGGCCAAGGCCCCCAATGATGCCGCGGCTCAATACCGCTGCGCCCTGGCCGCATCGTACCTTGCCGAAGTGGATCAGGAGTTGCGCGACAAAAAGGCCGCCCGGCAGGCCGCCGAAGTGGGGATCAAGGCCGCCGAACGAGCCGTGGAGCTGAAACCCGACGACGCCGAAAACTACCGTGTGCTGGGCACGCTCTGCGGGCAGGCCATCACCGACCTGATGAGCGGCCTGACCTATGGCCCCCGCGCCAAGGACGCGATTGCGAAGGCGGTCGCGCGCGCGCCCAACTCCTCCATGGTGTACGTGGCGCGGGGGGTGGGCAACTACTACCTGCCGCCCCAATTAGGCGGCGGGCTGGAATCGGCCGTGGCGGATTTTCGCAAAGCCATCGATCTCGATTCCCGCAACGCCGAGGCCTATTTGTGGCTGGGCCTCAGCCTGCGCAAGGAAAACAAGGACGCCGAAGCCCGCCAGGCGTTTGAAAAATCCCTGGCGCTCAACCCCAACAGCGTTTGGGTGAAACAGCAACTGTCGAAGACGCCGGCCAAATGAGGCGAGCCGGGATTGCCGCCGCCATCGGCGCGCTTTCGTTGCTGAGTTTCTTTCAGTTTCCGGGCCACACCTGGCTGCAGCAGGACACCCAGATCTATGTCGCCATCATGGAGCACGAGCGCGACCCACGCGTGCTGGCGGGCGACATTCTGGTGGCCGAATCGCACGTGGCCTTCACCCTGTACGACGAAATCGCGCTGGCGGCCCGCAGGGTCACCGGTCTGGGCTTCCACGAAGTGCTCGCCGGCCAGCAACTTGTGGCCCGGGCACTGGGCATTTGGGGGCTTTACCTGCTGGCCCTGAGCCTGCTCGACGGGCACGCGGGGTTGTCACTGCTGGCGGCGGCCATCGTCTCGCTCGGCGCCACCGTTACCGGACCGGAGGTGCTGACCTTCGAATACGAGCCGTCGCCGCGCGCCTTGGCCTGTGCCTTGGTCATGTGCGGGCTCGGGCTGGCCGCTGCCGGACGGCCGCGCGCCGCCGCCATCGCAGGCGCCATCGGCCTGATTTACCACCCCCCTTCGGCCTTGCCGTTTTGCGCCCTGCTCGGGTTGCTGGCCTGGCGGCGGCGCGATTTTCGCAGTTGTCTGCCGGTGCTGGCCGGGGTCGCGCTGGTAGCCATTTCGGCCAGTTTTCAATCGCAAGGCGCTGCCGCGGGCTTCTTCCGCAAGTTGACGCCCGCCGACGAGCGGTTACTGCGCATGCGCGCCGCTTACAACTGGATTTCGACCTGGGGCACGAGCCTGATCCTGCACTGGCTACTCTTGTTCGGAATTGCTGGCGGTGCCTGGCTGCGGCTATCGCGCGAGTCGCGCCGCTCGGCCGGCGGCCTGCTGGTCACTTTGGCCGCGGTGGGAATTCTGAGCATGCCGGTTTCCTGGCTGCTGCTGGAACGGGCGGGTTGGGCGTTCTTCCCCGAGCTGCAACCCATGCGCAACTTGTTGTGGACGGCTCTGGCGGCGCAACTCTTCGCGGCGATTGCCGGCATCCGCGCGGCGTTGCGCGGTTCGCTGCTGGAATCGGTCGCCTGGCTGGCCGCGGCTTTCGCGCTTCCGGCGCAGACTGTGCTCACCCGGCCGTGGCCCTGGCAGCATGTATTGGTTGTGGCTGGGCTGGCGGGGCTTACGGCGGGGCTGCTCCGGCTGTCTGCGCGGCGCGCCTGGAGATGGGCGCCTGCCGTTGCGGCAAGCGCGGGTTTTTTCGTGATTCCCGGCTGGGGACAGGTGGTGAATTACCCGCGCCTGCACACTCCCGAACTGGAGCAATTGGCATCCTGGGCGCGGTCCGCCACGCCGCCCGATACGGTGTTCGCATTTCCGGACGCGGGGAGAGTCCCCTATCCCGGCATCTTCCGTGCCGAAGCCCTGCGCGCCGTCTACGTCGACTGGAAAGGCGGCGGCCAAGTAAATTTCCTGCCCCACTTCGCCGCCCGGTGGTGGCTTCGGTGGCAGCAGACCATGGGCCGGCCGGCCGATCTCGCCCAGTGCGATGCCTTGGGGATTCAATACGTGGTCCTGGCTTCACCCGACCGGTTGCCCGAACCGCCGGTTTTCGAAAATGCGCGGTTCGCCGTGTACCGGACCGGCCAGGAACTTCGCCCTTGAGATTGGCGGGGGCGCTTAACCGATTTTGGGGGCGTTAGTTTCCGGCAACCGCTCCCTGACGGTTGCGGTAAGTGACTGCAAACACGCGGCGCCCGTAACCGAGCCGCGACCGTAAGAAGCTGTTAAAAAATCATAAATCGCACTTGCCGGGCCTCAACTGCGAAATCTCCAAATCGGTTAAGCACCCGATTGGTGGGGCGCACCGCCGTCAAAAGTCTGGCGCTACACGGTTGAGAACGACTGGAGCGGGGACCCGGCGATTTTTTTCTGGATCACCCTGTCGGATGAGGCAGCTCGTCCAACGGCTCTTTCCCAGACCACCCGACGCATCAGGGACTTCATCACGGAACAACTCGATCCGGCCGGTAAATGGGATTTCGGGTGGCGCTCAGCGGGAGATCCGGCCGAGGAAGACAGCCCGCGCGTCCGCAAGTCCATCTTCCTACTCAAATCTCCAACTGGAACACTTCGACGAGTTCTCGGATCTGTTCCTCATTTAGCGGGCACGCTTCCCGCCCTTGCAACAGTAAAAACAGTTTGGCGGTCTCTTCCAGTTCCTCAATGGCGTACACGGCGGCTTCGAGCGATGCGGCCGAGACCACCGGGCCGTGGTTGGCCAGCAGCACGGCGCCGTGCCGCGCGGCCAGAAGGCGGATGGCGTCGCCAAGGCGCGGGTCGCCGGGGCGATGGTAGGGGACCAGCGGGAGTTTCCCGATTCTCATCACGAAATACGCGGTCAGCGGCGGCAGGCAGCTTTCGGCCGGCAGGTTCGCCAGGCAGGATACCGCTGCGGAATAAGTGGAATGCAGATGAACCACCGCGCCCGCCACGGCCCGCTCCTGGTACATGGCCAGGTGAAGTGGAGCCTCCTTCGATGGCGCGTCGCCCGAAACCACGTGCCCATCCCAGGCGAGCTTCGAAATCCGCGACGGGTCGAGCCTGCCCAGGCAGGCGTTGGTGGGAGTGAGCAGCCAACCGTCTTCCAGGCGGGCGCTGATATTGCCGCTGGAGCCGGCGGTCAGACCGCGATCGAAAATCGAGCGGCCGAGTTCGGCCATCTCCTCCCGCATTTGGTTTTCCGTCATGGCAGCCCCATGCCGCTCAGTTTTCGCAAAAGGCAGCATCCTGCATAAATGGTGGGGCGGACTCCCTCATAAGCGCTAACTTGGCCCCAACGTGGCGCACGCACTTTTGCGTGCCGCGTCGAGACTCGTCTCGACGCCCGCTTCGGTTCGACTGGGAGACTCCCTTTCGTGGCGCGATTCTGAGCATCAAACACACGTCGCAGTCGAACGGTACACATCTGTCCGGCAGGCGCGCCGCTGTTTCCCACCCACGCCGCGCGGCAGCCCCAGTCCGGGCGCATGCGTCGAGAAGAATCTCGACGCGGCACGCAGGAGTGCGTGCGCCACGTTAAGTTAGCACATATGGGCGGACCCCCTGGTCCGCGCGGGTCCCCCGGGACCCGCTGCTCTCCCGAAGAATTGAGCGCTTGCCACTCCCGGCAGGCCGGCCACGGACCAGGGGGTCCGTCCCACCGCGTACGCTGATGCAGTGTCATGGCAGGCGGCTCCACGCCTTGAGGAAGAAATCGTCCGTGCCGAAGTTGCCACTCTTCAGAGCCAGCGCCAGCGGCCTCTCGCCCAGGCTCACGGTCCACGGGACGCCAGGGTCGATTTCATCGCCGATGCGCAAGCCCGCCAGACGCAGCGTGCCGGCCACGGCGCCGGCCGTTTCTCCGCCCGCCACAATCAGCCGGCGCACGCCCATATCCACCAGCCGGCAGGCGATCGCGGCCAGCGTGCGTTCGACCATTGCCCCGGCGCGTTCGGCGCCCAAATCGTCCTGCACTCTCTTCACCGCCGCCGGCTCGGCCGTGGCGTAAACCAGCACCGGGCCGCTGCCCAGCCGGCCCGAAGCCCAATCCGCGGCTTCCGCCACTACATCCGCGCCGGAGGCCACGCGCAGCGGGTCGATCTGAAACGCCGGCGCCACCTCCCGCATGCGCGCTGCCTGCCGCAGCGTGGCGGGCGAGCAACTGCCGGAGATCACCGCTTCGAATCCCTCGATTCGCGGCAATCGGCCGGCTGGCTGATCCGCGGGCAGCAGGCCCTGGGAGCGGAAATTGTCGGGAAGACCCATAGCGATGCCCGATCCGCCGGTCACTAGCGGCAGGTCGCGGCAGGCGGCGCCGATCGCCATCAGATCGTCATCGCTGGCGGCATCGACAATTGCAATTCCGGCGCCGGCGCCGCGTGCGCTCTCGAAGGCCCGCCGAATCTCCGCCTCCCCGCCGCGCACGCTCTCGAACGGGACCAAACCCACGCGGCGCTTCGATTGGCGCTGCAGCACGCGCACCAGGTTCGAATCCGTCATGGGCGTGAGCGGATGGTGCCGCATGCCGCTCTCACTGAGCAGCACGTCGCCCACGAACAGGTAGCCGCGGAAAACCGCGCGTCCGTTGGCGGGAAAGGCCGGGCAGGCGATGGTGAAATCAGCGCCCACCGCGTCCATCAGCGCCTCGGCGACGGGTCCGATGTTGCCCCGGTCGCTGGAATCGAAGGTGGAGCAATACTTGAAAAGGAATTGACGGCAGCCGGCGTCGCGCAGCCATCGAAGCGCTTCCAGAGACGCTTCCACGGCATCCGCCGGAGGCGCCGTGCGGGTCTTTAGCGCCACCACGATGGCATCCACCGAGGCCGGCGGCAGAGTGCGCGGCACGCCGAACATCTGCACCGTGCGCATGCCGTGCTTCACCAGCATACCGGCCAGGTCGGTGGCGCCGGTAAAATCGTCGGCGATCGCCCCCAGCAGCGCCGCCATCAGCGCTCGTCCTTTCGATCCTTGGGCAACTCTATGCCGGGGTACATCTTGATGACGGCCGAATCGTCTTCGCCGCCGTGTCCGGCCGCGGCGGCGCCAAGAAAGATCTGGTGCGCGGCGGCGGTGAGCGGCAGCGGGAACGTCAGCTTGCGCGCGGAGTCCAGCACCAGGCCCAGGTCCTTGACGAAAATGTTCACCGCCGAAAGCGGCGTATAATCCCCGGCCAATATGTGCGGCACCCGGTTCTGGAACATCCAGGAGGAGCCGGCGCTGTTGCCAATCACTTCGTACAGCGTGGCGGGATCGGCGCCGGCCTTGATTCCGAGCGCCATGGCTTCGGCGGCCGCGGCGATGTGGACTCCGGCCAGCAATTGATTGATCATTTTGACCGTGGAGCCCTGGCCGGGCCTTTCGCCCAGGCGGTACAGTTTCGCGGCAATCGCCTCGAACAAAGGCGCGCACCGTTCAAACGCCGCGGCGGGACCGGATGCCATCACCGTAAGCTGGCCTTCGGCGGCTTTCTTGACGCCGCCCGAAACCGGCGCATCGATATTGTAGAGGCCCGCGCTTTCGATGCGCTGTCCAAGGCCGGCCGCGAATGCCGGCGGGACGGTGGCACTGGTGACGATCACCGAACCCGGCTCCATGCTCTCCGCCAGGCCGCCGGCGCCGAAGATCGCCTCCTCGGTCTGCTCCGCATTGACGACCAGAATGACGACGGCACGGCAGCCGCGCCCCACCTCACCGGGGGAACTGGCGGCAACGCCGCCGAAATCTTCGAACCGCCGGCACGCTTCCGGGCGAACGTCGTAGCCCGACACCGGAAGTCCCGCGCGCAACAGCGATCGGGCCACGCCCATGCCCATCGAGCCGAGGCCGATTACCGCTACCGGCATCCCGGTCCGGCCGTCTTCGGGCCGCATTGGAGTCTTATCGTTCATCGTCGGAACCCGCCATGGAGCTGTCTGAAATAAGAACCGTCGGGCGCCCAGCCGCCCCCTTGTTGGATTTTAGCGCCCATGCGATCGCGGCAGCCGCCAGGCAGGATCCCGCCAGCACCAGTTGCGCTAGTGCCGTGCTTCCCGTTCGGTCGCGAATCCGGCCGATCACAAACGGACTGACATAGCCGCCCAGGTTCCCCACCGAGTTGATCCAGGCGATTCCCGCCGCCGCCCCGGCCCCCGACAAAACCGCCGTGGGCAGCGACCAGAATACCGACTGGCCGCACATGATCCCGATGGCGCTCAAGCTCACCAGCCCGACTGCCACCGTTCCGGAAGGCCCCACCACTCCCCCCACCGCAAACGCCGCTCCGGCCAGCGCCGCCGCCACCGCCACGTGTTTCCGCCGCTCGCCGGTCTTGTCGGAATGGTGCCCGTAGAAGATCATGGCCGTCGCCGCCAGCGCCCACGGAATCGAAGAAACCAGGCCGATCCGCCACGGATCGGTGCTGACGGTGTCCTTCAGAATCTGCGGCAGCCAGAACGCCAGGCCGTAGTTGCCCATCTGGAATCCGAAGTAGATGGCGCAACATAGCCACACCCTGCCGCTCCCGAACGCGTCCGCGATCCGGTGGCGCGATGGGCCTTCGCTCTTCTTGACTTCCTCCTCCTGGTGCAGCCGCCGTGTCAGATAGTCCCGTTCCTTTTGGCTCAGCCATTTGGCTTTGGCGGGCCCATCCACCAGGTAGAACATGGTGACCAGCCCGGCGATGGCGGAAGGAATGCCTTCGAGCAGGAACAGCCATTGCCATGCGCGCAGCCCGCCCATCCCCGACATTTTCGCCATGATTCGCCCCGAGATAGGGCCGGCAATCACCCCCGATAACGGCGTCGCGGCCATGAACATGGCCACGATTCTGCCGCGGTGCGTGCGCGTGTACCAGAACGTCAGGTAAAGAATCACGCCGGGGAAGAAGCCCGATTCCACGATGCCGAGCAGCATGCGGATGGCGTAGAAGCTGGCCGCGCCCCGGGCCAGAACGGTGCAGCAGGAAACCCCTCCCCACAGCACCATCAGCCCGCCCAGCCACAGCCGCGCCCCCAGCCGCTGAAGCACGATGTTGGCCGGCACTTCAAACAGAAAATAGCCGATAAAGAAAATCCCCGCGCCGGTCCCGTAGACCGTCTCGCTCATCCCCAAATCCCGCTGCATTTGCAGTTTGGCGAATCCGATGTTGACGCGGTCCACATACGCCAGAATGTAGCAGGCGAACAGAAACGGAATCAGGCGCCCGGTGACTTTGTTGTAGACTGCCGTTTCGAAATCCATGGGAAGGTTCCACTCCGCGATTGCCCCGGCCGCCCAGCGGAGCGTTCCGGCACGTTCCCCATTCTCGCCTTTCCGGGAAGAAAAAGGGGAGAAAGCGGCCGCCCCACGTCACTTTTCCGGCGCCCAATACCCCGCTTTCGCGTTGACCTGGAACCTGTCGCCGCCGTTCACTTCCACCTTGATCTTTCGGTATTTCCCGTCCGGCGCTTCGTTCTTCGGCACGTAAGCCAGCACGTAGTATTCCCGCGTGTCCGTCAGCGCCCTGGTGATCCCCTTCGGCAAATCGTTGCTATTTTGAAAAAACAAACCGCCGGTTTCGTGGGCAAGCTGGGCCATCGCATCGGCATTCTCGCGCGCCGCCGAAGCCCCTTGCCGGTCCACCGAGTCCATGGTCGCCGTGGCTTCAGTCGGCACATTTCTGGCATCCATTTGTGCCGGGGTCGATGAGAAAGCCGTGCTGGCATCGAAGGTGCCGCCGGCGCTGAAAGCCGACGAATAGGCCCCGCGCGAGTCCAGGGTATAGAACTTTACGTCGGACCAGGTGGCCGCTTTCAGGATGGTCTGCAACTCGGATTCGGTGTCTCGCGACGGGAACTGGAAGCTACGATCGCGCGGGGCAAAGCCGCGAACGATGCCGTATAGTTCGCCTCCGGGGAAGCGATTGAATCCGTCAGAAATGAAGATGATGGTCCGGGAGGTCGGCATGCTCGCCGTCGCTCTTACCAGGTCGTTGAGCTGCAGCAGAAAGTTACGGTTCAGGATATAAGTCCTCTCTTCAAAGCTGAAAATAAACGACTTCACCCTGGATCTGACATCTCCGCAGCCCGGCCCATCGCTGCCGCCGTATCCGGTGGCCCCATTGCTGTCGCACGCGCAAACCGAGCAGTAGTTTCGCATCAACACCATGAATTGCTGGATCGCGGCGGCTGTGCCGGCGGCCTCGCTGGTCTGGATGGTTTTCGCGAAATCCTTGCTGCCGATGGCCGCCGCGACCGCGGCCGCATCGGTGGTGGAATCCATAACCACCTTCAGGTCCCGCCCCAGCGCCATCAGGGCGTATTGCGTGTCCGTGCCCTGCTCCTGCCGCAGGCTCTTCAAAAGCGCGTCCTTCACCCGGCCGAAGCTTGCAAACGACGAATGCAGCGTATCGATGCAGATCAAATAGGTGCGCCGCACGGGGTTCGACGCCGGAACCGGGCGTGGCGCCGGCTTGGCGGCAGTTCCGGCGGGAGCACCGGCCGCCTGCCCTGTTTCCGGGACTGCTTCCGCGGCGGCATCGACCGTGGTGCGGAAGGAGACGATCTGTTGCGGCACGCCATCCTCCGACACCTGAAAGTCGGATCGCTTCAGGCCGCCGACGTGGTGCCCCTTGGCGTCCGTCACGATCACCGGCACCAGCACCTCTTTCACATTGGCGGTGATCTTGGGTAAGGGCTGCTGCTGTTCCGGGTCCTGAGCCGGGCTGGCAAGCGCCAGGGCGAATAATCCGGCCGAAAGGGAAAACAGCTTCCGTGCCGGACGGCATTTCATCACGGTTTATCTCCGAATCTTCCTCCGCGCTGCCGCGCTTCGATCCCACCGGAATCCTCATGGTACCCGGCTTCGTCCGCGCGCGGGCGTTCGACCGTGGCGCGACCGGAATGGTCATTCCCCGACAGGTACTAAAGTCTGGCGGTCGCCCTGCCGATAAGAAGTGAAGGAGCAGCCGTGAACCGAAAGGCTTGGCCGAAAATAACAATCCTCGAATAGGAGCGACGAAGTAATGCAACCCGACGATGCAGACAAAGCAGGCGCAGCTTGCCTCCCGATCGAAGCCGGAGCGAAAGTTACGCTGAAGAAGAACGGCCGTGCCTCCCTGGCTACCTCGGTGAGCGTAAGCGGTTGCGGTGTCCTGCTGCACTTCGACGAACCACCCCAGCTCGGGATCGGCGATCAGGTGATCTGCGAGTTCAAAATCTCCAGCGACACCGACCCCCGGCTCCCCTATTGGGTGGTGGGAATGGTCTCCAACATAGACGATTGCTGCGCCACGGTCGATCTTGCCGGTGCCCCGCCAATTCTCACGTAAGCCGGCTCGAAAGCCGCCCCGGAGTTTCCCCGGCCCCGACAGGGTAAGCTGGTGGGGTGGGGAGACTGATCTTTCGCGCGTTGGGCGGCCTGGTGCTGGCGGTCGTGGGAGCGTACCTGGTGGATGGCGCCATTGCCAAGGCGCGCGGCGCCGGCGCCTTCAAGCAAGTCCAGGTGCAGCCCTATTATGCCGTTCCCATGAAGGACGGCAAAACCCAGTTCATCATGCTCGATCCGGAAACCGACACCTGCATTCGCTCCCTGTTTCCGCACTTCGGCTACCGGCCCTGTTGGAAAATGACTTCCCGGCAGCGCATCAATATGTAACCGGACTGTCACTGGTTCTTATCGCCCGCCGAATCGCGGAACTCCCCGCTGCCTGCTACCGTATCCTAAGGTACGACTATGACACTCACAAGCAGCCCCGAACTGGACCGGATTCATGTGCTGCTGGCGGAAAAAGGATACGCGGTATCCGAGCCGGCGGCCGATTCGCTGAGTATACGGGAAGTCGAAAGCGGGGTCACCGTGCAGGCGGTGCTCCAGGGCGACGTCCTGTATCTTTCCCTGGTTTGCACCGTGGCCACGGAAGCGGCCATCACGCCCGATATCATGCGCCGCATGCTGGCGTCCGACAACGGCATTTCCACTTCCTATTTCCAGCTCTACCCCGCCGGCGACGGCAAAATCGCCATCACCCTCAACAACTTTTGCAAACTGCAGGATCTCGGGCCGGACGATGAAGACGATATTCAATCCTGCGTGCATTTTCTGTTGGTGGATGTGATGACCGCCCGCCGCATATTGAGCGGACTCAAAGGGTAAAGGAGGATCAGCATGCCGTTTCTTTCCGATGTTTTTGCCCGCCTGGGGCGCGTGGCGCGCGGCCAGGCCAATCAGGGCGTCGACGCCATCGAGGACGCCACCTTCGAGGCCACCGTCCGCCAGACCGTCGCCGACATGAAAGGCGAGCTCAATAACGTGGTGCGCGCCTCCGCCGTGGCCATGAGCAACTACAACCGCCTGGACGCCGAATACCAGAAGTACGTCAAGCAATCGCAGGAGTGGAAGGACCGCGCGGGACTGGCCCTCGACGCGGGCAACGAAGAGCTGGCCAAAGCGGCGCTGGCCCGGAAGGCCGATTCCGATAAGCAGGTCGCTTCCATGCAGCAGTCGGTTGCCGCGGCGCAGCAGACCAGCGAAAAGCTGAAAAGCCAGGTGGGCGAGCTGAAGCGCAAGATCGAGGAAGGCGAGCGCACCGCTACCACCCTGGTGGCGCGCAAGAACGCCGCCGCCGCCCAGCGCAAAGTGGCCGAAGCCATGGCCGGCGTGGGCAACGCCGACAATGCCTTTGCCGCCCTCAACCGCTTCGAGGAAACCGTCTCCAAGGAAGAAGCCACCGCCAAGGCTTTCGACGAGCTGGCTTCCTCCGGTAAGGATGACGACCTGGAGAAGCAGTTCGCTGCCCTCGGCGGGCACAGCGTGGACGCCGAACTGGAAGCGCTCAAACGCGAACGGCAACTGAAGGCCGCCCCCGTTCCGCCGCCTTACATTCCCAAAGAGCTGCCGGCGGGGAGCAATTCGATTTCCACCGCGCCGAAGCTGGGCGAAAAGACCAAAGCCTGAGCCGGCGGAGGCTCGATGATTACCTATACGATCGAAGCCCTGCTGGGCGTTCTGCTGGTGGTGGTTCTGATGCAACTGTTCAAAAAGCACGCGCCCGCTCCCACCGCGCAGCCGGTGGAAGACCTGGCTAATCTGAAACCGTCGGAAGCCCGCGTGGGAGACGCGCTGTCGGTCTCTGGCGCCGGCGACGACATGACCGATCTCGACTTCATCGTCGAGCGCAGCACCTGGTTTCAATCCGCCTCGAAGCGCTGGCTGGAGCTGAGCGGACCCTACAAGACGCGCCGCGTGGCGCTGCGCGTCGATTTCGGCGACGACCTGGAAACCAGCGTTCAAATCGACCCCCGCAAGCTGACAATCGAAGACCTGGGCCTGCCGGAAGACGACTTGGCCCAAATGGACGAGCGCCAGAACACGGCCGACTCGTTCGAGTTCGATGGCAAGCTCTGGCTGTACGTGCTCAGCCGCGAAACCCAGATGACGCGCAGCGATCAGCCCCAGCCGGTGGGCTTCTACTATTGGGAATTTCGCCAGCAGGACGGTGCCGGCCGCCTCGCCGTCCGCAAGCTCCAGGGCGACCCCTTTGCGGTTACGCTCTACACCGGAGTTCCTTTAGGCGACGTGTCCGTCTACCGCGGCCGCACGTAGGAGGCAGTCGTGAAACGTTCCGTTCCAAGTCTGGTGTGGGGCAGACCATCGTTTTATGTGGTCTGCCAGCCAGGACCTTGTTGCATACATGGCAGGCCACTAACAACGATGGTCTGCCCCACGGGGATTTGAGATGAACCGCTCCGGTCTGAAATTTCTGGCGTCCTTGTTGGTCACGGCGATGGCGGTGCTGCCCTTTGCCGGCCTCGACAATTTGCCTCGAGACCTGCGCCGGCGCATCGACGCCGAGCGGGCCACGCTCAGTTCCTCGCTTCGCCAGGAGCAATCCGCCAAAAGCGAAGTGAATGCGGATCTCGCGGCCGATCCGGCTCTGTTCAAGACCATCGCATCGGCCTCGGCGTGGCCGGGGCAGTTCGCCGATTCGGAAAGCAAGCTCTCCGATGCCCGGAGCAAGATGGCCGAGCTGGGGCGCCTGGAAAAGGCCGATCGGCGGCAGGACCGCGACCGCGCCGAATCGCTGCTCGTCGAAGCGCAAGGGCTGCGAGCCTCCGCCGCGGCCGAAGCGCAAACCACCCAAACCGACGCCGCCCGCTGGGTCGAGCTCAAGCGCCAGTTGCCCGACGAACTGCGCCGCATGGAGCAGGACTACACCGCCATCCATGCCTTCGATCTGGCCTCGACAGCCAGCACCGTCCAAAAGGCGGAAACCGATTGGCTGGACAAGAAGACCGACCTGGATACGCGCCTTGAAACCCTCCGCAACACCATCGCCGGCGCCGAGCGGACCTGGCAATCGGAAGCCGCCGACCGGCGCGCCGCGGCTGCTCAGGATTGGGCTCACCTGCAGTTCGCTTCCCTGGTCGCCGCCGCCGATTCCTTGAAGACCGCCGCGGCCGATCTGCCCAAAACGTCCGCCGACCTGCAGGCTCTCGGATCCCAGCTTTACGTTTCCTGGGACAAGATCCTGGTCGACATGGAAACGCGCGGCATCGGAGGCGCCCGCTCCTGGGACCAGCAGATTCGCACCGTGAGCACCCGCGTGGCCGATGCCGCCGACAAAACCGGTGTGGTTTCGAGCGACGAAAAGTGGGTCGAGGTTTCGCAGGCGACCTATGCCGCCGGCGAGAACGATCTCGGCATGGCCATCGAGCACAAACCGGCCGGCAAGTACGATTCCGAAGCCGAGCGCGTGGCCCAGCCCGCCGGGTTCGCCTATGTCGCGCCGCCCGACGTGGGTTCCAACCGCTACGGCTATTGGGATCATAGCGGCGGCCGCGATTTCTGGGTGTTCTACGGCCAGTATGCGCTCTTGCGCGACCTGCTGTTCAATCGCGATTACCGCCCGCTGGAGCGCCGCGATTGGGAGGATTATCGCTGGTCCCGCGACGCCGGCCACAGCTACTACGGCCGCAACGCCCAAGGCACGCCGGTCTATGGCAGCCAGGGCGCCGCCACTCGCGACCGTTACTCGGGCAGCAGCTATGCCCATTCCGGAGGCTTTCGCGATTCCCAGTACGCCTCGAAGAGCGGCAACTACCGCAGTTCGCCCTATGCTTCCCCGGGGGCCCGCGATCCCAACGCCGATCACAGCCCCAGACGCTTCGGAAGACCCGGCGCCGAGCCCGAAGCGCCGCACGCATTTCATGCCGCGCCTCGCCCCACGCCCAGGTTCCGTCCCCCCTCCGGCGGCCGGCGTTTCGGAAGACACTGAACGCCTTACCTGTATGGCAGCCCGTTAGCTGCTCGGGTACTAAACGCGAAGATCGCGTCAGCGGAACGGGTGATGCGGCCAAGTCGGCGGCAAGCCGTAGCGGAGTTCGGCGGAGTTCGGCGGAGTTCAACTTGGGCAGCCAGGCGCTTGGCCGGTTGACCACAAACGAATGTACCGCGACAATGGGGATATGGATCGCGAGCGCGTGATCGCGACGTTGCGCGGGCACGAATCGGAGCTGAAGGCCGCGGGTATAAGTCGCCTCTCGCTGTTCGGCTCGACCGCGCGCGGAGACAACCGTCCCGATTCCGATATCGACTTGTTGGCCGTATTCGACGATACCCGCCGTATCTCCCTGTTAGACGTTGTGGGAATGGAGGAGCAGATCTCGCGTATGCTGGGCCGCACCGTCGAACTTGTCGAGGAGGGTACGCTGAAACCGCGGGTGAGGAGGAACGTCGAGGCAGAGGCGGTTCGTGCCTTCTAAAGATCCCATCCAGCGCTTCGCGGATATCCTTGAAAACATCATCCTCATCGAGGAGTTCACGAGGGGAATGGACCTCGACGCTTACCAGGAGGATCCGAAGACCCGCAATGCGACCGAGCGGTGCATGGAACGGATCAGTGAAGCGGCGAAGAAATTGGGGGCGGAGCAACTTTGCCCCAATGTTCCGTGGCCCAGCCTGCGTGCCATTGGGAACTTCCTACGACACGAATACGACAGAGTCGACCCGGGGCGAGTATGGGTGATGATCGAGGACGATTTGGGTCCGCTGAAGACCGCCTCGCAACGGGCGCTCGACCGACTCCGTGAAGCCGAGGAAGAACAGTAGGCAGCCGGATTCGCCCGGCGGGCGCCCGGCGATCGCCATCGTTCCATGTGCCATCCGGCGGCCGGCGTTTCGGCAGGCATTAGCGGACCGCGCTGTGGCAGGCGCTTCCGCCTGGCGCCCGGTCAGCTGGACCGATGAGCGCCATGGGGGAACCCGTACCAGCACATTTTCTGTGGCGGCCTCAGTTGCGCGATCCGAACGACGAGATGGTTTTGGAGGCGGCCGTCAACGGCGGGGCTGATGCCGTCGTGACGTTCAACGTGCGGAACTATGGAACTGCCGCGTCCCAATTTGGGGTGGAAGTCCTGCTCCCGCGAGAGGCAATAGCGAGGATCGATCGATGAAAGAGACCCGAACCTATCCCCTACGGCTGCCGCGTTCGCTCAAAGAGACGGTGGAGCGGTTAAGCCGGGAAGACGGGACGAGTATCAACCAGTTCGTGGCCACGGCGGTGGCCGAGAAGGTGTCGGCTCTGCAGACGGCGAAATACTTCTCGGACCGGAAGGCGCGAGCGGATTTCAATGCTTTCGACAAGATCATGAGGCGGAAGGGCGGAAAGTCGCCCCGCAAAGGCGACGAAATGCCGGCGCAGGCCAAAAGGGCGCCGTGAGTGAGCCGCAGAGTTCCGCGAGCCGGCGCAATACATGTGACCGGTTTCCGATAAGCCCACTTGTCGGGCATAAGCCGCATGCGTGGGGAAATCCTGACCTCCGTGAGACCGGGCTCGTGATACCCCGACAACCCGCGCCGACACCCGCTTGCGCCCGCCGCGTGGCAAAACAAGCGCACCCAAAACGCGCCAAACGAACCCAATCTGCCCGCAACAAATTGAAAATAGAGAGGCTACAACCAAACCAGATCGGGGACAGCCGCCAGCCAGATTGGCCGGTAGCGCTTCGGCCTGTAACCAAATCGGCAGATCGAGCGCCCTAGTTCGATTAACATCACAACTATGTCTAAATTCCTAGCGGCATTTCTATCGGTGTGCGGACTTGCTTTGGCGGAAAGCCCGCCGGTGACTGCAATCCGCAACGCCAGAATTGTCACCGTCGGCGGTCCGGTGATTGCCAAGGGTACGGTGGTAATCCACAGCGGCCTGATCGAGGCGGTGGGTGAAAACGTGGCTATTCCGGCCGGTGCCTGGGTGATCGATGGCGAAGGCATGACGGTGTATCCCGGCCTGATCGACGCCTTGAGCACGGTGGGTATTCCGGGCGCGGCTCCGGCGGCAACCGCCGGCCGCGGGGGTGGGCGCGGGCAGACCGCTACTCCTGCCACCACCACCACGGCCGCCGCTACGCAGCCCGCGGCGCCGCGCGCCATGGGTCCGGAAGACCGGCCGCAGACTACCAGTTGGTTGCTGGCGGCGGACGAGATTTCTCCCTCCGATCACCGCATTGAAACCGTTCGCTCCGGCGGCATCACCACGACAGCAACTTATCCGACGCGCGGCATTTTCGCCGGTCAGGGTTCGCTCCTCGATCTGATTACGGCGGAGAAGGCCGGTGAAATGGTGGTGGTTCCTTCGCTCGGCCAATACATCTCGGTGACTCGCGCGGCGGGCTTCGGCGGATTCGGCTCGGGATTTCCCGGCGCGCTGATGGGTTACATCGCCTATATCCGCCAGATCTATCTCGACGCCGATCATTACAAGCTGGTGAAAGACGCCTACGCCAAGGATCCGCGCGGCTTGGAGCGCCCGCAATATGACCGTGCGCTGGAGGGCGTGCTCGAATCGAAACGCATTCTGTTGCCTGCCAACCGCGTGATCGAGATGGATCGCATGCTGCGCCTGGCGGCAGACTTGAAGCAGCCGGTAATCCTTTATGGAATGCGGGAAGCCTACCGTCCCGAGGCTGCGCCTCTCCTGAAGAAGTTCGCCAGGCCGGTGCTGGTCAGCCTGAAATGGGCCGAAGCGCCGCGCGATCCCGATCCGGAAGCCGACCAGACGCTGCGCTCGCTGAGCAACATCGACCAGGGGCCGGCCGCTCCGGCGGCACTCCAGAAAGCCGGCGTACCGTTCGCCTTCTACACCGACGGCATCGACGCGCCGCGCGACCTGGTGCGCGCGGTGAAGAAAGCCATCGACGCGGGGCTCGCGCGGGAAGACGCGTTGCGCGCGTTTACCTTGTCGCCGGCCGAAATCTACGGCGTGGCCGACCGCCTGGGCAGCATCGAGAAAGGCAAGATCGCCAACCTGGTGCTGACTAAGGGAGACATTTTCGACAGCAATACTCACATCGAGACAGTGTTTGTGGATGGCAAGCCGTATAAGCCCGTGGCGGAAGCTCCGCCGGGCGGCCGCGGCCAGACCACCGAGGAACCGGGGGAAATCCGATGAGAAAGCTCCTCTTCATTGCGCTGGCCGCACTGGCGCCCGTGGCCGCGGAAACCATTGTGATCGAGAACGCCACCATCATGACCGTGACCAAGGGCACGCTCAAGGGCTCGGTGGTCATCAGGGACGGTAAGATCGCCGAAGTGGGCGAGAAGGTGATGGTGCCGCAGGGCGCGACGATTATCGATGCCGGCGGCCAATACCTGATCCCGGGCATTATCGATTGCCACTCGCACATTGCCGTGGATGGCGGCGTGAACGAGGGCAGCGTATCGGTTTCCTCCATGGTCGATATCAAGGATGTCATCGACCCCGAAGATGTCTCCATCTACCGCGCGCTGGCCGGCGGCGTCACTACAGCCAACATCCTGCACGGCTCGGCCAACGCCATCGGCGGAAAAACCGTCGTGCTGAAAATGCGCTGGGGCAAGGACGCGCAGGGCATGATTTTCGAGGGCGCACTGCCGGGAATCAAGTTCGCGCTGGGAGAGAATCCGAAACGCGCCGGCAACCCGCCAGGCGGACGCGGGGCTAACGCAACGCCCGTGTTCGCGCGCTATCCGGCCACTCGCATGGGCGTGGAAGATGTCATTCGCGAAGCTTTCAATCAGGCCAAGGCATACAAGGCCGAATGGGACGCTTACGACGCCAGCGCGGCCCGCGGTGAGCACGCCATTCCGCCGCGCAAGGACCTGAAGCTGGAGGCCCTGAAGGAAGTCCTCGAAGGCAAGCGCTATGTGCATGCCCACTGTTACCGCTCCGACGAGATTCTGATGCTGCTGCGCGTGGCCGACGATTACGGTTTCAAGATCCGCACGCTGCAACACGTGCTCGAGGGATACAAGGTGGCGCCGGAGATTCTGGCTCACGGGGCCGGCGCCAGCACGTTCTCCGATTGGTGGGCCTATAAGATCGAGGCTATCGACGCGATTCCGTACAATGCGGCGTTGATGCAGAAGAAGGGGATCGTGGTCAGTCTCAACAGCGACGACGCCGAACTGATGCGCCACCTCAACACCGAAGCCGCCAAAGCCATGAAGTACGGCGGCGTGAGCGAGAACGACGCCCTGGCGATGGTCACCATCAATCCGGCCAAGCAATTGGGCATCGACCAGCGGGTGGGATCGATCGAGGTAGGCAAAGACGCCGACCTGGTGATCTACGATAAGCACCCGCTCTCGGATTACGCCAAAGTGCAGAAGGTGTTGATCGATGGAACGGTTTATTTCGACCGCGATAAGGCAGTGAGCGCCGCCAAGGCGGCGGCGGCCGAGAAGCAGAAATTGCTGGATAAGATCAAGCAGAGCCAGCCGCGGCAACAGCCGGCGAGGAGACCCAACGGATGAAGAAGATCGGATTGCTTTTTAGCCTGGCGGCGGGGCTATGGCTGGGCGGCATGGTGGCGTGGGCGGCAGCCGACGCGCCGGTCTTGATCCGCGGCGTGGATGTATACCCTGTCACCGGGCCGGCGATCAAAGGCGTTTCCGTGCTGCTCGAAAACGGCAAGATCGCCGACATCGGCGCCAAGGTTGCGGCGCCCAAGGGCGCGCGAATCGTCGACGGCAAAGGACTGTGCGTCTATCCCGGCTTGATCGATTCCGCTACCCAGTTAGGCCTTTCCGAGATAGAGGCGATTCGCGAGAGCGTGGATACGGGGGAGTTGGGCGAGTTCATGCCGCAACTGCGCGCGCTGGCTGCCGTCAACCCCGGCAGCGAGCACTTTCCGGTGGTGCGCGTGAACGGCGTCACCACCGCGATGACGTTTCCGGCCGGCGGCGGAGGAGGCGGGCGGGGCGCGGCGGCGCGCCAGGTAATCTCCGGGCAGGCGGCGTTGATCCATACCGACGGCTGGACCTGGGAACAGATGGCGGTACTGCCGTCGGCTGCGGTCGCGGTGCAATTTCCCAGCTTGGGCGGCCGTGGCGGACGCGGCGGCAACCCCGATTTCGCGGAACTCCTGGGCGAGGCGGGCGCCGCGGGTACCTATGCCCAAACCCTGCGTACTTACCAGGAGGACTTGGCTAAGCTGACCGACTTTTTCGATCAGGCGCGCCGCTACCAGAAAGCCAAGGCGGCCAGCGCGCCCGGATTAGTGCGCGACTTGAAGTATGAAGCCTTGATCCCGGTGTTCGAAGGCAAGACTCCATTGGCGATTTCGGTATCGACACCGAAGACGATTCACGACGCCATCGCCTTCGCCGATAAGCAGAACGTCAAGGTGGTTCTGTTACAGCCGCGCGAGATAGGCAGCGCCGCCGCGGAGTTGAAGGCTAAGAATATCCCCGTGATTCTGGGTAAAGTACTGGCTCTGCCGCACGGCGAAGACGACCCCTACGATCAGGCGTTTACCCTCCCGCTCGAATGCTACAAGGCCGGAGTGAAATTCGCCTTTGGTACCTTTGAGAACGAGTTTGTGCGCGATCTTCCGTACCAGGCGGCCACGGCGGTCGCTTTTGGACTTCCGCGGGAAGAGGCACTGAAAGCGATTACCATCAATCCCGCCGAGATTTGGGGCGTTAGCGACCAGGCAGGTTCCATCGAGAAAGGCAAACTCGCCGATCTGGTGGTGACCACCGGCGACATCCTGGAGATTCAAACTCAGGTGAAACACGTATTCATCAAGGGCCAGGACGTGGATTTGACCAACAAGCAGACCCGTCTGTACGAAAAGTACCTGGCACGTCCATAACTCATCAGACTACCGGGAGTTTCTTACGAAGGAACCAGGCCGCGCGTAAACGCCGATAACGAAATCAACGAAGTTATCGGCGTTTATCCGCCTTCATCGGCGCTTGAATCAAGCTCCATGAGTCACTTGGCGTTGGGGCTTCTGAAGCTCGTCGGAATCCAGCCACAAAGTCACCGGACCGTCGTTGACCGATCGCACCTGCATGGAGGCCTGGAATACACCGCACTCGACAGGTGCCGGACCGCGGCGGGCGGCGGCGATAAAGTAATCATAGAGGTCGCGAGCTTGTTCGGGAGGTGCGGCCAGGTCGAAGCTGGGCCGGCGTCCCTTGCGGCAGTTGCCATACAAAGTAAACTGCGACACGATCAACATCGCTCCGCCGGCCTCCATCACGTTGCGATTCATTTTGCCGTTCTCATCCGGGAAAATGCGGAGCTGCGTGGCTTTTTCCAGAAGGAAATCCGCTTCGGCGCGGCCGTCGTCCTTCTTGATTCCGATCAATACTAGTAATCCCGTACGTATGCGGGCTACCGTGTCATTTCCGATCGATACGCTCGCTTCGCTTACCCGCTGAATCAGCAATCTCATGTTAAGAACCTCTACCAACGGTAGGTACCTACCTCTTATGTGGTAACATCCTCCGCCACTCCATGTTATAGTGTCCGGGGGAGAGTTCCAATGGCGGGTTTGAAGGCTACCTATGATATAGCCACGTTGCAAATGGCTCTGGTCGGTTATCAGCACGAGCGGGAGAAGATAGACGAGAAGATTCGCGAGATCCAGGCTCAGCTCAAAGGCAAAGCGGCGGCGCCATCGGTAGCGGGAGAGAGACCGGCGGTGGCTCCGAAACGCGTTCTCAGCGTGGCGGCGCGCCGGCGTATTGCATTGGCGCAGAAAAAACGTTGGGCCGAGCATCGCAGGCGCAAAGCGCAAGCCAAGCCGGAAGAAAAGTAGCGGAACGGCGGTGCGGACCAGTGGACCAGCCGATGCGCATTGTCGTACTGGTCGGATTGCCCGGCTCGGGTAAGTCGACTTATCTCGAGAAGCTGGGCGCCACCGGTCTTGCGAGCGACAAGATTCGCCTTTGGTTGGCGGACGACGAAACCGATCAGAGTGCGCAGGGGCGTGTGTTCCAGACGCTGCGGTATCTGTTGCGGCAGCGCCTGGCAATCGGCCGTCCGGTCACCTATATCGACGCCACTAACCTGACGGTGCGCGAGCGCCGGCCCTATCTGGAGATAGCGCGCAAGCGAGGATGCACGGCCGAGGCGGTGTTCTTCGACGTGCCATTCGAAGTATGCCGCGCGCGCAACCGGCGCCGGCGGCGGGTAGTGCCGGACGATGTGCTGATGCGTATGTCGGCGCGCCTGTCGCCTCCCACCGCGGAGGAAGGATTCGCGCGCATCACGGTGGTTCGGGGATAGCGCCGGCGCATCGGGGCCCCTACAACGCGTCCGGCCCCAGAACCTTGCGCACTCTATCGGCTCCGGCCGGCTTGCTATCGAGCCAGTAACTCGCCTTTTCCACCCAGCGGCGGCTGGCATCGATCCGCCACTTACCCTCGGCCAACACCAGGTGGTCCTGCCGCTCGCGCACATAGCGGAACCGGTGCAGGCTCTTGTCCGGAGCCCTCAGAATATAGCGCGCGGCTTCGGTAACCTGGACCGAGGCGCCCGAGCCGTCTATCGCGACCCGCCCGATCTTGAAGCGGCACCGCACCGGCGAACCCGCCTTTTTCGACTGCGCCCTGGCTGCCGACACCGCCTCGTCGTGACCCGCGCTCCGGCCATCGACGACGCTGGTGTAGCCGGGCGCCAATAAACTCTCGAGCGCCTGAAAGTCCTTCATCTCGAAGTCGATTGCGTATTGGCGGTACACCGCCTCGATCCGTTTGCGGTCGCTTGGACCGGCGGCTAGCAAAGGGAGCGATATCAAAATGGCGGCGGCGATTCGCGTGGCGTGCATTCCTGTTCCTGCCCGCCATGTTAACCTAATCTCCGTCCTATGAGAATTGCCGGCGTTCGCGCCTTCCTTCTTTCATATCCGTTTCCCCAGCCAATCCGTTTGCCTTTTTGGGGCGGCGAGAGAACCATTCTGAAGCGCGATGCCATGTTCATCCGCGTGGAATCGGACAACGGACTGGTGGGATACGGTCCGAGCCTGGCCAGCGAGGCCGCGGCCGGCGCCATCGACGAGGTCATCGCTCCCTTTCTTCAGGGAAAGGTCCTGGCCGATCCCGACGCATTGCGGGTACTTTTTCTCGATGGGCCGGGACAGAACCCCGGGCTGGCCAAGCTTTACGGCGCGGTCGAGATCGCGCTTTACGATTTGGTCGGCAAAGCGTTGGGCGCGCCGGTTTCGGAGTTGATCGGCGGGCGCGTCCGCGACCGCATCCGTCTCTACGGCAGCGCCGGCATGTACATGCCGCCCGAGGCCTACGCGGCCGAGGCTGCGGCGGTGGAAAAGCTCGGGTTTCGCGCCTACAAAATGCGCCTCGGCTCCGGGCCCGAAGAGGATCTGGAAGCCGTGCGGCAGACGCGTGGCGCGGTCGGGCCGGACTTCGAGTTGATGGTGGACGCCCACACCTGGTGGCGCATGGGCGACCGCAGCTATAGCCTGGAATCGATCGAGTCGCTGGCCCGCCAGATGGCCGCCTGCGACGTCGCCTGGCTGGAAGAACCGCTGCCGCCCGACGACCATGCCGCCTACCTGGCGTTCCGCGATAAGGAGATTCTGCCGCTCGCGTCCGGCGAGCACGAGCCCAGTGAAGCCGGCTTCCTCGACCTGATCCTCTCCGGCGCCGTCGATTACGTTCAGATGGACGTCTGCTGCCAGGGCGGCTACAGCCTGGGACGCCGCCTGTTGGCCCAAATCTCGAACCAGAACCTGCGCTTCGCCTTTCATAGCTGGGGCACGGCGCTGGAGGTTGTTGCCGCCGCGCATCTGGGCATATGCTGGCCCGAAACCGTGGTGGAGTGGCTGGAGTATCCCTGCTATTCCAGTCCCGGCCGCGCCGGCATGTATCCTTTTCCGCTGGCTGCCGAAATCCTCAGCGAACCGCTCCAACTCGACGCCGGCCATCTCGTCGTGCCGCGCCTGGCCGGCCTGGGCGTGAACGTCGACGAATCCGTGGTCGAACGCTACCCCTGGATTCCGGGCCCCTGGTCCTATTTCCGCACCGATTCACCCGCCGAAACCCACGGAGTCACAAGCGACCACAGCATTCGCTGAATGAGCAGCTATTATGTGTCGTGGCGCTGGCTGTCGAGCCTGCTGAGCCGAGATTCTTCTCGGCTTTTCTTCTCCGGATCGTCTCCGCGGCTCGCGCTTCTCCCGTAGCGCGTTTCCGTCAATGTGGTCGAAGCGGACGTTGCACAAAGGGTAAGTTCTGCACATCGGCACATTTTCCCATTGACTAGTGTTAAGCTATAGGCTACAGTCTGCCGATGAAAATTAGCAGCTTCGTACACAAGGGCTTGAAGAACCCGCCGCACCCCGGCGATTTTATCCGCACGGAGATCATTGAACCCGCGGGCCTGTCCGTTACGGACGCGGCGAAGGCGCTTCAGGTGTCCCGCCCTGCCCTATCCAGTCTGCTGAACGCCAAGGCCGGCCTTTCCGGCGATATGGCGCTACGCATAGAGAAGGCTTTCGGCGTGAAGATGGACACGCTCATGCGGATGCAATCGGCTTTCGAGATTGCGAGGACGCGCAGCCGCGAGAAAGAAATCCGCGTCCGACGCTTTCACTGGCCTGCCGAAATTCACCCATAGATTTTTTACCTGGGGGGTAGTGGCGGCTTCGCAACGACCTTGGGCTTAGTTGCCGTGGATGGCGGCGGCACTGCTTTTTCCGCGGGCTTTTCCGCCTGTTCTCGCTGGGCGTCCTACACGGCTATTTCAGTCCATTGCCATATAGGACTTGCAAAATGGAACGCTCAAAAGAGATCGCCACAGCCGTGGTGCGGCCTTCGGTGCTGTTGCAAAACTCTGTCGCAAAAGCTGGGAGATCTTTTCGGCCACATGCTCCTGAACTTTCTGGTTCCGCGAAACCACTTGGACGAA
Source organism: Bryobacterales bacterium (assembly GCA_003164035.1). Taxonomy (GTDB): domain Bacteria; phylum Acidobacteriota; class Terriglobia; order Bryobacterales; family Bryobacteraceae; genus JBEKYD01. The sequence goes on along the minus strand of PLRS01000065.1, from coordinate 38,101 downwards.
ACGCCAACCCATACTTTGCCACGCCGCGGGGCTAGGCGCGCTTCGCTTCGCACCGGACGCGTCGCGACCGCAACAAATTCCACAATAGCCTGATGCGGCGCCCGCACCGAATCACCGAATCTTCGAGGATTCCCCGCCTGAGGATCCCGGCTGCGATCCTCCGCTTGTCCGGGAAGCGGCCGTCAAACCGATAGACGAGAACATTCGTATCAACTAGTGCGGCCACGCCGTAGAGATCCTCCCTCGTCCAGCCCCGATCGCGTGGCTGCTGTGCCTTATCTCCCGCCTGGCGCCGGCGGTGACGTTCGGTCGCCTGGTCGAACAGGCGGAGTCTCCGAGGCTCCTGAAGCCGTGGAATTTGAGTTGAGCCAGTTTCGGCGACCCAGAGGTGGGACAGACGATCGTTTTTCGTCGTCTGTCAGGCCTCGACACGCCGCCCGCGCCTGACAGACGACAAAAAACGATCGTCTGTCCCACCTGGCTCCCTGCGCCGGTCCCCGTCAGTTGGGTCAACCTATTTTCCTCAGTACCGGAAAACCGCCGGGGCGACTTCAGGAGTTCGGAGCCTGGACTCGCGGTCGTCGAGCACCTCCTGTCCAGGCGCCGAGGTCGACCGCGTAGCCGGGCGGGGCGATTCGAGCCGTTCCCTCGGGCACGCAGGCCACAGTTGCCGGTCAGCCCCGCGCCAGCCTTCGATGCTCTTTCAGAATGCAGCGGTCCATCACCACTTCCAGACCGGCTGCCAGGGCGGCCTGCGCCGCGTCTTCGTGAATCACGCCCTCCTGCATCCACACCATTTTGGCGCCGATTCGGATGGCCTCCTCCACGATTTCCGGCACGTGCTCCGAGCGCCGGAAGATATCGACGATATCCACCGGCAGCGGAACCGATGCCAGGTCGGGGTAGGCTTCTTCGCCCAGCACTTCGGTTTCGTGCGGATTCACCGGAATCACCCGGTAGCCGGCGCGCTGCAAATACTCCGCCACGCCGTGGCTGGGGCGAAAGCGGCGGCCCGAGAGACCGACTACGGCGATGGTTTTGGCCCCGCGCAGACGCTCCGCGACGCCGCTCATTTGGCTTCCTTGGCCGGGGCCTGCTTCGCCGGGGCTTTTTTCGCCGCCAGCGCGCGCTCGAGCTTCTGCACTTCCTCCGCGTCCAGGTGGCGGAACTCGCCCGGTTTCAGCGCACCCAGCTCGATGGGCCCGATCCTCACCCGCTTGAGCTTTTCCACCAGGTGGCCGAAATGTTTGAACATCAGGCGAATTTGATGATTGCGGCCCTCGTACAGGCGCACTTCGTACCAGGGATTTTCGGCCGCCCGCAGCAGCTTCAATCCGGCCGGCTGCGTGCGCTGGCCGGAGAGCGGAACCCCGCGGCGAAAGCGCTCTTCCTCGTCGGAGGTGAGCGTCCCTTTGATTTTCACCAGGTAGGTCTTGGGCAGGTGCGAAACGGCCGACATGATGCCGTTGGCCAGTTCGCCGTCGTTGGTGAGCAGCAACAGACCCTCGCTGTGATAGTCCAGCCGCCCCACCGGGTAGACGCGCTCTTTCACGCCGTGAAGCAGGTCCATTACTGTCACCCGCCCCTGCGGGTCACTGGCCGTGGTGACGGTGTTGTTGGGCTTGTGGAGAGCCAGGTAGACCAGCCGCTTGGGCGGACGAATCAGCTTGCCGTCGACACGGATATGGTCGCGCTCCAGGTCCGCCTTGCTGCCCAGTTCCGTGACCACCGCGCCATTGACCGCTACGCGGCCTTCGCGAATCATGTCCTCGGCGTGCCGGCGGGAAGCTACGCCGGCCTGCGAGAGGATTTTCTGCAGTCTCTCTTCGGGCATCAGTTTTCCCGCTCCCCCGGAGTGGCTTCGGGTGCCGGCTCGGCCGGAGTTTCCACCGGCGCCTCTTCTGCCGGTACGGCCTCTTCCACCGCCGCGGCCGGTTCGCTATCGGCGAACGCCACTCGCCGGATTTCCTCGAATTCCTTCAGCGACGGCAGCTCGCTGACGTCCTTCAGCCCGAATTGCAACAGGAATTCCCGGGTCGTCTTGTAGAGGATCGGCTTGCCCACCACGTTCTTGCGTCCCGCCACGGCGATGAGCTTCCGGTCGAGCAGGGTCTTCAGCACGCCCACGCCCTGCACGCCGCGAATCTCCATGATCTCCGGCCCCGTCACCGGCTGCTTGTAGGCGATCACCGCCAGGGTCTCGAGAGCCGCCAGCGAAAGCTTGAGCGGCGGCTTCAGGCTCTTGACGAAGCCGCGAACGCGGTCGTGGTGCTCCGCCTTGGTGGCCATTTTGTAGCCCCCAGCCACCTCGCGAATGGCCAGCCCGTGCTCCGGCTTGTCAAACTCCGCCGTCAACTGGCCGAGCAACTCGGCCACCCGCTCGGCCGGCTGCCCCAGCGCGTTCGAAAGCTGCGCCACCGTGAGCGGCTCCTCGGCCACGTACACGATGGCTTCGATCACCGCGCGCAGTTCCACGTCCTCCACCGGCGGCGCGGGCGCCTCTTCGGCTACCCCCGGCAGCAACTCCTCCATCGAAACCGTCTCCGGAGAAACGGGCTCCGGCGAGACAGTCTCCGGCGGCACCGTCTCTAGCGAAACGGGCTCCGGCGCGGACGCGTTCTCTTCCACGCCGCCGGCTTCGGGCTGCAACTCGGCTTCTTGTCCCAACTCTTGCATCGCGATTTAGATATAGTCTTTTTCGATGGCCGCCATGGGCTCGTCCGCGGCCATCACCCGATCGAAATGGACGTTCCGTTCGAGCGCGATTTCGCCGAACAGGTCCTTCTGCGTCACCACCACCGCGCGCATCTTGATCAGTTCCAACACGGCCAGAAACAGCGCGATCATGGCCCGCCGGCTGGGCTGGCGCTCGAAGACGCGCAGAATAAATACCGGCTTTCCTTCGCCCGCCCGCTGGAATTCGTTGCCGAGGTAGCGCACCATGTCGGCCACGGTTACCTCGGTCGCTTCCACATCGTACGTCGGGCGGCCTTTTGTCCTGCGTTCCAGCACCTCGCCGAAAGCCTTCACCAGCTCGAACAGCGTCACCGCCAGGCCGGGATCTTCGTCCTCGGCGACAAACTGTTTCATCTGCGGATTGGACCACACGTTTTCTTCGATCAGCCGCTTCTGCTGCAGCATCTCGGCGGCGTTCTTGAAACGCTCGTGCTCCAGCAGCCGCTCCACCAGTTCCTGGCGCGGATCCTCCTCCGCATCCTCTTCTTTTCCCAACGCCGGATCCCGCGGCAGCAGCATTTTGGACTTGATGTGGATCAGCGTGGCCGCCATGTAGACGAATTCCGAGCCCAGGTCGATGTCCATCTCGCGCGCCCGGTCCAGGTACTCCAGATATTGGGCGGTGATGTTGGCGATGGGAATGTCCTTGATATCGATCTGCTGCTTGCGAATCAGGTCCAGCAGCAGGTCGAGGGGCCCATCATATTTTTCCAGGTGGATGTCTAACGGCGAGGACACTAGCTTTCACGATAGCACGCCGGAACCCGAAAAATGCATCCGACGGGAGGCCCAGGCAGACCGCAAAAAACGATGGTCTGCTCCACGGCGGAATCGTCTTGGGACATAACAAAGTCGACCGGCTGTAATACTCACACCCGCCCGAAAATCGTGCGAACTCCGGTCCCGTTCCCGTCGTACTAGCTCTTATCGGAGGGTTCGGGATGCACCTATGGCACGACGTTCGATATGGGGCGCGGATGCTCCGCGGCTCGCCCGCGTTCTTTGCGACCGGGGTGCTGACGCTGGCGCTTGGCATCGGCGCCACCACGGCGGTTTTCAGCGTGTGCGACAGCTTGCTTTGGAAGCCGATTCCGCTGCCGGACCTGGATAGCTTGGCCATGGTGGTGGGGGCCGATCCCGGCAATCCCGAGTATTGGAACGACATCTCGCCGGCGGATGCGGCCGACATTCAGCGCGACAACACGGCCTTCCGGCAGTTCGGCGGCTGGGAATACGGGCTGGCGAATATCGTGGGCGCGGGGAACCAGCCGCTGCGGGTCGAACAAGCGCTGGTGACCGCCAATTTCTTTGAGGTGGTCGGCGTCGAGCCCGCTCTTGGACGCGGCTTTCGGCCAGGGGAGGACCAGCCGGGGCGCGATGGCGAGCTAATCCTCAGCGACGCGCTCTGGAAGCGCTGCTTCGGAGCCGATCCGGCCATCGTGGGAAAATCCGTACGGCTGGACGATCGGACATTTGTAGTGACCGGGGTCATGCCCTCCAGCTTCGATTTTCCGCAGGCTACCGAGATTTGGACGCCCCTGGCGCTTACTCCGGAACAGCGCACCACGCGCCGGCTCAACTCTATGGTTTCGGTAGCGCGCCTGAAACCGCCGAGCGGAGTTCCGCAAGCCCAGGCCCAGGTGGACAGCACCGCCGCGCGCCTGGCGGCGGCCTATCCGGATACTAACAAGAACCGCCGCTTCATGGTGTGGCCCGGGCGGAAATTCCTGGTGGATCGCGAAACCAGCAACTACCTGGCGTTGCTGCTGGGCTCGGTCCTGTTCGTGCTGCTGATCGCCTGCGTCAACGTCGCCAACCTGCAATTCGCGCGCGCCACCGGGCGGTTGCGCGAGATCGCCCTGCGTACCGCGCTCGGCGCCAACCGGTCGCGCGTGGTGGTGCAGCTCATCACCGAAAGCGTGCTGCTCTCGATTTGCGGCGGGGCGCTCGGCCTCGGCTTCGCCAGGTGGGGCATGAGCGCCATCAAAGCCGGGATGCCGACGGAGATTGAACGCTACATCCTGGGTTGGAAGGACATCGCCATGGATACCCGGACGCTGGGCTTCACCCTGCTGGCGGTGGTGATGAGCGGGGTGCTGGCGGGGCTGGCGCCGGCATGGCAATGTTCGCGGCCCAACCTGACCGATTCCCTGAAGGAGGGCGGCCGCGGATCTTCGGCCGGCCGCGGGCGCCACACGCTGCGCAACGTTCTGGTTTCCGCCGAAATCGCGCTCGCCGTGGTGCTGCTGGTGGGCGCCGGCCTGATGGTGCGCGGCTTCCAGACGCTGCAGCAACGCGGCGCCGAACTCGATCCGGGTACCCTGCTCACGCTCCGGCTGGCGCTCACCGACAACAAATACGAGCAGCCGCAACAGAAGGCGGCGTTCTACCGCGACGTGTTGGGGCGGATTGCGGCGATCCCGGAAGTTCGCTCCGCCGCGGCGGCCACTGCCATGCCGTATAGCCAACACAACACCGGCCGCGACTTTACCATAGAAGGCCGGGCCATCGAGCCGGGCGACCCGCCCCATGGCATGTACCAGGTGGTCAGTGCGAATTTCTTCGAAACGCTGCGCGTCCCCTTGCGCGCAGGCCGCTTCCTCAACCGTGGCGACGGCCCCGAAGCCCCGCCCGTGGCCGCCATCAGCGAGCGCATGGCGCGCCGTTGGTGGCCGAACCAGTCGCCCATCGGCCAGCACATCAAAATCGGCGCGCCCGATTCGAAAAACCCATGGGTGACGATTGTGGGAGTGGTGGGCGACCTGATGCACAATCCGTACGACCGCCAGCCGCGCCCCGCGATTTACCTGCCCTTCTTGCAGGCGCCGGCGGGATGGATGGATCTTGGCGTTCGTACCCTGGGCGATCCGTTGCGCGTGGCGCCAGCGGTCACTGCCGCCATCCGGTCGGTCGATCCGGAGCAACCCATCACCGAGATGCAAACGATGGAGAAATCGATCCACAACAGCGCCATCGGGCTGAACTATATGGCCGTGCTGATGGGCGTCTTCGGAGCGATCGCGCTGGTGCTTTCGGCCATTGGTGTGTATGGCGTCATGGCCTACGTGGTCTCCGAGCAGACGCACGAAATCGGCATCCGCCTGGCTCTGGGCGCGGCACGGCCAAACGTGCTCCTGATGGTATTCCGGCGCGGCATGCTGACGGCCGCGATCGGTTTGGCCGTTGGGCTACCCATCGCGTTCGGGTTCGCCCGGCTGATGGCGTCGCTGGTCTACGGTGTCAGCGCCACCGATCCGGTGACGTTTGCCGGAATCACGCTGGCGCTCGCCGCCGCCACCGCCCTCGCCGTTTACGTTCCCGCCCAGCGGGCCATGCGCATCGACCCGATCGTGGCGCTGCGGTACGAGTGAAGCTGTCAGCGGATAGCCTCCTGCTACACTCGTCCGGGGCCGGTCGCCGCTTGCTTCAGACTCCTTCGCCGCCGCGACGAATTTTCGTGGCGCACGCACCCTTGCGTGCCGCGTCGAGACTCATCTCGACGCCTGCGCTCCACCTGAAAATCCTGCGTATTGGTTGCGGCTCCGCTGCTCCGTGGGGCAGGCGATTCGCCCGCCCGTGCAGAGTGCCGCAGGCGCATGAAGGTCCTGAAAGCTGACCGCCGACCTCCCTCACCGTACACGAAACAGCACTTCGTCCCGGTATTGGTCTTCCACGGCCATGTCCCACTCCAGTGGGCGGGACAGGATCGCCTGGCCGGTAGGCCCCAACGCCAACCCTATTTGCCCCCGTTCGATGCGATGGGTGGCAGCGTGACGTCTTTCCAGGCATCCTGCGGATTCCACGTGCGGACCGTGAGCCCTTTGAGACGCTCGCGGCAGGCGTCCAGCGAGCGACTGAGACTTCACCTCGGATTCTCACTGTCTGATCTTGAAATCCGACTGGCCCCGCGGTGGAGCACGGGATCAACAGGGATGTTTCGCAGGAGCCGGAATGGATCTGCCCATCCCGGCGACGGCCCCACGGGCCGCTACCTCGCCCCTTCCCCACCCGCCGTTGGTTTGCAATGCGGCGGCTCAGGCGCGATAATTCTACGCGGGACCTTGTTCCCCTGATTCGAGCTGTAGCTATGCAGATGATGTACTGTCCAAACTGCGGGAAGCGGATTGACAGCGCTTTCTGCACATGGTGCGGAACCCCCGCCCCTACGAGACCAACGCAGGATGATGCCCCGGTCAAGGCTGGGATTATTCCCTGCGCCCCGGAGGCAATCCCAAGTTCTGTAAAACCCGCGGAAACAGGAACCCCCGTGTCGCGGCGCGATTCATGGGCCGATGTCGGGCGGAGCCGACTAAACCTAAAAGGCTATTTGCCCATAGCCTTGGTTGGCTTTTGTCTGTATCTCTATTTCTCCCCGTATCTCTTCATTCGCGATTTCAGAAAGTACCTTCTCGCGCGAGATGGTGGCCACTTGGCCGAGCTGATAGATTTTCAGTCCGTGCGGAGCAGCCTCAAGGAAAGTGTGAAGCCTCTAATTGCAGCGGCGGCTCGCAAGGACGCCAAACAGGGCGATGAATACGGCCCACTCGGAGCCGCAATCTTCACCAGCTTAGCCAATGCCATGATAGACCCTTTAATCGACAATCTGGTGACCCCGAAGAACCTTAACGCGTGGCTCTCCGGTAGCGATGTGGCGACGACTGCCGCCTTGGGCAAGGGTAAGGCGATCACGGGACCTCAAAACGATAAACAATTGGACGCGATGGCATCCGCAAGCTACTCCACCGAATACACGGCCTTCAGCGCTTTCGTGATAAAGGTATCGACCGGAAGTGAAGACATCCCGATGGTCCAGTTCACACTTAGGCGCGACAACTGGGTGGCCTGGAAGCTCGTCGGTAGATTTCACGGTCTCAAGCGCAACGAATGCACACGGCTCCGAGACGCCATCAGGTGTGGCAGCTCCGCCTTCACAACCTAACGCAGAGCCCTGCCCGGGCCCCTCCTTTCCTTTTGCGCGGCGCTTCGCGTATGATTCTCCCGACGTGAAACTTAGAGGAACGATAGAAGCCCAAACTTTTCCCGGTCCGCCCAATTACCAGAGTGTAGAAAACGGTGACGCTGCCGAAACCTACTGGATTCTGAATTTAGAGGGTCCGATCTGCACTTTGGCCGCGCAGCCCGATCCCGATGGCTCCCAATATGAGCCCGCCGAGAACAACGTCAGCAAGATGCAGCTTATGTTGGACGGGGACACGTACCAGACGTACCGCTCGCTATTGGGCAAGCCCGTGACGGTCACTGGAAGTTTGTTTCACGCATTTTCAGCCCATCACCGCACGGCTCTGCTGCTACAGGTGACGAACATTGAACCCTAGAGACAGTCGGCCTCTGGGCTGGCCTGTCGCAGCCTTTGCCCGGCCGCCCCGTACCGGCGGCTGCATGGCGCCAGACTTCGGGGCGCGCTGTATAATTTCCGCACGCCCTTCCATCTGGCGTGACGGAAACGCACCGGGGCCTGGAAGTGCCGGTGCACAAGTAGGGCCATGGCGAGAAGACGGCGAAAACAAGACCCGGTCACTATATGCATTGAGCTAGCTGGGCACGCAGTAAGGCTGTTCCTCGCGCTATTAGTGGCCATCATCAGGGCAGCGGGGCAAACTTGTTCTGCATTCGTTCGGCTTCTGACGAAGATGCGACCGGGCACCGCAGGAACGGCGAAACGAACGAACCACTGGAGGCAACCTGCCGTCCGGTTTGGTTCCGGCCAGCTCATGTATAAGGAAATCAAGAAAGAGTATGCGGGACCGACTGGAAAAGCCGCAAGGAAGTACTTTCTGGAGAGTTGCACGCGGACCGCTATCACGTCGAATTTGTCTCCCCGGCTGTTGAATTACATCCAGTCCGAAAGCCTTAAGGGTCGGCGGCCTGAAAGCATTGCTACCAGTATTCTCGGCAGGTTTCCCCATCAGGACCGAAAGGGAGTGGAGCGCGTAGTGCGGACCGCAGAGGGGATGGCGAATACTGCTTTTGAGCGTGCCCGCGCGGAGGAGATCGGGATCGAGTGGTATCAATGGGCGACATCCGCGGACTCACGTGTGCGTCCCTCGCATCAGAAGATGGATCAGGTCTTGGTCAACTGGAATGATCCCCCTTCTCCGGAAGAATTGACGGGCGAAGCCCCGCCAGGCAAGTATCATGCCGGAGAAGCGGAGGAGTGCCGGTGTATTGCGTTGCCGATTGCTTCCTTGGATGAGGTCAAGTGGCCCGCCAAGGTATACAGGAATGGCCGGATTGAGAGAATGAGCCGCAAGCACTTCCGCGAGATTTGGGGCGGCGAGGAATAGCCTCTGAATCATGTTTGAAGATTTTACCGGCAACGTCCGAAGGACGCTCCCGCGTAGGCGATGAAAATACGAAAATGTGCTAGCTAGGCCTTGTTTGAGGGGAAAGAACCGTGTTCGGCAAAACTATGCAGATCGAAAAAAACGTGGCGAGAATTGAGCACAATTCAGATGATTACCGAATTGTCGTTACAGTCGAACATCGACACGCCGACGCCATTACACAAGAGGAAGCGGAAATTCTGCTCACCAAGGAGTGGCCGCTCTTGTTTACACAGAGGGTCAGGTACGGCGGTTAAATTCCCGCTCTAAACTTGACCATGCCTTTGTCCCTCGCGCTTCCGGGTTGGCTCACGAACGAGAAGTTTCTTACCCTTGCCACCTGGGGGTTGGTGTTAGTAACCTTCCTGCTCTTCTTGGCAACCGTCGTCTTGTACCTCGATAGCCGCGCTAAAGGTAAAGAACAAAAAGAGCGATGGGAACGAGAGGATGCCTCAAGAGCCAAAGAGCAGCAGTCTCGGTGGGAGCGAGAGGACAGGCTCAGGGAAGAAGATGCAAAGCCGAAGTTAGCGGTAGAGCTTGCTCAACGAGATAATGCCCCGGAGGTCGTGTTCAGGTGCTACAACCTAGGAAGCACCATCTTCTTCATCGACCAGATGGTCGTCACATTCTTTGATCAACCGCAAACAGCCAACCGGAGCTTTAACATAACGGACGCCGTCGGCCCGCCAGTTCTGCTTCCGGGAACATTCACCTCCACAACGTATGACTGCACAGAATTTCTGACCGATGGGTTTCGGGAGGCAAATATTGTGTTCGCTCTCAGGGGTTCACGTGGGCGGGTACTTACCGAGCCGGTTTGGTTTTACATCTTTCGTGATGGGCCTGACTACAGATGGAGGAGGGGACGCCTGGCTGACCGTCTGCCGGGGACGATTGTACAGCAACCAAGGTCGATTCCCGAGGGATATCCATGATGAGGTCTTGTCAAGGAAAGAAACACTTCTCCCTGCACTAGACGGGTGAGTTTTCCGAAGCGCTGGTTTGGGCCTGACGAGTAGCGCCACGATTTGTCGTTTGCGACCCGTTACGAGTTGGGTCAACGTGGTCTGCGCGGAGCCAGCGGGACCAGACATCCATTTGCAGGAGCGGGTGGGAACCCGACTGCAGTGAGGCATTCGCAGGACCTCAAAATTTCCTATGCCGCTCATTCCAAATCCACTTCTGATTCCAGCAAAGCCAGCTCCCAACCCCTCCCCGTGCTACTCCTCAAGTAGGCTGCGGTTCAGCCGAAGAGATCGGCCGTCGACAAACCCGGATAAGCACGGATCGAGACCAGTTTGTTCTTATCCGTGTTCATCGGTGTTATCCGCGGCCATTCCATTTTCAGCATCCGCAACCGAGCCGCGACTGTAAGGAACGGTTGCCCACGCGGGATGCCATTTCCCGCCGGAAAAATCGGAGGAATTCTTAACCGTGTCTGCCAGACCGAAACAGCCGCTTTCCCAAGCGCGCCTCGCGGCCAATCGCGCCAACGCGCAAAAAGGCGCCGGGCCCAAAACTCCCGAGGGAAAGGCCCGTTCCGCCGCGAACTCCATCCACCACGGATTCGCCGGCAGTCACTTCGCCGTCATCCGGCCCGAAGACCCCGCCGAAATCGACAAGTTCAAGGCCGATCTCGTCGCCACCTACCAACCCGTCAACAGCCAGGAGATGTTCGCTATCGAGTCCATCGCCCAGCAGTCCATGCACCGCGCCTCGCGCCTGGAGTCCGGCCTCTTCACCCTCTCTCTCAACGAAGCCTCCAGCCGCCGAAACGACAAGCCTCTCTTCACCCTGGAACCCGACATGATCGCCGCCACCGGCACCTTCACCGCCATCGAAACCGTCGACATCACCCGCTCCCAGAACCGCAACTATGGCCTCGCCGAAGGTTTCCGTCGCATCACCGAGAAATCCGGCACCTTTAAGGTCTTCCTCCGCCGCCAGGCCCAGGCCGAACGCCGCTATCGCCGCGCCGTCGAAGACCTGAGGCAGCTCATGGCCATGCGCGACCAGTTGGCCACTCTCCAATCGGTCTGCCAGCAGGCACCCGCCCATCCCGATCCCCTCCAAGCCCCCCACGACCTGAATCCGGTCCAATTCCCGCTCAAACGTCCCACCGACGAACCCAACAATCATCGCCAACGCGCTGAAACCAAACCCGTTATATCCCCAGTAGCAAATTTCCACGAACCCGATTCCAGCCCCAAAACGCCGCAGCCGAAAGCCGCAGGCTGACCGCCGTCAGCCAAACGCAAGCCAAATATAGACGAAACCAGCCACAACCAGAATCAATCTCAAACTTCCAGCCCGCCGCGTGTCGCCGCTTCCAAGCCGAAAGCTGAATACTGACAGCTTCTTCACCGCACACGGAACAGCACTTCGTTGCCGGAGCGGGCTATGACGGTCATGTTCCATTCCAGCGGGTGCGACAGCATCGCCTGGCCCGTAGGGCCGTTGCCGGAGTCGTCCACCGGGGCCAGCACGTAGCGATAGCCGGCGCGTTTTAGCAAGCGGGCCAGGGCGAACCGCCAGTCTTCCGGCCGGCGCCGGGTGGTGACGCCGGGTGTGGTGATTTTGCTCCAATGAAAGTCCAGGCCCTGGACCCAGCAGTCGAGCGACACGCCAATCGCCGGGGCATGGGACAGAACCACGGCGGCGTCGATAGTGCGCGGACGGTCAAAATCCACTTCCAGGAACATGCCGCGGCGGACCGGCTCCCAGGTGCGATACCGGGTGAGTGTCAACCCGTCGAAGGCCAGCGGCGCTTCCCATACGTTGGGCTTGGCGCGGAGGGTCCAGGCGGGGCTGGGGTCGAGTTGCTCGCCGGCCGAATCGAACTGGACTTCATCGGCGTCCCATTCGTTGGGGTAACGGGAGGGAATCCGAAACTGGACGGCCCGAAGGGATTGGGGCGCGAACTCGAAGCGCCAGTTATAGAAATAATCGGTGGCCGCGTGGGTGACCAGGTAGAACATGTCGGCAAAGCGGTCGCAGTCGGCCGATTGCCACGAAATGCGCACGTCGCGGTCCAGGTAAGCGGCGGCCACCTGGTCGAAAGAGAAAATGCGCGCGCCGGGAAGGGTATGGGATTCGATCATGCGCGCGGCGGCGTACTCGGTGGTGTGGGCCTCCAGATAGTGGGTCTCGGGCTCGAGGCGCAGTGCCGCGCGCAGGGGAAACTCGTGCAGGCGAAACGTCCAGGGCGGCTGCAGCGCGTCGAGCACTTGCGGCCAGCAGAGTACGGCCTGAAGCCAGAACGCGGCCCAGGCGGCGCGGCGCGGCAGCGCCAGGCCCAGAGCCAGCCACGCGAAGGCCACCGCCGGCATCAGGAAGCGGGCGCCTTTGTTGCTCAACCAGGGCGTCGCCAGCAGCAGGGCCGCCGCCAGGCACAGCCGGCCGGCGCGAGTGCGCCATGCGAACAAGGCCAGCGGCAGCAGAAACAGCAGCGGTCCGAACGTGCCCACCAGGCGGTCGCCGAAAGCCAGTTCCCAGGGCACGCCCCACCATTTCACCGCGCCCAGGGAGGCCAGATGCGAAGCCAGATCCCTTTCGATGGCGATGTGAAAGAACGGATTGGGAAAGAGGCGGTTGCCGAGCGGGGCCAGAGGATTGCCGGTGACGATGGCGGCGCGCCCCATCCACGGCGCAATGGCAAGCGCGGCTCCGGCGGCCAGCGGCACGAGGGCGCGCCAGCGCCGGTGGGCGACGACGAACAGGCCCGCGCCCAACACGGCGACCGCGCCCGGCATCTTGACCGCGTAGCAGAAGCCGGAGGTCAGGCCCGCGACGAATAGGTACGCGGCTCCGGCGGGCGCCCTCTCCCGCCATTCGAGGAGAAGCCAAAACGACGCCAGCGCGAAGAAAACCAGCGCGGCGTCGTTGTAGGACGACGATCCGGTGAGCCCGGCCACGGGTGCGAAAAAATAGGCTCCCGCGGCGAGTAGCGCGCCGGCGCGGCTCAATCCCAATCGCGAGGCGATACGGAGGATCAGCGGCGGCGTGGCGGCAAATAGAGCGAACTCCACCAGCTTGGCGGCCGAGTGGCGTCCAAAAGCAAACGCCACGGTGAAGAGCATTTCCATACCCTGCGGCACCAGATCGAAGAAGGTGATGCGGTCGGGAAAGGCTCCGAGGCGGACGTAGCCGGCGGGAAGACCGAGATGATAAGTGAAGCCGTCGGGCCAGGTTTCCGGCGCGAGCGCGTTGACCAGATACCAGGCCGCGTAGGCGAGAAAAGGCAGGGCGGGCAAAAGCGAACGCCAGCCGGCGCTACGCGGGGAGAAAGCGTGGAATCGCCCCGTACAAGCCAGCGCCACCAGCGGCGCGGCACCCAAACCTAGATACACGGGCCAACCGCCGGCGCCGCAAGCCAACGTGACAAACACCAGCAGACTTTCGATGGCGGCGCCCACCGCCAGGGTGATCTCCCAGGGTAAGGAAAGCCGGCGCAAAGCCAAAGCTCCCCATGCATAAGCTGAAGCGACGGTGAACGCGCCACCAAAAAGAATGGGAATGAGCTCGAGCATTCGACCGCAATTCTCACACAGTCGAGCCGAGGCGAGCGAGCGGAGTCACCGGTATGCCGAGTGGACCGATCGCGCGGCCTGGTCGTGTACCTGAACGGACAATCGCTTGCCGAGGACGGCAAACGCCGCCTGCAAACGATCCAACTTCGATTTATGGTTGACGTCGAGCAGCCGGTCAATCTGGCTCGGCGAGCATCGGAGCCTCCGCGCCAACTCGACTTTCCTGATGCCCGCCGAGCGCAAGGCCTCGTAGAGCATGAACTTCGCCTCGCTCAGCGCCGGAACGGGCACGAGCCGCATTCCTTTTTTCAAAGCTCCGGGTTTCGGAAAGTCCCGTGAGGCCTCGACGTAAAACGTCAGCGCGAGTTCCAGGGCCTCCTGTGCCATCGCCATCGCCTCGCTGAGGGTTTCGCCCTCGGTGATCGCCTCCGGAACGTCCGGAAAGGTGACCACGAAGCGCCCGATGCCTTGTCCCTAACGAATCTAGCCGGGTATTCCACAGACCGCCTCACTTCAGACCGAGCCGCTTTTTGATTCCCGCAACGGTGCCGGTTTTCAATTCCTTCTTGGCGTGCTTGGGAGAATCCGGGTTCACGTTTGTCTTAGAGCAGCGTCGTGTCGATACCGGACGAAATCTCCATACGGGGCGGAGCGGCAGCAGGTACATCGCCGGGCTGGGCCTCGCTCAGGAAATGCCGCAGCTCGTCTTCGGATCCGTCGAAGAAGCCGTCCACCAGCTCCCGGACGGCGGCGCGCCGGGTGGCGTCACGGGATGCTTGCGGGGCGTACAGGAAGGCGCGTCCGGACTTGCGGCGCGATAGTTTGCCTTTGCGCACCAGCCTTTCGAGCACGGTCATGATGGTCGTGTAGGCAAGCGGGCGGGTAGCCGCCACCACGGCGCGAACGTCTTTCACCGAGCCTTCGCCGGCGGACCAGAGCGCGTTCAGGCACATCAATTCGAGCGGCGGGGGAACGTCGCGAGCGGTTCTCGGCATTACTTTTCCTCCAGCGGCAGAGCCGGCTGCAGGGCCGCGAACAGTTTGCTGCCGAAGGGAGAATCTGTCGGGGCAGGACGCGCCGCGGGAGCTGGGTTGGCGGCGGGTGGCGGCACCGGAACGGGGGCGCCTGCCGGCTGGGCAAGCAGGTAGCGGTCCATTTTCAATACCGGCCGCTCCAGGGCGCCGTTGTAGGCCGTGAAGCAGCCGTCTACCTGGCGGTCGTTCTCGATCAGCGCCCGCATCGATTCCATTTTCGAGTCCATGTCGTCGAGGTAATGCAGCAGCAGGGCTTCGGGGAACATGGGCAGCTTGGGGGAACCGAACTCGAGGCGGCCGTGGTGGCTCAGAATCATGTGTTCCACCAGGGAGCGAAGCTGGGGCGGAAAATCGGGCAGGCCGCGCAATTTGTCGGCTACCATGCGCAGGGCAATCTGGATGTGCCCGATCAATTGCCCTTCGGTGGAATAAGAGAACCCGCGTTCGTAGTTGAGCTCGTAAATTTTGCCGATATCGTGCAGCACCACGCCGGCAAGCAAAAGATCGCCGTCGATCACGGGATAGTGGGGCGCGACGAGGGAAGCCAGGGCGCAAAGCGAGAGCACGTGTTCCAGGAGCCCTCCCAGGAAGGCGTGATGGATTTGCTTGGCGGCCGGGGCGCGGCGATAGCGCTGGGCGATATCCGGGTCGTCCAGCAGGGCGTCGAGCAGCGCTTTCAGGTGGGGATTGGCGAGGGCCGCCACGCGGGCGCGCAATTCGGCCCACATTTCCTCGGAATCGCGCCGGGAGGAAGGGAAATAATCGCTGTAGTCGACTTCGCTGTCGTCCATGCGGCGCATCTTGTGCACGGTCAACTGCGGGCGGTTGTGAAAAATCTGGATGAGTCCCTTGACCTTGACGAAGTCGTCGCGATCGAAGGCGTCGACCACTTCGGCGACGTTATCCCACATCTTGGCGTCGAGCTCGCCAGTGCGGTCCGCCAGAAGCAGAGAGAGATAGATTTCGCCGGTTCGCTTGGTGCGGACCTCTTTGGAATGCACCAGAAAATTAGCGGTGACTACCTTGTTGGGTTCCAACTCGTTTACATAGGGGGATTTCATTGCTTGATGGGCGTGGCGGCCGGCGCGGGCGCCGGGGACGACGCATCGGACTGCGGCTGGTCCTTCCGGTCTCCCAGTTGCGAGGTATCGACGTCGGGCCGCTTGGCATTGGTGTCGACGGTGCCGGGGATGGGAATGAACAACAGGTGTTTGCGCTTCTTGTGCTGCGCCGCCACTTCTTCCTTGGTAGTAGTTTGCGGCTTGAGCTGAGCAATTTCATGCCAGCGGGTATCCTGGCCCGGAGCGGCCCCGGAATCGATGTAGCCGTCTTTGACTTCGAGAAAAGACGCCTGGCGAAGCTTGGTGAGATAGGGCCGCATGCGGGCGGCGATCTGCGGCTCGGATATTTTGTCCTGGATGGCTTCCTTCACTTCGTCGAAGGTTGCCTGGCCGGCTTCGTAGCGCTCGTCGACTTTCAAAATGACGAACCCCTGAGGGCGCCGAAAGGCATCGGTGACGTAGCCTTTTTTCTCCTTGAACACCACGTCCTCGATATCCTTGGCCATCATGCCTCGGCTGTAAGGAGGGAGTTGGCCGCCGTTGCGGGCGGTTTCCTGATCGTCGGAATTGGCCTGCACCAGCTCGGTGAACTTTTCGCCTTTGCGGGCGCGCCCCACCAACTCCTTGGCTTTCTTTTCGGCCGTCGCGATCTGTTCGGGAGTCTTGCCCTCGGTGGAGATCAGAATCTGGCTCAAATAGATCTGTTCCTTGCGGACGTACTCGGATTTGTGCTCCTCGTAGTATTTGCGCAAGTCGGCTTCCGGGATGGTGACGTGCATGCCGATTTCCTGGCCCACCACGCGGTGTACCAGGAACTCATTGGTCATCTTCTGCTTGTATTCCTCGAACGGCATGCCGGTCTGTTCGCGGATGTAGTCGTGGAACTTTTCGGCGTCGGCGACTTTGCTGAGGACCTGCAATTCGAGCAGGCGCCGCGTCACTTCGCTGTCGACGTTCAAGTCCAGTTCCTTGGCCTTTTGCACCAGCAGGATCTGATCGATCTTCTCGCGCAGAATATCTTTGGTCTGCTCGTCTATGGCCGCCTGCAATTGAGTGCCGCTCAGGTGCTGTTCCTGGCGGAAGTAGGTTTCGACGAGGCGCCGCTGTTCGGTGATTTCGCCCCTGGTGACGATTTCGCCATTGACTTTGGCGGCGATTTCCTCCACCACGCGAACATCCGCGGCGGGCGCCAGACGAAGAGCAAACGCGGTGAGTACTACATAACGGCAAATCATAACTGACTCCTCATTTTACCAGCACTGGGGGATTGGCGTTGGCCGGTTTCAACAGGTCCAGGCGGCCGGCCAGAAAGCGCAAGATATCGGCTGCGCCGCTACATCCCTCCAGGGGTAGCAGCAAGACGCCTGCCGGACTGAACTGCGCACCACGCGTTTTACTCACCATCTGCATCAACCGCGCCGGATCCACGCGAGTTTCCCTGTGGAACTTGATACTGAGCAGGTTATGGCGACGATCGACGGCTTCGATACCGACTTGCTCGGCGGTGGTTTTGAGCGCCGAATAGAGCAAAAGGTTGCGGACAGCCTCGGGGACTGTGCCGTAACGATCCTCCAGTTCCTTTTCGGCACGGTCGCGGGCGGCGGCGTCGGCGGCGTTGGCGATCTGCCGGTAGGCGCGCAGACGTTGATTTTCGTCGGCGATATAGTCGGGCGGAATGCGAATTTCCAGGGCAAGGTTGATGCTGGAATGGACTTCAGGCGCGACTTCCTCACCCTTCAGCTCGCGCACGGTTTCATCCAGCAGACGGACGTACGTGTCGAAGCCCACGGAATTGATGTGGCCGTGCTGCTCGCCGCCCAGCAAGTTGCCGGCGCCGCGCAATTCCAGGTCTAGCGCGGCAATCTTGAAACCGGCGCCCAGGTCGCTGAATTCCTTCAGCGCCGCCAGCCGCTTACGGGCAATTTCGGTGAGTTCCGTATCCACCGGTACCAGCAGGTAAGCGTAGGCTCGCCGGTTCGACCGGCCCACCCGGCCACGCAACTGGTAGAGCTCGCTTAGACCGTACTTCTCGGCGTTTTCCACAATCATGGTGTTGGCAAGGGGAATGTCCAAGCCGTTTTCTATAATAGTAGTACATACCAGGATATCGAACTCGTGACGCATGAACTGAAGCATGGTTTTCTCCAGTTCGGATTCGCCCATCTGGCCGTGGCCGACACCGATCCGGGCGTTTGGCACCAATTCCTGGATGGAGGCGGCACGCGCCCAGATCGAATCCACGCGATTGTGCAGGAAGTACACCTGGCCGCCACGGCCCAGTTCGAGCTCGATGGCGGAGCGAATCAGTTCCGGCTTAAATGCGGCCACGATGGTGTTGATCGAGAGCCTGTCCTTGGGCGGGGTTTCGATCACGGACATGTCCCGGAGCCCCAAAAGCGACATATGTAGTGTGCGGGGAATCGGGGTGGCGCTCATGGTGATAACGTCAACGGCCTTTTTGAGCTGCTTGAGACGCTCCTTGTGCTTGACTCCAAAGCGCTGCTCCTCGTCTACGATTACTAGGCCAAGATCCTTAAACTGAACATCTTTCGAGAACAGACGATGAGTGCCCACGGCGATATCGACCTGGCCTTCCGCCAAGCCTTCCAAAGCGGTCTTCAGTTCTTTCGGGCTACGGAAACGGCTGAACATCTCAATCCGCACCGGAAATGGCTGGAAGCGCCGTTTGAAGGTCTCGAAGTGTTGAAATACTAATACTGTAGTTGGTGCTAGGATGGCGACCTGGCGGCCATCGCCGAGCGCCTTGAAGGCAGCCCGCATCACGACTTCGGTTTTGCCGAAGCCGACGTCGCCACACAGCAGCCGGTCCATGGGATGAGGGCTCTCCATGTCGCGCTTGATTTCACGGATGGCGGTGACCTGGTCGGTGGTGGGCGAGAACTCGAAGGCGTCTTCGAACTCGCGCTGCCAGTTGCTGTCCATTGAGAACTGGAAACCTTCGGCCAACCGGCGGGAGGCGTAGAGCTTGAGGAGCTCGTCGGCCATGTCCCGCATCTTGGCCTTGATGCGAGTCTTGGTGCGGGTCCAGGTAGCGCCGCCCATGCGGTCCAGTGCTGGCTTGGCCTCACCAGCGCCACGGAAGCGCTGCACCAAGTCCATGCGCGTAAGGGGGACATAGAGCTTGGCGCCGCCGGCATACTCGAGCAGCATGTAGTCGCCCTTGGCTTCGCCCTGCGAAATCTCGCGCAGACCGAGGTACTGGGCGACACCGTGCTCGGCGTGGACTACGTAGTCGCCGGATTTGAGATCGATCAGGTCAGCCGAGAAGGTGGCGAGGGTGGACTTCGAAGCGGGGCCGCGGGAGATCAACTCGGGGGTCTCGAAAAGGTCTTCGGATCCAAATACTACAAGTTTTGAATCAGGAAATGCGGTGCCCCGGCGGAGCTGGCCTTTCACCAGGTAAATATTAGCGACTGACCCCGCCATATAGGCGCGTTCGGCCAGATAGGCGGGGGTGGATTCGAATTGCTCCAAACCAAGCTGGTAGGCGATGCCGTACTCGTTGAGGATATCGGCGAGGCGCTCCACTTCTCCTGTAGAACTTGCAAATAGGGCCACGCGGTTGCCGGCATCGACCAGGGTGCGGGTTTCGGCGATGGCGATTTGCATGTTGCCGTGGAACGACATGGAGGGCCGGGTGGGTAGATGCAGGCTATCGCCTTCAAGATCAAGTTGTTGGAGGGAGAACTGAGGCAGGGTGGAAACCTGAGCCTGCAGTTCCTCCCAACGGAGGAAAATACGATCCGGGTCGTAAATGGTGGAGGTAGGGGTCTGTTCCAGGCGGGTCCAAAGACGTTGCGCAGCTCCGCGAACCTGGTCGGGCTCATCCCAAATCAGCAAGGGATGAAGGGTGAGGGCAAAGACCGAGGTCTTGCGTTCGCGAACCATGCCGGTGAGGAGTTCCCAGCCTGGGAAAGCTTCGCCCAGCGGGGGCAGGTCCCGGCCGGGCAGGTCGGCTTCGCGCATGCGTTGGCCAAGTTCGACAAGTATAGAATTGGACTTTTGAAACTCGGTGAGAGGCAGCAGGAAGCACTCCTCGAGATTCAAGACAGAGCGCTGCGATTCCACTTCAAAACGGCGAATGGACTCGACCTGATCTCCGAACAGGTCGATACGGACGGGCTTGGCGGCTTCGGGAGAGAAAACGTCGAGGATGCCGCCGCGGACGGAATATTCGCCCACCATCTCGACGGGCTCGCGGCGTTGGTAGCCGATGCTTTCGAGGTGGGCGACCAGATCGTCGAGGGGCACTTCCTCGCCAACGCGGAGCTTGAGAGCGAGTTGGCGATAATAGTCGGCGGTTTCGATACGGAGGAGGGCGGAAGCCAGGGGGAGGATGGTAATCGGGACGCGCTGGGTTGCCAGGCGCCAGAGGCCGACCGCGCGCTGCTCAGACAGCTCGGCGTGAGGCGACAGGTTCTGCAAAGGGAGGACGTCGAGGGCAGGCAGCAATTGCGGACCGGAGCGGTCGCCGGCAGCCAACAGGTGATAGAAAGTCTGGACCGCTTCGGAAAGGGTTTCGGCCTCTTTGTTGCCATCGACCACGACGAGCAGGGGACGCTGGGTGGATTGCCAGAGCAACACGATGTAAGCCGCCTTGGCGGTGGTGGTGAGGCCGGAAAGCCCGGCGGATTGGCCGGCAGTCAACCGGTGCGTGGCTTCGGCAAAACCGGGGTGGCGGCCCAACTCCAGGAAGAGATCGCGAACGGCCGGATGGATCAAGAGGAAAACCTGAGAATGGAGTCGAGGATATTGGTAGTGGAGTGACCCGGCTCGAGGGGAACGAGCGCAACCTTGCCGCCAGCCGCTTCCACTTCCTCGCGTCCGGCCACGAAATGGTTCCAATCGGCGCCTTTAACGAGGACGTCGGGGAGCACGGCGGCGATCAGTTGGCGTGGAGTGTCTTCGTCGAACATGGTCACGGCATCCACCGCGGCCAAGCCAAGAGCGATGGCCACGCGGTCCGGCTCGGCGGTGATGGGACGGGCAGGGCCTTTGAGGCGATGAACGCCGGCATCCGAGTTCAGAGCCAGTACGAGCACGTCGCCCAGGGACCGGGCCTGTTCGAGCAGCCGGATATGACCGGGGTGCAACAGGTCGTAGCAGCCGTTGGTGAGAACGACGAGCTTTCCTTGCCGCTTCCAGAGCCGGCGCTCGGCGATCAGTTCGGCGCGGGAATAAAACCGGGACACCGATCTTCAGTTTAGCAGGGGGGCGGGGGCCGTTCCCACTGCCGGGGAATGCAATCACGTCTTGCACTTTGCCGGCCCGCGGGTCTTCGGCAATTTGATGCACCCACCGGTCGGCTTGTGCTTTTTACCCCGACGGTCACTTTCAACGCGGATCAGTTTTTCGGGACTGAAACGGTGATGTTGCGGAACTTGAGGCCGCCGGTGTGATCGCCCTGGAGGTAGAAGGGACCGGGCTCGGCTTCATCGGCGTCGAGAGCGCCGCCGGTGATGCCTTCGATCTCCTGGTGGTCGATGGTGGTGACGCCGTTACGGACGATGGTGACGGTGCGGCCCACCAGGGTGACGTCGAAGGTTTCCCAGGCGCCGGGAGTGCGCGGCCTTTCCTTGGGAGTGAGGCGGCCATAGATGGAGCCGATGCGGCGCTCGGGCGGGTTGGAGGTGAGGGGTTCGTATTCGATCTGGACTTCGTAGCGGCCGCGCAGATAGAAGCCGCTGTTGCCGCCATCCGGGCAGTTGACTTCAAAATGGGCCTTGAAGTCTTCGAACCTGCGGCTGGTTTTGAGGTTGGCGCCGTGCTCCTGATTGACGAGGAGGCCGTCCTGGACGGTCCAGTGGCTGGCGGCGCTGCCGATGGGCGCCCATCCATCCAGGTTCTTGCCGTTGAACAGGGGCTCGGGAGCGGTCCAACTCTTGGGGGCGGCGCGTTTCAGTTCGGGGGCGCGGACGCCAGTGATCGGGGTGGAACGGGCGCCGGCGATCTCGGTGCCGTGCAACTGATTGCCGGAGGCCTGGAGTTCCCAGGTGACGGCGGGGCGGTTGCGGGCCGGGTTGGCGGCGGAAATTGCCAGCACCAGCTTGGAGCTTTCGACTTTGACATCTTTTAACTCGAACACGTTGCCGCCGGTGGGCTGATACCAAACGTCCAGCGCGCCGGCCTTATCGGTAATGCCGAGCCACGCCGCGCGGTTAGTGCCGTCCTGGGTGAGATTGAAATCCCAACGTCCCGCGAACGGGCTGCCTTTCGGCTGGGAAAAGGCGCAGGCCGCCAACGCGCCAACGACGAGGGTAGCAATGATGAGTCTTCGCATAGCACGCAGTTTACTATGTGGCACGGCCGGAAGTTGGAAATTCCGGGATTCGGGATAACATGGAGTACCTGAAGCAATTCTGGCATCTGTGCGCGGGCGCATGACCGGGAAGACCGTGTCTCATTATCGAATCCTGGACGCTCTGGGGCAGGGCGGCATGGGAGTGGTGTACCTGGCGGAGGACACGCACCTGGCGCGGCGGGTGGCGGTGAAATTCCCCGGCGCCCACGACGAGGAACAGTATCGGGAGCGTTTTCTGCGGGAGGCGCGGGCGGCTTCCACATTGAACCACCCGCACATCGCGGCGATTTACGATTATGGCGAGAGCGAGGACGGCAGTCCCTTCCTGGTGATGGAACTGGTGGAGGGGGAAGAGCTGCGGCGCGCGCTGGAGCGCGGACCGATGGAGCCGGCGCGGGCGGTGGAGATCGCCATGGCGGTAGCGGGCGCGCTGGCGGAGGCGCACCGGCACGGGATCATACACCGCGACATCAAGCCCTCCAATATTCTGCTGGGGGCGCGCGGCGAAGTGAAGGTTCTGGATTTCGGCCTCGCCAAGGCGTATGCGTTTCAACCGGCGGGGCCGGAGGGGGAGGAGCGGGCCGAGACGCTTTCTCAAAGCCGGGTTGGGGTGGTGATGGGAACGCCGGCCTACATGTCGCCGGAACAATTGCGCGGGGAGCCGCTGGGCCCGGCGAGCGATCTGTTCGCGCTGGGCGCGGTGCTGTACGAGTGCCTGGGGGGAAGAAAAGCGTTCACCGGGCACAGCAGCGTGGAGATTCTGGCGGCGGTGCTGCACGTGGAGCCGCCGGCGCCATCGGAACTCAACCCGCGGGTGACGCCGGAAATCAATCGGGTGGTACTGAAAGCGCTGGCCAAGAGCCAGGCCGATCGCTACCAGACGGCGGAAGAAATGTTGGCGGATTTGCGGGCCATCGCCGAGACCCTGCGAGGGCGGGAGGCGGATGCGACGGTGGCGCTGCCGGCGGCTCCGACTCAAGCCGTGGCGGCGGCGCGCCGGCTTCGGAGCGCGATCGGGCGGCGGGCGCGGCCGATTGTGGCCGCAGCGATGGTCTTGATGGCGGGCATCGCCGGCTGGTGGTTGGTTGCCGGCCGGACCTATCAGCCTCAGCCGGAAGCCGACCGTTTCTACCAGGACGGGCTGAACTCCCTGCGCGACGGCACTTATTTCAAGGCCAGCAAGGAACTGGCGGAGGCGGCGCGCCTGGATCCGATGCTTGGCATGGCGCACGTACACCTGGCCGAGGCGGCGCTGGAGTTGGAGGATGCACGCACGGCCGGCGAAGAGTTCGCCAAGGCGGGTACACCGGAGCGGACCACGCGGCTGACGCGGGCCGACCGCGATGTGCGCGACGCGATCGGGCTGACGCTGGCGGGCAGATACGGCGACGCGGTGAACCTGTACCGCGACATGGTGGAGCGGACTCCGAGCGCGGCCAAAGCCGACGCCCTGGTGGACCTGGGGCGGGCGTACGAGCGCGCCCAGCAGCCGGAGGACGCGTTGCGCTGCTACCAGCAAGCCATCCGGCTCGATCCGCAACAGCCGGCGGCGTGGCTGCACCTGGGGGCTCAATACGGGTCGCGCAAGCTGGATCCGGCGCATGCCAATCCGGCATTCGACAAAGCCGAGGCGATTTACCGCACCACGTCCAATCAGGAGGGCATTGCGGAAGTGCAGTACCAGCGCGGCGTGGCGGCCAACAAGCTGGGGCAGCTTGTGCAGGCTCGGGTGCTGCTGGAAAAAGCGTTGGAGTTGGCGAAAACGGCCGAGAGCGCGCCGCAACAAATCCTGGTGCTGATGGAATTGAGCTGGCTCGAAACCAACGCCAGCAATTCGGCGGAAGCGCAAGCCGATGCGTCCAGGGCGATCGAGCTGGCCCGCGCCAACGGGATTGAGAATCTGACCACGCGCGGGCTGATCGATCTAGGCAACGCATTCTTGAGCAAAGGCGAAGCGCCCGGGGCGCGGCCGTATTTCCAGCAGGCGTTAGAGCTGGCGCGGCACTACGGCTCCGAGCGGAGCGAATTCCGGGCTTTGTTTTCGCTCGGGAGCCTGGAGACGCAGCAGGGCGAGTTGGACCGCGGGCTGGCCGACGTGAGCCAGGCGTTGCAGTGGTACCAACAGCGAGGCTACCAGAGGGAGACCATGGTGGGGCTGACGCTGGTGTCGCGCATCGAACGGGAAAAGGGGGATTACGCGAGCGCACTGGCATCTTTGAAAAAGCAACTGGAGCTTGCCGGCCGGCAGGGAAACCAGGCGCAGATGGCGCTTTCCCAGGAAGGGATGGGCAACGTGCGGCTGGAGCAGGGACTGTGGAGCCAGGCGTTGGCGAGCTACCGCGCCGAGCTGGAGGCGGCACAATCGGGCGTGACCCTGTATCTGCAGGTGGGGTTGGTGAATTGCGCCGACGTGCTGTGGCGGGTCGGACGGTACCAGGAAATTCAGCCTTTGCTCGATCGGGTGGGCGGCAACCGTTCCAAAACCGTCGATGCCCTGATCACCCGGCTGCAGGCGAAGATGGCTTTGAGCCTGAGGGAATTCGCGAAAGCCCGGGACGCGGCGCGGCGCGTGCTTTCCGCGGGCTTGGGCAGCGATGGCGCGCGGGCCGAATGGAACGGAATCCTGGCGGCAGCCGAGGCCGGATTGGGCAATCCCGCGGAAGCGGTTCGCGTCGCCGAATTGGCGCGCCAACTGGCGGATCGAGCCGGAAATCCGCGGCGGGTTGCGGAAATCGAGCTGGTGCAAGGCGAGGCGGCACTGGCGGCGGGAGAATGGGCGCGCGCACTGGAGAATGCAAAATCGGCTGCGGAGTGGGCGGCCGGCGCGGGAAACACGGAGATGGAATGGCGCTGTTGGTGGTTGGCGGCGCGGGCGGCGGTGGGGACCGGCCGCAAAAACCAAGCGCGCGATTTCGCGGAAAAGGCGAACAATCTGCTTGCGGGTCTGGCGCAAAAGTGGGACGCTGAAGACTTTCGGACCTATTTGACCCGCCCGGATGTGGAATTCGCCAGGCATCAACTGGCCGGGCTGGGAGCGCAGTAGGCTTGGTGCATTGTTTCGGAAGTTCGGTAGCGTATTCGCGTGCAACCGCTCCCTCTCGGTCGCGGCTCGGTAACAGGCTCGGACACGCGGTCGGCAACCGAGCCGCGACCGCGAGGGAGTGGTTGCCGGAGGGGCAACTGTGAATACGAAAGCGAGTGTTTCGGAAAGGTTATCGAAACTGTCATGAAGAAAAGTAGAATCGCCACCCTCGCCGCGCTCGTCGGATTGAGTCTTCTGGGCGGCGTGGTTGTCACGGTGCAGGCGCAGGGCGACTCGCCGATCACCATCAGCAACGGCTCGTTGCATCTCGAGTCGGCCGTGGCGTGGTCCCAGTTCAAGACGCAAGGCAACACCAAGAGCCATCCGCAGGGCGACCGTTCGGTGCCGAAGATTGAGCTCACCGTGGGGACGAACACGCAGACGTTCGACATCGGCGGCCAGCGCTGCCAGGTGACGGTGAAGTACGGGAGCACGAGCCTCAGTGTCGGCACCGGAACCAATGGCAAGGGGCTCAGCGTCAGCACCGATTTCACCTCCTTCCGGCCGGGAGCCGACGAAAACCATCTGGAGCATGCCGATGCCACCAAGACGATCAGCAGCATTGTGGTCACCAAAGCCGGCAAGCGGATCTATCGGGGCCGGCCGACGGGCGCGGTCAAGATCGTGATTCACTACCAGTAGCGCGGCACCAACCATCACCTGCGCGGACTCTCACTTGAGAGAACGATCGGCTGCAGGCCAATGCGCCCGCACCGCGCGGAAGCGGCCGAGTGCAGGGCAGACCACAGAAAACGATGGTCTGCTCCACGGCAAAACCGTCGCTAGCGGCGCCCGCGGCTGAGCCCGCCTCCGCCGGTGGCGCGGACCAGTTTTCCCCAGAGAGCCAGGCCGAGCTCTTCGCCATCGGCGGCGTCGGCGGGCGCGACGGCGATGTGCAGACCGGCCATTTCGTCGGTGGACGACGGGCCGTAGAACACGCGCCGCGGCGGGTGGTTGGGATTGCGCGGATTGGCGGCGGAATTATCGTAGGTGTATTCCATCACCACGCGGGTATCGGCGGGCAGGCGCAGCGGCTTGGAGTAGACATACTGCTGCTGCCAGTTGAAATCCCAATTCGGAATATGGATGAGGGTGCGGCGGGTGCCATCGGGGAGCAGGGCGTACCCCAGCATGTCCCTGCAGACATAGTGAGCGTGGGGATTGACCGCGATCACATCGACATCGACCGGGATGACGAAGGAATCGGCGACTTTGTAGGCGCGATCGCCGGCGGGGATATCGATGCGGCTGGAGCCGAGCGGAATATCGTAGCCGGTGCGGGTGGGCTTCTGGTCCGTGAAATAGAGCGCCACGCGGGTGCGGTCGGAGGCGGGCTTACCGACGGGGTGGTAGTGGACCTGGAGCACCAGGGCGGCGTGCGCGTAGAGGGTTTCGGGCATGCCTTCGGGGGTTTGGAAGGGGAGCGAACCGGGGGTCCAGCCGCCCATGCCGCGGGCGGGCAAGAAGCCCGGCGTGCCGAAACAGGGGTAACCCGATCCCGTGTCGCGGGCGCGCGCCGTGCCGGTGGTGTCCTGGAAGAGAATGGCGTGATGAACGACCAGGGGATTGCCGGGGCGAATGTCGAGCGCGCGCACGTAATGGGAGGCGGATTCGGCGACCGGCATGGCGAAGCACTGGTAGAGGTCGGGGCCATCGGCGGGTACATCGAAGGTGTTGGACATTTCAACTTCGAGATCTGGCTTTCCCAACTGCCAGCCTTCGGCGAAAGTGGGAACGGGCGGCGTCTCGGCGGGATTGCCGGGAGGGGCGCCGGTAGCGGCCCAACGCGCCAGCAGGGCGATTTCCGCGTCGGTCAATTTACGCTCGTGGGCGAAGCGCGGCTCGGTGGGCAGCCAGGGCGGCATGTAGCGGGAGCGGGTAACGGTGGCGATCAGGCCGGCGCGTTTGGCGGCGTCGGAGTAGGTGAACAGACTGAAGGGCGCGACACCGCCGGGGCGGTGACAGGGGGCGCAGTGGCGATCGAGGATAGGGGCGACGTCGTGCGAATAGGAAACCGGCAGGGGCGTCGCGAATAGAGCCACCACGAGAGCGGACAGCACCATATGCTCTATTGTGGCGCACGGCGCGGCTATGGACCTGGTCGAAGCGGAATCTACGCTTTTACGAAGGTCGTCAGACCGCGCCGAGTGCGCTCGCGAAGCTGGCAACTTCGCAGTTCGTCCGCCATCGATTCCAGATTGGGAACGCCATATACGCCAAACCTTTCGATCTCTGCGTCGGACGTGAAGATGTGGAGATATGCCTGGCCCAATAGACGCATCCCCAGCGGCTTGCGCAGCTCGAAGTGGTCGATGCGAAACAGCTCAAGGCTTTCTTGAACCTTCGAGAGTAGGCCGCGTTCCAGCTTGATGCGCTGCGTAGTGACTTCAAAGTGCGTTTTCCGGCTCTTCACGTAGAACCACAGGCAGATGACGCCGCACACGACCACGAAGCCAAGGAGCACATACCAGAAGTCGATTCCGACATCCGGACGGTTAGCGCCGACTGCGATGACTCCAACAGCCGCGACGGTCGCCACCAGGAAAGGCACAAGCTGGCCGACGCTGTAGATCACAGCCGGGTGGCCGGAAAACAGGTCTTTTTCGGTTTCGTGCTCCTTCGCTGCGGCAAATTCCGACAGGTTCGTATTACAGAAACGGCACTTGAGCGCTACCGCCTTGATGGTCTCTCCGCAGACCGGGCAGGGCTTGGTATCTTCTGTCATGTCTTAGCTCCGTCCCCGCCGCAAGACCTCCACTCATGAAGGCCCTCGGCGGCAATCCAGGTCTTCCGTTTTGGCGTCCTGGTAGCTGACAGTATACATCCACCAGTCCTCGTCAGCGCGTTTTCCGAGCCGCGACCGTGAGGGAGCGGTGTCTGGCGCCCCTTCCTACAGATCCGCCGAGACAAACAGGGCCAAACGCTCGCCCTGCTCCTCAACGACATATTTTACTGCGTGCCGCACGTCGTCGTCCTTTCGCAGCCATCGCGTGCTGCCGTGGCGCGCCCAGCGCCGCCGGTCCGGTGCGTCGCGTCCCAGACGATTAAGCGCCCGGCTGGCGTATGCCTTAAAGTCGTTTAAGACCTTCTCCGGTCGAACGTCGGCTTCCACTACTGTGTGCACGTGGCTGGTCCGCACGTGCACGGCCAACAGGTGCCATCCCCGGTGAGCGCTCACCTCCCGAATCGCTTCCAGAGTTATCGACTGCTCGTCGCGATCAAGCTGGTACGGAGCCTGGGCCATGCGCTGGCGCTCGCCGGCGGCGCGGCTAGGATGGGCCTCCACCGGACGGCTCCCAACCAGATTATGGCGCCGGTCGACCGATCCCGATTCATCTCCGTGAAGATGACAGCCGTAGCAGGCGAAGGTAATGAGGTACCTCATGCACGCCTCGGGTCGGCAACCGCTCCCTCACGGTCGCGGCTCGGTTAGACTCTCGCCCGCCGGTTGCCGGAGCAATCTCCACAACTACGCTTTCGCGATCAGGCGATCGAGAATGCCGATGGCGCGGTCCACTTCCTTTTCGGTGACGATATAGGGGGGCAGGAAGCGGAGGACGTTATCGTGGGTGCAATTGAACAGGAGGCCGCGGCCGATGCCGTCGAGCACGAGTTGCTTGCCGGGCACGTTCAGCTCTACCCCGAGCATGAGGCCGAAGCCGCGAACCTGCTTGATGACTGCGTGCTTGGAGGCGAGGTGCTGGAGCCGGTCGAGGAAGTACGTGCCCATGCGGCGGATGGAGGGCATCAGCTCGTCGAGAACGTCGATGAATTCCAGGCCCACGCGGCAGGCGAGCGGACCGCCGCCGAAGGTGGTGCCGTGCATGCCGGGGCGGATGGCGGCGGCGGCTTTTTCATTGGCCAGAATGAAACCGAGCGGCAAGCCGCAGGCCACGGGTTTGGCCGCGACCACGACGTCCGGCATGATCACCGGCTGGGAGAGCTGATAGGCGAAGTAGACGCCGGGACGGCCGACGCCGCATTGGGTTTCATCGGCCACCAGCAGGGCGTTGTAGCGGTCGGCCAGCTCGCGCGCTTTGGCGGCGAACTCGGGAGTCAACGGATAGATGCCGCCCTCGCCCTGGATCATCTCCAGAATCATGCCGGCGGTGCGGGGACTGAAGGCCGCTTCGAGCGCCGCCACGTCGTTGGGCGGAACGAATTTCACGCCCGGAATGAGGGGCTCGAAATCGGCGCGGTACTTGGGCTGTCCGGTGACCGAAAGGGCGCCCATCGAGCGCCCGTGAAAGCTGTTGTCGAGCGAAACGATCTCGTATTTTTCCGGCTCGAGGGTGCGGCCGTGGGAGTGAACCATTTTGAGCGCGCCTTCGACGGCCTCGGTGCCGCTGTTGCAGAAGAAGGCGCGGTCCAGACCGCTCATGGCGGTGAGGCGTTTGGCCAGTTCGCCTTGATAACGGTGATAGTAGAGGTTCGAGCTATGCACCATCAACCCGGCCTGTTGGCGGATGACCTTGACGATGCGGGGATGGGCGTGGCCGAGGGCGTTGACGCCGATGCCGGTAATCAGATCGAGGTAACGGCGCCCCTCCAGATCGTACACCCAGCACCCCTTTCCGCGCGCCAGGACGAGCGGATAGCGGGAATAATTCTGGAGGAGGTGGGCGCGCTCCAAATCCATGACGGATTGAGCGGGGCTCACCTGGGGAGCGGTGTCTACCAGGGCCTCTGAGACGGGGACTTCAGTTTCCATCTATCCAGGATAACGCGGAGGCGAGCTTCGGTCCTGCGAAAATACCAGCCCCCGAAGCCCCTCCATTTCAATGAGTTCCTCCCAGGTTGACGTCGCCCTGGCCCAGGCCCGCGTCTGGCTCGCCGAGGGCAACGCATCCAGCGCCGCGTCGAGAAGAATAAGAAGATGCTCGACGACCTGCGGCAGCAGCGCCAGGCCGCCCTCCAGNNACTCGCGGAAAGCAAAGGAGAAACCGACGACATCGAGCGCGACTACCCGCGCCAGGCCCTCCCCCCGCAGTTTGATTTTTCAATCCCCGAAATCGCCCGCCTCGCCACCCACCTGACCCGCCTGGCCGAAGCCAAAAAGCTGTCCCAAGCCTCCCAAAGGCCCCTCCGCAAGGCCGCCTGAGGCCGCCGGACCGCAAGAAAGCAGCTCGTTTAGGGCACCGTGGAGCGGACTCTGCCCTAAGTGTGCCCCCGCGACCATTCTGCCGTGGGGCAGACCATCGTTTTTCGTGGTCTGCCCCGCAATTGGCTGCTTTCCAGGGGCAGTCTGCTTTCGCCTGCCCCGCCGCCCGTTTCCGAGCCGAAGTTGAGTTGCGGCGCATCGACGTGGATAATGATTCTGAGTTTCACCTATGGAGCCGATGACAACGTCGAATGGCAGTGCGGCCGAAGCCGCGCGACTGGAAACGGCTCCACGCTCCAGTAAGCTGCGCTGGCTGCTTCTCGTTGTCGGCGGGGCGTTGCTGTCGTTATTGCTGGTGTCCGGCACCCTGGCGATCCGATTTCTTCAGGAAATGTACATCCAGCAGCAGGCTGTCTCCCATGCGCTGGCGGCGCGCACGCAAATACTCTCGGGCTTATTGCTTTCCATACAGAGCTACAACGGCGCCGTTCAGCAGTTCGTGGTGCAGGCGCAAGCCGATCGGGACCAGGCGGCCCGCCAACACCTCGACCAACTGACGATCGAAATCGACTCCGATTTGAAACGCTACCCCAACGACCGCGATTCCACCGAAACCGCGTTATTGGACGGCATGCAGAATGTTTTTATTCAACAGCGAACTCTCTATGTAGCGGTTCTCGCCGCCAAACCCGACGAGCGCCGGCGTCATGTCCAAAACCCGCTCTCCAACCGCACGGTTGCGCTTCAGCAACAGATCCTGGATTGGACCGCAAAACTGCGAACATGGAATGGAGAGAAACTCCAGGATGCCGATCAGGCCCTGGTAGCCGAATTCGGGAGCCTGCAAGGAGGATTGTCGCGCGTGCTCAAGATCGGTTTCGGGAGCGGTCTTCTGCTCGTGCTGGGAAGCATGGCATACATCGTACGGCTCGAACGCCAAACCTACAGCCGCTACGTCGAGCTCGCGCGGAGCCAGCACGAATTGCAACGCCTCTCGTCACGCCTGGTCGACGCTCAGGAGACCGAACGGCGGTCCCTGTCACGCGAGCTGCATGATGGAATCGGACAGGCGCTAGGCGCGCTGCTGGTGGACATAGGTCGCCTGTCGACCACCCTCTCCGGCGATCGCCCCGAGGTAAAAACCCAGCTTGACAACATGAAGTCCGTCGCCGAGAGGACCTTTCAATCGGTGAGAAATATCGCCCTCTTGCTTCGGCCATCCATGCTGGACGACCTTGGACTGGTTGCCGCGCTGGAGTGGCAGGGGCGGGAAGTGTCCCGCCGCAGTGAGATCGAAGTATCCGTTGAATCGGAGAACGTGCCGGAAGACCTGCCCGACGAATACAGAATCTGCATCTATCGCCTGGTTCAGGAAGCTCTCAACAACGCCGTCAGGCACTCCGGAGCCCGGAACGCCAAGGTGACCGTCGCGCGTTCCGCCAAAGGCCTCGCGGTCCGGGTTAACGACGATGGCCGTGGATTCGATCCGAATCGGGTACGCGGATTAGGGATGCTCGGAATGGAAGAACGGGTGAATCGGCTTGGTGGAACCTTCAGCGTGAGCTCCCAAGCCGGACAAGGCGTCTCCGTCGCGGCGGATCTTCCCTTTCCTCCTGGAAGGAGGAATTCATGAAGAAACTCGGCGTGCTCCTGGCCGACGACCACACGTTAATTCGTGCCGGTCTTCGGATGGTGGTCGAGGCACAACCCGACCTCTCGGTCATCGCGGAAGCGGACAACGGGAGGGAGGCTGTGGCCATGGCCCAAGCCCTTAAGCCGGACGTGGTGGTCATGGATATCGGAATGCCGAGTCTGAATGGCATCGAGGCGGCCCGCCAGATCCGTGGGAGTCTGCCCGATACCCAGATCGTCATGCTCAGCATGCACTCCGATGAAGGCTACGTCCTCCGTTCCCTGAAGGCGGGGGCCAAGGCGTATCTTCTGAAGGACTCGGCCGAGGCGGACTTGGCACGAGCCATACGCGCCGCCGCCGCTGGAAAGTCTTTCTTCAGTCCGGCTGTCGGCAAAGTGCTGCTGGAGGATTACATGCGCAAGCTGGAGCGCACTGGGGCGGAAGATTCGTACGAACTGCTTTCTCCCCGCGAACGGGAGATCCTGCAATTGGTTGCCGAGGGCAATTCAAGCAAAGAAATCGCCAATCTCCTGAATCTCAGCGCCTATACCGTCGAGACTCACCGCGCCAGGGTTATGCAGAAACTGAACCTTCGTGGCATCCCCGAACTGACTTTATATGCCGTGCGCAAGGGCATCATCGCATAGCCGGCCACAACGTGCCAATATGTGCCATGCTGGTGTTTCTATGCGAGACTCGGAGATCATTGAAACCGAGCTGATGGAAATCAGCGCCATCGCCGACGAGTCCATCAAGCTCGAGCGCATTATTGCCTGGTGTGCGTCGCATCCCGACGAGGTCCCCTTCGCCCTGCATCAGCTCATGGGACGCCGCGACAAGCCCGTAAACCATTGATTTTGTGGTGCGCCCGAGGCGATTCGAACACCTGACTGTCCCGAAAAGAAACTTCGAAACCCATCAATTTTCCCCTTGCATGCGGTACTGCTCCGTACTATTCTACTAAAGGCTTTGGTAAGTATGGCTCTCGGGAGTAGCTCTGGCGGTCTGCCCTTGGTGAGGCATGCCGCAGGTACAGAAGCTATCGATACTGATTGTCGATGATCATTTTCTCGTTCGTGAGGGTTTGAAGCAGGTACTTGGCCGAAAGTACCGGGACATCGTCTTTGGCGAGGCGGGAAATGCCGAAGAAGCCCTGGCTCAAATCAAGGCGCAACCCTGGCGGCTGGTGATTCTCGATTTGAGTCTTCCCGGCCGTGACGGCTTTTCTATCCTGGAGGACATCCGCGCTCTTCGTCCTCACGCGGTGGTACTCGTGTTGAGTATGCACGCGGATTCACAGTATGCAGGCCGCGCCCGCCAACTCGGCGCCGCGGGCTACATCTCAAAAGGTTCCGGCAGTTCCGATCTGTTGAAGGCGGTCAGGACTGTCCTCGAAGGCAAGAAGTATTTCGGTGAATCGATTCCCCTGGGAGTCGAAAACCCGAGGTCCTCTGCCTCCCCACCGAAACTGTCGACCCAGGAACGCAAGGTCTTGCTGGCGCTTGCGGCAGGCAAGCGTAGCACCGAGATCGCTGCCGAATTGAACCTGAGCGCCAAGACGGTCGGCGCCTACAAGCGTCGAGGATTCAACAAGTTGGATCTCCAATCGACAGCCGACCTCGTTCGCTATGGGAAAGACCATCTCCTTTGATCGTCCTACCAACTGAATCTTCGGACCGAAGCGTTCCATGGCTCGAACACTATGAAATCGCGGCGCCTGTCACCCGTGCCACCGCGAGGCAAGGCGGCTGCCGGCCAGACCATATCCGTCCGTAAGATTCCGCGGAATATCGTTCGATACAACCACAGGAGGCGCCTCGAAGAGTACTGGAGATACTATGCCACGCCAGAAAACGGCTTACATCGCTCGTCCAAACGCCCTTCCGACTCTGTATGACGATAACGGCGTATCACACTGTCATGCAGCAAGATAGCTCCCTTTCCGTAATGCAGGGTACTATTCCACGCGCTTTTTTGCTTTACTTTTTCGTTTTGAGATCCTAATATGGCCTTTATCAACTCGCGTACTGCATTGTCATGCAGTCGCAGTTGGGCTGCATTTTGGGCCTTTTTGGTGTAAGTCACGCCAATGGGACTGAAATGGCGGAGCTTGTGCATTCCAACCTGAAAACTGCCGAGAGATAGTATCATCGACTGACTCGCTCGACAATTGCGCATTCCAGGCAGTCGGATTAGTAATTTCTGTTAGCTTGCTGCAACGTTCCGTCGCCGTCGAAATCGACCGCAAGTGGGTTCGCCCCATCTTTGCTCGCATGGTTCCCCGCACCGTTACCGTGTCTTCCCGTACCCGCCCATTGGCAAAAGTCGGCTAGAAACCAAGCGTTCACCCGGAAGCCGCGTTCGCCTCAGCGGGTGCAATTGCCCTAACCTCCCTTGCAGACCTCACAGGAGTCTCTGTGCCATGTCGGGTAGCAATACGAAAGAGAAGATGATTAGCATCCGCCTTTCCGGCGTAGAGTACGAAGGCCTCAAAGCGCACTATCGCACCTATGGTGTCCGCAACATTTCCGAGCTCGCCCGCCTGGCCTTGCAGCGCATTGTGACCGAATCGGCCGACCCGCAAGACGGTGTTGCGGCCAAACTGGCGGATCTGGATGAACGGCTTCGCCACTTGGAGTCCGATTTTTCGCTCTTCTTGGATCGGGCGAAGACTCCGCAGAAAATCATGTCATGAGAATAAGAAGCCGCGGAAACATACGGTTCATGCGTCCCCTTTTGTTTCTCTCCCTCGCCGCCGCGTGCCTCGCACAGGCGCCACCTTCGTCCCCCGTGGCACCGGACGCCGGCGCCCCCAGCAGCTACGCCCTCGGTGTAGACGATCAACTCATGGTCCGCGCTCTCGACGCCGAAGAAGTCACCACCACCGCCCCTATCCGCATCGACGCCCGCGGCAACATCACCCTCCCCATGATCGGCCGCGTTCACGCCGCCGGCCTCACCACCGAACAGCTCGCCGACCTCCTCGAAGAACACCTGAAGCACTACCTCCAGCACCCCGACGTTTCCGTCTATCTGGTCGAAACCCGCAGCCAGCCCGTGTCGGTCCTCGGCGCGGTCCAATCCCCCGGAGTACACCAGTTGGAAGGACACAAAACTCTCTTCGAAGTGATTTCCCTGGCTGGAGGGATTCGCCAGGATGCCGGCTATTCGATCAAAATTACCCGCCGGATCGAGTGGGGCCGTATTCCCCTCCCTGACGCCAAAGATGACCCCACCGGCCGCTACAGCATCGCCAGCGTCAACATAAAAAGCATCATGGACGCCCAGAATCCCGCCGAGAACATCGAAATCAAGCCCGAGGACGTCATCTCCGTTCCCAAAGGCCAGCTTGTCTATGTCATTGGCACTGTCCGCAAACCCGGCGGCTTCGTCCTCGGCGAAGATCAGCATCTTTCCGCCCTTCAGATTCTCTCCCTCGCCGAAGGCCTGGATCGTTTCGCCAATGCCCGCAAGGCCCGCATTATGCGCCCCATCCCCGGCTCCGATACGCGTACCGAAATCCCTATCGATCTGAAAGCGCTGCTAGCCGGCAAAACGCCAGACGTTCCCCTCCAGGCTAACGACCTTCTCTTCGTTCCCCTAAGCGGCAAGAAATCCGCCGCCGCCACAGCCGTGACCACCGTTCTGGGCATGAGTTCGGCCGTCGGAACCGCCGCCATTTATCGCTACTGAGCACCCGGAAAAACAGAAAACCTTAGCCACCGATGAACACGGATAAACACGGATGAAGAAAGAACCTGGTTTTACTTCACGCCCGCAGCGTCCCGCGGCCGTCTATCGCTACAATCCACCCATGAACCCGGATAAATCTCAATTCTTTCTTCATCCGTGTTTATCCGTGTTCATCCGTGGCCAATTCTTTCTCTGAACTCCCCATGGAAGAACACCTTCCCGCCCGTACCGACCCCCGTCCGGCCTATCCCGAACGCCTCTATCCCGAGCGCCAATATCCGGACGCCTCTGCGTCCGGCGACCCGGAACAGGGCGGACTCCTCGAGTACTGGCGCATCCTCCGCCGCCGCAAGGGCACCCTCCTCATCATCGCCTTCGTCGGCGCGCTCATCGGATTCCTCGTCACCCTCCCGCAGACTCCCATCTACCAGGCCCATACCTCGGTCGAAATCGTAGGCCTTAACGAGAACTTCCTCAATATGCGCCAGATCGACCCCGTCACCCAGACCGGCAGCACCTCGGAAACCTCCGACATCCAGACCCAGATCAAGATCCTCCAAAGCGAGTCCCTCATCGAGCGCGTCCTCACCAAGCTGAAGAAACCGGAGGGATTCTCCGAACCCGGCGGCCGCATCTCCGCCTGGCGCAAAGCCCTGAATCTGCCCGAACCCAATCCCGCCGATGCCTTTGCCGCCTCCATCGGTTACGCCACCAAAAGCCTCAAGATCCGCGCCGCCGGCCAGACCCGCATCCTCGAAATCACCGTCGATTCCACCGACCCCCGTTCCGCCGCGGCCTTCGCCAACACCCTCGCCAACGAGTTCATCGACGAAAACCTCGAGTCCCGCTGGAAAAGCACCGCGCGCACCACCGAATGGCTCACCCGCCAGCTCGACGA
Source organism: Bryobacterales bacterium (assembly GCA_003164035.1). Classification (GTDB taxonomy): domain Bacteria; phylum Acidobacteriota; class Terriglobia; order Bryobacterales; family Bryobacteraceae; genus JBEKYD01. The sequence continues at coordinate 1,668 of PLRS01000065.1, read as the reverse complement.
CGTGCGCATTAAGCTGGAGCGCTCCGACGACAAGCTCCAGGAATACGCACGCAGCGCCGGCCTCATCTTCACCGACGAAAAGACCAATGTCGACGAGGACAAGCTCCGCCAGCTCCAGACCGGTCTCACCGCCGCCCAAGCCGACCGCATCGCCAAACAGTCCCGCTATGAAACGGCCGCCATTAGCACTCCCGAGGCCCTCCCCGATATTCTGAGCGATGAAGGGCTCCGCGACTACGCCACCAAGCTCACCGAGCTCCGCCGCCAGATCGCCGAACTCGGCGCCACCTATACGCCCGACCACCCCAAGATCCAGCGCGTCCAGGCCCAGATCGCCACCATCCAGGCCGCCTTCGAAAAGGACCGTTCCAATATCCTGAAGCGCATCAAGAACGACTACGATGAAGCGGTTCGCAAGGAGAAACTCCTTTCCGACGCCTACGCCCAGCAGACCCACCTCGTCAGCGGCCAAGGTGAAAAGGCCGTCCAGTACAACATTCTCAAGCGGGAAGTCGATTCCAATCGCGCCGTTTATGACGCTATGTTGCAGCAGCTCAATCAGGCCAGCATCGCCTCCGCCCTGCGCGCCAGCAACGTGCGCGTGGTCGATCCCGCCAAAGTCCCCGCCCACCCCTACAAACCGGACCTGCCCCAAAGCGCCAGCCTCGGCTTGCTCTCCGGCCTCTTCCTCGGCGTCGCCTTCGTCGTCATGCGGGAGCGTGCCGACCGCACCATCCAGCAGCCCGGCGATTCCACCTTCTATCTCAACGTCCCCGAGCTCGGCATCATCCCCGCCGGCAGCCTCGACCAGCGCCGGCGTTTCAAGCAGGCCCTGGGCCAGACCGCTCCCACCCTGGAGGCTGCCAGCCGCGTGGAACTGGTCACCCTCCAGCAAAAGCAATCCATGCTGGCGGAGTCCTTCCGCTCTACTTTAGTCTCCATCCTGTTCTCCGGTGAAAACGGCTCGCGTCCCCGCTCCATCGTCCTCACCAGCCCCGGCCCCGCCGAAGGCAAATCCACCGTGGTCTGCAACCTCGGCATCGCCATCGCCGAAGTCGGCAATCGCGTCCTGCTCATCGATGCCGACCTGCGCCGCCCTCGCTTGCACAAGATCTTTGGCCTGACCTCTTCCCCGGGCCTCAGCGACATGCTGAAGGACCGCGCGGCAGCCACATCTGAGACCGCCCAGGCCGCCATCCGTCCCACCGCCATCCCGAATCTTTTCCTCTTAGCCAGCGGAGAAACCACCGCCGCCGCCATGACCCTCCTCTACGGCGCGCAGATGCCGGAGATGCTGAAACAGCTCCGCCAGCAGTTCGATACCATCCTGATCGATACCCCGCCCATGCTCCAGATCCCCGACGCCCGCGTCCTGGGACGACTTTCGGACCGCGTAATCCTGGTCATCCGCGCCGGAAGGACAACCCGCGATGCCGCCCAGGCCGCCTTCCAGCGCTTCCAGGAGGACGGCACGAACGTGCTGGGGACGATCTTGAATGACTGGAACCCGAAGCATGCTCCGAGCGGATATTACGGGTATTACAACGGGTATTACAAGGGCTACAAGAACTATTACTCGAAGTCCGAGACGTAGGCTCCCCTACCTATGGAAAACCCGCTCACGGAGCTCGGCCAGGCCCCGCCAAACGGAATTGTTGAATCATTCGA
>PLRS01000023.1 GCA_003164035.1 Bryobacterales bacterium | reverse complement strand
TCAGGTGCGAGACTCTCCCCGCGACCACCAACACGGCGCACACCGTACCGCTCAGCATCACGAACCCGAACAGAACTAAATAGAGCTGTATCGTTCGTACTCCCGCCAGGAATTCCTTGGCCGGCAACATGGCGCCAACGACCCATGGTTTCTTTTGTGCGCGCCGAAAGTGGGCTATTTTGCTGGTTCCCTCAGATTCGTACTGCACGGATCCCAGGCCCCGTGTCAACATTTCACGGCCGAAGTCTGTATTGGCGACGGAGGTCATGATTTTCGCCGGGTCGGGATGCGCCAGGGTGATTCCGGTGCTATCGAGCATGAACAAAAACCCGGTCTTGCCAATAGGGTGGTCCTTGACGAAGGCGTTGGAGAAATCCGATAACTCGATTGGAGTTCCCAACATGCCCACCAACTGGTTACCGGCCTTGATCGGTGCCGTGAGCAGTGTTATCGGCCGCCCTGAAGCAGGCGACTTCATGACTTCTCCCATCCAGACTTCTCCCTGGCGGGTGTGCTCCACGTTCACGCGGAAGCCTTCGACCGACGCCATATCGAAGCCGACGGCCTTTCCGGCGGCGTCGAGAAACAGCTTGCCGTTCTGGTCGGCCAGGAACACGTTCTCGTAAAACGGCGACCGGCCTTGGATCCGGGTCAGAACCTGTTGGGCTTCGGCGAGCTTATGGCTCGTGCAGGCGGCGACCAGCGGCTGGAGTTCGCTCAGGTTCACCGCATCCCGCTCGCGGCTTCCAATCCATAGATCCAGCGCTTCGGCAGTACTGCCGACGATACGGTCCAATCCTTCGTCCGCCTGCTCGGTGAGAGCGTGCGAGGAGACGAAATAGACCGTGACTGTCAAACCTAGAGTGGCAGCCGCGATCACGGCGGATGTCCACACTGCAAACCTGGCGCTCAGCGAAAGCCTTCTTTTGGCCATGTCGGTCTTGTCCTTTGTCGCTCTTGTGGCCCGGACCTTCACGCAAGGCTATCCGGAGCCACCGCCGGCTCGCGTCCATTGCCTCGGCCGCGTAACTTTGGCGGGACAGCGTTGCTGAAGTACATATCGGAGGAAAGGGCTGGTTCCAATAGGGGGTTGCGCGATTGCCCGACGAACCGGCGCCCGGTTTTCGAAGAGAACGCTCACGAAGCCAACGGCACCGTCTGGCGCCAGCACGCCCACATTCGCCGCGAAGATGGCCAGCATCGCGTGGCCGACGACGGCAGCGAATTCGGCACCCGAGTTTTCCGCGACGGCCGCTCCATCGAAGTGCCCGCCGGCAACCGCCGCGGCGAACGACTGAGGCCGGGAGATGAGATTTATATGGGGCGGGCGTGTTTGCGCTTCGAAGGGCAGGTGACTTTTCCTTATCGTGTACCCCAGATGGAGAACCAGCTAGTGCAGTGTCCAATAAATAACTGGTCAGACCATGTATCAACTGCCTACGCGGCAGGCAGGACTGCCGGCAGAAGTGCGCAATGCCACTAAGCGGCATATTTCCAGTGCCATGGGCGGAGAACATAAAGCTATGAAAATGTCTCAACATTCGGTATGACAGTAGGTGGAACAAGGAAGAGCTTCTGTCGCCGCCGAATCGGGCTCCCGGCATGACACCGCGAAAACGGGTGCAGGACCGGACGGTCTGGCTGGGGCATTTGAGCGATATCGCGAGGCGGTGGCCGAGCCGCATCTGGCGGCCATGCTGCGGGGCAGGCGGCATTTTCGTGCGCGGGCGTGGGAAGCTGCCGCTGGCAGTAGCCCAACAGGTGAGCGAACTGATTTTTGAATCCTTGCAGGGAGAGCCCAAGCTCCTGCCGGGTCTGGAGCGCGCTGTGTTCTTGCTGGACGGCTCCAGCATTCTGTTGGCGCACAGCGCCGAGTCGGCCAACGCCTACCCGCCGCCGCGCAATCAGCATGGGGCGTCGCACTGGCCGGTGATGCGGGTGCTGGTGGCTCACGAGGTGGTCACTGGATTGGCTACGCCGCCCTGCTGGGGACCGATGGACGGCCCGGCGGCGGTAAGCGAGCAGGGCTTGGCCAAAGAGATGCTGGGCCGCCTGCCGGAGGGTTGCGGGGTTCTGGGCGATCGCACCGCTGGAACATCGAGACCGATCTGCGCTCCCTCAAACGCGAGGTCCGGCTGCATATGCTCAACGTTCAGTCCCCCGACATGGCGGCCAAAGAGCTGGTGCTGGGGGTGGCGGCGTACAATCTGACCCGCGCCGTCATGAACCAAGCCGCCTCGGCACTGCACCTGGATCCCCGGCAGCTCAGCTACGCGCTGGCGCAAGATACCATCCGCGCTTTTCTGCCCCTCTTCGCCCAGGCCAACCGCGAGGAAGAACGCCGACAGATCATGCAGGAGATGCTGCGCGTGATGAGCTACGCGAAGCTTCCGCGCCACCGCAAACGGCGCTCGTGTCCCCGAAAAGTCTGGTCAAGACCATGCCCGTTTCCAAAACATAAAGTGGCGAAACGCCCCACGGCCACGAAGACGCCGCAAGGAGCAGCTTAGGGACCGCCCAACAATAAAGTAGCAGCCATTAGGCAGATTGGAATCATTAATAATCTTCGTTCCCGTTTGAGCCGATCCCCGGAAGTGTCTGGATTGGTGCGTCAATAGGGGTCTCCAGCCAACGCCTCGCCGTCTTTTCCGCCAACCTGCTGCGGCAATTTCTGCGCAGGAATCGCGTTGCCACCTTGCCACAATTGAAGGAGTTTTTGGGCACAGAGGCCGATATCACCATCTTCCGCAAGCTCAAAAAGTTGGCGTACCGCACCAGCTATTC
>PLRS01000112.1 GCA_003164035.1 Bryobacterales bacterium | reverse complement strand
TCGAAGAAGGTGTGATGGCGGCGGGTGTAGCCGACGTTTTCAAGGTCGTTATGTTTGCCGCCGGCGCGGACGCATTTCTGCGAAGAAGTAGCGCGCAAATAGTCGCGCTTTTCCAGCCCCAGGAAGACGTCCTTGAACTGGTTCATGCCGGCGTTGGTGAACAGAAGAGTAGGGTCGTTAGCCGGGACCAACGAGGAACTGCGCACCGGGCGATGACCGCGCGCGGCGAAAAAATCGAGAAAGCACTGCCTGATCTCGTGACCTGTCACTGGAATCCTTATGCCGAAGGGGTTGAAATTCAATTGTAGCGGGAGATACAGCGGCGGTGGGCGGATGGGTTGGCTTCTTCAGACCTTGCGCAAGCGGCGAAACACTAACCTGCCCAGCGCGAGCACCGGCACCGATAAGAACGCTCCGGGAATGCCGGCCAGTTCCATTCCCGCGAAAACCCCGAACAGCACCAGCAGGGGGTGCATCTCCATGCCTTGCGACAGCAGTTTCGGCGACAGCAGGTAATCCTGAAACATACGGAAGCCCGCCAGAAATCCGGCCACCAGCAGCAGGGGCGCGCCGCTCAGCCAGGTTACCGCCAGGATCACGGCCGCGGCCGTAAGCGGGCCTATGGTGGGGATGAATTCCAGCATACCGGCCAGGGCCGCCAGCAGGATGCCGTACGGCATGCCCACGATCGTGAAGAAAAACGCCTGCGTCACGAAGGCCACCAGCGACAGCGCCACCAGCGCCCGGATATACTGCGCCAGCAGCAGGTGGGCGTCGACTAGAACCGCGTCCAGCAGGGACCGCTGCGGGCCTTCCTCAGCCAGTTCCAGTATCTGCTGCCGAATGATGGCGCCGTCTTTCAGGAAGAAAAACGCCAGGACGGGCACAATCACGATATAGATCAGACCGCTGGCCATCGAGAGGAAGCGGATGGCGGCCCTCGGCAGCTCCGAAGCCCATTCGCCGGAACGCTGCAGGATTTCCGCGCGGAGTTGCTCCACCGGGATGCGCTGAATCGAGGCCGATACCAGCGCGGGCAAACGCCTGGCAAGCCCGCCGTTCTCGAACGCGGTCGCCTGCTCCACCACCTTGGTTACGATGGCGACCCCCGCGCCGGCCACCGCGGCCACCAGCAGAACATAAGAGATCACCAGCCCGGCCTGGCGCCAGCGCCGCTTGCCGGGCAGCATCCGGTTGACCCAATCCACCAGCGGCGCCAGCATGAAAGCGAACAACAGCGCCAGTACGAACAGAAACAGCGTGCTCCGCACCTGGTAGAGCAACCAGAGCAGCAGCAGTACCAGTGCGACTGTCCAGGTCACGCTAGCGGCGCGACGATCGATTCCGGGCATTTCTGCATGCTAACAGAATGCGGCTTGTGGGACAGCCTCCCTTTGGCCTGTCGTTGGCAGCGCCGACCGGCCAGACCCGCCGTTCCCACCACCACCAGGTGCGCGTGATTGCTCGTCAGGCAGTATGCCAGCTCCTCGACATGGGCGTTGGCGAGTTCGGCCCGCAGCAACTCCAGAAATAACCTGTAGTCGGCGACGGTGAGAAAGACCCGTTCGCGATTGGTTCCGCGCTGCGTGACGTGGTACACGGCCTTCCCTGGGCGGCTGCGCGGTGGGATCGCGCATTCAGTTATACTCCCTGCTATGCGGGTTCTGATCCTGTCGGTGGCTTGCCTGTTGGCGCTTTCGTCTTGCGGCTCGGAGCCGAAGAAAGCGCCGGTTGCGGCGAAGCCGGAGCCGGTGAAGCCACCGGATGAATCGCGGCGTTTTCCGCAGGCCAACCTGGTGTCGAGCGAGGTGCTGGCGGCCGGGTTGATGGGGCATGCGTTCATGCCCGGCGGCACGGTTGGGCATTTCAAGAAAGGCCATGCCGAATACGACATGTTCCTGGCGAAGCTCAATACGCCCACCGACGCGGCCATTCTGTTGCTGGACTGGAGCCAGGCGTTGACGGACTCGAAGCTGGTGCCCTCCTTCGGCGGTTACCGCGGCAAGGATGGGGAACGCCCGGTATTCGTGTTCGCTAAAGGCGCGTGGATCGCGGGGATTGCGGGCCTGCCGCAGAACCAAGCCGATGCCGAGGCCAGAGTGCTGGCCAGCCGAATCGAGTAAGGGCGCGCGGTATGACCAGACCCGGCTCTATCCCCCCACCAGCACCGTGAACTCGCCCAGCACGATGGTGCCGCCGTGGGCCGTCAGGTCTCCGATGCGGGCCTGCGGCAACCCCTCGGTCAGCACCGTAAAGGAGCCCAGCACGATGTCGTCCGGAGGACCTACGCAGATGGCCATGTCGGTGACGCGCGCGGCGGGCAGGCCGCCGATCAGGACGGTGGGCGCTCCAGGCGCCAGAATGGGGCCGCCCACGTGCGGCACCAGCACGGTCAACATGGGGCAAACGTGCATATCGGTAAGGCGCGCGGCCGGCGATCCCATCGGGTTCCTCCTAAGTGTTGGTCCTGTAACAACCGGACAAACCGCTCCCTGACGGTCGCGGCTCGGAACAATGCGCTATCCCTGCTTCGGCTCCCACAGTTTGATGCGGCGAGCCACTTCCAGCCCCTGCGAAATGAAGCTCTGGAATTTCTCCGGGCCTTTCTCCGGTTCCGTCGCCAGCGCCGAAACCACCACCGCGCCCGCCACCATCTTCGCGCTCAGGTACTCACCCGGAGGCACCTCGGGCGCACCCGGCGCCGCCAGGCTGCCTCCGCTCAGAAACACCGCCAGGCCCACGCACCCGGCCGGCGTCCGGAACTCCGCCTTTTCTCCCGCCGCTCTCGCCGCCCGCCGGTTTTCGTCGCTGGGCTGTGAAATCCAGTTCTCCACCGCCGCCAGCGCCGCCGCGATCTTCGCCGGCGGATTGGCGCCCGAAGCCCGCCGCGCCGCCACCCAGGCCCACCACACCGCTTCCCGCTTGGGCAAAGCGTGCGCCAGAAATTGCACCGCGTCCCGGTACAGCTTCCCCGCGGTCATGCGCTCCACAAACGAGCGCGGGTCGAGGTCCGCCTGCAGCATAGCCAGCGCCTCGTCGCTCAACTCCGCCACCCCGGCGATGGTTTCCGCCGCCGACTTCGTGCCCGTCGTCTCCGCCATGGCTCTAGTTAATCATAACGATTCCGCCCGTGATCTGGGTCATCGCGTCGCCGCTGGCCGACAAGACCGCATCGGCGCTGACGGTGACCATGATCCCGCTGATGGTGATCCCGCTCTGATCGATGGTGATGCTGTTACCTCCCACCGTCAGCGTAATGGATGTCATCGCTGTCATGCTGATGCTGCCAACCGACGCGGTGGTGCTCTGGTTCCCCACATCCAAGGTCGTGGACTGGTTGCCCAAATTCAGAGTGGTGGACTGGTTCCCCATTTTCAGCGTGGTGGTCTGGTTGCCCACGTCCAGCGTGACGGTCCGGTTACCTTGCATGAGCTCGGTCGATTGGTTGCCCTGGTTGATGGTGGTCGACTGATTGCCGTCGATGGTGATGGTTTCCTTGCCGTGTACCGTCTTGGTTTCGTCCGTATAAATGGTGGTGGTGCGGTTTCCGCCGGGCTTCCCAATGCCAGTGCCCACCGTGCGCGTCTCGTCGTGCTCCACCTCGGTGGTCAGGTCCTTCTCGGCGTGCAGCAGAATCTCCTCGCTGCCCATTTTGTCTTCGAAGCGGAATTCGTTGTAGTTGGCCGCCGCCCCGCCCGTCGAGCTGCGGCTCTTGATCCCGCTTTGCGTCTTGTTGTCGGGAAGCGTGTAGGGCGGCATCTGGTCGTTGTTGTACACGCTGCCGACGATGATGGGGTGATCGGGATCGCCTTCGAGAAAATCCACGATCACCTCCTGCCCGATCCGCGGAATATGGATCGCGCCCCACTGCTTGCCCGCCCAGTGCGTGGCCACGCGCAGCCAGCAGGAGCTGCTGGCGTTGTCCTGGCCCTGCCGGTCCCACGGAAATTGCACTTTCACGCGGCCGTACTTGTCGGGGAAGATTTCGTCGCCCGGCGGCCCCACCACAATCGCCGTCTGCACCCCGTGAACCACCGGCTCCGGCGTGGTGCGCAGCGGCACATAGGGCAGCGCCACCGGGATCGCCGTGAACCGGTTTTGGTAAGTGAACGGTTCGGTGTTCCGGTCGGCCTGCAATGGCTGCGTGGCATCGTGCTCCACTCCCGTCACCACAAATTCTCCGTCGTCGGAAAAGTGGTTGGTGAGCGTGAACTTGTAACCCGGCGTCAGCCCCTGGTGATTGCTCTCGCCGTGAATCAGAATGCTGCCGATGGTCTCCTGCTTCATGCGAATCGCCACCGTGCGGGTGGCGTCGGCGAAAGCGTCGTTCAGGTTCGAAGTCTGGTCCCCGCCGCCCGAGCTCACCCCGTCGAATCGCAGCACATAATCGCCTGGATAGTCGTAAAGCTCCCAGGCGCTATTGGGGCCCAGCGTCAAATCGTGCGACACCGTGCCGACTTGCAGGCTGGACTGGACGGTCTTGCTGGCCTCGTAATTCGAGTCCGGATTCTGGAAGTGGAAGTCCCAGTTCGTGTACTTGCCCGAACGTAAGTCCTGCACCTTGCTCCAGCCGTAAATGCGCATGTCGCCGCGCGTGCCGCCCACCACGTCTTCGTAGCGGATGGAAGGCTGCAGACCGATGTCCTGGTGCACCTGCGGGCTGTCTCCGATCACCATGGTGTGGTCGCTCGTCGTGTGCTGGAAGAAATAGAAAATGCCCTCCTCTTCCATCAGCCGGCTGGCGAAAGCGAAATCGGTCTCGCGGTATTGCACGCAGTATTCCCGCGGCTTGTAGGTGCCCGTCAACTGTTGCTGGGTGGTCAGCCCCGTAAGGACCGTGGTGAGAATGTCGGGAACGCTCTGCTGTTGAAAGATGCGGCTCTGCGCTTTGCGGGTCAAGTTCCAGAGTTTCGGCACCACCTGTATGCGCAGGTGCAGGTATTGGTCGAAGTCGAGCTGTGCGATGCCGCTGACGATGCCGTTGATGTTGCGCACGCCCGTGGTCGCCACGCCGTCGTCCGACCACATCTCCGTCGCCAAGGTGATCGTCACCGGTTGTCCCAGCAGTTGGCTGAACGGGAAAGCGCCGGTTCCCTGCCAGTAGGCCTCTAGCTCGTAGTGAAACAATTCGGACAGCGCCTCGCGGCCTCTGACTCCGCTTACGAAAATCATATCGGTGCCGAGCGGTGTCGTGAGCTGGAGCGGGCGGTCGGTTTGAGCAAACATCGATATTCCTCCCTCCGCGGCGGGGATGGACGGCGCCATCCCCGCTCGAGATCGGTCAGTTGTAAACGAAGGCGCCGTTCTCGCCGATCGTGACGTGAATCGGCGCCGGCTTCTGCCGCTCCGCCAGGCGCGACAGAATCCGCCGCGAAATCTCCGGCAGCAGCGTGTTGGTCAGAATATTGTCCACGTTGCGCGCCCCGCTCTCCACTTCCGTGCAGCGCCGGGCTACTTCCTCCACCAATTGCTCGTCGTGAGTCAGCGCGATCCGGTGCGTTTGCTCCAGACGCCGCTGGATCTTTCCCAGCTTCAGCCGGACGATCTGCTTCAACGCTTCGTCGCGCACCGGGAAGTAGGGAATGATCACCAGCCGGCCCAGAAACGCCGGCTTGAAGGTTTTGTTCAACTCCGGCTTGAGCGCCTTCACCAGGCCCTCGGGGCCGGGCATGGTCTCCGGGTCGGCCGTCAGTTTCATGAGCGTATCCGTGCCGGCATTGGAAGTCAGAATGATGATCGTATTCTTGAAATTGATCTCCCGCCCTTCGCCGTCCTCCATCATGCCTTTGTCGAAAACCTGGAAGAACAGCTCCAGCACATCCGGATGCGCCTTTTCGCATTCGTCCAGCAGCACCACGGAGTAAGGCCGCCGCCGCACGGCTTCGGTCAGCACGCCGCCTTCGCCGTAACCCACGTATCCCGGGGGCGAGCCCTTCAGCGTCGAAACCGTGTGCGCCTCCTGAAACTCCGACATATTAATGGTGATCATGTTCCGCTCGCCGCCGTAGAGCAGGTCGGCCAGCGCCAGCGCGGTCTCGGTCTTTCCCACCCCGCTCGGCCCCACCAGCAGGAACACGCCGATGGGCTTGGAGGGATCCTCCATCCCGGCCTTGGAGGTGCGAATGCGTTCGCTGATGCCCGCCAGCGCGTGGTCCTGGCCAATCACGCGGCGGCCCAGCAGCGATTCCAGCGTAAGCACCGATTGCACTTCGTCTTTCAACATCTTTCCGATCGGAATTCCGGTCCAGCCGGACACGACGTCGCCCACGATGTGCGCGTCCACGCAAACCCGCATCAGGGGATTCTCGCCCTGCAGGGCTTCCAGCTCCCTGTTGAGCTGGTCCAGTTCCGCGCGCACCGCTTGCGGATCCACCGGCAAAGCCGGCGCGGCGACTGGAGCCACGGCAGGCGCGGCGCCCGCCGCCGCGGCCTGTGGGGCAGCGGCAGCCGCGGCAGCAGCGGGCACCGCGGCGATTGCTGGCGCCTTGGCGTCTTCCAGCTTGGCGCGCAGATCGCGGATGCGGTTCACCAGGTCGCGTTCCTTCTGCCAACGGGCTTCGAGTTCCACTTTGCGCGCTTCCGCCGCCGCTTTGAGTTTGGCCACCGCCGCCAGCCGCTCCTCGTGGTCCGCGCCCAGCGCCGACTCGCGCTCCAGTACGTGCATCTGCACCGTGCAATCGTCGATCTCCCGAATCGCGTCTTCCAGAGCCGGCGGCGTCGCCTGCTGGCTCAGCGAAAGCCGCGCGCAAGCCGTATCCAGCACGCTTACCGCCTTATCGGGAAGCTGCCGGTCGGCCAGGTAGCGGTGTGAAAATTTCACCGCGGCGCTCAGCCCTTCGTCCAGAATGCGCACATTGTGATGTTTCTCCAGCGCCGGCACCAGCCCGCGCAGCATCACCTGGCATTTAACCTCGTCGGGCTCCTCCACCTTGACCACCTGGAAGCGCCGCGCCAGCGCGGGATCCTTTTCGAAGTATTTCTTGTACTCCGACCAGGTGGTGGCCGCGATTGTGCGCAGTTCCCCGCGAGCCAGCGCCGGTTTCAGCAGGTTGGCCGCGTCGTTCTGTCCCGCCGCGCCGCCCGCCCCGATCATGGTGTGCGCTTCGTCGATAAAAAGAATGATCGGCGTGGGTGAGGACTTGACCTCTTCGATCAACCCCTTCAGGCGATTTTCGAACTCGCCCTTCACTCCGGCTCCGGCCTGCAGCAGCGCCAGGTCCAGCGTGCGCACCGTGACGTTTTGCAGCGGCTTCGGCACGTCGCCCTGCGTGATCCGCAGTGCGAAACCTTCCACCACAGCCGTCTTCCCCACGCCCGCCTCGCCCGTCAGAATGGGATTGTTCTGCCGCCGGCGGGTCAGAATATCGATGATCTGCCGGATTTCGAAATCGCGGCCCAAAACATTATCGATTTTTCCGTTCTTGGCGTTTTCGGTCAGATTCACCGTGAACTGGTCGATGTTCGGTGTCTTGCCGCCCGCCTTGGTGCCCGGCGCCCCGCCCGCTGCTGCTGCCGCCGCGGCAGCCGGCTGCGCCACAAACTCCAGCGAATCTTCCAGGATCGCCGGCAATTGTTTCCGCAGCGACTCCGGCTCGATCTTCAGGAACTCCCGGCTGAAGTCCCGCATCAGCCTCGACAATTCCTCGCTGGCGGCCAACGCCAGAATCACAAAGCCCGAGCGAATCTGGGTTCCGCCAAACTCCAGCGACCCGATCGTCCATGCTTCGCTCAGCGCCTTCACCAGCGTGGGAGTATAGGACGGACCGCGCGCGTTGCCGCGCTTCATCCGTTCCAGGCTTCCCGCGATTTCCGCCGCCAGGCGCGACCGGTCCACGCCAAACGTCTTCATAATGATGGCGAAATCGGTTTCGTTCGCCTCCAGCAGTTTGGAAAGGAAGTGTTCCACTTCCAGGTTGAAGTGGGTTTGCGATACGCACAGGCCGACCGCGTCTTCGAGCGCTTTGCGTGTGGTGGGATTCAGCCTGCCCACCAGCGGTTTCATCAAGTCCATGCTTTGTCTCCTATATCTCCAGAATGGTTTCACCCGGATCGCGATGGAACGGAGCCGATTTCATCCAGCTCGTCCATCCCAAAAGCGGAGCCTCCGGTTCGGCTCCCGCAAGTTCGCAGGGAGGTACCGCGTCCCGGCGCAGAATCAATTGCAACTCCAGATCGAATTCACTGCCCGCATAAAAAGCCGTCAGCGCGCGCAGGGCGCGGTGCGCGTCCCCGCCCGGCAGAAACCCCTGGTAATCGGCCAGCTCCAGCGGCCCCAGCCGGATGCGCACCCGCGACTGCTGGTCCCAAACTTCATCCCCCACCACGCAGCCGAAACCCAGGCTCTCCGAATCCCGCCCGCTCTCGTCCAGCGCGCACTGCGCCTCCGGCTCCAGCGCGTACCACGCGCCCACGAACTGGTCGATCTCCACCGGCACGCCGAAATAGTCCAGCAGGATCTGCCGCAATCCCAGCGCCGACCGCGCCTCCAGCGATAGCAGCCCGCTGTAGAACAGCAGCGAATCGTCGCTCACGTTCTGGCGGTTTTCGAGGCCCGGCGTGTCGAGGCCGATCGTCGCCAGCAGGTGGCGCGAAAACAGGTCCCTTTCCCCGCGCTCGTAGGCCATGGTGAAACGGTACTTCTCCCAGGCCTGGAAAAACAGCGAAATCATGCGGTGATGGAAGATGTCGAAAAAGTCGCGCGTGGTGTTGTCGCGCGCCCGCATGCGCTCCAGCACCATCTCGCTGTAGGGCACCGGCAGCACTCCCAGCGGGCCGATCAGCCCCATGAAATTCACCCGCATCTTCACCGGCCCATCGAGCGAAGTCTCGATCTCCTGCACCTGGCTGGCGGGAAACGCCATGCCCGGGTTCACCCCCAGCCGCACCACTTCGTCGCGCGGATTGGAGAACCGCCCCACCACCTGGCGGCCCGGAAGCATGCGCGCCAACAACCGCACCGCCTGGAAAAAATCGAACCGGTACGGCTCCTGTACCAGTGACTCCGCCACCGGCCAGCGCTCCAGGTCTACAGCAGAATCTTCTGGCCTGCTCGAGGTGGCCATTGGCGCAGCATCTCCTTTCTCTGCCGCGTCCGCACGCGCAGTTGGCTGAAGCTGTTCAGCGAAACGTACAATCCCAGAAACGCTTCCAGCACCGCGGCGAACAGGTACACGCCGCCGCCCACGAATTGCTCCTCGTCGAACTCCATGTCCACCTGCACGCCGCGCGCAAACGAGCTCACCCCCTCGGAGACCACGCGCGCGAAATGCCGCCGGCTGCTCAGCCCCACCAGCCCTTCGATCTGTTTATCGGCGTACGTCGAACCGGTGAAATTGTAAACTCGCAGCAGCTCCTGCAACGCCTCCCGCCCATCCGTCACCAGCGACAGGTAATTCAGCGAAAGCTGGCTCACCAGCCGCCATAACGTATCCTTGCCCACCGCCGGCCGCAGCGTGTCGGTGGGCTTCATCAACGCCACGATGCGCTTCATCGGCACCACGCCTTCCAGCTCGAAATCGCCCGCTTCGTTGCCAAACGGAAGCCGCGCCGGCAGGTCGCGATTGGTGCAGATCGTGCGCACCGTCAGCGCATCCACATCGGGCCGAACCGGCCGCGAGGAAAGATCCACCAGCGTCAGATACACGTCCGTGCCTTCATCGTCCCGCGCTGTCGACCGGCGCCGCGCCGCCTGCCAGAACGCCTGAATCTTGTTGCGCGTCGATCCGTGCCGAAACGAATAAAAAGGCTCGAAGCGGGTCACTTCCTGCGACTGCGGATTCGCGCTCACCACTTCGGCGACTTCGAAAACCTCCATCGCGGTGCGCCGGCTGACGTCCGGCACGATCGGGTACTCGTAGCTGCGGTGCGACAGCAGAATCGGCTCCGCCGTCTGCGGAAACAGGTTCACGATCGGTGCGCAACCGAGGCGGAACGTCTTCGCCGATATCCCCAGCTCCAACGCCTGGCGCCGGTCCGCGCGCTCAAACGGCGAGATCAGCAAAATGAATTCCGCCCGCGAGCCGAAACCCGCCTCCGCCAGCCGGTCCAGCCCGTCCAGATCGAAAAAGAAGAATTTCTGCGGAAAACAAAAATACTCCTGCAGCAGCCCGTAGCCCAGAAACGACCGCCGCGGATAGGGCAGCATCGATTCGTCTTCCCCGAACCCCACCGGACGCAACGAGCCCGCCGGCAACGTCAGCGGCTCGACGCGCGTTTTCGGGGTTGGATCGCGCACCAGAATCTGGGCGCAGTTGTTCGCCACCAGCTCGTACAGATTGTGAATCAGGGCGGCCTCGCCGCTCAGGTAAAACCGCAGCGAACGAAGCCCCGTCATTTTGGCGAAATTCAGGTCCGCCAGCACGCGCAGGTCGATCCGCACCGCCGCCGCCGCGTCGGATACTTTCACCGCCGGCCGCAGCCGGTCCGGCACCGTCCACTCCGCTTCCGCCACCGCCACCGGCCAAAGCTGAAGATCGTAGCAGGTGCGGAATTTACAGGGAATCCCATTGACCGGCCGCGATCGCAGCACCGAACCGCGCTCCAGCCGCAGCCCTACCGCCGGCGGTATCTGCACCGGATCCGCCGAGAATTCCGCGATCGACATGGACGGGATCGGCCGCAGGTAATGCGGATACAGAATGTTGAGCAGCGCCTCGGTGATCTCCGGAAATTCGTCGTCGATCTTGAGATGAACCCGCGCCGCCAGAAAAGCGAACGCTTCCAGCAACCGCTCCACGTGCGGGTCCTCGCACTTGTCCGGCTCGATGATTAGCCGCGAGGCGATCTTCGGATACTTGGCGGCAAACTCCGCACCCATTTGCCGTAGAAAGGAAAGCTCACGCTCGTAATACAGCAGCAGCTCATCCCGCACTCGGCTCTCCCTTGACCTGGAAATCGCCGCTCGATAACTGCAGTACCGTATCGAAGGAAATGTGCTCGGGCGCCGGGTCCATGTCCAGCAGCCCTTCGATCTGAAATCGCATGACGTGCCGCGCCATGCCCGTCGATTCCAGCGGGATCACCTTCAACCGGCTGATGCGCGGCTCGAACCGCGCCAGCGTCGTCTGGATCAAACGCGTCAGCCTCTGCCGGTCGCTCACCGACGTCCAGCTCAGCGACGTCGTGTCCGGCAATCCGTAATTGAACATCGACCGCTCCAGCTCGCGGTACTCCGCACCCACCGCCTCCGGGTTCTGCCGCGAATTGAGCAGCCATTCCAGGTCGCGCCGCAGCGAGCTCTTCAACAGGCGCAGCGATTGTGCCCGCGTCATGGGACTTTCGGTGGCGCTCTTCGGATCCTGATCGATCAGGCGCTCCATCAGCGACAGCGTAACGGTCTGTTCCGGTTCCCAGCGCGGCATAAGGCTACCTCGTAATCGTCAGCGCCTGCAACGGGTCCAGCCGGCAGATCCAGGAATATAGCTTTTGCCGCTGTTCCGGCGGCGTGTCCTTCTCCAGGCACGCGTACAACAGCGCCAGCGGATGCGCGATCAAGTCCGGTGCTTCCCACTCTTCCAGGTGCAACCGCTCGATCTCCGCCGCCAGTTCCTGCAGAATCGGGTACGCAATTGCGTCGTGTCCCGCGCTCACGCACAACTGCGCCACCTGCGCCTTGCGCTGGAAGCGGGCGCGCCCGCTCCGTTCCTGGGCCAGTTCCCGCATCAGCAGTTCGATTCCCTCTTGTGGCCGGCCGGAGCGGGCCGCCTTCATGGCCAGATCGAATGCGTCCGGCGGCGCTTCGGCGGCCGCCGTCTCCTGGTGCTGCTGCCACGCCGGCGGTGCGTAGGCCGGCTCCGGTTCCGGTTCCGGCGGCGGTTGGTACTGAGGCTCGGGCGGCGGCGGAACCACCTCTTCCTTCAACCACGCCACCGTCTCCGCGTTGGCGGTGGCCGTGTCGTCCATCAGCGTCATTTCCATGAGCTGCGGATAATCCGTCAGCAGAGCTTTCAACTCGGAAATTACTGCCAGGCGGATCGCCTCGTACCCGCCCCCCATTTCCCGGCACGCGCGCACGATGTAGCGCTGCAGGTCCAGCCAGCCCCGCCCGCACTCCGCGCCCATGGCCGTCTCGCCCACTTGCAGCACTTCCTGCCAGTTGGATTCCAGCGCCAGGCTCTTGAGCTGTTGACGCACTTCGGTGGCCGGCGGCAACAGCAGCCGTTCGTCGATCCGGCCGCCGCCGGCGCGCAGTTCGCCCCAGCGTAAACCGCGCAACAACAGGTACGCCGCCGGGCTCGATTCATCCTTCGCGCGCAGGAACTTGGCCGCCGCCACTACCCGCGCCACCGCATCGGCCGCGTCCACCGGTTCGGCGGACAAACCGCCTGCCACTCGCGCGGGCGCGCGCGCCGGCGCGGCCACGGCAGCCGCCTGTGCCACCGGCGCCGCCGCCATCGCCGGTTCGGGCTCCGGTTCCGGTTCGGGTTCCGGTTCGGGCTCCGCCACCGCTACCGGCTCGTCCGGCTCCGCCTCCCGTTTCTTCTGCAGCAGAATGTGCGCCGTCTGCCGCACTTCGGCCAGGGTCTTTTCCATGGTGCCGTACGACGGCGCCATGTCGCCAAACTTCTCGTTCGAGAGCTCTCCCAGGGCCGCCAGCGATTCCAGCGTTCGATCAAAGGTCTCCACCAGGTCGACGTAGAACTTCTTCGGCGTGGCGGCGAAGTCTTTCTCGAACTCCTCCGGCGGCGTCTTACCTTCCTTGATGGCTTGCTCGCGCGCCGTGCCCTTGCTGTCGCTCGCGTTGGCCTCTTCTTCGGTGGGAACCGTGCGCGACTCTTTGTACTTGTTGTAATCCAGCTTGCCTTTGGTGACGAAGCTGCGTTGGATGGCCAGTTCCAACCGGTCGCCGAACCACTGGAGCGGCGCCGAACGCATTTCCGCGTCGCCGTCTTCCAACTCCGGGTAAAGCGTGTCCCAGAAGTTCTCGATCAGGCCCCGCATCATGTCGATCGAGGGCTGCAGGGTCCCGATCCCCTCGCGCCGCAGGTGGGCCTCGGCCAGCCATACGGCCAGTTGCAGGTCTTTGCTCTTGGTGGCCAGCGTCTCGCCGGCCAGCTTGATCACCTGCGGCCAGTCCGCCGTTTTGCGCTCGTACTTCCACAGGCCTTGCGGCGCTTCGTCGTCCTCGCGGCGGGCTTCCTTGATTTTGTCGTAGACGGGCGCGTAGCGCAGGTTCTGTCCCGCCGGATTATCCCCGGGAATAGGAGTGAGCAGGTCCTCACGCAGTGGCATGTTCGTCTAACGCGGAGTCCTCCGCGGCGGTGATCTCGATCCGGCGGACCTCCAGAATGGGAACCTCTTCGCCATCCACCAGCAGCATCTTCTGGCCGAAAGGCACCACCTGGCCGTCCGCCTGCTCTTCCCATACGGTCGAGCGGCCCAGCCTGACGGCATCGTCGGCGTGGCGGAAACTGAGCGGCGCCACCACCGGGACCAGCACTTCACCAAGCTCCGCCCCCTTGAACGACGGCCCGGTGTGAACCAGCGCCGGCGCCCACAGCAAATCCCGCAGCCGCTTAGGCGCCTGCATTTCCACCGATGCCAGGTGCTCGAACGGAATCCACATCAGTTGACCGGCTGCGTAGATCTCGAGCCGCGCTCCTATCCGCTCGTCCGCGTCCTCCAACTCCTCGAAGGGCTTCCCGTTCAACGTGCCCGTTACCGGCTGCACCGCCCCCGTGGGGTATTCCCTCTTCTCGAACAAATCGTTGCGCGAACGCTCGCCCATCAGCGCCGCCCGGTACAATAGCGCGCCTGTCGCCGCTTCCGCGCTCGCTTCCGAGAGCACCGCCAGGTGTTTCTCCGCCCGGTCGTACTCTCCGGCGAAACACAGCAGCTCAAACAGAAAAATGCGCTGCTTCAAGTCGGTCGGATTGTTGCGCAGCTCCTGATTCAGGGCCTGAATCGCCTCGTTCAGCTTGCCGGCCCGATAAAGTTCTTTGGCAGTCATCGTCCCTCTCGTTGCATCCGTGGCGCAGGCTGTCAAGCCTGCGGAGCCGGGATTGGTCCCGGCTTTTCTTGTGAACCAATCGCCTTACAACTAACCCAAGACACGACTGGGCTGGCGCCGATCCGCCAGCCCAGCCCGTTCCGCTTGCGCGGCGATTACAACTGGACGTTCGTCAAGAGGTTCCAGCCGAACGGTACCGGACCCGCGCCCGTACCTGTCGCCGACTGCGCCGTGTACGTGAACTTGATCGTCGCCATGCTGAAGGAAACGCTCTCCGACGGCTTGCCGCCGCCGGAAGACCCGCCCCAACTGATGCTGTCGATGAATACCTGGGTGAAGTCGATTACCAGGAATTCCACCGGCGCGTCCCCGCCCGCTTCGCGTACCTTCAGTTGCGCCGTGGCGAAATGCTTGCCCGAAGCGCAATTCAGAAATAGCGAAGGCGTGGCGGAATCGATGGTCTTCTGAATCGAAAACGACGATATGTCCACTTTGCCCGCGCCCGAACCGGTCCCCGTTCCCACCGTGGTGGGGTTCGACGCGCCTACGCTGTAGCTGAAGATGTCGATCCAGCCCGTAAAGCCTTTTGCCTGCGCCTCTCCCGTGACGCCTTTGATAGTCAAAAACATTTCTACGGCCATAATTATGCTCTCCTCTGATGTGTATTGGTGCCCGCGCTCCCCCCGGAACGCGGGCGGTTAAGGGTTGAGTGCTACTTGGCGGCTTGCGGCAATTCCGCGACCAGCCGCAGGGATACCGACAATTCATCCAGTTGGAAGTGCGGCCGCAGGAAAGCCACCGCGCGATAGACACCCGGCTTGCCCGGCACTTCCACTACTTCCACCCGCGCCTCCCGTAACGGGCGCTGGGCCTTGATGGTCGCGCCCACGTCGTCGCTCGCGGCCACGTAGTTCATGATCCACCGGTTCAGGAAAGACTCGCATTGGCTGCGCGACATGAAGCTGCCGATCTTGTCCCGGCACATCGACTTCAAATAGTGAGCGAAACGCGATACCGCCAGGATGTAGGGCAACTGCGCCGAAAGCCGCGCATTGGCATTGGCCGCTTCCTGGTCGTACTGTTTGGGCTTTTGCGCCGACTGCACGCTGAAGAATGCCGCGTAGTCGGTGCCTTTGCAATGCACCAGCGGAACGAATCCCAGGTCCGCCAGTTCTTTTTCACGCCGGTCGGTGACCGGGGTCTCGGTGGGACACTTCAGCGCCACGTCGCCCGAATCGGTGGTGAACGTGTGCGTCGGCAACCCCTCTACCAGGCCGCCGCCTTCCACCCCGCGGATCGCCGCGCACCAGCCGTACAGCGCGAAGGCTTGCGTCAGGCGCGCCCCCAAGGCGTAGGCCGCGTTGCCCCACAGGTACTTCGAGTGCTCGCTGCCGTCTACCCCTTCTTCGTAATTGAAACCGTCCACCTGCACGCCGTCCTTGCCGTACGGCAGCCGCATCAGCACGTGCGGCACCGTCAGCCCGACATAGCGCGAGTCCTCGCTCTGGCGGAAGCTCTTCCACTTGGCATATTCGCTCGAGTCGAAAATCTTCGCCATATCGCGCGGCGCGTCGAGGGCGGTAAAGCTGTCCATGTTCAGCATCTCCGGCGCCGCCGCCGAAAGGAACGGAGCGTGCGCCGCCGATGCCACCTGCGAGATCTTCTCCAGCAGTTCCATGTCTTCCGGCCCGCGCCCGAATTCGTAGTCGCCGATCATGGACGCGAACGGAGCCCCGCCGAACACGCCGTATTCTTCTTCGTACACTTTCTTGAACAGCGCGCTCTGGTCGAATTCCGGAGCCCGCTGCAGATCGCGCAACAGCTCCTTCTTGGTGACGTTGAATACCTTGATCTTGAGCTTGTCGCTGGTTTCGCTCTGATCCATCAGGTATTTCAAGCCGCGCCAACTGCCTTCCAGCTTCTGAAAAGCCGCGTTGTGCAGCACTTCGTTCAATTGGATCGAAACCAGGTGATCGATCTGAGCGATGCGCGCGTTGATCATCGCCTCGGCGTCCTTGGACACCGTCATCGATCCTTCCAGCACCTGCTCTACGAATTCCTTTACCAGGTTCTTGCCGCGTTCCTTGGCTGCCGGATCGCGCGCCATCCGCCCTTCTTCTACAATCCGGTCGAGCAGACTCACTTCCCCGACTTGTTCGGCCGCCGCCGATGGCGCGGCTGCAACTTTTTGGCCTTCACTCATTGGGTTTCCCCCTTCCCCAGCTCGGCGCGCAGCTTCGCCAGTTTATCCTTGTCGCTCACCGATTCCCGCAACAGCTCTTCCAGCTTGTCGTTGCCCTGCATCGAACCCCGCAGGTCCGCCAACCGGTCGCGCAGTTCCAGCAATTCCCGCAGTGGGCCCACCTGCCGCGCCACCGATTCCGGCGCAAAGTCGTCCATGCTCTTGAAATTCAGGTCGACTTTCAGTTTCGGCGCCTCCGGATCCTCGCTCAGCTTGTTCTCCACCGAAAATGCCAGGTGCGGTTTCATGTTCGCCAGCACCGTGTCGAAATTGTCCGGGTTTACCTCCACGAACTTCCGGTCCTTGACCCGGGCCAAAGGCTCGGTCGGTTGGCCGGTGAAATCGCCCAACACGCCCAGGACAAACGGTAATTCCTTGATTTCGATCGCGTCTCCGACCTCCACGTCGTAGGTGATCTGCACCCGCGGAGGTCTCACGCGATCAAGCTTATGCTGCGTACTTACTCTTGCCATTCCATCCCCCCATTTTGCCGCATCGGCGGCTGACCTTCCGCGCCGACGGGCAGGATCAAGATTACCAAAAAAATACGCCGGTGGCGCGTATCGCTCTAATGAATTATACGCAACCACCCGAAAAAGCCGGTCGAAAAGATCGCGAACCAGTACTAGCGGCGATCTCCCGGCCACCTACCCAAGTGTTTTCTACTGCCTGGTGAAATTTCGTACAGACTGCACAAAACCCTGTCACAGGTCCTGCAAATAGTGCCCTGCGTGGAGCGGACTCTATGAGTCTGCCACGCCGGGACTCATCCCGGCGCTCTTGGCTGCGCCAATCCAGCAGCCGCCCTCACTCCGCCACCAACGCTCCGCCCGATACCAGCGCGATCAGCATGCGCGCAAACTCCGCTGCCGGCGCCTGCGGCGGAATTCTGCCCTCCGCGACCAAAGCCATATACCGATCCCGCCAACTCGCCTTGCCGTCGCACCCGAAAATCGCTTCTACCAGCCAGAGCGGGCTCTTGAAACGGGTCCGCAGCGCTCCCATTACCTGGAACTGCGCCTCATAAGGGGTCAACCGGCCCTCCACCAGCCGATAGGACACCTGCAGCTCGCATCCCGCCGCAATTCTCGGACGGCATTCCAGCAGCATCTGGTCCGCCCCCGGTTGCCGCACCCGAATCTCCCAGTCCAGCAATCCGTCGAGGTGCCGCCAGTTGAAGCCAACGCCGGCCTGCGCCCGCACATTCGCCCCTGCTCTCTCGCCCGAGTGCCGGTGGATCAACACCGACCCGTAAAGCAGCGATTCGGTCTGGTTCCGTTCCCAGATGGAACGCCAGAAAGGGGCGTCGCGCTCGTTCTCGGTCGTTGCCTTGGCGAGGGCGTCCTGAACCGCGTTGCGCTCGTCGGTGACAATCGCCACGTCGAAACCCGCTTCGTCCGGCCCCAGCCATTTGCGAATGCGCTGTTCGAGCGCCTCTCCCCGCCGGTCGGAAGCCATCAGTACCGAGTAGAATCGCCCATGGGGGCGAAGAAAGCGCGGCAACCCTTCCACCGCGCGCCGGAAGATCTGCTCGCCGTCCTCGCCGCCGTCCCGGTAGATATACTTGCCGTCCAGCGAGGGCATGTAGGGCGGGTGGATCGCAATCCGGTCGAAGGTCATCCCTTCCACCGGTGCGTACATGTCGCCCTCGAGCACGGTGACGTTCCCGATGCCCGCCAAGCCCACGTTGAAAGCCGCGAACCGCACGCTGCGCGGCGCCACGTCGGTGGCCCAGATGTGGCCGGCCCACGGCGCCGACCGGATCGCCGCAAAGCCGGTCGCGGTGCCCAGTTCCAGCATGGTTTCGCACCGGGTTTCCGGCAGCCGGTCCACAAACGCCAGGGTATTGGCGAAAAACGCCGGGTACACCGCATCCGGCGCCCTGCCAAACTGGGAACCGTCCGGGGCACAGACGCGGTCGCTCGCCGTCAGGGCGCCGGGAACCGGCACCAGCGCCACCGTCCCGAACACCGCCCCGGGTCTGGCCGGATCCGGCGCCAGCAGGTTCAGCGCCTCGAGCGTACCCACCCCTTCCGCGGTCAAGAGCTTTTCCGCCGCCTCGCGCTCCAGGTAGAGTCCGAACGCGAACACTCGGATCAGCGCATCGAGCGGCGTCGTCACCGGGTCGCCCGTCCCCAACCCCGGCGGCGGCGTTTGGAACCGGTATAGCTGCTCGATCCCCAGCCGCGCGCATACGTTCGCATACATGTACCCGTGGGATTCGAACAGGCGCCGAGCAGCCCGGTACTCCTCCGCCGTTCCCAATTTTGGCAGCGTCTCGTGCCAGTAAGCCTGCGCCGCAGTCTCGCTCATCGAGGTGAGAATACCACAGCTTCCCGGTAGATTCGCTCCAGGTGCCGGGCCAGCCCCGCCGTGTCGCACGCCGGCGATCGCCGCAGCCGGTCCCGCATGTTTCGCCTGAGTTCCGCCAGGCGCGGGGGGGTTTCGGCGCTCCGCGCCAGTTCCACCGCCAGCGCCACGTAACCCTCGCGGCCCGCGGCCACAAATTCGCCCAGCCCGGCGGCCAGCTCGAGCGACGCGCTGGTCCGCGCCGCCCATCGGTCGCCCCGAAACGAGATCACCGGCACTCCCTGCCACAGCGCTTCCATCGTGGTCGTGCCGCCGTTGTAGGGGAACGGATCGAGCGCCACGTCGATTCGCCCGTAGGACCCGAGGAACTCGTCGTGCTCCGCCGGGCCTTCGAGATCCAGCCGGTCCGCGCCGATTCCCTCGCCTTCGAACCGTGCCCGCACAAACCCGCGCATGCCCTCGGCTTCGAGGCCGGCGTTCCGGATCAGCAGCGTGCTCCCCGGCGCCTGCCGCAGAATCGCGCTCCACGCCGCTACCACCTCCGGCGTGATTTTGTACTGCGAGGCTAACGATCCGAACGCCAGTCTTCCGCCGGTCTCGAGGCACGGCGGAGCGCTCACTTCCGGCGCCGGGTATCCCACCTCGAACGCCAGGTACGTGCCGGGGACCCGCGCGATCCGCTCGCAGTAGAACTGTTCCTCCTCCTCGGGAATCGTCACTGCGTCGCCCACCAGCCAATCGTAAGCCTCCATCCCGCTGGTGGCGTACAGATTGAACCAGCCAATGACCACCGGCGCCGGCCGCGCCGCGACGAGCGGCAGCCGCGCCATCGCGCTGTAGCCGTTCAGGTCCACCAGCACGTCCACCCCGGCTTGTTCGATCGCTGCAGCCGCAGCCTCGTTCGATAGCCCGGAGATGTCATGGAAAACATCGCCCGCCGAACGGCGATACTCCTCGCCGATCGCCTCCTCCGGCCCGTCGGAAAACAGGTGAATCTCGAAGCCGGTGCGGTCGTGCCCGTGAATCACGCCCCATACCGGCTTCATCCAGTTCCGGCGGTGAAAAAACGAGGAAAGATACCCGATTCGGAGCTTGGTGGGACAGACCATCGCATTTTGTGGTCTGTCGTCTCTTCGCCCGGTCCCCGCAAACTCCCTTCGTGCCCAGTCCTGCCTCACCGCCAGGATGGTCGCATTGTCCGCGACCGGGCTGCCGGGGACGATCACCGCCGCCATGGCTCGCGAAACGTCTCCGCTTCCCGCCTCGGCCGCCACTTTGAACTCAGCCAGCGCCTCGTCCACCTGCCCGGTCTGGAATAGCGCCTGGCCCAGGTTGTGATGCGCTTCGGCCCACTCCGGCCGAAGCTGGCAGGCTTGCCGAAAGCGTTCCGCGGCAGCGGCGTAATCGTGCCGGTCGCGTTCCAGGCACGCGGAGGCGAACCAGGCGCGCGCGAAGCCCGGCTCGGTGGCAATCGCGGATTCGTAGCATTGGGCGGCGTCCGCGCCGCGGCCCAGCGCCGTTAGCGTGTCGCCCAAATCGCAAGCGAGCCCGGCGTCGGCCGGCGCCCGGCGGACTGCCTGCTCCAGAAACGGCAGCGCCTCCGACGGCCGGCCGAGAGCCTGGAGCGTTTGTCCCAGCGCCGCAAGCGAGTCGCCATGCGCCGGCTCGGTCTCCAGCGCCCGCCTGAAACACGCCTCGGCTTCTTCCAGGTCGCCCGTCGCACGGTGCAGGTTGCCCAGGCTATAATGCGCCGCGGCAAATCGGGAGTCGCGCCGCAACGCGTCCCGGTAGGCGTCTCCGGCTTCGGTGGAACGGCCCCGCGACTTCAGCAGATTACCCAGGTTGAGAAAAAAGCCCGGAGAGGGTTCGATCGCGAGCGCTCGCCGGTAACTCTCCTCCGCGCCCGCCTCATCTCCGGTGGCCGCCAGCGCCAGTCCCAGCAGGTTCCAGCAATGGGCGTGGTCCGGTTTCACCGCCAGCGCCTGGCGGAACATGCGGATGGCTGGCTCGCTGCGTCCCGTCTGGTGCGCCACCATCCCCAGCAGGTAAAGCGCGTCCGGCTGGCGCGGATTGCGCAGCAGTACCGCGCGGTACCCCGCCGCCGCTTCCGCCAGCCTCCCGGCCCGGTGGTGCGCCAGCGCTTCGTCCAGATCGTCCGTTTCCGTTCCCACTTCACCCCCGTTCAGGAATTATACCTGTAGCTCAGAACCGAGCCACGCCCGGAGAGAGCGGTCCTTGCCAGTGCCTTCGGTTGTGCATCGTTGTGCATTCCTGTGCGTCGCCCGGGCGTGAAAAAACAAATAAATCCTTTAATTTCTTCACCGGTGCTTGCCGGGGGCTTTTTCGTTGTACGCCGTTGGGCATTCTTGTGCATTGCCCGCTTGCATGAAGCGAGGCCGCATGAACCTTTTGTGGTACACTGTACTGGATAAGGTGCAAGATGGCGACGGCCTACAGCCGCAAAAGATCCCGCTGATTCTTTATCGCACGGCCGGAAGCGAGCCGGTCAGGGAGTGGCTGAAAGGGCTGAATGTGGCGGAGCGCCAGGCGATAGGGAAGGACTTGCTGGGGGCGCAGTGGCGTTGGCCCGTGGGTATGCCGCTGTGCCGCCCAATGGGAGGCGGGCTGTGGGAAGTCCGGAGGACCTGCCGACGAAACGGACGGCGCGGGTGCTGTTTTGCCTTTACCGCGAGCACTTGGTCGCGTTGCACGGGTTCATCAAGAAGACGCGGGCCACGCCGGATGAGGATTTGGCAACTGCGCGAAAGCGCCAGAAGGAGTTGGAGCGATGAGCGAGAGGCATATGGGTTCCAGCATCGATGACTTCCTCAAGGAGGAAGGCATTTTCGAAGAGGCACAAGCACAGGCGGTGAAGGAGGTCGTCGCGTGGCAGCTTGCCGAGGCCATGAAAAAGAAAAAAATCTCGAAGAACCGCATGGCCGCGCTACTGAAGACGAGCCGCACCCAGGTTGACCGTATCCTCGATCCGAAGAACGACATTACGCTCGGCAGCCTGCAACGGGCTGCTGCGGTGGTCGGGCGGCGTGTAACAATCGGGTTGGTGTAGGGGGGAGGGCGGGCATACGGCCGGCATACGGCCCCCGGCGCTACAACGGAGCGCAACCATGGAGTACATTGCATATCTTCATCAAGACCAGAAGTCGGATTTCGGCGTAAGCTTCCCCGATTTTCCAGGCTGTGTGACGGCTGGCAAGATGCTCGACGAAGCGCGCCGGATGGCGGTCGAGGCGTTGAGCCTGCATATCGAGGGGATGATGGAGGACGGAGAGGCGGTCCCGGAGGCTTCGACCCTCGACGCTCTGGCGGACGATCCCGCCATGGAGGGTGCGGTCGCATTTCTGGTGAGCGTAGTTGTCGCGGAGAAGGTGGGGCGGTTTAACCTCACGGCGCGCAAGAGCCAAATGGCGGAGATCGACCGGCGCGCAAAGAAGGAAGGAATGACGCGCTCGGCTTATATGGTTACCTCAGTGGTTGGTTATAGCTAGCTGAAAGGGCGGTAGGATACCACTCTCGCCCTGAGCGCATATCGCGCGAGCTATAATCGCATGAATACCCAGGGTGAATTGCTTCCCCTCAAAAGAAGCGGTCCAGCCGCTATCTTCGAAATCCGGTCGGTCAAAGGCAGCCGCGACATCGGGGCGGGCCACTGATAAGGCCGCTGTTGCCTTGACTTGGTTATCCACGAGAATTTCGACTCTTTGCAGCGGCGAGGCCGTATTGCCGCAACCCGCCCAGCCGGAAACGTGAATCTGACCGCCCTGTTCCCCCTGTATGACAGGTTGGCCATTCACCTGGTCCAGGTATCCGACCACCGCCTGGCCGGCTGGTATGGTCAGTTTCGCCGAAGCCGCGGAGCCGGCAACCGGTGTCTCGAGGACCCGTGGGGTGGTCTCCCGGAAGGCGTATACACCTAGACCTAGAAGGCCCATGGTGAAAATACCGCCGATCACAACGAGAGTTCGCGAGGAAAGAGTGAAACTCGGGGTGTGCGCCTCGTTAGCGGCCAGTGCGGCGGTGTCGTCCTCTGGTTTCATGCCGACGAGTTCGTCCCTTCGGCCCGCGCTGGCGCCAGCATCGCGGTGAGGGGTTCCGGTCAGGCAGCCATAGGCCGCAGCCAAGGTCAAGCTCCCCACTGGAACCAATTGCTGCAGGGTTCGTGAATAAGAGGTAGCAGTGGCGAGCACCATATCCCAGTTTGTAAAGAGGTACAGTCCCGTATAAACCGCAACACCAAGCGACAGTCCTGCCGCGAGAGCCCGTTCCACAGTACGGCCGGCCACCAGAAGGATCATGCAGGCTAACAGCGTGGCCGGCCAGAATAATGCCCAATCATCCCAACGCAGGATCCAAGGACCAACGGCGCCCGGAAACTGCGCCAAACGGTGGTACGCCCGCGCGAGGTCGTACCCGTACTCGATATCCACGACATTGGTCCACCGGACGTAAGCGATGCGCAGCGCAAGAACCACGCACAGGCCCACTGCCGGCTTCCAGAACGACCAAACACGCCGCCCGAGCGCGATCGTCCCGACAACCCCGGCGATCAGGAACAGCAGTAAACCTTCATTCTTCACCATCAGTACACCGGACCACATCCAAACCAGGGGGGAATGAAGAATGTCCCGGTTCTTTTCAGCGCTAAAGATGGCGCCAATCGCGGCGACGAGCACCGCCGCCAGGGGCATGTCCGCGTACCCGCCCGCCGCCGTGACGCCAAATTGGAAGGGAACCAGTGCGGAAATCAGCGCGGCAGCGAGCGCCAGTCTCCGTGTCAAAAGCCGCCGGCCGGCATCGAATATCGACAGCAGCATAGAGACGTAAAAGGCGAAGAAGAGCGGCTTCGTCCCGGTCCAACTGAATACCCCGCGAACCAGCGCAAGCAAAGCCGTGAAGAGAGATACCATGGGGGGGTATTGGACGAAGCGGGTTATGTTGGTGTTTGGTGACGGGGGCCAAAGTTCCGGTGTGAGCGCGCCTTGGTGGTAGAGCACCAGTCCCTTCGTGGCCCAGACCTGAAATGCATCCCAGCCCAGAGGGAGACAGGCGTTAATTACTCCAAACACGAGTGCGCAGAAGACAATCAGTAACAGCATCACACGTTCCGGGACGTCATAGCCAGGGTGCGAAAAGGCTGAAGCGCCACCCGTGAGAACAACTCTGGAGTGGACCAGCCAATAGGCTGCGGCCGCGGCCAGGATGATCAAGACTGCCACTAATGCGGTGTGCAAAAAAAACAGACTCAGCGGGAATAAGATCGTAGACGCTGCGGACAGTCCGACCATGAACGCGCGGTTCCAGGCGAGCAACCCCTCCGGGCGCTCCTGGAGCACGAAGGCGCCGAGGCACGCCATGGCCCAGCAGAGCAACAACACAACAACATGTTCGGATACCAGTTCGATCACTCGTCGACCTCTCCGAAAGCAACCTGTCCCGGGCCTGTCCAGCCGGGCACCGGCCTGCGCCAGCGGAACGCCGGATCGAGTGGCGGGGCTCCAATCGAAACCGCAAATCGAACCAGGTACCTTGCGCGCAATTGGTGGTCTTCCCGGGTGCCGAGATCATTTTTGTACAAAAGAAAAATCGGGTTGGGATATAGGGCACGCTGCCATAGCCCGTCATCCCATGCGTCCGGAGTGCTAACCACCAGCAGCACGGGCGCATCCGCTGGAACCTGGCTGTGCACGTAAGCCGCCGCGCGCTCGATCCCGATAGGGATCGGTCTGCGGTGAGATTGGTAGAACGCGATAGAATCGCGCAACTCGACCACGGCAGTCCTGCCGCCGACCGCTAAGAGGGATGTCAGGAAAACCACAGCCAAGGCGTGAGCGATCAGCCGTGGGACAGCGATTCTCCGTTTGACTTCTGACGACATCATGCCTCCGCCGCTGGGACAGTGGCCCAACGCATACAGGCCGTGGAACTGCCATTATAACCGGAACAAAAGAACCTTTCCGGGCGCCGCCACTATTCCGCGGGAGCGTCGGGAGCCCCCACTCCATCAGGGGAAATTGGGCGGCCAAGAATGGACCGCCGCCGACACCAGGCGCTTAGCCTCGGCCCTGTGACGACGCTAGTCGGTCATTTCAGAAATACGCTAACGTATTTCTGGGTCGTTACTCGATTTTTGCCGAGGAATGTCCAGCTTGCTGAGAGCGTTGCACGGATCTGGAGCCGCGGTGAGCCGAACAGTTGTCGACAATCCAGAAGACGCGGCGCACATCGTTGTATGGCGGTCGTGTCATGACCTGCTCGACCAGGCGGTCAAAAGGCTGAATGCCGTTTTGCTCTTCGCCGTGGCCAAAGATCCTGGCGTGGTGAACATCCAGACCGGCAATGTAGGTCCAGGCCCCGCAGCGAGAATACTCGTGCTCGACCTGCATCGTGCCGCGGGGCCGGCAGGCGCGAGTGGCGTGTATTATATAACGTTACTGCTTTGTACGACTTAGGACTAGAGACATGCCAAAGTCGCAAGCGCTGTCAAGGTAAAGGGACGTTTCCATGCCCGATGCCCGGCAAGGCCATGGAGCGGTATGGAAATCCGAGGCGGGGGACGGAGCCGTGTCTCCCAAATCGGAATTTCTGCTCCGTGGGGCTCTATTTTGAGGGCGGCCAGGTCCCTTGGGCGCAGGGGCAGCGCAACAGAGGCCGCGAAACCGACTTTTCTTGCGGAGAAGGGCGCGCCGCAACGGGCTTGGGCAGGCATTATCGCGGCAGGCGCGGGCCGACAGTGGTCGGCAATCGCTCAAAACGGCACGCCGGAGCATGAAATCACTGCTGGGACGGAGCCGTGTGTCCCGAAATGGAAATTTACGTCGGCGTCGCTTCAGACTGTCCCGTGCGTCCCCCCCGGTGCGTCCCCGTGCGAGACTGTCCCGTGCGTCCCCGTGCGTCCTTTCACATTCGATACTGTAGCCTAGCTAGAGCACCTCGGCCTAGATGCCGGCCCGGAAACCTGGGGACAGCCCGCGTGTTTCCTGGAAACTCGCGCCAAGCTGTCCCCAGGTTTAAGGGAAGCAAGACGCACCTCCCCGGTACCCTCAACCATACCGGAAGCCGAAACACTACTGGACACTGTACCACTTTCGGTACATACTGGAATTCTGAGGCGGGACGAACAGAGCCCGGAGATGCCGGTCTGGTTTTACCGGACGGAAGCGGGTGGGGCACCTGTGCTCGAGTGGCTGCGCAGCCTCGACAAGGACGACCGGCGCGCTATCGGGCTCGACCTCATGCGGGTGCAGTTCGGCTGGCCGATCGGGAGGCCATTGGTGGGAAGCCTTGAACATGGTCTTTGGGAAGTCCGCTCGTCGCTTCCGAGCCAGCGGATAGCCCGGCTCATTCTGTGCTTCCATGACCAGACGCTCGTCGTGCTGCACGGGTTCATCAAGAAAACGCAGAAAACGCCCGCGGACGACTTGGCCCTGGCGAAACGGAGGATGAGGGAGGTTACGGGATGAAAAAGCGCAACAAGCACATCGGCTCGTCACTGGAGGACTTCCTGAAGGAGGAAGGCATCCTCGAAGAGACCCGCGCGGTCGTGCTGAAAGAAACGCTGGCCTGGCAGGTTCAGCAGGCGATGGAGAAGAACAAGATCAGCAAGGTAGAGATGGCGCGCCGCATGAACACAAGCCGCGCGGCGCTCGATCGTCTTCTCGATCCAGGCAACGCCTCGGTGACGCTGCAAACCCTGACGCGCGCGGCACGCGCCATCGGCCGCGACCTTCGCATCGAACTGGTGTAGGGAAGCGGACCCTACTGTGCATTTTGTGCATTTTTGTGCTCGGCTTGGCTCTTTCCTCCAGTTCTGGTACTGTGGGGGCAAATGAAGCGACTCCAACCGGTGATCTGGAGCAAGGGCACGTTTCTCAGCCCGCAGCACTTGCAACTTCAGGACCGCTTTCACGAAAACCTGCTGCAGTTTCAGCTCGACAACCTGGCTTTTCGGCCCTGGGGGTTCCGTTCGCTGACGATCGCGCAGGAGCCTTTGGGCGCGGGGGCTTTCGGCATCGCCAGCGCGTCGGGAATTTTCGCGGACGGGCTGCTGTTCGACATTCCGGCTTCCGATGCCGCCCCGCCGCTCAAACAACTGGCCGAATGTTTCGAGCCGGACCAGACCTCGCTTGATCTTTACCTGGCCGTGCCGGATTATCGCGAGCGCGGCTTGAACGTGGCCACTTCGGCGCGCGAGGGCGGCGCCCGCTACCGGGCCGAAATCGAACTGTTCCGCGATGAAAACACCGGTCTGGCCGAACGTCCGGTTTCGGTCGCGCGCAAGAATCTGCGTTTGCTGGCCGAAGGCGAGGCGCGCGACGGCTACTCCACCCTTCGCGTGGCCCGCGTGGTTCGAACCCCGGCCGGTTTGTTCCAGCTCGATTCGCGATTCGTCCCGCCGCTGCTCGACCTGAACGCCAGCGAATATCTAGTGGCCATCGCCCGCCGCCTGGTGGAACTGCTCACTACGCGCTCCAGCGCCATCTCCGGCATGCGCCGCCAGAAGAACCAGAGCCTGGCGGATTTCACCGCCGCCGATATCGCCAATTTCTGGCTGCTCTACACGGTCAACTCCGCCTACCCGGTTTTCCGGCACCTGTTCGAAACCCGCGGAGGCCATCCCGAGACGCTATACGCCGCCATGCTCGAACTGGCCGGAGCGCTGACCACCTTTTCGACCAAAATCCACCCCAGGGACCTGCCCGTCTACGACCACGACGAGCTGGGAGGCTGCTTCACCGAGCTCGACGAAAAGCTGCGCGCGCTGCTCGAAACCGTGGTCCCGACCAACGTGGTCGCCTTGCCCCTCAACATGGTGAAGCCGGCGATTTACGCCACCGCCATCGATCAGGACAAGTACCTGAACAACACCCGCATGTACCTGGCGGTCGGCGCCGAAACGCGGGAAGCGGAAATCGTGACGCGCGTGCCGGCGCTGGTGAAGGTGTGCTCGGCCAGCCATATCGAGCACATCGTGCGCAATGCGCTCCCCGGCCTGACCTTGACGTATGTCCCGTCGCCGCCCAGCGCGATTCCCATCAAGCTGAATTATCAGTACTTCAGCGTGAACCAGTCGGGAGTGTGCTGGGAAGCCATCCAGCGGGCCCGGAATCTGGCGGCCTACGTGCCGGCCGACCTTCCCAACCCGCAAATGGAGCTGATCGTTTTGCTGCCGCAGGCGGGATGATGAGAGAGTCCCGAGTGTAGGGCAGACCACAAAAAACGATGGTCCGCCCCACGGCGAGCGGCCGCGAAGCCTATGGGTGGGGTGACGTCCCTGCGACAGGATACGTGGAACAACCCCGCCGTCAGGCGCGTATGGGGTTGTAGCCTCTGGGAGTTGCCATGAGCCTTCCCGACGATTTACGCTACGCCTTCCGCTAGCTGGCGAAGGCGCCGGTTTTCGCGGCTGTCGCGGTATTCTCGCTGGCGCTGGGAATCGGCGCCAATACCGGGGTGTTCACCATGCTCGACCAGGTGCTGCTTGGCCTGATGCCGGTGCGCGACCCTTCGGCCCTGGCGCAACTCAAGGAGGTGGGCCAGCACTACGGTTCCAACACCGGTTTAAACTCGCTCTCTTATCCTATTTACGTGGATTTTCGGAATCAAAACCAGGTGTTCGACGGGATGCTGGCGCGATCCCTGGCGGCGGCTAGCGTGAGCTTCGGCGGGCACAACGAACGCATCGCAGCCGAGCTCGTCAGCGGAACGTACTTCCCCGTGCTCGGTCTCGAGCCCGCCATGGGCCGCCTGTTCACGCCCGACGACGACCGCGCCGCCAGCGGCTCGCCTTTCGCCGTTCTGGGTTACGACTACTGGCAGTCGCGTTTAGGCGGCGATCCGGGCGTTCTGGGCAAGACGATGCTGGTGAACGACCACCAACTGACCATCGTTGGCATCGCGCCGCGCGGCTTTGAAGGCACGGAGGCGATGTTCCCCGCCCAGATCTACGTGCCCATCGTGATGGCGCCGGACCTGACGCACCAGG
This sequence comes from Bryobacterales bacterium, assembly GCA_003164035.1. Lineage (GTDB taxonomy): Bacteria > Acidobacteriota > Terriglobia > Bryobacterales > Bryobacteraceae > JBEKYD01. Next base: position 47,957 of record PLRS01000112.1, on the reverse strand, counting down.
AGCGTCCGCTGGAAAATCGCCGCCTGCGCTGGGTGCAGGTTTTCGGGCGCCTGAAGCCAGGGGTGACACTCCGCCAGGCGAAAGCCTCGCTTGCGCCCATTTTCCACAACATACTCGAAATGGAAGTGCGCCAGGCCGAGTTCGCTCACGCCTCGGTCTACGCCCGGCAGCAATTCCTCAAAATGACCCTTGACGTGTCTCCGGGCGGCGGGGGCAATAACATTCCGCGCATGTTCCTGGAAGCGCCGGTGCTGGCCATGGGCGCCATGGTCTGGCTGGTGCTGCTGATCGCGTGCGCCAACGTGGCCAACCTGATCATTGCGCGCTCGGCGGCGCGGCGGAAGGAGATCGCGCTACGGCTGGCGCTGGGGGCCAGCCGCGCGCGCATCGTGCGCCACCTCATGCTGGAAAGCCTGATCCTGGCGCTGGCCGGCGGATTGGCCGGTTTCCTGATCTCGCCATTGACCATGCGGCTGCTCGTCCATATCATGCCCGATATGGAGCCCCCCATGAAATTCACCCTCGACCCCAACCTGCGCATCTTCTGGTACAACATGGCGATCTCCGCGGTTACCGCCGCGATTTTCGGGCTGGCGCCGGCGCTGCAGGCGACCGGTTCGGATATCGCGCCGGTGCTGAAGGATCAGGCCGGGGCGGTGGTCGGCGGCGGCCAGGCGCGCTGGCGCAAGCTGCTGGTGGTGGCGCAGGTGAGCCTCTCGCTGCTGCTGCTGATCGCGGCCGGACTTTTCGGGACGAGCCTGCGCAACCTCAAGCAGCTCAGCCCGGGATTCGAAGTCGCCAACCTGCTCTCGTTTTCCGTCGACCCGACCCTGAACGGCTACAAGGACGAGCAGTCCGGGCTTTTTTACAAACGGTTGGCGCACGATCTGGCGGCGCTGCCCGCGGCGCAATCGGCGGCGCTGTGCCAGGTGCCTCCGCTGACCTGGGACGATTGGGATAGCGGTTTCACCGTGGAAGGCCACGCGACCAAGCCGGGCGAAGATATGACGTCGTGGGTGAACTATGTTTCGCCGGGCTATTTCGAAACCCTCCGCATTCCCATTTACAGCGGCCGGGATTTTCGCGAGAGCGATGCCAAGGGCGCGGCGCCGGTTGCGGTAGTGAACGAGAAATTCGCGCGCTACTACTTCGGCGCGTCGAACCCGGTGGGGCATCACATCGGGGGCGGTACCGATCCGGGGACCAAGACCGATATCGAGATCGTCGGCGTGGTGCGCGACACCAAGTACATGACCATGAAGGAGCCGATCCCGCGCGAGGTATATTTCCCGTACCTGCAGCACACCGCCCACATGATGACGGGTTACGTCCGCACTACCCTCGCTCCGGAACAGATGTTTCCGGCGCTACGTGCCGCGGTGCACAAGCTCGATCCGAATCTGCCCGTCTACCAGATGAAAACCGTGGAAAAACAGAAAGACGATTCGCTGGCGGTGGAGCGGCTGGCAGCCACGCTTTCGACCGCGTTCGGCGTGCTGGCAACGGTACTGGCGGCGGTGGGGCTCTACGGCGTGATGGCGTTTCTGGTGGCGCGCCGCACGCGCGAGATCGGGATTCGCATGGCGCTGGGCGCCTCGGCGCGCAATGTGGTGTGGCTGGTGGTGCGGGAGGTGCTGCTGTTGGTGGGTGTGGGCGTGGCGATCGGGCTGCCCGCGGCGCTGCTGGTCACCCGCCTGCTCGCCAGCCAACTCTACGGCGTGGAGCCGCACGATCCGCTGGTGATCGCGATGGCCGCGCTGGGGATGGCCGCGGTCGGGGCCGTCTCCGGGTACCTTCCGGCACGCCGCGCCACGCGGGTGGATCCGACCGAAGCGCTGCGCTATGAGTGAGACCCGGCTATAATCGATTCGACACCCGCTGTGGGTTGGAGACCCTTGCGTGAGCCCCGCCTGGTTGCTTGCCGTCCTTTGCTACGCCGCGGCTCTGTCACCGGATTCGGCAGGCGCGCAGCAGCCCGAGGTTCCGACTTTTCAGAGCAAGGTCGATCTTGTGCTGGTGCCGGTTGTGGTGCGCGATTCGGAGGGAAGTCCGGTCGGCAACCTGACAAAGGACGCTTTTCAGTTGTTCGACAGGGGAAAGCGGCAGACGATTACCAGCTTCTCGGCGGTGAGCCGCGCCAGGGCCGCGACTGAAGGCCGGACGGTAACGGTTGCGAGGGCGGCCGATTCGGGGCCGGCCGATATGGCTGCCGCGGGAGGGAGCCCGGAGCGCTACCTCATCTACTTGTTCGATGACCTGGATACCGAATTCGCCGACATGGCCCCCGTTCGAGATGCGGCATCCCGCCAGATACGGCGCGGACTGGCTGCTGGGGATCGCGCGGCAATCTACACGGTTTCAGGCCGGGTGACGCAGGAGTTCACCAGCGATCGGGAGAAGCTCGAGGGCGCGGTGCAAAAGCTGAGCAACCAAATGACGGTTACGCACGGTGGAGCGCCGTGTCCCGATGTTAGCTACTACCTCGCGGACTTGATTCTGAACCAAGGCGATCAGCAGGCATGGCAGGCACTGGTGCGGCGGACGTTGCAATGTCCGGGGGTGCAGACGCAGCAGATTGCGGAGGCGATTGCCGGGGCGGCTGGTGCGCGATACGGAGGGCAATGCGCTAGCGACGCGCGATGGCACGGTGACCATACCGTGATTGGAGGGAACGGCAGCGGGGAGCGGGGCTGGTGTGGTGTCCGCGAAGTAGATGGGCAGGCACGCGACGGAAGAGCCGCCTGAAAAGGCGGCTGCAGCCATGATTGGCTGCCCCACAGGGCAACGGAGCCGCAACCAAGATCACCAACGACGAAGATCGCCGGCGCTACGAAGAAACGCCTCTTAGCGCCGGACCAGTAAGTAGACGATCACGCCGCCGACCAGGAAGCACAGAAGGCCGATGATCGCAATCAGCAGCCAGTTGGTTTGGGGCGCGGCAGTGCCGCCGGCCGGCATTTGCGGAGCTTGCATCGGCGGAGCCTGCATCTGAATGGGCGGAATCTGCATCTGCGGCGGCTGCGCCGATACCGATGGCGGCTGCATTTGCAGGTTTGGCGGCTGGAAGTTCAGTTGCGGCCCTTGCACCTGCGGCATCTGCATTTGCGGAGACTGGGCCGGCACGCCGGCTGGCGAGGAAGACGGCGGCGAATTGTACGCCTGCATCATGCGGGTGTATTCGCTGGGACCTTGGGTCGATGGCGGAGCTTGCGCTGGAAGCGAGAAAGCGCCGGTCGCGCCCATACCGGCGGAAGGCCCGTACGCCGGAGCGTATGGAGCCGGTGCGACAGACGCGGGCGATTGCGGCGGAGCGTTCAACCTGCCGAACATCTGGGTGAACTCGCCGGGTTGAGCGGCGGGTGGCGGCGGGGCGGCCGGGAGCGGGGCCGGCGGGAGGCCCAAGGAGGACGGAAGCTGTGGGCCGGGCTGGGGCGCGTTCGAATGGAAAAACCGGGTAAACTCGCCGCTTTCGACGGGGGACGGCGATGCCGGAGCGGCCGTGGAGGGCGATTGAAACATTTGCGTAAATTCGCTTGGCGCCGTCTTAGCTTGGGCTTGGGCCTGTGGCCAGTCGCCTCGCCCTTGGCTGGCCGGCAGCGGGGATTGGAACATGCGCGTGAATTCCCCGGGCTCCTGCGGCGGCGCCGGTGCGGCGGCTGGCGGTGGGGGCGGTGCGGGAGCGGCCGGCATCGCCATCGTCGGCTGAGCGGTGGGTGCCTGGCATAGTCGCGTAAATCCCCCGGGCTCCTGCGACGGCGCCGGTGCCGCGGCTGGCGGTGGGGGCGGTGCGGGAGCGGCCGGCATCGCCATTGTCGGCTGAGCGGTGGGCGCCTGGAATAGTCGCGTGAATTCCCCTGGTCCCTGCGGCGGAGCCGGAGCGGCTGGCGGCGGTGGGGGCGGCGCGGGAGCGGCGGGCATCGCCATCGTCGGCTGAGCGGTGGGCGCCTGGAATAGTCGCGTAAATTCCCCTGGCCCTTGCTGCGGCGCCGGAGCGGCGGCTGGCGGTGGGGGGGCGGCCGGCATGGCTGTTGTCGGCTGGGCGGTGGGCGCCTGGAATAGTCGCGTGAATTCCCCTGGTCCCTGCGGCGCCGGTGCGGCGGCTGGCGGTGGGGGGGCGGCCGGCATGGCTGTTGTCGGCTGGGCGGCGGGCGCCTGGAATAGTCGCGTGAATTCCCCTGGTCCCTGCGGCGCCGGAGCGGCGGCAGGCGGTGGGGGCGGTGGGGGAGCGGCCGGCGGCGCCGAAGGGGCAACCGGCATCGGCGGCGTCCGCGGCGGCGCGGGTGGCTGAAACATTCGCGTGAATTCGCCCGGTCCCTGAGCCGGCGGCGGAGCCGCGGGTGCCGGGGGAGTCTTCGCGGCGGCAGGCTGGGGCAGCGTGACTTTCCAGGTGCCGACGCGGTTGAACTTTTGAGCCTCCGCCACGGCGGCGCGTTCCATCATGAGCACCCACTCGTTCAGGTGGACGTAGGGCGGCGCCTCGGTCACCACGTAATCGGTACCTTCGAACTCGCCGATTTCGATCAGGCGCGGGGCATTCCGGAAGGCGTCGACGCGCGCCAGCAGCAGTAGGTTTTCGGGCGTCCTCCCGCCGAGCAACAGGTGGACCGCGACCTCGCGGCCGTTATCTTTCTGGCGGGCCCGAAAGCCCCGTGTCCCTTCTCCTTCGATCTCACCGACCAGCTCGTACCTGTCATAGAAACTCATGGTCACACCCCGTCGTGCCCGACCCCGGCACCTACACATGGTACCGCGCCCAAATCGGAAAAACGCGCCGGAGGGAACCGCCTATGCTAAAGTGGCGAACGAGCGTATGAAGCTGCTGTCGCGTGTGGTGTGGTCGGAAGGCATGCACCTGGGACCGCACCATTTCCAGGTACAGAGCCGCTATTTCGAAGATTCCATCCAGTTCGCCGTCTCGTCTCTGTGGTTCGCGGCGTACGGCGTGGCGGGACTGGAGCTGGATTCCGAAGCGCTGCGCAACGGCACCGTGGCGCTGGTTCACGCGCGGGGAATTTTTCCGGACGGGTTGCCGTTCAACATGCCGGAAAGCGACGCATTACCCGCGCCGCGCGCGATTGCGGATCTGTTCCCGCCGACCCGCGACGCCATCACCGTGCTGCTCGCCATTCCGCCGCGCAAGCCGAACGGGGTGAATTGCGCGATCGAAACCAATCCGGTATCCCCGGTGGATGCGCGCTACCTGGCCGAATCGAAGGTGCTGCACGACGAAAACACGGGAGCCGACGAGCGGCCGGTGCGGTTCGGGCGCAAGAACCTTCGCCTGGTGGTGGATACTGAGCCGGCGGGCGACCTGGTTACGCTGCCGCTAGCGCGGGTGATGAGGGATGGCGCCGGCCACTTTATTTACGACCCGCAATTCGTGCCGCCGGTGCTTGGCATCGGCGCCAGCCAGCGCCTGATGGAAATCCTGCGGCGGTTGATCGAGATCCTGAACGAGAAATCGGCTACCATCAGCCGCGGCCCCACGGCCTCCGGCGGTATCGCGGCGGAATTCTCGACCCGCGAGATCGCCAACTTCTGGCTGCTGCACGCGGTGAACTCGGCGCTGGCGCCGCTGCGCCACCTGTACATGGCCAAGCGCGGCCACCCCGAGGAACTCTACCGGGAGATGGCGCGGCTGGGCGGGGCGCTGTGCACTTTCGCTCTGGATTCCCATCCGCGCAGCCTGCCGGTTTACGACCACATGAATCTGAGCGACTGTTTCGACGCGCTCGATCGCCATATTCGCGCCCACCTGGAGACCATTGTCCCCACCAACTGTCTCTCCATTCCGCTGGCCAGCGCCGGGAATTACTACTACGAGGGGCAGGTGAGCGATCAACGCTGCCTGGGGCGCGCGCGATGGGTGCTGGCGGTGCGCGCCGATATGGGCGAAGCCGAGCTGATGGTGGAAGCGCCCCACCTGATCAAGGTTTGTACCCCACCGTTCGTTCGCGAACTGGTCCGGCGCGCTCTGCCGGGCATGACCCTTACCCATTTGCCGGTGCCGCCGGCCGCCATATCGGCCCGCGTGGAAACGCAATATTTCGGCGTCGCGCGCACCGGACCGTGCTGGGATCATATCGTGCAGACCCGCACGGTGGGGCTGTACGTTCCCGGCGAGTTCGCTAACCCGGAAGTGGAAATTCTGGTGGTTTTGGATTCATAAACGATGACCCCTACCGCTGCTACCGGCCGCCGGCCGGAAAACCTGCCGTTGATTTACCAGGAGGTGCTGACCGCCGTGGTTCGCCTGCGCGCGGGCCGGCAGAACGTGGGCGATACCGACGCGTTTCGCCACCACACGCGGGAAGCGTTGAAGACCGCGGCCAGCCAAGCCCTGGCCGCCGGATACGCCGCCGACGACGTGAAGTTCGCCACCTTCGCCGCGGTGGCTTTTCTGGACGAATCCATTCTGAATTCGCAAAACCCGATTTTCGGCGATTGGCTGCGCAAGCCTCTTCAGGAGGAGTTGTTCGGCATCCACATCGCCGGCGAAGTCTTTTTCCAGAATCTGCAGCAACTGCTGGGCCGGCAGGATTCGCAGGATCTGGCCGACCTGCTGGAGATCCATCTGCTGTGCATGCTGCTGGGTTTTAGCGGGCGTTACAGCGTGGGTCATCGCGGCGAGCTGGGGCAGACGATCGCCATGACGCGGGAGAAGATCCAGCGCGTGCGCGGACCGTTCGGCCCGCTTTCGCCCGGGTGGAGCCCGCCGACGGAAACGCTGGCGGCGGGCGGCGATCCGTGGGTGCGCAAGCTGGCCGCGATCGCCATCGCGTGCGCGGCGGTTACGCTGCTGCTGTTCGCGGGGTACAAGATCGGGCTGGGCTCGGGTGTATCGGACGTCCACAATATCGCCGTGCAGGCGAAGGGCTAGGAGCGGAGCATGATACTCTACGTCGTGCTGGGCGTCGTCGTGGTCGCGCTCGTGGTTCTGACCGCGCTGTGGCTGCGCCAGAGGAAGAAGCAGAAACAGGCGCAGGCCGCCGGAAGCGCGGACCAGGCGCCCGGCGGAGATGAAATCTCGCTGCTGCTTCGCGAGGCGGAAACCAAGCTATCGGCCGGCAAGTTGGCCGAAGGCGCGCGGGTGGGCCAGTTGCCGGTGTACCTGGTGATGGGCGACGCGGGCAGCACCAAGACCAGCGTGATGCTGCATTCCGGGCTGGAAGCGGAGTTGATCGCCGGGCAGGTATACCAGAGCGGCAACGTAACGCCGACGCGAACCGCCAATGTGTGGTTTTCCCGCCGCTCGCTGTTCGTGGAAACCGGCGGACAACTCGCGGGCGACGCCGGTAAATGGAGCAAACTGGTTGCCCGGCTGCAGCCGCGCTCCTCGGTGGTAGGCAAGGGCGAGCAGGCTCCCCGCGCGGCCCTGATCTGTTTCGATTGCGAGATATTCACGCGCGCGGCGGCGCAGGAGGCGGCGGTGAATTCGGCGCGGGCGCTGCGGGCGCGGTTGGGCGAGATTTGCCAGGCGATGGGCATCAACCTGCCCGTCTACGTGTTGTTCACCAAGGCCGACCGGGTACCGTTTTTCACCGAATATTTTCGTAATCTGACCAACGAGGAAGCCGGCCAGGTGCTGGGCGTGACCCTGCCCATGCTGGGGCGGCGAAGCGAAGGCGTCTACGGCGACGAAGAGACGGCGCGGCTTACGGGCCACTTCGAGCGTCTCTTTCGCTCCCTGGCCGACTTCCGCCCGGAGTTTCTGGCGCGCGAGACGGACGGCGGCAAGCTGCCGGCCGCTTACGAATTCCCGCGCGAGTTTCGCAAGCTGCGCACCACCGCGGTGCAGTTTCTGGTGGACCTTTGCCGCCCCAGCCAGTTGACGGTGGGGCCATTTCTGCGCGGCTTTTACTTCACCGGCGTGCGCCCGGTGCTGATCAACGAAGCGGCGCCGGTGGCGCCGGCCGCGGGCGAGGCGGGCGGCTACGGTTCGGCCCCCGGCGCAACCGGCATCTTCCATGTGGGCGGACGCCCCCAGGCCGCGACACCGGCGTCGCAGCCGGTTGGCGTCACGCGCAAGGTACCGCAGTGGGTTTTTCTGAGCCAACTGTTTCACCACGTGCTGCTGGCCGACCGCGGCGCATTGGGAGCCAGCGGATCGAGCACCAAGACCAGCCGCGGCCGGCGCATCCTGCTGGCCGCCGGGGCGGGCCTGTGCGTGCTGCTGGCGATGGCTTTCACGGTCAGCTTCTTCCGCAATCACGGGTTGGAAACGCGGGTGCGCGACGCGGCCGAGGGCATCGCTTCGGGCGAATCCACGGGAGCGGACCTGGCTTCCCTTCCCAGTCTGCGGAAGCTGGAGACGCTGCGGCAATCGATGGAGACGCTGGCGTCCTATCACCGCGATGGGGCTCCCTGGAGCTATCGCTGGGGCCTGTATGCCGGCGACGACTTATACCCGGAAGCGCGCCGCCTTTACTTCGCGCGCTTCAAGCAGTTACTCTTCGGCCAGACGCAGGATAACATCCAGCGCTTTCTGACCACGCTGCCCGCCACACCCGGACCGGAGTACCTTCCGACTTACAACGCGCTCAAGGCCTACTTAATCACCACTTCGTTTCACGATAAGAGCACCAAGGAGTTTCTGGCTCCGGTGCTGCTGAACTGGTGGGTGAATGGACAAGGCGCTGACGCTGATCGGCAGGGTTTGGCCCAGCGACAGTTCGAATACTACGCCGAAGAGTTGCAAACCGCCAACCCGTTTTCGAGCGCCAACGATTCCGATACCATCGAACACGCCCGCCACTACCTGGCCCAGTTCGCCGGGGAAGAGGCGGTGTACGCCTTCCTGCTGGCCGAAGCCGGAAAGAGCAACCCACCCATTAATTTCAACCGCCAGTTCGCCGGCTCGGCGCAGACGGTGGTGGAGACGCACGAGGTACCCGGCGCCTTTTCGAAGGGCGGCTGGGCGTTCATGAAAGACGCGCTCAACCACGTGGAGCGCTACATCAACGGGGAGCGCTGGGTACTGGGCGAACAGGCGCAGGCCAATATCGACAAGACCAAGCTGGCAGTGGATCTGCGCGCCCGTTATAACACGGACTTCACCAATCAGTGGCGGACTTACATGAAGTCGGCGAGCGTGGTCCGCTATGGCGGATTGAAGGACGCCAGCCAGAAGCTGCAGCAGCTTTCCGGCAATCAATCCGCGCTGCTGGCGCTGGTGTGCGTGGCGTCGCAGAACACTTCGGTGGACGACGCGGGAGTGGCGGGTTTGTTCCAGCCGGTGCAATCGGTCACTCCGGTTCCGTGCTCGGATAAGTACATCCAAGGACCCAATCAGAACTACATGACTAACCTGCTGACGCTGCAAACAACCGTGGACCAGGTAGCCTCGCAGCCGGGCCCGCCCAACGATGCGGCCGCGGCCACGGTGCAGGGCGCGGCTTCGGCGGCCAAGCTTTCCACCGGCCAGATCGCGCAAGCCTTCCGCCCCGATCCGGACGGCCACGTGGATATGGCTACGCGGACGCTGCTGGAAGAGCCGATCACTTACGTCGACGCCCTGGTTCGCACTCTCGGCCCGGCTGAATTAAACGGCAAGGGCAAGGACCTGTGCGGGCAAATGCGCCCGCTGCTGGCCAAGTATCCTTTTACACCGTCGAGTAAAACCCTGGCCACGCTGGCCGATATCGACGCCGTTTTCAAGCCGAAAGACGGCCTGCTGTGGCAGTTCTACGATCAGAACCTGCAGAAGGCGATTACCCGGTCGGGGTCGCAGTTCTCGCCGGCTTCCTCGGGCGGCATTACGATCAATCCGTCGTTTCTGGGATTTCTCAACCGGGCCGCGGCGTTTGCCGACGCAGCCTATGCCAATAACACCCCGGATCCCCATTTCAATTACACGGTGAAACTGGTGCCGCTGCCCGATACGGAGAGCGCGAAGCTGACGGTGGACGGCAAGAGCGTGGAATTCAGCGCGGCCGATGCTTCGAAGGCGGGTACATTCGCCTGGCCGGGAACCGCGTCGGGCGTGCAACTTTCGGTCAAGGTGAAGGGCGGGAGCGATCACGATTACGGCAGTTATGACGGTCTCTGGGCGATCTTCCAGTTAGTGGACGATGCCGATCTGCACCAGGGCACGCAAGTCGAAATCGCCATGAAGAGGGGTAAGTCCGACACTCAAGTTACCGACAACGGCCGCCCGGTGAGGGTTCGTTTCGACTTACAATCGACGCCTTCGGTCTTCGACCGGGGATACTTCGCGGGCATGGCCTGCGTGGCGGAGGTGGCACGGCCTTGATGGAGCTTCCGGCGCGCATCGGCAAGTACGAACTGGAAGAGTTTCTGGGCGGCGGCATGTCGCACGTCTACCGCGCCAGAGACACGGTGATCGGCCGCACCGTGGCGGTGAAGATTCTGACCGAGGCGGGGTGCGCGGACGTCGAGACCAAAACCCGGTTCCTGGCGGAAGCCCGCATGGCGGGCAACCTGGCGCACGACAACATCCTCAGCATCTACGATTTCGGCGCGGACGAACATGGCCGTCCCTTCCTGGTGATGGAGTTTCTGCGGGGAGAGGACCTGCGGCATGCGATCCGCGACGGCCACACCGGCGACCTGCGCGGCAAGCTGAGAATCGCTTTGCAGGTGGGCCGGGCGCTGGAATATATTCACGCGCAGGGCATCGTTCACCGCGATATCAAGCCGGAAAACGCGCACCTGAACGCGGCCGGAGTGGTGAAGCTGATGGATTTCGGTATTGCCAAGGCGGCCGGCATGTCGCTCACCCGCGCCGGTTACGTGCTGGGCACGCCGTATTACATGGCACCGGAGCAAGTTACCGGGCAGGAAATCACCGGGCAGGTGGATGTGTATGCGTTCGGGGTGCTGCTGTTCGAGCTGTTTACGACGCAGAAGCCGATCAACGGCGACACCATGGAGCGGATTTTCTACAGCATTCTGAACGAGCCGCTCAACCTGGAACCGCTGCGCCAGGCGGGCGCGCCGGAGGCGGTGTGCGACCTGGTGGCGCGGTGTACGGCGAAGAGTCCCGCCGCCAGGCCGCAGGGATTCGGCGCGGTGTGCGCGGAGATCGAGGAATGCATCTTCAACGCGGAAGCGGCCACGACGTTATTGCCGCAAGGGTCGGCGGCGGCGGCGGCACCGGCGGCAGCGCCCACTTCGGTGCGCCCCAAGTGGCTGGCGCCGGCGATTGTCTTGCTGGCCCTGGCCGCGATAACGGGCACTTACCTGGCGGTTCGCCCCAAACCCGTTCCCGTGGTTCACGCGCCGGTATTGGCGAGTACGCTTTCGACCTCGACCGGCACCATGCTGCTGGTGGCGGCGGGAACCTTCGAATACGGCGAAGACAAGCGGCCGATCGCGCTCGCGGCCTTCTACATCGATAAGACGGAAGTTCCCAATTCCGCTTACGCCGAATTCTGCTCCGCGACCGGGCGTAAGTTACCGGAGGGTTTTCCGGCGGGTAAGCCCGAGTTACCGGTGGTCAATGTGACGATTACCGAGGCGCACGCGTTCGCCGCATGGGCGGGGAAGCGTCTGCCCAACGACAAGGAGTGGGAAAAGGCCGCGCGCGGCGACGATGGCCGTTCCTTCCCCTGGGGCAACCAGCAGGACGCCTCGCACGCCAACCTGAATTCGAAGGGCCTGCGCGCGGTGGGGGACTTTGCGGACGGCGCCAGCCCATCGGGCGCCCTGAATATGATTGGCAATGCCTGGGAGCTGGTGGAGCAGTTGACGCCCCCCAGCAAGCAGGCGGTCGAGACCTTCCGCGCGGTATTGACGCCGCCGCCCACCGCCGACGAACCCTGGTACCTGATTCGCGGCACGTCTTTTAAGTACCCGATCAACCCCGACGCGATTTGGGATAAGACGACGGTGCCGGCGCGATTCAAAGGGTCCGACATCGGGTTTCGCTGCGCGAAAGACGCGCGTTGAAGAAGGGTAAGAAGGAAAGCGCAGGAAGGCAGAAGGGAAGGAAGAAGGAAGAAGACGGTTCCGGCCGGGCGATTCCGACTTCCTCGACTTCTGTCTTCCTCGACTTCCATATCCGGGAGGGATATCAAGGGCGCAGCCCGCCTGAAGCGGCACCGACGAAAATCTGCGTTTCGGGACGGAGCCTTGTGTCCCCGGTGAGGATTTCGGGCCGTTTCGGGGTCAGTTTCGTCCCGCCTGGGCCTGCCGGCCGCCTCTGGCAGCGCAACGAGCCCAGAGAAGCGTGCCGCCCTACAAGATTGAGCGAAATATTTGGAGAGCCGTGGCTGTCACTAGGATCAACGCAGCCTTAGGACACTATCGAAAGCTGGAAAACTCGGCCACTGGGCTCAGCCCGCATGTCTTCCATCTTGCCACCGGGAGAAACTGTTGACAGCCTACGCGCCCCCGGCTCCATCGAGTAGAACAGCTTTTCCGCTCGTCAGCGAACGGCCGGGCTGCGCCCGGCTGGACCGATTGACAATCGGTCGGCAGGTTGAACAACCTGCCCCACAAAGCGGCGGGGCATCGGCCAAAAGGGACCTGGGCACAATCCTACCGCTTCCTTACGTCCACCGCGGCGTTCTCCGTTACGGCGTCGCTGGGATTCGATACCACCATTTCCCCCGCGGTCAGACCGGAAACTACTTCGATTTCAGTACCCAGGTCCTGGCCGATCGTCAGGTCGCGGAAGTGAATCACGTTGCCGCTATCGACGACGGCTACGCGGGGGCCGGTTTTGGTCTGGATCAGGGTGTCGCCGGGGATGCGCAGCAGGGGCTTGGCGTGGGCCAGGGTAAAACGAACCTGGGCGTACATGCCGGGGTAGAGCGTGGCGGCGGGGTTGGGGGTCTCCAGAATCACCAGCATGGCGCGCGAGTTGGCGTCGAGCGAATCGGAAATGTTGGTGACGCGGGCGGGGAAGATTTCGCCCGGCTTTTCGTCCACGCGCAGCTCGGCGATCTGGCCGTTGTGCATCTCGGCGACGTAGGTCTGCGGCACGTTGACGAAAATCCGCAGCGGGGTGATCCGCGCCACCCGGAACATCTCGCGCGAGGCGCCGCCGTTACCGGCGTTGATCAGCGTACCCACATCCACGTTGCGCGCCGTGATGACCCCATCGAAGGGCGCGACCACCCGCGCGAAACCTTTCATCTCCTGCAATCGCTGCAGATTGGCCTGGCTTGCCAGCACGGTTTCGCGCGCCGTGGCCAGGCTCGCTTCCGCGCGCTGGGTCTGCGCGTTCTTCACGTCGAAATCGGCTTTCCGCTGGTCCAGCTCCTGGCGCGCCACCACGCCTTTATCGGAAAGGTGCTGCCAGCGGTCGAGCGTCACCTTCGCCAGCGACAGGTTGGCCCGCGCCAGCTCGATATCGGCTTTCAGCTCGTCGAGCGAGGCCTGCGACTGCGCCAGGTTGGCCCGCGCCTGGCCGATCTGTTGATCCAGCTCCGGCGTTTCGATCTCGGCCATCAGTTGCCCGGTCTTGACGTGGTCGCCAATATCCACCACGCGCGACTTCAGGAAGCCGTCCGCTCGGGCGAAAATCGGCGATTCCACCATCGCCTGGAAATCGCCTGGCAGGTCGATGGTCTCCTTCGCCGGGGCCACCTTCACCGCCGAAACGATCACGACCGGTCTGCGCTGGGTCACCTCGGCCGCCGCCGCCGCCAGTCCCTTTTCCCGCGCCAGCCGCGGTAGCAGCCCGCCCGCGATGCACGCGATCACCACCAGCCCCAGCACGCCGAAGAACGCCAGCAGACGGCCGCTGCCGGGACGCGTCTTGACTTCCTCTTCCACTTCCGTCCTCATATCGATTCCATTCCCGCGCGGCGCCCGTGGCGCGGAGGAGTGCGTCGCAGCACGCTATATACCACCGGCACGAAAATCAGGGTGGCGACCGTGGCCACCAGCAGACCGCCAATCACGGCGCGGCCCAGCGGCGCATTCTGTTCGCCGCCTTCGCCCAGGCCCAGCGCCATCGGCAACATACCCACAATCATGGCCAGCGCCGTCATCACCACCGGGCGCAGGCGGGTGTGGCCGGCTTCGAGCGCGGCCGTCAGGGCATCCACTCCATCTTCGCGCAAATCGTTGGCGAAGTTCACCAGCAGAATACTGTTGGCGGTGGCCACGCCGATGCTCATGATCGCTCCCATCAGCGACGGCACGCTCAGCGTGGTCTGGGTCAAGTACAGCATCAGCACGATGCCCGAGAGCGCGCCCGGCAGCGCCATCAGAATAATGAACGGGTCCAGCCACGACTGAAAATTCACCACCATCACGAAGTACACCAGCAGAATGGCGAACACCATGCCCACGCCCAGTCCGACGAACGAGCTGCGCATGGTGGACACCTGCCCGCGGGTTTCGATGAAGCTGCCCTTGGGAAGCTGCGGCGTGAATTCGCGAATCACCCGGTCCACGTCGCCCGCCACCGCGCCCAGGTCCCGGTCCTGCACGTTGGCGTAAATATCGTAGAGCGGCTGCACGTTGTAGTGATTCACCACCGCGGGGGTGGTATCGCGCTCCAGGCGGCCCAGGTTGGCCAGCAACTGCGGCGCCTCGTTCACGCCCGCGTGAATCGGCGTGCGCAGCAGCTCGGCGGTGGAATCCAGCACGTATTGCGGGGTTTGCGCGGCGATCGGGTAGTCCACGCCGTTGCGCGGATCGATCCAGTAATTGGGTGCGACGTAGGCGCTCGAAGACAGCGAAATCAACAAGCTGTTGGAAACGTCGGATTGGGTCAGGCCCAACTGCCGCGCCTTGGTCCGGTCCACCCGGAACATCAGCTCCGGCGCGTCCACCACCTGGTGGATATGCACGTCCTCGGCCCCGGGAATCGCTCTCATGCGCATCGTCATGCGGCGCGCCAGCGCATAGTTGGCCTTGGCGTTGGCCAGCGGCCCCACTACCTGAACGTCGATGGGCGCCGGCAGGCCGAAGTTCAGAATCTGGCTCACGATATCGGCCGGCTGCATGAACACCGTCAGCTCCGGAAACTGGCGCCGCAGCTCGGTGCGCAGCCGGCGTACGTATTGGCTGGAAGGCGCGTGCTCACCCGGCCGCAGCGACACCATGATCTCGCCGTCGTAAGCGCCGATCGTCACGCTGTCGCTGAACGCCAGATTGAAGCCCGAATAGGGCAGCCCGATATTATCCAGAATGTCCACCAGCTCGGCCGCCGGAATGATCCGGCGAATGGTATTCTCCACCTGCGCGAAATAGCGCTCGGTCTCTTCGATGCGGGTCCCCGCCGGAGCGCGCACGTGCAGCCGGATCTGTCCCGCGTCCACTTGCGGGAAGAAGTCTTCGCCCAGGTACGGAAGCAAGGCAAGCGAAGCCGCGCAGATTCCGAGAGAACACACGGCCACCAGCTTGCGATGCGCCAGCGCCTGCCCCAGCAAGCCCCGATAGCGCCGGCGCATCTTCTCGAAGCCCGCTTGAAACCGGTGGTGGATGCCGGCGAAGAATCCGGGTTGATCTTCAATCTCCCCGCCCTCGCCGCTATAGCGGGCCACCTCGCTCGCCAGCAGGTACCGCACCATGGTGGGCACCAGCGTCCGCGAAAGCAGGTACGACGCCATCATCGCCAGCACCACCGCCAGCGCCAGCGGCGTGAACAGGTAGCGCGCCGCGCCGGTCAGAAAGATCACCGGCACGAACACGATGCAGATGCACAGGGTGGAAACGAAAGCCGGAACCGCGATCTGCATGGCGCCATCCAGAATCGCCCGCACGATGGGCTTGCGCATCCCCAGGTTGCGATGGATGTTTTCGATTTCCACGGTGGCGTCGTCCACCAGGATCCCGACCGCCAGCGCCAGCCCGCCCAGCGTCATCACGTTGACCGTCTCGCCCAGCAAGTTGAGCACCGCCAGCGAAGTCAGAATCGAAAGCGGAATGGAAACGCAGACGATGATGGTGCTGCGCCAGCTCCCCAGGAACAGCAGGATCATGAGGCCCGTCAGCAGCGCCGCCAAGGTGGCTTCGCGCAGCACGCCAGCGATCGCCGCGCGCACGAAAATCGACTGGTCGAAGAGCAGCTTCAGGTTGAGCGACGGCGGCAGGGTCGAACGGATGCGCGGCAGGATGGCCTTGATCTGCTCCACGATTTCGAGCGTGGAAGAGCCGCCGTTCTTCAGCACCGTCAGCAGCGCGCCCTTCTGGCCATTGTGCCGCACGATGTTGGTCTGTACCGTGTAGCCGTCGCGCACGTGCGCCACGTCGCTCACGTAAACCGTGGTGTTGTTCTTCGATTGCTTCACCGGCAGCCGGTTGAAGGCCGACACCAGGTCGGGCGAGCTATTCAGCCGCACGGCGAATTCCTGTGCGCCCAGCTTCACCGTCCCCGAGGGTAGGATCAACGACTGGGTGTTGACGGCCTGCACCACCTCCTCGGCCGAGATCCCCTGCGCATAGAGCGCCCGCGGATCGAGGTCGATCGTCACCTGCCGCGGCCGGCCCCCATAAGGCAGCGGAAAGGTTGCGCCTTCCACATTGGCAAGCTGGGTGCGGATGAAGTTGTAGCCGAAATCGTAGAGCTGCTGCTCGCTCAGCGAGTCGCTGGAGATTCCCAGTTGCAGGATGGGCACGCTCGAAGCGTTATAGCGCAGGATGTTGGGCGGCTGGGTGCCCACCGGCAGCGTGCGCAGCGAGGCCTGGGTGGCGGCGGCCAGTTGTGCCACCGCCGATTCCACCTTGGCGCGCGGATGAAAGAAAACCTTGATGATGGCCAGCCCGGGCAACGACGACGATTCCAGGTGCTCGATATCGTTCACCCCGATCGTAATGCCGCGTTCGGAGCGCACCGTGATCGCTTCCGCCATCTCTTCGGGGGAAACGCCGGCGTAGGTCCAGATCACGCTGACAACCGGAATATCGATCTCCGGGAAAATGTCGGTGGGCATGCGTACCGTAGCCAGCACTCCCAGTATGACGATGGCCATCGCCATAATGACAAAGGTGTAGGGCCGGCGAAGCGCGAGTTGGACAATCCACATGGCGTTTGAACAGGCGAAATACGGATACCTTTATCTTACAAGGTTGCATCGGGTGAATGCTGCCCCGGTGGGGTGCTTAGCCCGACTTGGGGAGGTTATGGCCTGCCATTCCGACGTGGCGCACGCACTTGCATGCCGCGTCGGCACTGATGCCGACGCTCGGCGTACCATATGCGAGCAGGTGTCGAGACTGCTCCACGTGCTCCACGATGCTCCACGCCGAGAGCTGGCTTTTCGTGCGTCATCTGTTCTATACTGCCAAATTCGGACCTAACGCTTATGAGCGCTCCATTGGCTTTTCTTATCACACAGGAAACCGTGAAACTGATTGCCGGAATCGGCGCGGTGGTGCTGATTATTCTGGCTGTGCTGCGGCACAGGGGCAAGAAAAAATCGTCCGAAGACGACGATTTCTAGCTCTCCGGGGGCGCCCGGGCTTAGGCCTTTAAGCCCGCGCGATCAATTGCGCCGCCGGCAGCACTTCGTTGAGCGACCCCTGCCGGTACCCTTCCAGGTCCAGAGTGACGTAGCGGAAGCCCAATCCCCGGAAAATCGCGGTAAAGCGCGCAGCCATTTCCATGCTCAAAGCGCGCGGCAATTCCTCGCGGGCGATCTCCACCCGCACCACGTCGCCATGGAACCGTACGCGGAACTGGCGGAATCCCAGAGCTTTCAACTCTTCCTCGCCGGTTTCCACCGTCTTCACGTTCTGAATGGTGACGGGCGTGCCGTAAGGAATGCGCGAGCTCAGGCAGGCCGATGCCGGGCGGTCCCAGGTGGGCAGGCCGGCGCGGCGCGACAGTTCGCGAATCTCGTTCTTGGTCAGGTCGGCGTCCACCAGCGGGGCGGCTACGCGGTGGCGGCTGGCGGCGGCTTGCCCCGGACGATAGTCGCCCAGGTCGTCCCGGTTCACGCCGTAGAGGATGTGCTCGAAGCCGCGCTCCCGCCCCACTTCGGTCATGCGCTTAAACAGCTCGTCCTTGCAGTGGAAGCAGCGGTTGGCGTCGTTGCGCAGGTAATCGGCGTTCTCGAACTCGTGCGTGTGAATGTACTCGTGCGCGATATCGAAGCGCTTCACAAAGGCTTCCGCGTCGCGCTTGTGCGATTCCGGCAGGGAGGCCGAATCGGCGGTCATGGCCAGGGCTTCGGCGCCCAGCACCTGGCGCGCGGCCCAGGCCAGGTAGGCCGAATCGGTGCCGCCCGAAAACGCCACCAATACCCGGCCCATCGGCCGCAGCACCGAAAACAAACGCTGCTGTTTTTCTTCGACTGGCTCCATATTCATAGTTTACTGGATCGGCAGGGTCTCCTGCCCGTTGCCATCGACGGTCTCGGCGTCGGGTATCGACGAAGCCGCCGCCACCTTGTCGCCGTCCTCCAGGCTCACCAGCTTCACCCCCTGGGTGGAGCGGCCCACCTGGCGAATGGTGGAGGATTCGATGCGGATGATCTTGCCGCTCTGGCTGACGATCATGAGGTCCGAATCTTCTTTCACTAACAGGATCGCCACTACCGGCCCGGTCTTGCCGGTGGTCTTCATGTTGATCACGCCCTTGCCGCCGCGCCCGGTCAGGCGGTAGTCGGTGAGCTTGGTGCGTTTGCCGAAGCCGTTCTCGGCGATGGAGAGTATCAGACCCTCCTCTTCCACCACCTCCATGCCGATCAGGTAATCGCCCAGCGCCAGGTCCATGCCGCGAACCCCGCGCGCCTGGCGGCCCATGCCGCGCACGTCGTCTTCCTTGAAGCGGATGGCCTGACCCTGGTGCGAGCCCAGGAAAACGAAATTCTTGCCGTTGGTGATCTTGGCCGAGATCAGCTCGTCGCCATCGTCGAGCGACACCGCGATGATGCCGCGCGACATGGGATTGTCGAACTCCGTCAGCTCGCTCTTCTTGATCACCCCGGCCCGCGTCACCATCACGATGTAGCGGTCGGGCACGAAGTCCTTCACCGATAGAAACGCCTTCACGGTTTCATCCGGCTGCAGATTGATGAGGTTCGAGATGTGCTTACCCTTGCCCACCGTGGCGGCGTCGGGAATCTCGTAGGCCTTGAGCCAGTACACCCGCCCGCGATTGGTGAAGATCAGCAGATAGGCGTGGGTGGAGGCCACAATCAGGTACTCCACGAAATCCTCGGCGCGCGTGCTCATGCCGATGCGGCCCTTGCCGCCGCGCGTCTGCCTCCGGTAGGTATCGACCGAGGTTCGCTTCAGATACCCGCCCCGGGTGACGGTGATGGCGACGTCCTCCACCGCCACCAGGTCTTCCAGGCGGATCTCGCCGGCGTCTTCGATGATTTCGGTGCGGCGCTTGTCGCCGAAGTCTTTCTGGATTTCCTTCAGCTCCTTGACGATCACCCCGCGCAGCACCGTATCGGAAGCCAGAATCTCCAGGTACTCGGCGATGCGGCGCTGCAGCTCGGCCAGTTCGTCCAGAATCTTCTGGCGCTCCATCCCGGTCAGCCGCTGCAATTGCAGCTCGATGATCGCCTGCGCCTGCTTCTCGCTGAACTCGAAAGCTCCAATGATGGAGTCGCGCGCTTCCCTCGGGCCGCGGGAGGCGCGGATCAGGCGGATGACTTCGTCGATGTTGTCGAGAGCCTTCTGGAAGCCGAGCAAAATATGCTCGCGATCGCGCGCCTTGCGCAGCTCGAATTCGGTGCGGCGGCGCACCACTTCCACGCGGTGCTCGATGAAGTACTTGATCATGTCGATCAAGCCGAATTCGCGCGGCTGCCCGTTGACGATCGACAGCATGATGATGCCGAAGCCGGTCTGAAGCTGGGTGTGCTTGTACAGGTTATTGAGCACGACTTCGGCTTGTTCCCCGCGCTTCAGCTCGAAAACGATGCGCATGCCGTCGCGGTCGCTTTCGTCGCGAATGTCGGAAATGCCTTCGATCTTCTTTTCGTTGACCAGGTCCGAGGTTTCCTTGATGAGCCGCGATTTGTTCACCTGGTAGGGGATCTCGGTGACCACGATCTGCTCGCGATCCCCCTTGCCCATCCGTTCGATGGCGGCGCGCGCGCGCAGCTTCAGTTGCCCGCGCCCCCTGGAATAGGCGTCGATAATGCCCTGCCGGCCGAGAATGTAGCCGCCGGTGGGGAAATCCGGCCCCGGCACCATCTCGATGATCTTCGAAAGCGGCGTGTTGGGATGCTGCACCAGTTGGATGGTGGCATCGATGACCTCCGACAGGTTGTGCGGGGCGATATTGGTGGCCATGCCCACGGCGATGCCCGCCGACCCGTTCACCAGCAGGTTCGGAAAGCGCGTGGGCAGGACTTCGGGCTCTTCGGTGCTGCCGTCGTAGTTGGGCCTGAAATCGACGGTTTCCTTGTCGATATCCTCCAGCAGCGCCATGGCAATACGGGCCAGGCGCGCCTCGGTGTACCGGTAGGCGGCCGGTGGATCGCCATCCACGTTGCCGAAGTTGCCTTGCGGATGCACCAGTTGGTAGCGCATGGAAAAATCCTGCGCCATGCGCACCAGGGCGTCGTAGATCGCCGTGTCGCCGTGGGGATGGTACTTACCGATGACGTCGCCCACGATGGCGGCGCATTTCTTGTTGGGGCGATTGGGAAACAGCCCCATCTGGTGCATCGAATAGAGAATCCGGCGGTGCACCGGCTTGAGGCCGTCGCGGATATCGGGCAGAGCGCGGCCGACGATCACGCTCATGGCGTAATCGAGGTAGCTGCGGCGCATCTCGTCTTCAATATTGATGGGAATTTGATTGCGGCTGTCCCCGCTGCCGCCCATGCCGGGAAGAGGGGGCTGGCCGCCCGGAGGCGGCGCTTGCGGTGGTTCTTGCTGGTCTGCCAAGTAGTTTCCTCTAAACGGGGTTAAGTCTCAGTATAACAAGAATTTAGTCAAAAAAGCGAGAGGCCCGCGCTAGGCTGATGAATTCGCCTTTTGTTCGTGGATTCCCGGCGGGCCTGCGGGATGATTGCGGCGACCGCTCCTTTACAGTCGCGGCTCTGACTCGGTGCGCCGATGCCCCAGGTCAGAGCCGCGACTGTAAAGGAGCGGTTGCCGGCGATTGGAGTGGTTATTCCACATCTCAGGGTTTGTCCGGGGTGTCGAAGGTGATGCTGGATTCGCCGTTGAACTTGCGGTATTGGCGGAACGTTACCTCGTTGCGGATGGCGACGCGGCGAGCGGCGACACGCACCTCGGCGTGGAGCGGCAGCAGGAATTGCCGCCCTCCCACCGAGACGAAATCGTAGTCCAGGAGGGTGGAAGCCGCAGTCACCGGGAAATCCTCCGGAATGCTATCGGCCACCTGGTCCACGCGCAGAATCTGTCCGCTCTCGCGATCCACGTAAATATTGCCGTGTTCCCCGACGGTGGTGGACTCGGCGTCGGACGCTTCCGGCGAAGATCCCCAGGTAATCTTGTACATCGAATTCCCGCGCAATATCCGGAAGCGGAACACATGCGCCGGGTGTTTGCGCAGCGTGGTCCAGTGATCCCAGAAGAAATGGGTGTGCGAGCCTTTCCGGAAGATATCGAACAAAATGCTGCCGAACTCCCCCTCCGAATGCGCTCCGCGCAGAGCCTCGAGACCGGCACGCGCGGGGCGATGATCCACCGCAACGAGACGATAATTCTCCAGGCGATCGAAAAACGTCAGCTTGATTTCGAGCAGGTCCTTCTCGCGCCAGCGGCCGGTATTTCCCAAGTCCTCGAAGCGGTGGACGTCTTCCTCGCAAATGAAATCGGGCAGGTTTGTAAGATACTGAACCGCAGCCCGGGCGGCAGAGTTGAGCGCCGCGTTCTGCTCGCCAGCGTTGGGGATTGGGGGCGAATCGAATGCGGGCTGTGGATTGGCCGGCGGCATGCCGGCGGAGCGGTCGCGCAGATTGACCAGCGCCTCCACCGTTTTGGGACCCGCTCCGAGGCTTTCCAGTTCCTCCACCACGCGGTTTTCCAACCGGTCGGACAGTTCCAGTTTCCCCAACGCCCGCGCCATCGAGCCATCCGCGTGCTTGCGCGCGATGCCGGCTTTCACCAACGTCACAACATCCGCCACCGTGGCGGGTTGAGCCGCGGCCCACACGGCAACCCCCAGGGCCATCGCGGCAAGCCCGATTCGCGTTACGCGTTTCGCCGCCAAGCCGTCCACTTACCGTATTCTACTGCCCCGCTCAGGCGGCGGAAAGCGTCAGGCCACGGGTGCTTAACCGATCTGGGGATTTCGCAGTTGGGCGAGGCGACCGCTCCCTCACGGTCGCGCTCGGTTACGCGTGCCGCGTGTTTTCAGTCACTTACCGAGCCGCGACCGTCAGGGAGCGGTTGCCGCCCCAGCCACTCACCGCGCTAGGGCCGCCTGGTTTCGCGCCGGCCGCCGGATTCCACGATTCCTTTGTCGAAGGCGAATTTCACCAGGCTCACCACGTCCTCCACCCCCAGCTTGCGCATCAGGCTGGACCGATAGGTATCGATCGTCTTCGGACTGAGATCGAGTATCGCGGCGATTTCCTTGGCCCGATCCCCGTTCACCAGCAGACGAAACACCTCGCGCTCCCGCGGGCTGAGCACGCTCAGCGGATCGCTTTTGGCGAACGCTTCGGACTGCGCAAAGATAGCCGCACCGCCCAGCAGGGGGGATACGTACACGCCGCCGTCGCGCACGTAGGCCATCGCATCCAGCAGATGTTTGCGCGGGCCGTCCTTTAATACGTAAGCGTCGGCGCCGGCGTTGAGCGCCTCCATGACGCGCGCCCCGTCGCGGCTGATGGAAAGAACCACCAGACGAGAGGCGATCCGCCGCCGCCGGACTTCGGCGATCACCTCGACACCGTTCATGCCCGGCATTTCCAGATCGAGTACCGCGAATTCCGGCCGGTGCCGTTCGATCGCTTCCACCGCCGCGACGCCGTCCGGACACTGCGCCACCACGCGCATGCCGGCGGCCGCCAGAATCAGCGCAAACCCCTCGCGGACGATTTCATGATCGTCGGCCAGGACGACGGTTTCCGAATGTTGATCCCGAGTGGCGGACAGCATCGGCTTGCGGAATGACTCCAGTGTCTCATAACTGGGCCCTTCTACCTTCTTCAGTGCCGGAAGTGGCGCACGCCGGTAAACACCATCGCGGCGCCAAGACGGTCCGCGGCCGCAATCACCTCGGCATCGCGCACCGACCCTCCCGGTTGGATGAAACTTGTCGCGCCATTTCGCACAGCTTCTTCCAAGCCGTCGGCAAACGGGAAGAACGCGTCGGAGGCAACCACGGTGCCTGCCAGCGGCAACACGGCTTTCATCGCGCCCAGCTTTACCGCATCCACCCGGCTCGTCTGCCCCGCTCCCATGGCCACGGTCTGCCCGCCGCGCGCATACACGATGGCGTTCGATTTCACGTGCTTGGCCACCTTCCAGGCGAACTCCAGCCCCCGCCATTCCTCGTCGCTGGGCGCGCGGCGGGTCTTCACCACGATCTGCGCGCGTTCGAGTTTGGCGCTATCGGCGCTCTGCGCCAGGAACCCGCCGGAGATGGATTTCAGCACGATGGGGTCCAGCCCCGGGGCGACCCGCATCAGGCGCAGATTCTTTTTGGCCTTCAGAATCGCCAAAGCCTCGACCGAGTAATCCGGCGCCGCCACCGCTTCCACGAAGAGCTTGGCCAACTCCCGCGCCGTGGCCTCGTCCACCGCGCGATTGAATCCGATCACACTCCCGTACGCCGACACCGGGTCGCATTCGAGAGCCTTGGCGTACGCTTCCGCCAGCGTAGCCTGCTCGGCGCAACCGCACGGATTGGTGTGTTTGATAATGGCCGCCGCCGGCCCGGCGAATTCCAGCGCCAGTTGCCAGCACGCATCCAGGTCCACCAGGTTGTTGTAGGACAGTTCCTTGCCGTGAAGCTGTTCCGCGCCCGCGATTCCCCGCCCCGGCGACGCGTACAGCGCGGCCTGCTGGTGCGGATTTTCGCCGTAGCGCAGGTCCATGGCCTTGGGCGCGCGCAGATTCAGCTCCGGCGGCAGGGGGCCGGCGGGAGCGTCTTCGAGTTCCAGGCGCGCGCTGATGGCCGCATCGTAGTCCGCGGTGGCGCGAAAAGCCTTCTTCGCCAGCCGCCAGTGGGTGGCCGCCGAAAGCTCACCGGAAGCGCGCAACTCCTCCATCACAGGTTCGTAGTCGGCCGGCGAAACCACCACCGCCACGTCCCGATAATTCTTGGCCGCGGCGCGAATCATGGTCGGCCCGCCGATATCGATATTTTCGATCAGCTCCTCGCGCGCGATGCCGGCCTTTGCCGCCGCTTCCTCGAACCGGTAGAGATTCACCACCACCAGGTCGATTTCGGGAATCCCGTGCTCGGCCAGCGACCGGCGATGCTCGGCGCGGTCTCGGATCGCCAGAATGCCGCCGGCAATCGCGGGGTGCAGCGTTTTCACCCGCCCGTCCAGCATCTCGGGAAACCCGGTGACCTCGGCCACCTCGCGCACCGCCAGCCCCGCCTCCCGCAGCGCGCGCGCCGTACCGCCCGTGGAGACGATCTCGACCCCCATTTCCGCCAGCCGCGCCGCCAGCGCAATCACACCCGTCTTGTCCGTAACGCTGATCAGCGCCCGCCGAATTTTAGCCATGAAAGAGCACCATAGCAAATTGAAGGCCCGGTCCGCATTTCATCGGCCCTCTCAAAATGGCTCAGCTTATTTTCCTTCATCGCCCGAAATACTCCGCCGAGATCAGGAATTCGGAGACTCGTCGTGTGGAAGGCGGAACCTCGGTATCGCGGTGCGGCGTTATCTTCCCACTTCTGCCTTCTCGCCTTCCGGCTATTCGCGCAAGCGCCGCTGATGCGTCGAGGGGATCTTCATGTCCTCCCGGTACTTGGCGACGGTGCGGCGGGTGACGTTGATGCCGCCGGCTTCGAGCAGAGCCGTGATGCGCTCGTCGGTGAGGGGCTTCGAGCGGTCTTCTTCCTCGATCATCTTCTTCACCTTGCGCTTCAGCAGCAGCAGCGGGGTGAAGCTTCCCGAGGGCCCCTGGACGGCTTCGGAAAAGAAGTAGCGCAGCTCGAAGACGCCTTGCGGCGTGTGGGCGTACTTGCTGGCCACGGCGCGGCTGACGGTGGAAGGATGAACGCCCACCTCCTCCGCCACGTCTTTGATCATCATCGGCTTCAGATACTCGATGCCGCTCGAGAGAAACTCGGTCTGGCGGCGCACGATCGCCTGGCACACCTTCAGGATGGTCTGCTTCCGCTGCTCGATGTTCTTCATCAACTGGATGGCGGAGGAGTAGCGCTCGCGCACGTAATCGC
Organism: Bryobacterales bacterium; assembly: GCA_003164035.1. GTDB lineage: Bacteria > Acidobacteriota > Terriglobia > Bryobacterales > Bryobacteraceae > JBEKYD01. The sequence goes on along the minus strand of PLRS01000112.1, from coordinate 22,738 downwards.
GAACTTCCTTGGTAGCGCCGTTTTCCCGGTCCAGCATGCGCCGGTACTGCACGTTCAGACGAAGCTGGGGCACTTCCTCGTCGTTCATCTGAATGATATAGTCGTCGCCGTCCTTGATGAGATATACGTCCGGCTCGATCACCCTGGCGCCGGCCCCGGAGTAGCGCAGGCCGGGCCGCGGATTGAGGTGCCGGATCATGTTCACGGCGACTTCAATGTGCTCCATGGGGCGGCCCAGCACGCGCGCCAACTCCTTGAACTGGCGCATTTCGAGCAGCCGCATATGGCTGGAAACGATCTGCCACGCCACGCCGCCCTTGCCGTTCATGCTTTCGAGCTGGAGCAGGAGGCACTCGCGCAGGTCGCGGGCCGCCACGCCCGCTTCGAGCGCCTGGACGGCCTTCAGCCCCTGCTCGACTTCCTCTATGGAGTGCTCACCGGCAGCGGCGATTTCCTCCAGCGAGGCCGACAGATACCCGTCGTCGTCCAGGTTGCCGATAATCGATTCGGCCGCATCGCGAACCCGGTCCGGAACCAGGCTCATGCTCAGCGCCTTGCGCAAATAATCGCCCAGCGTCTCCGGCGCGGAAAGAAAAGTCTCGAAAGAGGGCTTTTCCACCGATTCCGATGCCGGACTCTTATAGCCGGGATCCAGATAATCGTCAAAAAAAGAGCCGAAGTCGATTTCATCGAAGGGATCGGCAGCGGCCGGTGTTTCCAGCGGGTCGCTGGTCGCCGAAGGAGCGCTTTCCGGCCCCGTCACGGTAGCGGCGGTTTCCTCGGCGTCCGCGAAAACGCTCCCGTTGATGGCCACGTCTCCCGCGTTGCCATCCACCGAACCCGATTCGTTCAATACGGCCGCTTCCAGAATCTGCCTATCGGCCGGATCGTTGTCCGGTTCGGCTTCCAGCAGGGGCAGCAGCTCTTCCGGCGTGACCTCCTCGCCCTCTTCGGTAGCTTCTTCCAAAACCGGATTCTTGACGATCTCCTGGGTGATCATTTCCTTCAGCTCCAGCCGGTTGAGCTGAAGGACGGTGACCATCTGGACCAGTCCGGGCGTGAGAATCTGCTTCTGTGCGACTTTAAGATCCAGACGCGGCGACAGTAGGCTCATCTCGTACCCATAATATCACTGGAATTACACCGGTCTGTCTTGGTCTTCGTCGCGGCCTTGCACTTTTTGTACCGTTTTCAACGGTGACCCTGAGGTGCTACGTGTAGACCCGGTGCACGCGTGCGCCGATACCGCACAGGATGTTATAGGAAATGGTGCCGGCGATTTTCGCGATCTGTTGCGCGTCCAGCCGGACGCCGCCCTCCTCGCCCAGCAGGGTGACGTCGTCTCCGGGCGCGAGGGCGGCCGTGTGGCTCAGATCCACCGTGGTCAGGTCCATGGAGATAGTGCCGAGAATGGAAGCCAGCTTGCCGTCCGCGATGACCTTGCCGCGGTTGGAAAGGCGGTGAAACACCCCATCGGCGTATCCGGCGCCAATTACCCCGATGCGCATGGGCGCCGCCGCGCGAAAGCTGCCCCCGTAACCCACCAGCGCGCCTTCGGGAAGGTCTTTGATGGCCAGGATTTTGGCCTTCCAGGTGAGGGCAGGCTTCACCTCCAGCAGTTGCCGAGGCGCTTCCCCGCGGGCCGGCGAGACGTAGCCGTACAACGCGTGCCCGGCGCGCACCAGGTTGTGCCAGCCGCCGCGGCGGCCATAGCCGATGGCGTTGGTGCTCGAGGTGTGCACGTACGCGGGGACGACGCCGGCTTCGGTCAATTTCCCCAGGGTCTCGTGGAAAAAATCGAGTTGCTGGCTGGTCTGCGGGGTAGTGTAATCGGCGGCGGAGGCGAAATGGGTCATCATGCCTTCGAACCCGGCGTGCGCGGCGCCCGAGACGGCGGCGACAATTTCGCCGGCCGTGGCTCGGGTACCCAACCGCCCCATGCCGGAATCGATCTTGAGATGGTAGGGCACAGTCCGGCCCGCCAGCCTGCCGGCGCGATCCAAATCCCCAATCTCAGCCAGCGAGTGGACCGCCGGGGTGAGACGGTGCTCGATCAGAGCCGGGATTTCGTAGTTCAGGAATCCGCCCATCACCAGAATGCTTGGCGCGGTAATGCCGTTCTCGCGCAGGTGAACGCCTTCCTCCACCGAACTGACCGCCAGCCAGCGCGCTCCCTCGGCCTCCAGGGTGCGGGCAACCTCCAGCGCGCCGTGCCCATAAGCGTCCGCCTTGATCACTCCGGCAACCGCCACGTCCGCGCCCACCACGGCACAGACGTTGCGGTAGTTTCGGGCAATTCGTTCGCGGGAAATGAGGGCGTAGGATCGATATGGGAAGGACACTCAATTCATTCTAGACTCCACCCGCCCGGCGATCGCGCGCGGACGCTGGCCCCGCGCCTTAGAACTATCCCATGACCATGGCCATGACGGTCATGACGATGGCCAGGGCCCGGCTCGCGGATTGTATGATACCATCCAGAGTCTTGATATCGCGTACCCAAGCTTTTGTCGCCAACCTCGGGTCCGCCTGGCGAACGCGACTGGCAGCAGGAGCCGGCCCGTTGCTGCTCGTCCCCGTGGTGCTCGGGGCGGCGCTGGTTTACCAGCTTGCGACCGGGGTCAATCGTCCCGCCATCCGGTCCGACGGCGTGGGCTACTACGCATACCTGCCGCTCTACTTTATCCACCATAGCCTGGATTTTTCGGTTCTGCCCATCAACCACGCGGTCTATGGTTTCCGGGCTTCGCCCAAGACGGGTCGCCTGGCGGATCTCTTTCCCGTTGGGCCGGCGCTGTGCATGGCGCCGTTCTTTCTGGCGGGGCATTTGGTTGCGCTCGTCGGCGGATGGCCGCCGGACGGCTCGAGCCCTCCCTACCAATTGGCCGTCCTCGCCGCAGCCCTCGCCTGGTTTGCGGCAGGTGCCTACGCTACCTGGCAGGTGGTGGCGGTGCGGGCCGGGCCGGTGCGCGCTTCGGTGGCGCTAGCGTTGCTCGTGGCTGGCACCAATCTTCCGCACTACGTGGTGGCAGAGCCCTCCTTATCTCATATCTACGGCTTCGCGACCTTCGCCGTTCTGCTGTGGTTCGCGGACCGTTTCTGGGCGAACCCGGCGCGTCGGCGCGCCGCCGCCATGGGCATCGCCGCCGGCCTGCTGCTGAGCATTCGCAGCTACGATATTCTGCTGGCGTCGGCGGCGCTCTATCCCGCTCTCTGGCGCTCGAATCGGCTCGCCGTTCGGCGTAACTGGCCCTGGTTTGGATTGGGCATGGCTTTGGCTCTGCTGCCCTATATTGCCACTTCAACCTATTACCTCGGCGCGCCGTGGCGGACGCACTACTGGAATTATTCCTGTCACTGGGGCAGCCCACTGATTTTCACCAACCTGCTGAGCGTCCGACGCGGCTGGTGGTTTTGGAGCCCCGTAGCCGCGATTGGCGTGGCCGGTCTGGCCGGCGGGTTATTTTCGAGGAACTTGAGATGGTTCTGCGGTATCAGTCTGGCCGCTATCGCCATCGTTACGTATATTTTCGCCTCATGGGGAGACCCGGCCGTGGGCACCGGCGCGACTTTTGGAGACGGCTTCGGACACCGCATGTACGTCGATCTTTTGCCGGTCGTAGCGGTCGGGCTAGCCGTGATCTTCACCAGGATCCCGCGACCCATCTGGTGGTTGCTGGGTCTGAACCTTTATCTGATGGTGGCCTATTGGAACGAGGCGATTCCGTCGACCGGTGCGAACTGGAGCACTGTCGTTCGCGCGTTGCGCCAGCCCGCGTTGTGGGCGCTGGGAATCGGGCCCGAGGGCGATTCGCGCACGCCCAAAGGCCTGTCGGCCGAGGTCAGCCTCGTCGACGCCCGCTGGGATGGCGACGCGCTGGCCATCGACGTCGCCGCCAGCAATATCGGCTCATCGCAATGGCTGGCCGATGGCGGCAAAGGCCAGGTGCTGCTCGCTATCCGGACCTTCGGCAACGATCGCTGCCAGGGTGGGTCCCTTGGGGACTGGCGCTTTCCCATCTCCGACAATGTCCCCCCCGGCCAGACGGTTCGCCTGGCGGCCGCTATCCCCAAGGCGGTGTTAGCGGCCCCGCACCATGAATTTTTCTGCGCCGAAATGTTGTCGGAAAAGGTCGCCTGGTTTCGCGACGCCGGCCTTTCCAAGATGGCGGTCTTCAAGCTGGAGGGTGATGCGATCCGGATTCCATCCGCGGCCTATCCGGTCATTCCGTTCGGGCGCGTGCTGTCCTTCTCGTCTCCGGAAGTGGAACCGCTGCTGGGGCGCGGTTGGGCGGGCACCGAGCCTGGTTTTCGCTGGACCCTTGGCCCCGGAGCGTTCCTGAATTTCCGCACCTCGCCCGGCCGCCGGCTCTGCCTCCGTTTGACGGCCTATGGCATCACCGCGGACGGGCGCGATCAGGTGGTGGAGTTCCGCATCCACAGAAACGTCGTGGGGACCTTCCGCTGGGCGAAAGACCAGGTGAGAACCATCGAGGTACCGATCGTGCCCGATAGCGCCGGCAACGTCGACCTGGCTCTCCACATCCTTCACCCGCTGCCAAAGAGGTTCCTGCCTGGGGACCCGCGTGACTTGGGCCTCGCCGTGAGGTCGATACAGCTCGTTGCCGCCGATTTGTTGTAAGCTCCCCCGCGGACTTCTACGATCCGGCCCTCAAAGTTAGCTTGATTTGCGCAGCAGGAAGGTATGCGAGACGATCTCACGCGAGCTGGCCATTCCATCCGGTTGGACTTCCAATACCTTGCAGCCATGGCGCCGGGCAATTTCAAAGATGTAACGCTGGGGCACAACATGCATCTCCATCTGACTGTCCGTGCCCGCGACAGCCGCCTTCCGGCTCAGATAAGCTTGGGTTGTGAACGTATAATACTTCCAATAGGTGGGGAGCTGAAAAAACGCGATGCCCCCTTCGGCCAGTCGGGCCAACAGCTTATCCAAAATATACGTGATGACGGGCGGGGGATTGTGCTGCAGAACGATAAATGAAAACAGGAATTCGAATTCCGGGAGCCTGTCCAACGATTTCAGATTCCGCACATGAAAGAAGTCCACCTCTTGGGAGGGCTCGATTCGCGATGAGATGGCGCGCTGCGCCAGATCGAGATGCGCTTGGGAAATGTCGCAGCCGGTGACCTGGCGGAACTCGCGAGCGAGCCAGTGCGTGACCCGGCCAGTGCCACAACCGTATTCCAGGCAGCGCTGCCGCGCAGTGGATGCGACGCCGTTTCGTTCCAGCCACGCTTTCATACGCCGCACGTCGACAATCCCGGTGCTCCAGTATTTGTCTTCGTTTTGACTGAAATTCTCGCTGCGGTACCGATCGGACGTAAGCACCGACCAGTACGGCTCCTCCTTGCCGAGTTGCGACCACGTAGCCTCGACGGAGGCGAGCAACCTTTTGAGTTGCTCCGGGCTGCAAGCGACGTCGATCGGCTGTTCCGCCTGCAACTCCGGAATGACCGGCTCCGGGCCAATCAAACTAACGGCCTGCCGGAGGAATTCGGTACTGTGAAGGAATCCGTTGCGAAGGGACTTGAGATCTCCAAAACCAGCTACCTGCTCAGCGACAACAGCCTCATTCTCCGGCTCTCGTCCCAGTATCATTCTATATGCGTAGACTACTTCTTCCCTACTAATCACGATGTCTCCGGGAGTGAACCGAAACAGGCCTGCCAACCAGGTTCACTCCAGTGAATCAAGGACCGAGTATATCACCCGTCTCGTTTTCGGCTCATGCGGTTACAGGCACGGGAAGGTCGTTTTACTCGTCCCGCAGCACTCTGGCCGGGTCGATGCGCGCCGCGGCATGGGCCGGCGCCAGGCACGCCAGGGCGGCGACCAGGGTCAGGGTTGCCGCCACAGCGGCCAGGGTAGCTCCGTCGGATGCGGTCACGCCGAACAGCAGGCCGCGGACCAACTTCCCGGCGGCAAGCGACGCGGCGACTCCGGCCGCCAGCCCCCACAAAACGGGCCGCAGACCTTGGTACAGCACCAGGAGGCGCACTTGCCCGGTGCGGGCTCCCAGCGCCATTCGGATGCCCAACTCGCGCCGCCGGAGCGCAATCCCGTACGCCACCACGCCATAGATTCCCACCGCCGCCAGCAGCAAGGCCGCCACGCCGAAGCCGATCGCGACCTGCATCTGGAACCGCCGCCGCGCCAGGGTCTCGTCCACAAGCTGTCCCATGGTGCGCATTTTCGGCGCCAGCAGTCCCGGGTCGATTCCCATCAGCGTGCGCCGCACTTCCCGGGGCAGGGCGTCGGCCGCGATCGATGACCGCACCACCAGGTCCGCTCCCCACGGAACGCGCTTCCAGATCGGCACATAGACGATCAGGGTGGGATCGCGGTCCAGTTGCACATTGTGAACGTCGGCCACCACTCCCACCACCTGCACGCGGCCCACTTTCGAACCGGTGGTCAACCATCTGCCCAGCGGATCCTGGCCCGGCCACAACTTCGCCGCCAGCCGCTCGGAAACCACCGTTATGTTACGGCTGCGGTCGCCCGCTTCGATCATCCGGCCGCGGCGCAGCGGGATTCCAAGAGCGGCGAAATAGTCCGGCCCCACAAAGCGCACGTTGACCATCACCAGTTGCCTGTCGTGGTCGATGACGTTGGCGTTCGATCCGTCCAGGGACACGCCGTTTACCTCGGATTCGCCGGTCAACGGGATGGCGTCGACCACCCCGGCCGAGCGGACGCCGGGCAGCGCCCGCAGGCGATCGACGGCCATGTCGAAGAATGCCGCGCGCTGTGCGGCGTCCTGGTAGCGCTCCGGCAGTTCGACGTGCACATCCAGCGCCCGGTCCTCGGTAAAGCCGCGATCCACGTGGAGCACGTTCCACAGGCTCGCCGTTAACAGAGCGGCCAGTACCAGCAGCAGCGTGCTGAGTGCGGTTTCGGCGCTGACCAGCCACTCGCGGAGGTGCATGCCGCGCCGGCCGCCGGCCAGGTTCGGGCTTTCCCCGCGTAGCGCGGTTTGCGGGTCGCCGCGGGACAGGCGCAACGCGGGCAGCAAGCCGAAAAACAAGCCGCAGCCCAATGACAGAAGCATCGCAAATGCCCACACGCGTCCATCTACCTGAACTTCATCGAGGCGCGGCAGATCCACCGGCGCCGTTCGCGCGAATGCCGCCAGCGCCGCGCGCGCGGCAATTACGCCCAGAATGCCGCCGGCTCCCGCCAACAAGAGCGTTTCCGCCAAGGCGGAAAACATCAGCCTGCCCTGCCCCGCGCCCAACGCAATCCGCAGCGAATATTCGCGCGCGCGGGCGCTGGCTCGCGCCAGCAGCAGATTCGCCAGGTTGACGCACACCATCAGCACCAGCAGCATCACCGCCGCCAGCAGCACCGTAAGGCCGGTCTTCACCGGCGACGCGATGACCTCCTGCAGCGGCAGTAGCTGGGCGCTGAAGGGGTAATCCAAGCCGTGCTCGGTCGCGATTCGCTTCTCCAGCAGGTTCAATTCGGCCTTGGCCGCCGCCCGCGTTACGCTGTGGCGCAACCGTCCCAGAACGAGGTAATCGTAGTCGCCGCCCCAATCGTTATTGGGCGACTGCATGATCTGAAACACCTCGGTGTTGTCGGTCAGCCGGGACAGGCCCCCCAGGTCGTCGTTCTTCGGGAAGCGGAACGAGGCGGGCAGCACGCCGATTATGGTTTCTTTGGAGCCGCCGTCCAATTGGACCGTCTGCCCGACAATCGATGGCGAAGCGCCAAACCGGCGCCGCCAGAGCCCGTCGGTAATCACCATGACCCCGCTGTTTGAGGGCTGTTCTTCTTCCGGCCGGAACGTCCGGCCCAGTTGCGCCTCTACGCCCAGCATCTCAAACAGGTTGGCCGAAACCGCCGCTGCGCCCACCGCTTCCGGCTCGCCGCCGCTCATCAGCGGCACCCTTCGCGAGGAAATCAGCGCCAGCGACTCGAATGCCCGCGAATGTTCGCGCCAGAACCGGTAGTGTTCGTAGTTCACCGGCAGGGTGGGATAAATGTGCGCCAACTGGGGGAGAATTTCGCGTGCCAGCACCAGTTCGCCCGGCTCGCGGTACGCCAGCGGCTTGAGCAGCACCGTGTCGACCAGTGAAAATAGCGCCGTGGCCGCGCCCGTTCCAAGCGCCAGCGAAAGGACGGCGACCACGGTAAAGACCGGCGCCCGCGCCAGCGTGCGCAGGGCGAAGCGCAGGTCCTGCCGCAAGGTGTCCCAACCCGGGAGCCACACGCCGCGGGCCTCTTCCCGCGCCCGTGTCAGGCTGCCGAACGCAATGCGCGCTTCCCGCTCCTGTTCCGGCTGCCCATCTGCGTCTTCCACGGCGAGCGCCAGGTTGGTCCGCAGTTCCTCATCGAGCTCCCGGGCGCGCCTTTGGCGCCGGCCGGGCAGCAGCAACAGCAATCGGCGAAGCCAGTACATAGGTCACTCCGTAACCGGTTTGGGATAGAGAACCAACGCCACCGCGCCCACGAATTGCTCCCAGCGGGAAACCTCCGCCTGCAGGCGTTTTTCTCCGGCCGGCGTGAGCTGGTAGATCCGCGTGCGGCGCCCGCTCCTGGCAGCCTCCCATTGGGCCGTCAACAACCCCTGCAGTTCCAACCGTTGCAGCGCGGGATAAAGCGAGCCCGCCTCCACCTGGATCGCCGAATCCGTGGTCCGCCCGATCGCCTGCGCGATCCCGTAGCCGTGCAGCGGCCCATGCGCCAGGGTGCGCAGAATCAGCATATCCAAGGTGCCCTGTACGAATTCGATGCGTGAGCGCTTCATCCTTACTATATAGCCCATCAATATATAGGACGTCAATCCTAAAGACGGACTGAGTAAAGAACGGTTAGCGGGCATCTCTCACGGGTGCGAGCCGCCGTGGCGCAACCATTCGTGCCTGCCGTGTCGAGAGTATCCGAACTCCCGAAGGGCAAGGAAGCCTACTCCACGGTGAATGGCTGGCGCATTTCGCTGGTTTGGTTCCCGACGCCGTCTTTCACCGTGACGGTGATGGCGTACTCGCCGGGGCGCATCTTCTTGTCCAGGTTCAGACCGAATTCGGCGGGGATGTAGCGCTTGGGGTAGAAGGATTCGCTTTGCTCCACGGCCGGTTCGGGCTGTTTCCAGAGAACTGTGCCGCCGGCGGCGACCAGGGCGGTCACGTAGCTGACGTCCACTTGGTTGGCCGGCCCGTACTGGAAACCGGTGATATCGAACCTGGCCCACACCACGTCGCCGGGGCGGTAAGCTGGCTTGGCTACCGGTTCGTTATCGTTCTCGGCGCGAAACAGTTGCAGATTCTGGACGGCCAGGGCGGTACCGGAATGAATGATGTGGCCGCGCACGCGCAAGGGCGCATCCAGTTGGGCGGTGGTCTTGGCGACCAGGTCGTCGACTTTCACCGTTATCTTGTAAACTCCGGATGGTACCAGGGGCGGAAGGACCACTTCGGTCTCGATTCTAGGCCGCCAATCTCTGTCCTGCACGCCCACTTCCGCCTCGAAGTTGTTGTGGCTGGGCTCGGACAGGGCCACGCCGGCGGGGTCGAAAGCCTGGACAGAATAGGCCAGCCGGACCTTGTCGTCCTGGCCTTTGGTGTAGTTGGCGACGCGGCAGGAAAAGTACACGGTTTCACCGGGGACGTGCTCGGCGCCCGGCAAGTCGGGAGTTCCACCCTCCATGATGCTGATGGCGGGCTGGACAATAGCGAGCGGGGCCGCCGCGAAAACCCAGCCGGCCCCGAAAACGGCCAGGACCAAGAGTCGCATACCGATTATGTTAGCCGGTTTCGCGGCCATCCTCGGGGTCTGAGCGAAATCCGGCTTTCATCGCGCGGCGTATCGCCGGCTGCACTGTTCGGAGCAGAAATGCACCGTTTCGCCGCCAATGGTGCGTTGGACGCTGGCCGCGGGCGAAACATAGGTGCCGCAAACCGGGTCCCGTTTGAGATCTCCACCCGACTGAATCGGGGGCCTGTCGGCGGCCGGCCGCGGACGCGCATTGGCGCGCATGCTGGCGAACATATTTCTGAGGATCATCCTGACGAAGAGGAACAACAGGCAGGGGAAGACGAACTCGACGAAGAATGCGCGGATCATGCCAGGGGAAAAACGGGGGTGGGCGGTTCGATGCTCCACCCCCGGAAACTGCCGCTACTTCTTTTTCTTGGGCGCGCTGGGATTCTGGTAGGTGACCGAGATGCTCTGTCCCAAGGTTGCCAGCATATCTTTCGACGGCTGGGCCCACTGGCCGGTGGGAGCCAGTTCCAGGTATTTCTGAAACGCTTCCACCGTGCCGGGTACCGGCGTAATCTTGCCATCGGCGGCAATCTGGGCTTTAGCTACCAGGACCACGCCATATTGATAGTACGCATCCGGGTACGGGGGCGTGGCCGCGATGGCCTTCTGGAACGCTTCGCCAGCGGCGTCGCTCTGGCCGCCGTTGACTTCGAGGGCGCCCAGGTTATAGAAATACTTGCCGGCCTGCGGCGGATCGAGCTTGGCGGCGTTTTCCAGTTCCGCCTGGGCCTCGGGAAACTTCTTGGCCTTCGCCAAGGCGAGGGCGTAATTGTTGTGCACGCCCGCATCGTCGGGTTTCAGCGCCAGGGCTTTGGTGTAGGCATCCAGGCACTTCTGCATGGCGGCGTCGAAATCGGGGCCGGTCTTGGTGGTGGCCAAACCCTGATAAGCGGCCGCCAGGTTGCTCCACACCGCCAACTGGTTGGCATCGATTTCGGCGGCTTTGCTCAGGCTGTCCGCCGCCGCTTGAAACTGCTTTTCGGCGTCGGCCTTGGTGGCTCCGTTGTGGAATGAGTCGGCTGAAGCCGCCGTGCCCGCATCGAGAGCGGTCTTGCCGTCACCGAAGGCCTGGTTCAGGGCGGCGTTCTTCTTCATCGCCGCTTCCTGTTTCTTCAGCGACTCGTCGAGGGCCTTTTTCTGCTCCGGGGTGAGCCCGCGCTCCAGGTCCTTGGACACCTGGCCACTGGCCGCGGCCTTCTCCATCGCCGCCTCGCGCGCAGCCGCGGAATCCGCCGCAGCCTTCAGGTCGAAGTTGATCGGTTGCGGATCGCCGGGCGAAGTACGAACGTTCTTCACCCGATCCGCCTCTTTGTTGTCGATCAGCACCGAGATGTCGTACGTTCCCATGGGCAGACCGTTGTAGATGTAGTGCCCCTTCTTGTCGGTCTTTACCTTGTAATGACCTTTGATGTCGGTGCGGTCGATCTGGATGAGCGCGTCTTTCACGGGAGCGCCGTCGGCCCCTTTCACGATTCCTTCAATCGCCGTAATCTGGGCGAATGCCGCCGCACTGAGATATAGAAGCCCGGCCGTAGCCAACGCCAGGTTTCGGATTTTCATGCAACCTCCAAACTTGAGACTGATTTAAAATGAAACACAAGTATACCTCCAAGAGGGGGCGTACCTTTACCGCCGGCGGTTACGTTTTGGTCCCACAACGCCCAAACTAATTCTCGCCGGGCCTGCCCTCGTCGAACAGACCGATCTGCTCGGCCGGCGCCGGCTTCGCCTTGCGTTTCTGAACCGGGCTGCCGACCACCCCCAGCACCTCCACTTTGCGAAGGGCCAGGCGCGGGACGAACAGCCGCTGGCGGTGGCCGAAAGGGTCCGGCGGAATTATAGTAAACCCTTGCGATTCTATCTGCAAGAGGTTATTGGGCAGGATGCCCTCGAAACGGTCGCCATCGCGCAATTCCAGGTTCACCCAAAGCCCTTCCATCTTGGGGCGATGGTGAAAAACGCGGCGCCAGGCTTCGGCCGGGGGATGAAAATCTCGGACGAAGGCGACCAGCCGCACCTCGGTATACGGAATTACCGTCACCTGGCCCTGTTCGGAGAGCAACTCCACTCCGGCCGGCTGTTGAAAGGAGAGAGGGTTAACGTAGCCGGAGAGACTCTCCCGTTCAAACCGCTCGACAATGGCTCTCTTGGTGGTGGAAGCCGGCAACGCTATCCTCTTCGCAAGAACTATGTTTCAAACATTTCGGCGCTTATTGTATCATTGGCACGATGCCGGAAGTGCTTCAGACGGGAGGAACCGCGGGTTTGGGTTGCCTGGCCGCCCGATTCCTCACCCACTGCCGGGTGGAACGCGGGCTCGCGGACAATTCGATCAGCGCTTATTCTACCGATCTGAAGAGGTTTATCGAGTTTTTTGGGGAGTCCAGCCAGTTTCCGATGGAAGATGGACTGAGGAGCTACCTGGACCATCTGCACCGATCCGGACTGAGCGCGCGTTCCATCGCCCGGCACGTCACCACCCTGCGCAACTGCTACGGCTTTCTGCTGAGGGAGGGCATTTTATGCAGCGATCCGACCGAGCATCTGGGTAGTCCCAAGATTTGGCAGCATATACCTAAGTTTTTGAATTTACAGGACATAGAGCGGCTATTGGAGGCGCCTCCAGGGGACCGGCCCACCGGCTTGAGGGACCGGGCGATGCTGCAAGTGCTGTACGCCACCGGTTTGCGTGTTTCCGAGCTGTGCAAGCTGCGGGTAGGCGACTTGGATACCGGCCTGGGCTACTTGCGAACCACCGGCAAGGGGAACAAGCAGCGGCTGGTCCCGGTTGGGGACTGCGCCATCCAGGCGGTGGACCGGTACCTGGCAACGGCGCGGGGGGCGCTGCTCAAAGGGCGATCCAGCCGCTACCTGTTCGTCACGGCTCGTGGCGGCCCGATGACCCGCCAGGCGTTCTGGGTGCTGCTGGCGCGCCACGGAAAGGCGGCAGGCATATTCCACGGCCTGAGCCCCCACGTGCTGCGCCATAGTTTTGCCACGCATTTATTGGAAGGGGGGGCGGACTTGCGCAGTGTGCAAGTCATGCTGGGCCACGCCGACATCTCGACCACGCAGATTTATACCCACGTGATGCGGTCGAGGTTGCGCGAGACCGTGGATCGGCATCACCCCAGGGCTTGAGGCCCTTGGCTGGGCGGCCGGCGCGCCGGTGGCGCAATAGCCCCGCCCCATTGGCGCCATGAAGCGGCCGATGGCGGATCGGAGAAGACGCTTGCGATGAGCGACTACACATACATGCTCGAAAGCCACCTGAGTCCGGAGCAGAACCGGGTGGTAGCGGAAATCCGGGCGGCGGCCAGCCAGGCCAACGTCGGCTTGTTCTTGGCAGGCGGCGCGATGCGCGACATGCTGGCCGGGTTCCGCATCCGCGACCTGGACTTTGTCGTGGAAGGGAACGGGCTGAAACTGGCCCGGGCGATGGCGGAGGGTACGGGCGCGGGGCTGATCGCGGCCGACGAAGTCCGTAAGTCCGCCGAGATGGTATTTGGGGGCGGTGTGACGGCCCAGGTGGCAAGCGCCAGGCAGGAGCGGGCGGCCCGGCCCGGCGTGCGTGCGCAGGCAGCGGCGGCTACCATTCAGGACGATCTGCGCGGCCGCGATTTCACGTGCAACGCCATCGCCCTGTCGCTCAACCGCGCCTCGCGAGGCTTGCTGCTGGATCCGTTGAACGGCCTGGCGGACATCGAGCGCCGCGAATTGCGCGCCGCCAGCACCTATGGGTTTTACGACGATCCGTCCCGTCTGCTGCGGCTGGTGCGTTTCCAGGTGCGGCTGGGCTTCCGGATTGAAGACCGCACCAAGATGCAGGTTGCCAACGCTCGCGAAGCGGAGGTGGAGAAGGCGATTCCGCCGCGTGCGCTGGGAGAAGAACTGCGGCGCATTGCGGCTGAAGACAGCCCCGCGGAAATCCTGCTCGGGCTGGAAAAGGCCGGTCTGAGTACGCTGTTCTGCCCCGCGCTGACCGGGCCGAAGCTGAATCCGGATGGGCTGGCACAGTGGGAAAAGTGCGCCAGCCTGCTGAGGGAAGATCCGTCCCCCGATGCCATGCCATCGCGCGCTTACCGCTTCGAACCGTTCCTATACGCGTTGGGCGCGGAGCTTTCGCCCAAGGAGCGGCAGAGCCTGATCAAACGCTGCGCGCTAACCGAGTCCGAAGGGGAGGTCTGGACCGAACTGGATGCCCGCGCGAAGAAACTCGAAACCGCGTTGCGTTCGGCGCGCATTTCGAAGCCGTCGCAGATCTATCGCATCGTGAATCCGGCGCCGGCCGACACGATTCTGCATCTGCTCTATCGCTCCACGGCCAAGCCGGTGCAAGAGCGTTTGCACGCCTACTTCCAGGACTGCCTGCCCGCCCTCCAGGAAATCAGTCCGGCGGAGTGGGCGGAAGTGGAAGGAGAACCCGGAACGCCGAAATACCAGAAAGCGCGGGAGGAGTTTATCGCCATGCGCCTGGACCGGCGCCCGCCCAAGCCGCCGGAGCCCGCGGGCGACGCAGCCGACGCAGCTTCGGCGTCCGCTCCCCCTCCCGCCCAACCGGCGGTGGGAGTGGACACGGAGGCGCGGCGGGCGCGCTGAAGATGGAGCGCTCAGGGGGTCGGCCGCCGCGAAACCCTTTTTCGTGGAGCGGACCCCTCGGTCTGCGACGCCAGGACTTCTCCCGGCGCTCTTGGTTGTGGGGCAGCCAATCGTGGCTGCAGCCGCCTTTCCAGGCGGCTCTTCCCTTCGCGCGCCTGCCCACCCTATTTCGTGGACACTCCACTAGCCGATTCCGCAGCGTCATATTTCAGATACTCAGGTTAAAAACTCTAAATTTCGCCTTGACAAAGTCTCCGCCCTGGTTCGTAATAGCACGCAAGGGTAAGTGGAGTTAGTTCTCACAGGATTCCCACTTAGTCCAGCGGTAAGTGCTGCCTTGCCGCTCGGCCGATCGCCAGCCCCGTCCGTTTGGGTCCGTGTGATCGGTCGTTGCAATCGGTTCCGCCTTTGCGTCGCCAGTAGTCAAAGCAGTCCACCGAGGTTACAGAATGAAGTCAGTCGCTCGAGTTGTGTCCAGCTTCGCAGGTAACCTGTCGGGCTCCCTCTCCACCGGAACCGACTATTCGGCCGGCACCCTAACCAACTGCAACACCCCCGTTTCCCAGGCAAACTGCAGCGCCACGACGCTCAACAGCGGTGCCAATGTCACGCTAATGGCCGGCAGCCAGATCGTCTTGGGCCCCGGCTTTACGGCCCAGGCCGCCAATTCGTCCACCTCCCTGGTGGCGCAGATCGGCACGCCGCCGCCCAACTTCACCCTCAGCCTCACCCCTGGCACTGCTGCCGTCCTGGCTGGCTCGACTCCGGTCACCTACACGGTCACCGTCGGCGCGCTTTACGGCTTTACCGGCGCGGTGACCTTCGCCGTCTCCGGGCTTCCCAGCGGCGCCACGGCCAGCTTCTCCCCCTCCAGCGTCTCCGGCTCAGGTTCAACGACCCTGAGCATTAGCGCTCCCGTCGGGACTGCGGGGAACTACGGCTTTACGGTCTCCGCGACTAGTGGCTCCCTGGCTCACACTGGGGCTGCGCTACTCTCCGTCCAGGATTTTACCTGGACGGTTTCGCCAACGTCGCAATCGGTGATCCCTTACCCCACCGGCACCGGTTACGGCACCTACACGATCACCGCGACGGGGATCAACGGTTTCAACTCCCCGATCACTCCCATCGTGTCGGCCTGCGCGCCCCCGGCCGAGGGCACCGGCATGGGCTACTGGCCCGGCGGCATCACCGGCAGCGGCACGACGACCTTCAGCCTTGGGCCGGCCTACCTTGGCCTCAACAATACTCCCATCCCCTTCTGCATGTTGGTAACCGGCTCCAGCGGCGGCCTCAGCCACCAGGCCACCGTGTACCTGACCGCCGCACCTTCGGCCGACTTCTCCCTCGGCTTCTCTGCCGGGCAAGTGGTGCCGCCGCCTGGGACGGCCAGCTACACCGTCGCTGTCTCCTCCGCCACGTCGCCCCAGTTCGCCGGGACCGTCAATCTTTGCATCAACGGATTGCCGGCCGGAGTTACCTCGAGCTTCGGGGCAACGAATTGCGCGACGAGCGGCCTCGGCTCCTTGGGCCTGACGCTCACGGCCGCCGCAGGGACGCTCCAAGGCACGTACCCGATTACAATAACGGGTGTGAGCGGCGCGCTGGAGCATTTTGCGAGCACCACCCTTACGATTCTGGGCGCGCCCGACTTTTCGGTCTCGGCCTCCCCAGCCATCGTGACCATCGTCCCCGGAGGAACCGCGATCGACACAATCGTGGTGAACGTGTCCCAGGGATTTGCCGGGACCGTGGTGCTGTCGGCGTCCGGTTTGCCGGCGGGCGTAGCCGCCGCCTTCAATCCGCCGTCGATTACCGGAAGCGGCCTCTTTGGCATGACGCTGACGGCGTCGTTCGCCACCTCCTTGGGCACGACTCCCATCATCATCGCCGGCCAGAGTGGTACGCTGGTGCATACCATCGCCGGCTTCGTTACCGTGGGTGCGCCTGCCCCAGGAACGATCCTGAGCCCGTTCCAAAACGCGGTTATCAATGGCGGCTCGGCGACCTTCATTTGGAGCGCCGGAGTCGGGGTTTCGCAGTACGTCCTGAGCGTCGGTTCCGGGCAGGGGATGTCGGATCTCTACCTAGGAACGTTTGGCCAGGGAGCGACGACCAGCCCGGTCGTGACCGTGCCGACCACTGGGACCGTGTGGGCGCGGCTCACTAGCACGTACAGCTCCGGAACCTCCACGTACTCCGACTACCACTACGGCTGCGGGCCAGGCGGCGGTTACGGCGGCGGGGGTGGCGCGACGGCGGTTCTGACGGGGCCGTCCCAAGCGACCCTCCTCGACACTGGCCAGACGACCCTGGTAGGTCCCTATTACATCGCGCTTTCGAACGGGGTGCTTCTCGGCGCCGACGCGCTGACGCTCTGCCAGGCCTCGAATACCCTGATCGGCGTGTGGGTCGAATACCCGAGTCAATGGGCCCCGACAACCCCGAACGCCTTCGACCTCAACTTTAGCGCGTCGTCGACGATTGCGCCCGGCCAGTATTCGGTCAACTGCAAGTGGGACATCGGCGAATTTGGTCTTGCGACCCTGGCAAACGGCATCAGCGTGTACGACGCGACCCCGGTAATCAGTGGAGTTTCGGTGGTCAATGGGGTGTCGCCGAACGTATTCACTCCGGGCGTTCCCTTTACAGTGGCGATCAGTGGGGCCAACTTTGGCGCCAACGGCACGGTGGTGGTCTGCGCGCTGGAATCGAGCACTGGACCCTGCAGCCAGACCACAGATTTTCCGGATGTCCACATGCAGATTGGGTGGAATCCGGAGGTGCTGCTGGTGACGATGACTTCGATAGCGGGGGCAGTGGGACAATACTGTGTTCAGGTGAAGTCGCTAGGGGCGAGCGGTTTGGGGTTCGCGCCGGCGCCAGGGGGAGGATCGGGGAATACGAGCAACTGTGTGGGGCCGATTGTACCCAACAACCTCCAGCTGAGGGTCGGCTGCAGCGGAACGTCAGGTCAGTGTCCCGCCAGCACCTTGAGCCAGAACCAGTGCGTGTACATTGACAAGACGCCCCACTCGCCCATACTCACAGCGCAGGTTCTGAATTCTGACGGCAGCCCTGCATCTGGAACCGCTAGCTACACCCTGACTGGCGTTTTTGACCAGTCCTTCCCCGGACCGACCTACGCCAGCGGGAATCTAAGCGACATTATCGTCGTACCGGAGCCATGGGGCGGGGTGATTGGTCCGCCAGCGCTCGTCCCGGCCGGCCAGGTGTCGCCAGTTCCGTGGCAGCTCTTTGGAGGCGGCCAGGCAACCGTGAACTGGACCTACAATGGTACTGCCGGTTCCGCTTTTAACTTCTGCGTCCTCGGGATGAACCCGGACCTGGCCCAGGTGCAGCCCGCCGCGCAGGCCGTCCCATATTGGTTTGCACCTAACATCGGCGTGCACGAAACGAACCTCTCGCAGTTCTGCGATGGGACATCGCGCACTAACGTTGGAGGTTATTGCAACAGCTCGAACACCGGCATGCCCGACTACGGCCCCCCGGGCGGGTACGGCATCTTCCAGTTCGATCCGCCGCCTTCGCTCAACGAGATTTGGAACTGGACTGCAAACGTTGCCTATGACCAAACATTTCTTTATGGCAAGGCTGGGCCAGTAGCAAACACAAATGACAGCACCGTGGCATACCCGTTTTGGATCCGGCAGGTCAATCAGTGGGTCGCTTACAACGCCTCGCAGACCGCGCAAGGGCTGCCCGCAGTCGGCCCGCCCCCGGACCAGAGCTATTTTGTCGGCCAGCAGTACTATCCTATAGGTCCGCCGCCACCGGGCTCGGTGCCAACGTGTCGCTTTACTCTTTCGCCAGCACCCGCGCCAAACTATACCGCCCCAACCAGCGGCGGTGGAGTTTACTGGTTCGGCGACGCCATAGCTATGAAGCGTGTGGGGGGCGCCCCCCAAATGGGCAACGTCTGCGGCGACTACGTGTGCTGGGACAATGTAACCAATCCTGCGTCGCCGCAATGGTCGTTCTACAAGGCAAACACGGCAAACTACGACGTGGTGGGCGACTTCTGCAGTTGCGGAACACCAGGACCGTGGTGCCAGCACAGCAGTATTACACAATAGCGGAAGGCAACCGAATACTATGAAGTCACTCTACTGCGCGGTCCTTTTGGTCGGCATGGCCGTCCCCTCCCTGGCCCAGATGTACCTGCTGGCAGGCAGCCCAAACTCGATGAACGGTTGGTCGGTCGCGTCGGATCTCTTTGAAGTCCAGGCAGGCGGCGACCTGCGCTTGGCCGCGAGACTCGTTCCCCAAAAGGTGGGTACGGAATGGATCGCTGTGTCGTACGATTGGCGCAAGGCGGTGATAGTGCCGGGCCACAACGACAATCGCGTCGTTGTGATAGACTTCGACCGGGCCGATGCCTCGAGGAGCTGCGAACTGCCGGCTTTTTCCGACGGGCACCTCGCAGAGCAGTGGTTAGCCGACCTCCCAGGCGTCGGACAGTCCTTCGTGGGCCATACCGCTGGCACGAGGGACCACCTGTACGCCATTAAACTGGACGCCTCGACTCCCTGTGTCGACAGCGTGGTTGAAGCGGACCCGAGCGCTGTTCGATACGTGGAGGCAAGCGGTAGGGCTGGGGTAGCCAGCCTCGGTGTTCAAGAGGGCATTCTTGTCGGCATTGACGCAGAAGGGGCGGTCTTCGGTTGGCGTATGGGAACCAAGACCCCCCTGGGCTACTCGGTTCCGGCTGATTTGAGGGCCGGGTTCGGGAAGCCGAACGTCCTGATCGTCGCAAACACTCGCCAGGTGCTGGTGCTCGGCCTTTACCAGAAGGAGGCGGGATACCGAATCCTAGCGCTCAGTAAGGCCACCGGCGGCTGGCACACCATCCCCGTGGCGACCGACCCGTACTGGTGCGTTAGGGCCTTCGGCGGCTTCGTCGCGATCGCCGAAGCGCGAAACCGCCAGGGCCACGAAAAGGAGTTTCAGAGCGCCGGCAAACCGGGGTGGCGCACCAAGTCGACCGCCTATGGCCCGATTATTGGGTCGATCATTGAAGGAGCCAGCGCCGCATTCACCGGGCGGTTGCACCTGTACGACGTGGACCACGGGCGTCTCTTTACTATCACCACCGACCAGGCGGACAGCGAGGTGCTCCTCATCGATGGACAGACGGTATACTACCGCGTAGTCGACAGCCTGTACTCGGCCGATGTTACCGACAAGGGAATCCAAGGGCAACGGTTGATTCTCAAGTCCGACGTGATCGACGATGTCCACTGGGCGTTCATGGGACGTGCGGGCCGCTGACGGGAGCGAACGGGAGCGAACGGGGAGCGAACGGGTCGGAGCGAACGGGCAGCGAACGGGTCGGGCAGCGAACGGGTCGGCAGCGAACGGGTCGGCAGCGAACGGGTCGGCAGCGAACGGCAGCGAACGGGTCGGCAGCGAACGGGTCAGCCTGACGGAAGCTGTTGGCGAAATCCACCAACACGTCGGAGCGCTCCCACATATTGGAGAGTTTTGCCCTTTCGCGAACACTGTTTGTTCAGAATACCCCGAGATGCACCTTGTCATATCCCGGAAATGGCTTATCACGTTACCCAGCAGGGGACTAACCATCAGCGCGTCTTCTTTTCCGCTAGTGATCGCGCTGTCTATCTCCGCCTGTTGCAACAGAACCTGGCACGCGCGGAAACCCGCGTGGCCGTTTGGAGACGATGCCTTCGTAGAATCGCTAGAGAGCCGTTTTCAGCGGAGATGGCGCTGCTGGGGTTTTGAACAGCCTGTAGCCTAGCGAGCCTTGACATCGACGCACTTTCCGGATCTTTTCATGTCAGAAATGCGAAAGTCGCGAACATGTCAGAGCGCTCTGACGGTTTGGCCGTTTTCGCCAACAGCTTCCGTCAGGCTGACCCGTTCGCCCCCGTTCGCCCCCCGTTCGCCCCCCGTTCGCCCCCTTGACCAACACCCTGACCAACGGCAGCCTCCCGAACCAGGCGACGCAGACCCTAGCCATCGCGGTGGGCGATCCGAACGGGCCGGCATACATAAGCAGCATCCAGCTTACGATCAACGGGGCGAACGGGGCGAAAGGGTCAGCCTGACGGAAGCTATTGGCGGAAGCTACCAATACGTCGAAGCGCTCCGACATTTTGGAGAGTTTTGCCCCCTCGCGGGCACTGTTTCTTCAGAATGCCCCGAAATGCACGTTGTATCATCCCGGAGATGGCTTATCACGTTACCCAGCGGGGGACTAACCGTCAGCGCGTATTCTTTTCCGCCAGCGATCGCATTTCTTACCTTCGGCTGCTGCAACAGAACGTGGCGCCCGCGGAAACCCGCGTGTTGGCATGGTGCCTAATGACCAACCACGTCCATCTGGTCGTGGTTCCAGGCCGAGAGGATTCGCTGGAAATCCTGCTGCGTCGGTTACATGGCCGCTACGCGCAGATGGTGAATGCGCGACGACTGCGTAGCGGTCATCTGTGGCAGAACCGCTTCTTTTCCTGCCCGCTCTCGGCGGACCACTTGCGGCGCGTGTTGGCGTATGTGGAGCGCAACCCGGTGCGTGCGGGTCTGGTGGCGGAAGCCGAGCAGTATGAATGGTCGAGCGCGGCGATCCACCTCGGTCTGGTGCGCGACCGTTGGCAATTGGCAGACGAGGAAGGCCGGCGACAGCAGGGAGGAGTAGAGGGTTGGCGATCGCTGCTATCCGCGCCCGAGGAGGGAGCGGATTTGCGCCTGTTGCGGCGCTGCACGTATGCCGGCCGGCCGTTCGGCGACGAGGCCTTCGTGGAACGGCTGGAGAGCCGTTTCCAAAGGAAATGGCGCCGCTGGGGTTTTGAACAATCTGCCGCGTAGCGGTCTCTGGTATCCGACGCGCTGCCTGGAAGTTGTTTATGTCAGAAATGTGAAAGCCCTGAACATGTGGGAGCGCTCTGACGGTTTGGCTGTTTTCGCCAACAGCTTCCGTCAGGCTGACCCATTCGTCCCCATTCGTCCCACATTCGTCCCATTCGTCCCCATGACCTGGCTCGGGGAAGGATACATCGGCGGAAGCTGGTCTTATCCCCAGGCCAACGGCATCATTGGCGGAAGTGGGGGATTGCCGGGTCCAGGCACGTGCACGATCGATTTGAATCAGTCGAAGGTCTACACGAATCCCAGCACCCACTCGATGGACGACCCGAATTCGGGGACGCCGTGGCCCCACACGAATCTCTATCTGGATCTGTGGACGGGTTTAGACGCCACGGCGCAAGGGACCCTGCCGTTGAACATTTACCTCGATCCCCAGGACATCCTGACCCAGGGACAGGCTGGCGGCCAGGTCGGCAGCTGGTCTGTCCCTTCCCTGAGCGTATCGCCCACCTCGCAGGCATTCCTGGGCGCCGGTGGTCCCTGGTCGGCGATCGTGACCGTGCCCAGCAACGCGACTTGGACCGCCACCACCAACGCTGGCTGGATAACCTTCAGTTCGGCAAGCGGCACCGGGAGCGGCACGCTACAGTACCAGGTAGCGCTGAACCCAGTCGCCTGGACTCCGCGCACCGGCACCATCACAGTTGCATCCCAGGGACTCTCGGCGACCATCACGATAACGCAGGCAGCCATGTCGCCCAACCCACCATCGGCCGCTTTGACCAATACCCTGACTAACGGCAATCTCCCGAACCAGGCGACGCAGACCCTGGCCATCGCGGTGGGCGATCCGAACGGGCCGGCATACATAGGCAGCATTTCGATTCTGATCAACAATACGATCAACTATGGCTACTATTCCTGTCAGATGATCTACTATCCGCAGTCCAACCAGTTTTATTTCATCGACATGGACTCCCCGTATCCCCTCACGCTGGGGACTCCGGGCGTTTTTAGCGGCGCTCATTGCGGCATTGATGCCGGCAACAGCAGCGTGGTGATTAACCCCTCAAGCAGCGTTGCAAGCATGACGCTGAACCTGAAGTTGACACTGCAGCCCTCGGCCCTGGGCACGCAGGGGATCGAAGCAGTTGTTTTTGACAACAGCGCTGGCAATCCTGTGAACAGTAGCTACCTTGGCACGCTGGCAACGTGGCCCGCGTTCTCCTTGCTGACACCGAATGGACCGGCGGTTTCCATGGACCCGTCGCCGGTCCCGACGGCCGCCTCAAGCCAAATGCTGCATTACGAAATCAGCGACGGCAATGGGTACACTTTTCTTAATTCTATCTCGGGACAGCTAGCTCCATACGGTAGCGCGTACAACGCTCCATGTTACTTTCTATATTACTTCCCCAACTTCATATATCTGTACCAGGTGGTGAACAGCACACCGACGTTGATCGGACGGAATCCCGGGGACAGACGGGACGTTACCCT